>NZ_JAMZAN010000005.1:0-416912 GCF_024181865.1 Vibrio sp. Y58_MX_L22
TGTAAGACATCAAGAGAAGCAAGAGCGAGTAGAGCAGCAGCAATTGGCGCTGGACTAAACAAAGGCCCCCTTTTAGGGGGCTCACACAAAGCCACCTTCTTTAGAAGGTGGTAATTTACTTTGTCAGGTTTTCCAACCTTGTGGAATGCTTTGGTGAATGCAGTCTAAAAGTACGGATAAGCGCAGTGGTGGTCGTCCTGCTGGTGTATAGCAGTTAATGGAAATAGGCTCAGAAAGCCAACCTTCTAAGCAAGGTGTGATTCGCCCTGGGTGATGTTTCTCATAGCCGCATGCTGTCCAAGTCGGCAGCAGTCCAATACCATGACCATTCGCGATACTGTCTATTTGCATTGCTATGTTGTCGCTGTATAAGCGACTAACAAAGGGTTCTAAAAAGAACTCACCGTGTTGAGGGTGTGCTAGCATCAATCCATTTTCCTGCACTGAACCAAAATCGATCCATGGATGTGCTTCAAGTTCTTTGGGGTGCGGTATAGGCCCATGTTGTTTTAGATAATTTGGAGAGGCAAAAGGCGTATAGCGAAATACCCCCAGCACTTCTTTTCGCCAGTCTAGCTCTTTACGTTCGCCGAGCCAGATGAACAAATCTGGGTCATGGTGCGCTTCAGAAAAGTCACTGGTAAGTTGAACCCTAACGTCAGGATTATCAGCAAGAAAACGATTGAGTACGCCGCCGAGCCAGCTTCTAACTAAGGCGGTGTGACAAACAATATGCAGTGGTCCTGAAACTTGGTTCGTTAAACCTTGAAGTGCATCATAACTCTCTTCACTTAACTCAAGAATCTGGCGGCTGTAGTGGGCAAAGATTTCTCCAGCTCTTGTCAGAACTAATCGATTACCTTGTCTAGCGGTTAGAGCCTGACCGAAGTCTTCTTCTAATTGTGCCAAGCGACGACTTAGCGTTGATTTTGGCTGATTAAGGGCTTTAGCAGCAGCTGTCAAACTTTTATGCTGATTGAGCGCATCAAAGGCTCTAATTGATGCTAAGTCGTGCATATTTCTTTTACTCCTTACTGCGTTATGTACGAGTTCCATAAATGGAAAGAACCGTTCCATAACTCTCACTATGCATCTCATTCTATTTGTGAATAATTCACTTTCGAAAATAATAATCATTATCAATTATGGAGATGTAGATGTCTACTCTTAGACTGCCAGTTATTACCGCAACTGGTATTTTAGCCTTCGTCAGTGTCCCTCATGTTTTTGCCAATGATGCAGTTTCTAAAATGGAAACAGTGGTTGTAACTGCATCAAGCTACGAGCAATCTCAAGCGGACGCGCCTGCAAGTATTAGTGTTATTTCACGTGAGGAGTTGGACTCCCGTTATTACCGCGATGTGACTGATGCACTAAAAAGTGTGCCAGGTGTTGTCGTGACAGGTGGTGGTGATACCACCGACATTAGTATCCGTGGTATGGGTTCTAAATACACTTTGATACTGGTCGACGGTAAACGTCAAAGCACGCGTGAAACTCGTCCAAATAGTGACGGTCCTGGTATCGAACAAGGTTGGTTACCTCCTCTTCAAGCGATTGAGCGAATCGAAGTTATTCGTGGCCCAATGTCGACGCTTTACGGTTCTGATGCGATTGGTGGTGTGATTAACGTCATCACACGAAAAGATGCGCTAGAGTGGACAGGTAATGTTCAACTGGGCACGGTACTACAAGAGAATAGCCGCTCAGGGGGAGAGCAGAGCGCGAACTTTTTCGTTAATGGTCCGTTGGCTGAAAATTTATCTCTCCAAGTATATGGTCAGTACACAACCAGAGAAGAAGATGACATCGAATACGGTTATGAAGATAAAGATATGCAGAGTATCTCTTCAAAACTGACTTACCAGATTAATGAGCGCCATTCGGTGCAATTAGAAGGTGGCACGTCGGCACAAAGTCGTCGTGGTAATGTGGGCCTTTCAGTGCCGACCACTGGGTGTCGTGGTGGGTGTGAAGACTCACTGAATGAATATCGTCGTAATTACGTAACGGTAAGCCACAACGGTGATTGGGATTCGATTGGCATTTCAGATACTTACTTACAGCGAGAAGAGAGCGAGAACAAATCTCGTGAGATGACGATCACCAACACCACGTTCAAATCGAGCTTGGTGACTGGTATCGGAAACCATACGTTGACGACGGGTGTGGACGCCACTCATGCAGAGCTTGAGGATTTCACCTCCAACAAAGCGTCAACGAAGACTGAAACATCGAATACGCAGTGGGCTGTTTTCATTGAAGATGAATGGAGAATCGCTGATCCGTTTAGCGTTACGCTTGGTGGTCGTCTAGATCATGACGAAAACTATGGCGCGCACTTTAGTCCGCGTGTTTACGGTGTATGGCGAGTTGATCCGTCTTGGACGGTGAAAGGCGGTGTGGCAACAGGTTTCCGTTCTCCACAATTACGTGAAATTACTCCTGGCTGGGCGCAAGTCAGTGGTGGCGGTAATATCTACGGTAACCCAGATCTTGACCCTGAAACGTCGCTAAACAAAGAAATCAGCGTCTTGTATCAAGGTGATTCTGGCTTAGATGTCTCTTTGACAGCGTTCCATAACGAATTCAAAGACAAGATCACACGTGTTGTTTGTCCAGACACTATCTGTACTGATGGTCCAAACCAATGGGGCGCAGATCCAACGTACCGTATTAACGTGGATGAAGCCGTCACACAAGGTATTGAAGCGACCTTAGCATCGCCGTTAACGGAAACCATTTACCTTAGCTCGAGCTACACATTTACCGACTCAGAGCAAAAAACAGGTGAATACAAAGGTATGCCGCTGCAGCAGTTACCAAAGCATCTGTTTAATGTGGATGTGACTTGGCAAACGACAACAGATCTAGAGAGCTGGGCGAAAGTCACGTACCGAGGTAAAGAAATGGATCCGGTTACTGGCCCATCAAGAAACAGTATTGTAGAACCAGCTTATACCTTTGTGGACGCCGGTGTGACATACCAGTTAACCGACAATACTCGTATTAAAGGCGCTATCTATAACTTGCTAGACGAGGAAATCAGTTACGAAGAATACGGATATATTGAAGATGGTCGTCGCTACTGGTTAGGTTTAGACGTCGCATTTTAATTATCTATCGTTGTAATAAGGTCGAGCATAGTCTCGACCTTTTTTAATCCTGCTTTACTGTGATTCAACAGGTGCGTTTGTCAGCCTGATCAGGTAGTATCTGTGACACGAAATTTTTGGTAGGGCGAAGGATAAATGCTAAAGGTTGCGATCAATGGATTTGGACGTATAGGTCGTAATGTTCTGCGAGCGGTGTATGAAAGCGGAAAACACCAGCAGATCAAGGTTGTGGCGGTTAACGAACTAGCACAGCCAGAGGCGATGGCACACCTACTGCAATATGACACCAGTCATGGTCGCTTTGGTAAAAAAATTTCCCATGACCAAGAACATTTGCATGTTCATCATGACAGCGGTGAATATGATTCCATTCGCATTCTCCACCTCTCCGAAATCGAATTACTTCCTTGGCGTGATTTAGAAGTTGATATCGTCTTGGATTGCACTGGTGTATTTGGTTCGCAAGCGGATGGGCAAGCGCATATAGAAGCTGGCGCGAAGAAAGTACTGTTTTCGCACCCGGGCGCAAACGACCTAGATAATACGATTATCTATGGCGTGAACCACGAAACTCTGAAAGACGAGCACCGTGTTGTCTCCAATGGTTCTTGCACCACCAACTGTATCGTTCCCATCATTAAAGTATTAGACGAAGCCTTCGGCATAGAGTCTGGCACCATTACCACAATTCATTCGTCCATGAACGATCAACAAGTAATTGATGCGTATCATAACGACTTACGCCGTACCCGCGCTGCAAGCCAATCTATTATTCCGGTGGACACTAAGTTGCATAAGGGGATTGAAAGAATCTTCCCGAAATTTTCCAACAAATTCGAAGCGATTTCTGTTCGTGTTCCAACGGTTAACGTCACTGCAATGGATTTAAGTGTCACAATTAGTACAAATGTGAAAGTTAATGACGTAAATCAAACCATTGTTAACGCATCTCAGTGTACATTACGTAACATTGTTGACTATACTGAATCGCCACTCGTTTCCATCGACTTTAACCACGACCCCCATAGTGCGATTGTGGATGGAAGCCAGACTAGAGTGAGTAACGGGCAACTCGTAAAAATGCTCGTTTGGTGCGACAACGAATGGGGCTTTGCTAACCGGATGCTGGATACTGCCTTAGCAATGCAAACTTCTTCGCAAGTGGAACAGTAATGACGAAGAAGTGATGGAGAATTTTTATTTCAAGCCTTGAAATAAATCCATAATATCTCCATATCTATAACCAGTTTGAAGAATTAACAGGCTTGGCAGGGTTGCCGAGTTTTCAAAAACTTTAATTATTAAATATTTGAGAGGACACATCATGTCTGTAATCAAGATGACTGACCTGGATCTTGCAGGTAAACGTGTATTTATCCGTGCTGACCTAAACGTGCCAGTAAAAGACGGTAAAGTAACTTCGGATGCACGTATCATCGCATCTCTTCCAACTATTAAGCACTGCCTAGAAGCAGGCGCTAAAGTAATGGTTACGTCTCACCTAGGTCGCCCAACTGAAGGTGAATACGCTGAAGAGTTCTCTCTACAACCAGTTGTTAACTACCTAAACGACGCACTAGATTGCGAAGTGAAGCTAGCAAAAGACTACCTAGATGGCCTAGAGCTAAATGCGGGTGAACTTGTTGTTCTTGAAAACGTTCGCTTCAACAAAGGCGAAAAGAAAAACGACGAAGAGCTATCTAAGAAATACGCAGCACTATGTGACGTATTCGTAATGGACGCATTCGGTACGGCTCACCGTGCTCAAGCATCTACTCACGGCGTTGGTATGCACGCAGACGTAGCATGTGCTGGTCCTCTACTAGCGAACGAACTAGAAGCGCTAGGCAAAGCAATGGACAAGCCAGCTCGTCCAATGGTTGCTATCGTAGGTGGTTCAAAAGTTTCTACTAAGCTAACGGTTCTTGAGTCTCTATCTAAAATCGCTGACCAACTCGTTGTTGGTGGTGGTATTGCTAACACATTCATCGCAGCTGCTGGCCACAACGTTGGTAAGTCTCTATACGAAGCAGACCTAGTTGAAACAGCTAAGAAGCTAATGGACGAGTGTGCAATTCCAGTAGCAACTGACGTTGCATGTGCGAAAGCATTTGACGAGAACGCAGAAGCTGAAATCAAGCACGTTTCTGAAGTACAAGACGACGACATGATCTTCGACCTTGGTCCAGATTCAACTGCTGAACTAGCTGAAATCCTTAAAAACGCTAAGACTATCCTATGGAATGGTCCAGTAGGCGTATTCGAATTCAAGAACTTCGAAGCTGGTACTAAAGGTATCTCTGAAGCTATCGCAGCTTCTGAAGGCTTCTCTGTTGCTGGTGGTGGTGACACGCTAGCGGCTATCGACAAGTTCGGTATCAAAGCGGATGTATCTTACATCTCTACTGGCGGCGGCGCTTTCCTTGAGTTCGTAGAAGGTAAAGTTCTTCCAGCAGTAGAAATGCTAGAAGCACGCGCTAAGTAATTAAAGCAAAGCGGGGGAGTGATTCTCCCGCTTTCTTGTTTGCTGCAACGTGTGAGGAACTCTGCTAGAATAGCCTCAGTTGTGAGCAAACGTTTGCAAGATTTTCAACTTAACAAGTTTTGTTTAAAAACGACAGATAAATAGGATTACATCCATGTCTAAGATCTTCGACTTCGTAAAACCAGGTGTTATCTCTGGCGATGACGTTCAGAAAGTATTTGAAGTTGCAAAAGAAAACAGCTTTGCACTTCCAGCAGTAAACTGTGTGGGTACTGACTCTGTAAACGCAGTACTTGAAGCAGCTGCAAAAGTTAAAGCTCCAGTTATCGTTCAGTTCTCTAACGGTGGCGCTGCTTTCTTTGCTGGTAAAGGTCTAAAACTTGAAGGTCAAGAAGCTCAAATCCTAGGTGCTGTTGCTGGTGCGAAATACGTTCACGCTGTAGCTGAAGCTTACGGTGTTCCAGTAATCCTACACACTGACCACGCAGCTAAGAAACTACTTCCTTGGATCGACGGTCTACTAGACGCTGGTGAAGAGTACTTCGCGCAAACTGGTAAGCCACTGTTCTCTTCTCACATGATCGACCTTTCTGAAGAGTCTCTAGAAGAGAACATCGAAATTTCTGCTAAGTACCTAGAGCGCATGGCTAAAATGAACATGACTCTAGAAATCGAACTAGGTTGTACTGGTGGTGAAGAAGACGGCGTTGACAACTCTGATATGGATGCGTCTGAGCTATACACTTCTCCAGAAGACGTTGCATACGCATACGAGAAACTAAGCGCAATCAGCCACCGTTTCACTATCGCAGCATCTTTCGGTAACGTACACGGCGTATACAAGCCAGGTAACGTTGTACTAACTCCAACTATCCTACGTGATTCTCAAGCGCACGTTTCTGAGAAATTCGGTCTTCCAGCGAACTCTCTAAACTTCGTATTCCACGGCGGTTCAGGTTCTTCTCTAGAAGAAATCCGTGAATCTATCGGCTACGGTGTGATCAAAATGAACATCGATACTGATACACAGTGGGCTACTTGGGATGGTATCCGTAAGTTCGAAGCTGAAAACCACGATTACCTACAAGGTCAGATCGGTAACCCAACTGGTGAAGATGCACCAAACAAGAAGTACTACGATCCACGCGTATGGCTACGTGCAGGCCAAGCTTCAATGGTTACTCGTCTAGAGCAAGCATTTGCTGACCTTAACGCAGTTGACGTACTATAATCGTTACTGATTAAGTTACTTAAAAGCCCGCTCTTTGAGCGGGTTTTTTTATGTCTATCATTTTCTTCCCCTCTGCTTTCTCCCGGTATTTTTATGCGTTAGGTTGTATTTGCTAGTGAGATATCTCACCTTTAACGTTTTTTTAAAGAAAACATGGGAATATCAGTCTTAAGAGTGGCGAAATCAGAGTACATTGCGTAACCTGTAACAAGTCAGTGTCAGAAAGCTCTGATAAAGTCTTGTTTTGCATATCTTTGCGAAACTCTGACTTTGAAAAAAGTCAGAGTTGGGATATTGTGCCAAAAATCTGACACTGTTCAGTGGAGCAATAGGGATGTTGTTTTAGAAAAGAGCCTTTAAAAAACAAGGTTCATAAATTAACGGCAATTGGATTTATATCTCTTTATTTTTGAGGATAAGAATTATGGCAGGTGAATCGGTGGGTATCGATACCACTTTAACGGATGGTCTAACTCAGGCTGAAACTTGGCTGACAAACAAT
Organism: Vibrio sp. Y58_MX_L22; assembly: GCF_024181865.1. Lineage (NCBI taxonomy): Bacteria > Pseudomonadati > Pseudomonadota > Gammaproteobacteria > Vibrionales > Vibrionaceae > Vibrio > Vibrio sp. Y58_MX_L22. Next base: position 7,335 of record NZ_JAMZAN010000005.1, read on the forward strand.
TCAGATCTACTGGTTCAGTACGGTGTGAACATTATCTCTGCGCTGCTTATTCTGTTTATCGGTAATCTTATCGTTAAGGCAGTCGCTGGTAGTGTTTCTAAAGTACTAGAAAAGAAAAACATGGATAAGGCCGTCGTTGAATTTATTCACGGTCTTGTTCGTTACTTGCTATTTGTAATCGTGCTAATCGCGGCTCTTGGTCGATTAGGAGTTCAAACCGCTTCTGTTGTTGCTGTGATTGGTGCGGCAGGTCTTGCTGTTGGTCTTGCACTACAAGGTTCACTATCAAACTTTGCAGCAGGCGTACTTATTGTTGCGTTCCGCCCATTCAAATCAGGCGACTACGTAGAAATCGGTGGTGTAGCGGGTAGTGTTGAAGCAATTCAAATCTTCCAAACCGTTCTAAAAACACCAGACAACAAAATGGTTGTTGTGCCTAACTCTTCAGTTATCGGCGGTGCCATTACTAACTACTCTCGCCATGCGACACGACGTGTCGACCTAGTGATTGGTGTTTCATACAAAGCAGACCTTAAACTAACGAAGAAAGTGATTCGTGAGACGCTAGAGAAAGATCCACGTATCTTGAAAGACCCAGATATCACAATTGGTGTACTTACGTTAGCAGACTCTTCAGTTAACTTTGTGGTTCGTCCATGGGTGAAAACTGCAGATTACTGGGGCGTATACTTTGATGCAATGCAAGGTATTAAAGAAGCATTGGATGAAAATGGTATCGAGATTCCATTCCCACAAATGGATGTTCACCTGAACAAAGTCGACGCTTAATCAAAAGCAGTCGATATTCAAAAGCGAGGCCAATAGGCCTCGCTTTTTTATACTTCGTAAAGGGTGTGATGACCAGCAAGTAAGAGGCGTTTTAGATGTTTACCTGCAAATCCAAATGTGAACTCAGGTAAGCCAGGCGTATAGAGCAACTCTTGATGTTGATAGAGATTGGTATCAACAATGATAGTGATGTATTCCGGTAAGCCTATTGGGCAAACCGCGCCGGGTACGCAACCTAACACTTCGACCATTTCATCGTCATTACAAATAGAGGGACGTTTACCTGTAATCGCTTTAATCTGCTTGGCATCGAGGCGCGAGTCCTTATCTGTCAGATAAACCGCGTAACCTTGTCCTTTGAGTGTTAAAAAGAGGCTTTTGGTATGCGTACCCGTCCAACCAAGCTCTCTCGCAATACGTATATCTGTCTCAAAGTCTAAGATGGCTTCGTGCTGCCATTCCCGAAAAGGAATAGAGAGCGCGTTGAATCGCTCTCTATTGTTGTTATAAATACGTTTTAGTGACTCCATGTCTTTGCTGCCTTACTACCTGGTGATTACCAATACTTATCAATAAGCTCACTCGCTAAGATATACGCGATTGTGAACATCATCATTGCGATTGCAATGTCGATGGTTTTTTTCACTTTTGGTTGAGAGAGTGTTGGACCTAGTTTGGCTGCTCCTATCGATAAAGTGTAGAACCAAACAAAGGAAGCCATAATCGTACCTAGTGCAAAAGCAATGCGATCATGGCCTTCAAATTGTCCACCGATCGAACCTAGAATAACGACTGTATCTAAATATAAGTGCGGATTAAGCACAGTGACAGCTAACGCACCTAGAATAACCGTTCGACGACCTCGAGCTACAATCTCCCCTTTTGATTCCGATTCACTCTCTGGCTTAAAAGCACTTTTTAGTGAGAGCAGTCCATAGAAGCTCAAGAAAGCAATACCACCAAGTGTCACCGACGTCAGTAAGATTTCATTTTGAGACAGAATTGCACCACCACCAAAAATACCTAGAGAGATGAAAATCATATCTAGCACGCTACAAATAGTGGCGGTTGTTAGGTGGTGGTTACGCTTTATGCCTTGATTCAAAACATACGCATTTTGCGCGCCGATCGGAATGATCATTGATGCTCCTAAACCAAAACCTTGCAATAGAACCCACAAGCTCACACTTCACCTCACTTCAAAATAACAAATACATTTACAGAAAAGGGAAAGATAAAGCGTTTATCTAAATAAGTATAATTAATGATTTTAATCTTACATTAGATAGACTAATTTAACGGGAGGCGTTTGATCAAGAGTGAGAGGAAAGGTATGCGAGGGTTAGATTACAAATGGATTGAGGCATTAGACGCTATAGTTTATCAGGGTAGCTTTGAGCGTGCTGCCGAGCATTTATTTGTTTCTCAATCCGCCATTTCTCAACGTATCAAGCAGTTAGAGAAGTTTCTCGCGCAGCCTGTTTTAATTCGAAGCCAGCCACCTAAGCCAACGCCAATTGGTAAAAAATTGTTGGGTCTTTATCGGCGAGTACGCTTGCTAGAGCATGAAATTCTCCCCGAACTAAAGAATGATACCAGTACGCGACCTGTGCAACTCTCTTTAGCGACTAATGCAGATAGCCTTGCAACATGGCTACTGCCAGCGCTGCAAAATGTTATGAAGCAGCGTCAAGTTGAACTAAAACTGACTATCTATGGTGAATACCGCTCTATTGAAAAACTCAAAAGTGGCGAAGTGACAGGAGCGATCAGCTTGGAGTCCCAGCCAATCCCCGGATGCAGAGCAGACTATTTAGGTCGCATCGATTATGTTTGTGTCGCGAGCCCAGAGTTCTATCAGCGTTATTTTTCTAAAGGCGTAAATAATCAGACATTGGCAAAAGCACCGGCCGTTTCATATGACCAATATGATGATCTACATAAAACATTTCTTACCGAGCATTTTAACGTCAATCCTGACAGCGTTATTCATCACAACATCAGTAGTTCTGAAGCGTTTCTAAAAGTGGCGTTAGCTGGTGTTGCTTATTGCTTGATCCCCCGCTTGCAAATTACCGACGAATTAGACAGAGGTGTGTTGGTTGATGTGACTCCAGGTTTTTTAATGTCCCATCGGATTTATTGGCACCACTGGCAGTTAGAAACTGGGGTATTACAAGAAATCTCACACGCGATAGTGGGGTATGCGCAGCAGCATCTACCTCAATAAGTTTGTCAGAGCTGCCTATCGTTAACTTAAGTATGTTTTGTTTAAAAATTACGCCAATGTTACATAGTCAAAGTTGTGTTAGAAGTCACTATGGGTGCTTGGATAATCGGCGGAAGTTTCTATTATGAAACCACACGCTTTCTCAGCCATGATAGTGATGTTGGAATCTGAGATTAAGTACTTAATTTTGTATGGATGGATTTATTGAATGAAATTGTATTCATTTTTGCTGGCTTCAGCACTCAGCCTTACCAGTGCTTCAGTTTTGGCGAATACGCCAGAGTTTGCTCATGTTACGACAACGGGGTATGGCGAAGTGACGGCCACACCTGATATGGCTACGTTTTCTGTAAAAGTAGTCGATACGACAATGACGGCTGAACAAGCGAAATTGTCCGTAGATAAAACCGTTGAAGAGTTTCTAAAAAGCTTATCGGATGCCGGCTTGTCAAAAGACAATATTACTAGCTCGAATTTATACCTTGCTCCTCAGTACCATTACCCTAAATCAGGGAAAGCAGAACTTGTTGGGTATCGAGCATCTCGCAGTATTGATGTCACGGTGACGGATCTGAAAAACCTTAACCAATACCTAGATATGGCGTTAGAAGCGGGAATTAATCAGGTTGATAATATTCAACTTAAGGTAAGCAACCAAGCCGAGTATCAGCAAAAGGCACGAATGGCTGCGATTAAGGACGCAAGAGAAAAAGCAGGGTCATTAGCGACTGGTTTTGAGAAAAAGTTGGGCGATGTATGGCAGATCAATTACAGACAGATGCACGTTCAGCCTGTGTTAATGCGTTCAATGGCGATGGATAGTAAAGAAGGAGCGAATAGCTACCAAGATTCAACTATGATCATTCGCGATCAAGTCGATGTCATTTATAAGCTAAAGTAAGGCTTAGCAAACAGTAAAAAGCAAAAGGCAGGGAGTCATAACCCCTGCCTTTGTCGTTTCTGTTTCACTGTTTAGTGAAGGATACGGGCACGGATTGTGCCTTCAATGTTTTTGAGCTTTGTTAGAGCTTCTTCTGAGCGCTCAGTTTCAACGTCGATCACTACGTAGCCTATTTCAGCGGCTGTTTGTAGGTACTGCGCGGCAATGTTAATGCCTTCTTCAGCAAAGATGGTGTTGATCTGAGTTAGGATACCAGGACGGTTCTTGTGGATATGAAGCAGACGAGAGCACTCACCACTGTGTTCTGGTAATGACACTTCAGGGAAGTTTACGCTTGAAAGTGTCGATCCGTTATCAGAGTACTTAGCCAGTTTACCCGCCACTTCTAAGCCGATATTTTCTTGTGCTTCTTGTGTTGAACCACCAACGTGTGGAGTGAGGATGACGTTATCGAATTTTTGTAAAGGAGACTCGAACGGGTCAGCATTCGTTTTTGGTTCAGTTGGGAATACATCAATTGCAGCGCCGGCAAGGTGACCAGCTTCTAAGCTATGGCAAAGTGCAGGAATATCCACAACGGTGCCACGTGCCGCGTTGATAAAGATGGAACCTGGTTTCATTCGAGCAAATTCAGCTTCACCCATCATGTTTTTCGTTTCCGGTGTTTCGGGAACGTGCAAAGAAATCACATCACATTTGTTCAATAGTTCACTCATGGTATGTACTTGCGTCGCATTACCAAGGGACAGTTTGTTCTCAATATCGTAGTAGTAAACGCGCATACCTAAGTTTTCGGCAATAATACCAAGCTGAGTACCAATGTGACCGTATCCGATAATGCCAAGGCACTTACCACGAGCTTCGTAAGAGTTGTCTGCACTTTTCTTCCAAATACCGCGATGTGCAAGTGCATTCTTTTCAGGAATACCACGCACTAGTAAAAGGATTTGCCCAAGTACAAGCTCTGCCACGCTTCGAGTGTTAGAGAATGGTGCATTAAAGACAGGAATACCGCGTTTTGCTGCTGCGTCTAGGTTTACTTGGTTAGTACCAATACAAAAACAGCCAATTGCAACCAGCTTGTTCGCCGCATTTATTACCTCTTCGGATAGGTTCGTACGGGAGCGGATACCAATGAAGTGTACGTCTTTTACCGCTTCAATTAGTTCTTCTTCCGGAAGGGAACCTTTATGGTATTCAATGTTGGTATAACCAGCTGCTTGAAGAACTTCAACTGAAGAAGGGTGGAGTCCCTCTAACAAGAGGATCTTAATCTTTTCTTTTTCCAGTGAAACTTTGGCCATTTTTTCTCGTCCTTAAAATGGAAAGGTGGGCTAATGTGGCGCACATTGGGCAAAACTATTAAAAAGGGGATAATTAACAGTTTTGTAGGAAGACAAACGTTTCCCTGTGCGTCTTCTGTTCAATAAAGTAACAAAAAAAAATTGCTTTGGGTAAGAAAATTACGGAATAAGAGATAATTTTCTTATAGAAAGGAATAAAAAACGGTGCCTTTCAGCACCGTATGTAATGAAATAACAGAAAAGTGAACCAGATAGGTTCATTTTGGGCTGTTATTTACTCTTCAATTTTTGCACCTTCTGGTGTGCCAGTGATCACTACGTCTGCACCACGATGAGCGAAAAGACCCACAGTCACCACACCAGCGATGCCGTTTATTTTGTCTTCCATTTCTTTCGGGTTGGTAATTTGCATATTGTGCACATCCAGAATCACGTTGCCGTTGTCAGTCACAACGCCTTCACGGTAAGCTGGATCACCACCTAGTTTTACCAATTCACGAGCCACGTAAGAGCGTGCCATTGGGATTACTTCAACAGGCAATGGGAACTGGCCAAGTACGTCAACTGCTTTAGTGCCGTCAACGATACATACGAACTTATCAGAGATTGCTGCGACAATTTTCTCACGAGTCAGAGCCGCGCCGCCGCCTTTGATCATTTCACGTGCTGGGTTGATCTCATCTGCGCCATCAACATACACATCCAGCTTCATTACATCGTTACACTCGTATACTTCAATACCAAGCTCTTTAAGGCGCTCAGTTGAAGCGACAGAGCTAGACACTGCACCTTTAATATCATCTTTGATAGTGCCTAGTGCATCGATGAAGTGATTCACGGTAGAGCCAGTACCAACACCGACAATGCTGCCTTTCTCAACATATTTTAGTGCTGCCCAACCAGCCGCTTTTTTCATTTCATCTTGAGTCATGCCAATCTCCTGAATAGATGTTCGTTAACGTTTGCGGGCGTGATTATAGCGGCTTACTTGTCACTTTCCCATTGCCATATTTGGCTTGGGGTCACGATCTTAGGTAATGGAATATCCCAGCTTTCAATTGGTAAGCGTTCTACATGTTGGCAGTCATGAGCGATACCGACAGGTTTAGCACCCTCTCCAGTTATAAACCAACGTGACAGAGTACGATCGTAGTACCCTCCGCCCATGCCTAAGCGGTGTCCGATACTGTCGAACCCAACTAAAGGCGTGCAGATTAAATCAAGCTGGCGAACGGGTTTGAGGTGTCTGATATCGAGCTTGGGCTCTAAGATGCCGTACTTGTTGTAGATGAGCTGTTCATCACTTATATACTGAAGAAACAGTAACTGACCTTTAGAAAAGGGATGGATGACGGGCAGATAAACCGATTTTCCCTGTTGCCATAACCATTCAATGAGCGGTTTAGTATCAAGCTCACCGTCTGCAGAAAGGTAGATGGCAATATGTTGCGCCTGATCGATTTCAGGAAGTTGGGAAAATTGAGTAATAAGGTCGATTCCCGCTTGGTATTGCGTATCACTGCACAGAGCGTTGCGCTTTTCACGAATCAGTTTGCGGAAGTCTTGTCGAGAGAGGTCTGACATAGAGAGAATACCCCAGGGTGCCGTTGAGGATTGTGGCCCTTGAACCAGCTGGTTCAAGGCGGATCAGCAATGACAACCGTAGGCTTCTCGGTGCATGCCGAGCTTGCTCAATAGTTACCAAATACTAACCCTTAGGTATTGCTTATCGGCTCAGGGACTTAAATCCTGCTGACGCACACCCCAGGGTAAATTTTGTATTTACTGCTGTCCTTGCGTAACTTTGCTTAGTGCGTTCTCTAAAGACGCGGTGAGCTTTTCCATTCGCTCAGTAATTTCTTGCTGTTGACCATTGGATTCGTATGACTTGGTGTGCAACTCATAGCAAATATTCAATGCAGCAAAGGTCAGCAGTTGGATTTCATTGGTTACCTTAGTACGTTCGCTCATTTCTTTCAATCGGCGATCCAGATCTTTTGCCGCTGCAACAAGAGACTCTTCTTGTCCTGTCGGACAATTCACTCGTGTAAGTTTGCCTAATATTTCAACGTCGATCGCTTGATTGCTCATGATGAATAAACTCTATATTCGCGCTATCTAAGGTGTTGCTTCATACAACTACCGAGGAGCAAACTATAGGAAAACCGCTATTAAGATTCAAGCATTTCCCATCACAGAAAGAGAAATGATGACGAGATCACACAGGAATTGGGCAAATTGAACAAATGCTGTCCAAAATTGAATTTGATAGCCGTTTCAGACCACTAACCTTGATGGTAGGATATACCAATACATTATTACGCAAGAATGAGCCAAGTTATGAGTGAAATCACCCTTCCTGAATACCAATCTATTGCTGCTGAACTGCAATCGGCAAGCCTGGCTGTGACACCGGCGGAGTTACATGGCTTATTTGTTGGCATGTTAAGTGGTGGATTGGCGATCAATGATCAAACTTGGCAGCCGATTCTTTTTGACTACACCAATGATGGGATGGGGTGGCCCTCGACAGCACTCACTTTTGCTCAGAGCATATTCAACGCTACTGTTAATGAGCTTACTGGCACATCAATGGAGCTGTCTTTACTATTGCCAGATGAGCCGGGCGAAGAAGGCTTATTCGCATTAGCCGACAGTGTGTCCGACTTTGTAAACCACTTTATTTCTGGGCTAGGTCTAGCAGGCGTTGCGCTTAATAAAGCATCTGATGACGCTAAAGAAGCACTGGCTGACTTAGAAGAGATTGCCAAATTAGGCATTGATGAAGATGACGATCTTGGTGAACAAGCGCAATTGCTAGAGCAAGTGATTGAGCACATCAAAGCTTGCGTACTAACGATTCATGCTGAATTTGGTGTTCGTCCTGAAAGCAGCGACAAAAAACCTACTATTCACTAATCGTAGACCGTCCAGAGGTTAGTATGAAGCAATATGATGTAGTCATTGCTGGTGGTGCCATGGCTGGTGCAACGTTAGCATTGGCGATTGACCATTTGTCTCAGGGAAAGCTCCGCATTGCCGTCGTTGAGCCTTTTAAAGCACAATCAGATATGCACCCTGGTTTTGACTCTCGCTCAATCGCATTGTCTTACGGTACTGTCAATCTGTTGCGTCAACTACAGCTCTGGACGTCAGTAGAACCGTTTGTCACACCCATTGAACATATCCACGTTTCTGACCGTTCTCATGCTGGGATGACGGAGATTACCAAGCAAGAGGTTGGGGTGGGAGCTCTAGGGTATGTTGTAGAATTAGCCGATGTTGGGCGTATATATCAAGAATTATTAGACAGCAGCGAATCAATTACGCTGTTTTGTCCTGACTCGGTTACCGATATCGAGCGCGAGCAAAACTGTACCCATGTGACGTTGAAAAGTGGTGAGCAACTTGAAGCAAAACTGCTGGTGGCTGCAGATGGTGCTGTTTCGACCTGTTGTCAGAAAATTGGTCTAGAACTTTCTGAGCAAGATTTTGAACAAGTGGCTGTCATTGCCAATATTGTGACTCAAGAACCTCATCAAGGTAGAGCCTTTGAACGTTTTACTGAAAATGGCCCTGTTGCTTTATTGCCAATGAGTGACAATCGAATGTCCTTAGTTTGGTGTTTACACCCTGAAGAAGCCCAAGCCGTTCTTGAGTTATCTGATCAAGCATTTCTCCAGCGTTTACAGAACGATTTTGGTTGGCGTTTAGGCGCGATGAAAAAAGTGGGGCGCCGTGCAAGTTACCCATTGCTTCTTCGCCATCGAAAGCAAAATATTTCACATCGCTTTGCGATTGTTGGAAATGCGGCGCAAACGCTGCACCCGATAGCTGGACAAGGCTTTAATCTCGGTATTCGCGATGTAGTCTCACTAGCAGAAGAAATTGTGCAGCAAAGTGAGGATGTGGGTCTTTATCAAGGCCTGATGCGCTTTAGTCAACGTAGAGAAACAGATCGAAGCGAAACTATTTGGCTAACCAGTGCCTTGGTGCATGTTTTTTCAAATGATTTACCCGCGATGCGAATTGGCCGAAATACTGCCTTAGCAGCGATGGATAACCTTTCTATTTTTAAGCAGCCGCTACTACGCCATACACTTGGCTTGGTAAAACGATGAACGGCCGCACTGAATTAGGTAATAAAAAGCAATGATGCAAAGTGTAGATATCGCCATCATCGGCGGAGGGATGGTTGGGTTGGCACTTGCTGCCGCGTTCAAAGACAGTGATCTGCGTGTCGCCGTTATTGAAGGTAAAGTGCCAGATGATTCGTTGAAAGAATTGCCCGATGTTCGTGTGTCTGCGCTGAGCCGCTCTAGTGAGACGATTTTGCGTAAACTTGGTGCTTGGCAGGGCATAGAACAGCGCCGAGCTTCGCCTTACCATGGCATGGAAGTATGGGAACAAGATAGCTTTGCCAGCATTGAATTTAATGCACAAAGTATGGCACAACCTGATTTAGGGCATATTGTTGAGAATCGTGTGATTCAACTTGCGCTGCTTGAACAAGTCCAAAAGCTCGATAACGTCACTATGTTTATGCCTGCACGTTGCGCGACTCTCGCGGTCGGTGAGCAAGAAAGCTGGCTGACGCTCGATAATGGCCAAGCCATGACCGCTAAATTAGTGGTCGGAGCCGATGGGGCGAATTCGTGGCTTCGCCATCAAATGGATATTCCATTAACGCATTGGGACTATGGTCATCATGCTTTGGTCGCGAATGTCAAAACTGCCATGCCACACAACAGCATTGCGCGCCAGATATTTACTCCTCACGGACCGTTGGCATTTTTGCCAATGTCGCAACCAGATATGTGCTCTATTGTTTGGTCCACGGAGCCAAATCGAGCAGAGCAGTTAGTGGCGATGAGTGAACATGATTTCAATAAAGCGTTGACGAGTGAGTTTGATGCTCGACTTGGTCTATGTGAAGTAGTGGGAGAGCGTGCTGCGTTTCCTTTGAAAATGCGCTATGCGCGAGATTTTGTTGTCGAGCGAGTCGCGCTGGTTGGTGATGCGGCCCATACCATTCACCCATTAGCGGGGCAGGGTGTGAATTTAGGTTTATTAGATGCGGCCAGTCTTGCTCAAGAAGTATTAGCACTTTGGAAGCAGGGTCAAGATATCGGCAGTAAACGCAACCTAAGAAGCTACGAGCGTTGGCGAAAAGCGGAAGCGGCAAAGATGATCGCTACTATGCAAGGGTTTCGAGATTTGTTCTCTGGCGAGAACCCAGCTAAGAAGCTCGTTCGTGGCATTGGCTTAAGTTTAGCGGGGCAACTGCCGGGAGCGAAAGATGAGATCATGAAGCGCGCGCTTGGTTTAAAGGGACACTTGCCGGATCTGGCGCGTCAGTAAGTGCAAAGCGAACTTCAAATACACAAAAGGCTGGTTAATCCAGCCTTTGTTTTATCAACATTTTGCTAAGCATATGCGCATCGGAGTTTCATTATTTCTTGATTGATCTCTTTGACCGCTCGGAAATGGCGTTGCTCTGCTTTCTCCGGCAGTATTAACTTACCGTTATCAAACTCGAATCTACCGACCCCGTAAATATAAATTCTTCCTTTAAAAAGACGACTTATATGTTTAGCAATCATACTTGGTGTATAGCGCTTAAACAGTCTCATATTTACTTTCCTTTTATCTAACCTAGCCTAGGTATTCTACGTTCTGGACGCGAAAATTATTGTGACAGCAATAGTATTAAATACAGATGTAGGGTGTTGCGTCAGAGAATTGTGTTGTCTTAGACAATTTGACAGTGTCATCTCTTAAATAGCGTGAGGATTACCCCAAAAATAACCTCTCTAAAGGAACCCTTACCCAATACACTCCTTTTTACGTGACGCATTAAGCAATAGTTTTGTTACAGAATTAAGAATAGAACGAAAACGGTTGTTTGCTAGTTGTTTCTATTAAGGTCGTGCTTCGCGTAACACACTTTACGTTCTAACGATTAGAGGAAATGAAAGAGAAAAAGTTCCACGTAAAAAAAAGCCCGCTTCAGCGGGCGAATAGTCACAGATGCATTACACAAAAGTGGATAACTAACTGCATGAATGCTGTCACTCAGCTAGCTGACTCACTTTATATTGGTTAAGTGCTTGTTTGAAACTTAACCAACAAATTCAGCATATACGAGTTTTATCTTTGTGACTATTTATGTTTTATATGTGATTAAAAATTCTCATGTCTATTTTTGTAGATATGAGCGAGATCACGCAGTGATAGAAACACTACGTGTCATTACATTGTTTTTAGACGATTAACGACAGATCTCAGCTACGGTCGGCTGACACAATTGGATAAGATCTTGGATAGAAAGCGCCAGTCCAGCCATGCGATCGCCACTGCTGATCGTGACTTCCTGTTCTTCTAGTAAGCTAGGGTCGAACACGATTGGCATATGACGTTTTAGTAGCAGAGGAGTGACAGTACCAATTTTGTAACCAGTGATGGACTCAACATCGGCTTGATCAACACAAGTCATCCGGCGACATTTCAGTAACGAGCGCACTTTTTTGGGATCAACGCTACGATCACCTGGCGCACAGGCGAGTGCATATTGATTACCCATGTCTCGTAGCAAGATTGCTTTCACCATTTGAGAAGGGCGAATGCCGCGTTGGTGCGCGGCATCCTCAATGGTGGTTGCTGGTCTTTGATGCGGTAACAGACGAAACGGAATGTGTTGGTCTGTGAGAAATTGCATCAAAGGAGTATTGATTGTATTACTCATCATCAAGACTGTAAGGCAGTGATTCGATTGTCCATTCACATTCTGGTTGCGCAACCAAACGAAGACGAGTGTCTTCATCGAGATTATTAGGCAGTACGATCAGGCCAATCGCGTGATTGTCACTGAACTGGTAGTGATTTAACAAAGCACCTACTGAACGCCAGTTTTCACCTACGCTGCGTTCGAGCTCAATTGGTTCGTCACTGAATGGAGCAGAAGTCGCACCTTTTACGATATACATCGCACGTTTATTGGTACCGCGATACTTCGCTCGTGCTACCGTTTCTTGTCCCGTGTAGCAGCCCTTTGTGAAGCTTATGCCTCCTAAAGCTTGAACGTTGAGTGCTTGTGGAATGTGAGCATTCTGCGCGGATGCAGAGACAAATGGTAAACCTGCCTCAATATCGAAACGATTCCAAAGCTCATTTGTCGTAAAGACAGCGTCGGTAGTTTCAACGATTTGCTGTGCTTCTGGCGCACTTAATATCAGTAACCAGCGATCTTGTGCAACTTGCACGGCTGTGCCACCGTCAACTGGGCGAACGCTGCCAGTTGTCTTGCTCATTGTTGAAATGAATTCGTCGGCTTTAACGCCAGCAACGCCTAAGATAACGTCATCAGAAGCTTCAATCGTTACTTTAGAGAAAATGGCGTATTTCTTTATTTCATTAAGTTCTACGTCAATCGCCGATCTTGGTTGGATCATGCCGTAGCCATCATGATGATGGAAAAGGCGGAACACGCTCCACACTTTGCCTTTTGCATCACAATGTGCGCCCAGTGTTGATTGGTCTTGTTCTAAAGAAACAACATCGCAGGTAACCTGACCTTGTAAGTATGATTTTTTATCGTCACCGATCATGGTGATCATGCCGAAGTTATCCAGCAGTGAGATAGATAACTCTGGAAGTGCGTCTTGAGTTGAGAGAGGTAATGCTGAAAAACGAGTTTGCCATTCCATAATTACAATGCCTTTTGAAGATATTTTTCCGCTATGTTATACCCAAATAACCTTGAGATACTAGGGGAGCGATTTACGAATCAACATTTGTCTGCTTTCACTATCGTATTGTGACCCGCACACTAGTGACGTAGCACATCCCTTGTTACACTCCGCACTAACAACAAGACATCTATGAAGGAATAGTGAATGTACACTCCGGAAGAAAAAGCGCGTATTAAATGGGCTTGTCGTCGAGGCATGCTTGAGCTTGACGTAGTAATTATGCCGTTTTTTGAAGAGTGCTTTGATACTCTGAGTGAACAAGAGCAGCGTGACTTTGTTTCTTTACTTGAATGCGATGATCCTGATCTGTTTACTTGGGTAATGGGGCATGGCCGTAGCGAAAATTTAGGTCATGCAGCAATGGTTGATAAAATTGTCGCCCATAACCTCAGCAAAGTTCGTTAATTTTACTGCTTCTCCCTCTCTGACTGCCCGAGTCTTCAATGTTGTACTTTTCTTATTGATGACTTGGGCTGTTATCTTCTCTAGCATTCCGATCGTATTATCGACTTATTTGTTATTACTGATTGTTAAGGCTCTCTCAAGCCAAGGCCTTGTTCAACCTACAAGTCATGGGCATTGGTATGTGCACTGCGATGGCTCGGTTAGGTTTGATGCCCTTGAGTATGGCGAATGCTCGGAAGATATTGAGTCCGAAAAGGGTCATTTACAGCGAGTCGATACATCGGCATCACCATTCAAGATAACATTCCAATTGCAATCTGGCCGTAGTGTTACGATTTGGCGTGATAGCTGTGACGATGAGCAGTATCGTCAACTATCTTTGGTATTACGCCAATGGGAAATGAAACAGGGAGCTAATGCTCCCTGCTGATGTAATAGTTTACTTGGTAAAGTTAAAGCTGTTTAGCTGGAACCAAAATCGTTGGGCCGCTGTTTTCCAGTTGGTTCGGATAGTCAAGCGTGTAGTGCAAACCTCGACTCTCTTTACGCTGCATCGCACAACGAACCATCAACTCTGCTACTTGTAAAAGGTTACGCAGTTCTAATAAGTTGTTCGACACGCGGAAATTGCTGTAGTACTCGTGTGTTTCTTGTTGCAATAGTTGGATACGGCGTAAGGCGCGCTCTAAACGCTTGTCAGTTCGCACAATGCCCATGTAGTCCCACATAAACAGACGAAGCTCGTGCCAGTTGTGCTGAATGATCACTTCTTCATCACTATTGGTTACTTTGCTTTCATCCCAACATGGCACCTGTGAGGGTAGCTCAACGTTAGTGTGATGTTTTAGAATATCTTTTGCCGCAGACCAAGCATAAACCACGCATTCGAGAAGTGAGTTTGATGCCATGCGGTTAGCACCATGCAGCCCGGTGTAGCTAACTTCACCAATCGCATACAAATTTTTCAGATCGGTGCAGCCATTTCTATCCACCATGACACCGCCACAAGTGTAGTGTGCAGCAGGTACGATTGGGATTGGCTCTTTAGTCATGTCAATGCCCAAGTCCATCAAACGTGAATAAATGGTTGGGAAGTGTTTCGTAATAAAGTCAGCAGGCTTATGACTGATGTCGAGATACATACAGTCGGCGCCTAAACGCTTCATTTCGAAGTCGATAGCACGAGCCACGACGTCACGCGGAGCAAGCTCTTTACGTTCATCGAAATCTGGCATAAAGCGAGAACCATCTGGACGGCGCAGGTAAGCACCTTCGCCACGCAACGCTTCAGTCAGCAAGAAGTTACGTGCTTCTGGGTGATATAAACACGTAGGGTGGAACTGGTTAAATTCCATATTCGCCACACGACACCCTGCACGCCAAGCAATCGCAATACCATCACCAGACGACACATCTGGGTTAGAGGTGTATTGATAAACCTTTGAAGCACCACCTGTAGCGAGAACCACAAATTTGGCTCGCACGGTTTCGACATGCTCTTCGTTGCGGTTCCAAATATAAGCACCGATAACTTTGTTTTTATCACCGCCAATTTTGTCTTCGGTGATTAAGTCCAGAGCATTGTGACGTTCGAGAACATGAATGTTTGGATGGTTATGAGCGTTATCTTGCAGGGAGGTTTGCATCGCCATACCTGTCGCATCTGCCGCGTGAAGAATACGACGACGGCTATGACCACCTTCACGAGTTAAGTGGTAGCGAGGTTCATCGTCAGAGTCATCTTCTTCACGATCAAATGGGACACCACCGTCAATCAACCACTGTACACACTCTTTTGAATGCTCAGCAATGAACCTTACGGTCTCCTCATCGCAAATACCATCCCCGGCGATTTGCGTGTCTTCAACGTGTGAATCAATGGTGTCTGACTCATCAAATACGGCAGCGATACCGCCTTGAGCATAGTAGGTTGCCCCTTCGCTGCGTGGTCCTTTACTCAGCACCATCACCTTACAGTGGTTAGCAACGCGCAAAGCCAACGACAAACCTGCCGCGCCACTCCCTACCACTAATACATCACACTCATGTTCACGATTTGTGTTCATATAACTTTTATAATCCCAAGCTAAGGTAACAAAGTTACCTTGTGTATTATTTGCACACCATGTGCATTCCATTATCGCGACATCTGTCGCTAAGGGCTAAGTTGGGAGACCTATCGACGTCCGTGTTACGGCGGTGACTGAGCCACTCTTCTTTTTCATGCAGAGCATGAGCATGCTTCCTAAGTTATAATTTGTAACGCGGTGTTCAGATAGCCATTAGCCATGCAAATGAAAAGTAATAGTTTGTCAATGCCATTGCTTTTCCATGCCCGACCCAGCACAATCTGGGACAGAGATCATTCATTATACCCATTTCCCTCCAAGATGCTCGCTTGTCAAACTTAGACTAAAGTCAGGCAGCGGTGGTCATTTGGGTACAGACATCACACTGTGAAAAAACAATGACAAAAAACTTGAGAAACCATGGAACTTTCTCATTCACGTTAGGGTCACAATAGTGCTCAAGTAAGCAGTGGTGTCAATACTACGTTTTGCATAATTAGTACCCATATCTGAGAAGAGTAGGGGCATAACAAATAGGAGTATCCGCTCGAATGAACGAGCAGCTGACCGATCAAGTATTGATTGAGCGAGTTCAGAATGGCGATAAGCAAGCATTCAACCTGTTGGTAACAAAGTACCAGAATAAGGTATGTAATCTTATTTCCAGATACGTTAGTAATCCTGGCGATGTACCAGATGTAGCACAAGAAGCGTTTATTAAAGCTTACCGAGCTATCCCTAGCTTTCGTGGGGAAAGTGCGTTTTATACGTGGCTGTATCGCATTGCAGTGAATACTGCGAAAAATCACATTGTTGCTCAAGGGCGTAGACCTCCAGCGACAGATGTCGATGCTGAAGATGCTGAATTTTACGAAACAGGTAGTGCACTTAAAGAAATATCGAACCCTGAGAACTTAACGTTGTCCAAAGAATTGCAACGGGTGGTGTTCAGTGCAATCGAAGCTTTACCTGAAGATTTAAAAACCGCAATGACATTACGAGAGCTCGATGGCTTGAGTTATGAAGAAATTGCAGAAGTGATGGATTGCCCGGTAGGAACGGTACGATCGCGTATCTTCCGTGCTCGTGAGGCGGTGGAAAAGAAAATCAGACCTCTTTTGCAACGCTAGTACAAGTAATAACTATGGTGAAAATAATGGCTGACAAAGAAAAACTTTCAGCTCTCATGGATGGAGAATTGGTCGATAAGGCTTTAATTCAAGAGTTAGAGCAAGACCAAGAGAGCCGTGATGCTTGGCAGAACTATCACCTGATTGGTGATGTGATGCGAGGCGAAGCGCCAGCAAAACCTGAGTGGAATATTGCTGAAAGCGTGGCGTTAGCGTTAGAAGATGAACCTGCACACCGTGCGTTTGATTCGCACAGTGCAAATGTTATCTCAATTGCGGATACGCCAAAAGAGTCGCAACCAGAACCGCAAAAAGCAAAACGTCAGTTGCCAGGTTGGTTGACGCAGTTTGGTCAAGTTGCTGTTGCTGCATGTGTATCGCTTGTTGTTATTTTAGGTGTACAGCAGTACGGTGGTAGCGATTCAATGTCGCCGCAAACAGATCAATTACCTGTATTGCAGACGGTTCCGTTTGCTGGCAGCGCAGAACCAGTGAGTTTGACTCGTGAGTCTGTAGAACGTTCTGTAGGCGAGGCAAATATGCAAGAGCAGCGCAAGCGTGTTCATGCTATGCTGCGAGACTACGAATTGCAGTTACGAATTAACAGTGATGCATCTCAACAAGATGCAAATCTGAATCCGGATATTGAATGAAAAAATTTCTGATCAGCGCTTGCGCTCTGTTCAGTATGATGTCTTCTCAAGCCTTTGCTGGTGATAAGCCAGCGGAGGCTTTATTGCATCAAATGAGCGAGGCGAGTAAGAATTTAAGTTACGAACTCTCTTATATCCTTATCAAAAAGAACAGCATTGAGCCGTTGCTGTATCGTCATGCCACGCATGGTGACGATCAATATGCTCATCTTGTCTACTTAAGTGGCCCTGTGCGTGAAGTGATTCGTCGCGGAACTGAAGTAAGTTATATCGAAACGGGTTTAGAACCGTTCACCATCGAGTCAGGTAAAATGGTCGCTCCGACTATGCCTATGCTCAACACCAATATCGATGAGCTAAACTTGTATTACGACTATGTAAAAGTGGGTAGAGCTCGTGAAGCTGGTGTGGCAACACAAGTGTTGCGTATTGTTCCTAAAGACGGTCTGCGCTATTCATACGTACTATGGATCGATGAAAAGAGTAAATTGCCGTTACGTGCCGACCTTGTGGACCGCGATGGTGAGATGCTTGAACAATATCGCACTATTTCTTACACGGTAAACCCAAAAATCGCAGAGTTAATGAGTGGCCTGCAAGATGTCCAATTACCTGCTGTTCTCACCATGCCAAAAGGCGATATTGGGACCAGTAATTGGCAGGTTGGTTGGATCCCTGAGGGTTTCGAGCCGAACGAGCTCAACCGCTATCGAATGGCCGTTACTAACCAAATGGTGGAGAGTCAGCTGTATTCTGATGGTCTGTTTAGCTTCTCTGTTTACGTAGCAAACAAAGATGAGCATTCGTTAAAAGGGCAGTTGGTTCGCCAAGGCAGAAGAACGCTACACAGTTTTGTGAGCGGTCAACATGAAATCTCTGTTGTAGGAGACATTCCACCGACCACAGCACAGCGTATCGCCCAATCTGTCACATTTAATGTAACAAAGGGTAAATAACAATGATGACCGCGTTGGCTACCGTGACAGACGTGCATCGTCGCGGCAAGCAATACGAAATTGATTTAAGTTGCGAACAGCAGACCAGTTGCAGTAGTTGCTCTTCACAGAAAAGCTGTGGAACGGGCGTTGTTACTAAAGCCATTGGTAACAAGAGTTTATCTTGGCACCTGCGCACGGATAAATCGGTGAAAATAGGTCAAGTCGTCGAGATTGGTTTTCCTGAGTCGAGCCTAATAAAATCAGCAATGGCGGTTTATTTACTGCCATTGTTTGGTTTGATTATCGGTGCGATGT
This sequence comes from Vibrio sp. Y58_MX_L22, assembly GCF_024181865.1. Classification (NCBI taxonomy): domain Bacteria; kingdom Pseudomonadati; phylum Pseudomonadota; class Gammaproteobacteria; order Vibrionales; family Vibrionaceae; genus Vibrio; species Vibrio sp. Y58_MX_L22. The sequence goes on from NZ_JAMZAN010000005.1 coordinate 25,820, forward strand.
TTGGTCACTTCCTATTAGCGCCGCTGACAGCCGGCGGGGAAGGCATCATCATATTGGCATCGGTATTGTTTGCCGCTGGTGGAATGTGGATCGCAAAACGTGTTTCTCGTCCGTTAGAAGATGAATCTAAGCGCCAAGTTACCCTCGTTCGGGTACTTGGAGAGCCAATCCAGTAAGTGCTGTCCCCCTCCACTAAAGGTTATTTGGGTATGTACTTTAAATTACGTGCGCCCGTTAACGAAATTCGGTAGAATCTGCCAACTTGATTGAAATGCCGTCAGTAGATGGCGTTTCTTACTGTCCCTATTTGTAAAGAGTTAGTCACCCTAAATCTATGAAGCACATTCGTAACTTTTCGATTATCGCCCACATCGACCATGGTAAGTCGACCCTATCAGACCGTCTAATCCAAGTTTGTGGCGGGTTAACCGATCGTGAAATGGCCGCACAGGTTCTGGATTCTATGGATCTTGAACGTGAGCGTGGCATCACCATCAAATCTCAGAGTGTGACGCTAAACTACACCGCTAAAGACGGTGAGACGTATCAGCTGAACTTCATCGATACTCCGGGGCACGTTGACTTTGCATATGAAGTATCACGTTCTCTGGCGGCTTGTGAAGGTGCGCTATTGGTTGTGGATGCGGGTCAAGGTGTTGAAGCTCAAACACTGGCTAACTGTTACACCGCGATCGAAATGGATCTAGAGGTTGTGCCAATCTTGAACAAGATTGATCTACCAGCAGCCGATCCTGAGCGTGTAGCGGAAGAAATTGAAGAAATCGTTGGTATCGATGCAATGGAAGCAACCCGCTGTTCTGCGAAGACAGGCATCGGTGTTGATGACGTTCTAGAGAACATTGTGTCAGCGATTCCAGCACCGGAAGGTGATCCAGATGCGCCACTACAAGCGCTGATCATTGACTCATGGTTTGATAACTACCTTGGCGTTGTTTCTCTAGTGCGTATTAAAAACGGCGAACTGAAGAAGAACGATAAGATCAAAGTGATGAGTACGGGCCAAGTTTGGGGTGTGGACCGCCTTGGTATCTTTACGCCAAAACAAGTGGATACCGATACCCTTCGTACTGGTGAAGTAGGTTGGGTTGTTTGTGGTATCAAAGACATTCTTGGTGCCCCTGTTGGTGATACGCTGACTCTAGCGAAGAATGGTTGTGATAAACCGCTACCAGGCTTTAAGAAAGTTAAACCTCAGGTTTACGCAGGTCTGTTCCCAGTATCTTCTGACGATTACGAGAACTTCCGTGATGCGCTGGGCAAATTAAGTCTAAACGACGCATCGCTATTCTACGAGCCAGAAAACTCAGCGGCACTTGGCTTTGGTTTCCGTTGTGGTTTCCTTGGCATGCTGCACATGGAAATTATCCAAGAGCGTCTAGAGCGTGAATACGACTTAGATCTTATCACCACGGCACCAACGGTAGTTTACGAAGTTGAAAAGACCGATGGTGAACTGCTGTACGTTGATAGCCCTGCCAAACTACCAGCGATCAATGATATTGAAGAAATTCGTGAACCGATTGCGCGTTGTAATATCCTTGTGCCTTCAGAGTACCTAGGTAATGTAATCACCCTGTGTGTTGAAAAGCGAGGCAGTCAAGTTGATATGGTTTACCACGGTAACCAAGTCGCTGTGACTTACGATATTCCAATGGCTGAAGTGGTACTGGATTTCTTCGATCGTCTGAAATCAACATCACGCGGTTACGCATCTTTGGATTACAACTTCCAGCGTTTTGAAGCTTCGAACATGGTACGTGTAGACGTTCTTCTTAACGGTGACACTGTTGATGCATTGGCGATGATCACACACAAAGATCAGTCTCAGACTCGCGGTCGTCAGTTGGTAGAGAAGATGAAAGAATTCATCCCTCGCCAAATGTTTGATATCGCAATCCAAGCGGCAATTGGTAACCACATTATCGCTCGTTCAACGGTAAAACAGTTGCGTAAGAACGTTATCGCGAAATGTTACGGTGGTGACGTAAGTCGTAAGAAGAAACTTCTGAAGAAACAGAAAGAAGGTAAGAAACGCATGAAGCAGATCGGTAACGTCGAGCTGCCTCAAGAAGCGTTCCTAGCCATCCTTCACGTAGGTAAAGACTAAAGTTGAACTTTGTCTCACACTTGTCGGTCTTAAGACGTTAGATATTAAAATAAGTGAAAGGGTTTCGGCTCTTTCACTTTCGTATTTTTAGATAAGGGAATTTAATGGCGAATACATTCTCACTGATGTTGGTTATTGCGACTTTGGTAACTGGCGTGGTTTGGCTATTGGAAAAGCTGGTTTTCGCGAAAAAGCGTCAGGAAAAACTGGCTGAGATTCAAGCTCAGACGTCTAATGGTTTGGATGCAGTGACCTTGCAAAAAGTAGAGCGTCAGCCTTGGTGGGTTGAAAATAGCGTCTCTATTTTTCCTGTGATCGCGTTCGTTTTAGTATTACGTTCTTTTATCTACGAACCATTTCAAATCCCATCAGGCTCAATGATGCCTACCTTGTTGGTTGGCGATTTCATTTTAGTTGAGAAGTACGCGTACGGTCTAAAAGACCCAGTATGGCGTACTCAGCTTGTGGAAACTGGTAAGCCTGATCGTGGTGATATCGTGGTCTTCAAATACCCACCACAACCAAGTGTGGACTACATTAAGCGTGTAGTTGGTTTACCTGGTGATATCGTGCGTTATTCAAGTGATAAGCAGCTTTGCGTGCAAAGCCAAGGCGAATCGGCATGTAAGCCAGTTAAACTGAGCAATGTTGAAGAAAGTCAGTTTAGCTCGAACGGTATTCCAATGATCCAACTGGATGAAAAATTGGGTAACGTTGAGCACAATATTTTGGTTAACCCTCTTGTGCGTAACCGCGTGGAGCAATATTTCCCACGCAGCGGAACGACAGAGTGGGTTGTACCACAAGGTCAGTATTTTGTGATGGGTGATAACCGTGACAACAGTGCTGACAGCCGTTACTGGGGCTTTGTTCCAGAAGCAAACTTAGTCGGTAAAGCTGTCGCGATCTGGATCAGCTTCGAGTTTGATCGTGGCGCAGATAGTGTTCTACCTTCATGGATTCCAACTGGTGTGCGTTTTAACCGCATCGGTGGCATTCACTAACCATTCAAATATCGAGAGAGTATGAATTCTCCAATTGATAAACTAGAGAGAAAGCTTGGCTACCAGTTTCAAGATGCCGGGCTTATCAATTTGGCGCTGACGCACCGCAGCGCCAACAGTAAGCACAATGAACGTCTTGAGTTTCTGGGCGATTCAATTTTAAGTTTTGTCATCGCTGATGATCTGTACCATCGTTTCCCAAAAGTGAACGAAGGTGACATGAGCCGCATGCGTGCTACTTTGGTTCGCGGACATACATTGGCGGAACTGGGTCGTGAATTCGATCTAGGAGATTATTTAAAATTAGGTCCAGGTGAATTGAAGAGTGGCGGTTTTCGCCGAGACTCTATTTTAGCCGATGCGGTTGAAGCCATTATTGGCGCAATTTACCTAGACAGTGATCTTGAAGTTGTGCGAGGCATTGTACTGAGTTGGTATCAGTCACGCCTTGAAGCCATTAAACCAGGCGTTTCACAGAAAGATCCGAAAACTCGCCTACAAGAGTTCCTACAAGGCAGAAGAAAACCGCTGCCTGTCTACACAGTGACTAATATTAAAGGTGAAGCGCACAACCAAGAGTTCACGGTTGAGTGCGAAGTAGCAGGTGTGGATAAGCCTGTAATCGGTAAAGGCACCAGCCGCCGCAAGGCAGAACAAGCGGCTGCTGAAACAGCACTTGAGCAATTAACAAATGGCTGATAACGAATTCGATATCGATGCGTTTTTCGCATCACAGGGTGAGCCAAGCTCGCCAGAAAACCAACACTGTGGCTTTATTGCGATTGTTGGTCGTCCAAACGTAGGTAAGTCGACACTTTTGAACAAGATTTTGGGTCAGAAGATTTCGATCACCTCTCGTAAGCCGCAAACGACACGCCACCGTATTATGGGTGTGGATACGGACGGCGATTACCAAGCGATTTACGTCGACACGCCTGGACTTCACATTGAAGAAAAGCGTGCGATCAACCGTTTGATGAACCGTGCTGCTAACTCGTCATTGAGTGATGTAAACCTTGTGTTCTTCTTAGTCGATGGTACGCATTGGACTAAAGACGATGAGATGGTGCTGACCAAACTTCAAAAATCGAACTTCCCAGTTGTGCTTTGTGTAAACAAAGTCGACAACGTACAAGATCGTAACGACGTGATGCTACACATGGCGGAGATGTCGAAGAAGATGGACTTCGTGGATGTTGTGCCAATCTCTGCCAAGCAAGGTAAGAACATTGATGTACTGCGTAAGCACGTGCGTAATCACTTACCTAAAGCAACGCATCACTTCCCAGAAGAATACGTGACTGACCGTTCTCAGCGTTTTATGGCGTCTGAGATTGTGCGTGAAAAGCTGATGCGCTTTACTGGTGAAGAGCTGCCATACTCAGTAACGGTTGAGATTGAGCGTTTTGATTACAACCCAGAAACCGACGGTTTCCACATCAATGCCTTGATTCTTGTTGAGCGTAATGGCCAGAAGAAAATGGTGATTGGCAAAGGCGGCGAGAAGATTAAAACCATTGGTCGCGAAGCGCGTTTAGATATGGAAGAATTGTTCGGTCGTAAGGTTTACCTAGAAACTTGGGTAAAAGTGAAATCTGGCTGGGCAGACGACGAACGAGCGTTGCGATCGTTGGGTTATATAGACGATTTATAATCTTGGCTGCGAAGGTGCTTCGCTCCAACATCGATGAAAAATCAGTATCGATTAAAATAAGGAGCCGCTCGGCTCCTTATTTTTTATTTCACACTTTTTAGGCACAATGACTTAGATGAGTAATCTGTCTTCCGAAGGTTTACAGCGCTGTTTTGTATTGCACCGACGCCCTTACAGTGAATCGAGCTTAATCCTTGATGTATTTAGTGAGGAATATGGCCGAATGACTTTAATGGCCAAAGGCGCGCGCAGTAAGCGTTCGAACTTAAAAGGCGCATTGCAACCTTTTACCCCGCTATTACTTAAATGGTCGGGGAAAGGCTCAATGAAAACTTTGCGTCAAGCCGAGCCGATAAGCCTAGGTTTGCCGTTAACGGGCATTAATCTCTACTCAGCCATGTACGTCAATGAACTGATTGGCCGTATTTTGATGGCTGAAGTGCCGATGCCAGCACTATTTCATGATTATTTGCATGCGTTAACCGAGTTGGCGCACAACGAGAACCCTGAGCCTGCACTGCGTCGTTTTGAGTTAGCCTTGTTGTCTGCGATGGGGTATGGCGTGGATTTTTTGCATTGTGCAGGTACCGGCGAGCCCGTCGACCCAGAAATGACCTATCGTTACCGGGAACAGAAAGGGTTTATTGCTTCGGTTAGGCGCGATAACCTAACGTTTTTAGGGAATGAACTGATTGCTATCAGTGAGCGGCGGTTCGTCACTAAAGAGCAGCTAAAAGCGGCAAAACGCTTTACACGTATAGCCTTAAAGCCGTATCTTGGCGGCAAACCTTTAAAAAGTCGTGAATTTTTCATTCAGACCCCCAGAGCACGGAGTAACGGAAAATGAGCTCAATTTATTTAGGCGTCAATATCGACCATATTGCCACTCTACGTAATGCACGTGGTACAAAATACCCGGATCCTGTTCACGCTGCTGAAATTGCAGAGCGTGCAGGCGCGGACGGTATCACTATCCACTTACGTGAAGACCGTCGCCATATTTTGGATCGTGATGTACGTATTCTGCGTGAAACCATTCAAACGCGTATGAATCTAGAGATGGCAGTGACGGACGAAATGGTTGAGATTGCGCTGCAAACTAAACCAGAGTTTGTGTGTCTAGTGCCTGAAAAGCGTGAAGAACTGACGACGGAAGGTGGCTTAGATGTAGTAGGGCAGCTTGAAAAAATTAAAGCTGCGACGAAAAAGCTGACAGATGCCGGCATTAAAGTTTCGCTCTTTATTGATGCTGACCGTCAACAGATTGAAGCTGCGAAAAAGTGTGGCGCTCCGTTTATTGAGCTACATACTGGCCATTATGCAGATGCGACGACAGAAGACGAGCAACAAGCTGAACTGAAGAAGATTGCCGCTGGTGCTAGTTATGCACATGATCTAGGTATTATTGTTAATGCCGGGCATGGCCTGACTTATCACAATGTCGCACCAATTGCTGCATTACCAGAAATTTACGAACTCAACATTGGTCACTCAATCATTGGTCGCGCGGTATTTGATGGTTTAAATAAAGCGGTTGCTGACATGAAAGCATTGATGATTGAGGCTCGCCAGTCATAGGGCTATCTAGATGGCGATTATAGGGTTAGGGACCGACATTGCAGAAATTGAGCGTATTGAAAAAGCGTTAGCTCGTAGTGGTGAACCTTTTGCTCAGCGGATTCTTTCAGAAGAAGAAATGGCCAAATTCTCACAGCTTAAGCTGCAAGGTCGTTATCTTGCTAAGCGCTTTGCTGTTAAAGAAGCTGCCTCAAAAGCATTGGGGACAGGGATCGCAAAAGGGGTCACGTTTCACGACTTTTCCATCTCGAACGATGAGCTTGGAAAACCAGTACTCGCATTGACGGGCACAGCCAAGCAAATAGCGGATGCGATGGGTGTTAACCACATTCACCTGTCCATTTCCGATGAGCGTCATTACGCTGTGGCGACGGTCATTTTTGAATCCTAGCTTGTAAGTCTTAAACAAAATACTAAAAAGCCAGAGCATTTGCTCTGGCTTTTGTTTCTCTTCAATAGATCACTGTTCAAGGTATAACTTTGCGGTTGTTGTTACTTTAATCATTTCATCTTGCAGCTCGAACATTTCAGGCTCAACTTCCTCAAGACTGATCCCTGAGCGCAGTGCTTGCTCAAGCGTCGCACAGAGTGATTTCAGCCTTGGAACGCCACAATATGAACTACTGCCGTGCAGCTTATGGATGACATGAATTAGGTCGTCACGAGAGATATCTTGTTGCTCCAGAGCTTGGTCAACGACTGCTTCTACTTCAGGGATGAACTCAATCAACATGCGCAGCATATCTTTGGCGAGATCCTCTTTATTCGCGCTCTGTTTCAAGGCTGCTTGCCAATCAATAATCACATCCTGCTGAGGCGAAGAAACGGATTGTGGTACGCTTCCTTCAGGTTCATCAACGTATGAAGGGGCGACTTTGCCAATGCTCTCTGTACAAGCATTGGGGTTCCAGTGAACCAAAACCTGTTGTAGCACATGCTCTTCAATAGGTTTGGTCAAGTAGTCATCCATTCCTGCTGAGAGCAAGCGGTCTCGTTCCCCTGCCATGGCATGCGCCGTTACCGCAATCACTGGCGTGTCTTTATTTAGCTCCAACTCTTTAATGTGCTTACAAGCGGTCACCCCATCCATTTGTGGCATTTGGATATCCATGAAGATTAAATCGTACTTTTTCTCTGTCGCCAGGTTCACCGCTTGCTGGCCATTGCTACAGGCGGTGACGGTTTCTACTCGTTCGCGGAGCAGTGCAGAGATCAGCTTCAAGTTTGCAGGGTTGTCATCCACTGCTAGTACAGTCAGAGGTAAACGGTCCCCTTCGCTTGGCGTAATTGGAGCGCTTAATACCGGTGGGGATTCTACATGTTCGCTAATCAGGCTTTGTAGCAATTTACGGCGAGACAATGGCTTGGTCAGGCACTGGACATGATGCTCAGTCATTATTTGGTCCGCAAGCGCCAATTCGGTACTCGGTGTCCCTAGGAGAACACTTGGAGCCATGCGTTTTGCTTGTTCTATCCAAGGTGTAATAACTTCCGCATCGTGAGTCTGGTTGGCCGCTAAATTCAACAGTACATAATCATATTGTTCTTCGTTGTTTGGTAGCGAAGAGCGGTAGGTTACTAAAATACCCTCCTGACTTAGAATCTGTTGGGTTACGGATGCGGCTTGCATGTTTGGTTCAATCAGCAGTAACTGCTTCCCAGTCAGAAGTTCCACTTCAATCAGTTCGCTCATTGGCATCTCGGTTGAGTGCAAGCGCACCGTAAACCAGAAGGTTGAACCTTGGTGTAGACGGCTGGTTAAACTGATTTCGCCGCCCATCTGGCTCACCAGTTTCTGAGTGATAACCAGACCAAGGCCAGTACCACCGTAACGACGTGAAATACTGGCATCCGCTTGGCTAAAGGCTTGGAACAACTGCGCTTGCTGACGCTCAGAGATACCAATACCGGTATCACGCACCATGAATTGTAGTTCGACGGAGTCTCCTGATTGAGAGCGCATTTCTACGCTAACATCAATGTTGCCTCGCTCGGTAAACTTGATTGAGTTACCTACTAAGTTCGTCAAAATTTGCTGGATACGTAGTGGATCCCCAACTAAACCTGGTGGAATTTTAGGGTCCACTTTTAGGGTGATTTCTAACCCTTTCTCATGTGCACTTGTGGCTTGTAGGTTAATTACCTCTTCTAAACTTTCTCGGAAATCAAAAGGAATATTTTCCAGCGCCAGCTTACCCGCTTCAAGTTTCGAGAAGTCGAGAATGTCATTGATGATATTCAGCAAGTTGTTCGCCGATTTCTCAATCGTCTGTAGGTAATCCGTTTGGCTGTTAGAAAGCTGCGTTTTAAGCATTTGACGAGTAAAGCCAATCACCCCATTGAGCGGAGTACGCAGCTCGTGCGACATGTTCGCCAAGAACTCTGACTTAACCCTGGCCGCTTCTTGCGCGCGTTTCTTCGCGATATCCAGCTCAACGTTCTGAATTTCTAGCTGCTCAAGCGTTTCACGTAAGTCGGATGTGGCTTGGTCTATACTGTGCTGCATCTCCACGTGATATTCTGATAACGATACCGCCATGGCGTTGATGCCATTTTTTAGCTGGTCTAACTCACCGTGCATTTTGCCTTCGATACGCACATCCAGATGACCGCGGCGAATGCGGTCAACGACATTCTTCATGTGGGTGATAGGTTGGGTCACATCGTGCATTAGACGTGAAGCAAACACACTTGCTAAGCCAAGACCGAGAACCAGAACTAAAAACGCAGAGAAGACTTCTTGATACTGTTGCAGCCTCAAGGAGGAGAGATCTAACTCGACGGCGATGTAACCAATCGCTTTTGTGCCTTGGCTTTCGTTCGACAACTCCGCTAAGTAGTGACCTTCTGACAAAATGGGGACACGCAATATCAGTGAGTTTTCGTAGATTTCCGAATTACCCAGTTGCGGGATCGGTTTATCTTTGGGGAACATCAAGGCTTCAAAATTAGGATGAAAGTTAGAGGTCACAAAGAGCTCATGATGTTCATCGAATACCGCGATACTACGAACCAGCTTGGAGTTTTTGCGGTGCGCGTAGCTTATCAAGCGACGTACCGCCTCTCGGCTTTCTGATAGTAGATGAGTTTCACTGGCAATCGCCAGCGGCTCAATAATGCTGTTACCAGTGGTGATAACTTGTTTCTCAAGGTCTTGGTAGCGGTTAAATGAGAAAAAGCCGCTCAGTAATAAACCAATAATGAGAGTGGGAGCGAGAGTTAGTGTAATTACACGTGCTCGTAAGCCATATCTGGTCATGTTATCTAATTACATCGGAGTCTGGATATGGGAAAATAACGCATTATTTCTCAAGCGCACGATAAAGCCTTGAGCAAAGAAGTGACGTCACCGAATAAACGGTAAGCATAATCAAGTCACTCGAATCACACAACGGCTGCAATCAAGAATAGTGAAGCCGAAGAGCAATTACACATAAATCAGGCATAGAGCATGGCACGCATCTTTCAACCGAAAAAGAAAACCCAACTCAATACTCGGCACCAAGCAGTGCAAGTGGAGCGTTTAGATCACCACGGCGCAGGCATTGCTTACCTCAAAAAGAAGCCATTGTTTATCGATGGAGCACTGCCGGGTGAGGAGGTGGTCACTCAATTGGTGGAAGAAAAGAGCAAGTTCGCTCGCGGTAAGTTGATTAAAATCCTTAAGCCGAGTGAAGCTCGTGTGGAGCCATTTTGCCCACATTATCATGAGTGCGGTGGCTGTGATTTGCAGCATCTAGATTATGACCAACAATTGACGTACAAACAGCAAACGTTGCGTCAGCTAATGCGAAAATTTTCAGGCAGTGACATTGAACTAGATGCCCCGTTATTGGGAGATTCGCAGGCCTACCGTCGCCGTGCGAGAGTGAGCTTGTTTGTTGATAAAAAAACACGTCAGCTACATTTTGGTTTCCGTAAAAAGCAGAGTAAGCAAATTGCGCAAGTGACTGATTGCCCAGTGCTAGCACCGGAACTGAATGTTTTGCTGCCAGAGATTTACTCAGCCCTAAAAGCGTTCAAAAAGCCTGAACAATTGGGTCATGTAGAGCTGGTACTTGGTGATAATGGACCGTGTATTACGCTGCGCCACTTGAGCGCTCTGACAACGAGTGAAACTCAATCTCTAACGGAGTTGGCAAAACGTCATGGCGCATCGTTGTACTTAATGCCATCGACAGAACAATTAGACCTTATCGAAGGCGATATGCCTTTTTATCAAGAAGTTGGAGTGAAAATCCCTTTTGCACCAAATAACTTTATTCAAGTAAACCAAGGTGTAAACCAACAAATGGTCAAACAAGCGGTTGAGTGGTTAGACCCACAAAAGAGTGACCGAGTGTTAGATTTGTTCTGTGGTTTAGGCAACTTTAGTTTACCAGTTGCGAAATTAGCTAAGTACGTGGTTGGAGTAGAGGGTGTTGCAGAGATGGTAGAAAAAGCCACAAACAATGCATCTTTGAACCAAATCAATAACGCGCAATTTTATCACGCTAACCTTGAGCAAGATTTTGAAGGCCAAGCCTGGGCCGCAGAGCGGTTTGATAAAGTATTATTAGACCCGGCACGCGCGGGAGCGAGTGGGATCATCGATCAAGTTTCTGAGCTTGGCGCACAGCGTGTAGTTTATGTTTCTTGTAATCCTGCTACCCTTGCTAGGGATAGTCAAAGCTTGATAGAGCAAGGCTATAAATTAACGAAATTAGGTATGCTGGACATGTTCCCTCATACCAGTCATCTAGAATCGATGGCATTGTTTGAAAAGTCCTAACTTTAGGACTTTGACCCCTTATTTGTGGTGGGTGGTCATAAAGCCAGCGTGTACGCGCGGTAAAAAGAACTAACCTGGACGGTGTTAGTCAAACCACACGAATATAATAATTAGGATGATGAGATGGTTGCGGTAAGAAGCGCGCATTTAAACCAAGATGAACAGTTTGAACTCGAAAACTGGGTGGCTAGCCTAGGACAAGAGAAAAACACAGCCTCACGCTTAATCGAAGTATATCGAGATTGCCAGACGGTATTAGCTGATAACGAGCAAGCGGAGCTGTTGTTGTGGCGTGGACGAGAAATGATCGAAATTTTGATCACCTTGTCTATGGATCAAGCCACTTTAGTGGCTGCTCAACTGTTTCCTTTGGTTTCAAGTGGTGCTTTTAACAGAGAAATTCTGGAAGAGAAATACAGCAAAGAAATCATAAAATTAATCGACGGCGTTGAAGAAATGGCTGCTATTGGCCAACTCAACGTCAACATGGAAGGCAGTGCAGCGTCATCTCAGGTAGATAACGTACGCCGCATGCTGCTTGCCATGGTGGATGACTTCCGCTGCGTAGTTATCAAGCTCGCGGAACGAATTTGTAACCTTATTGAAGTTAAAAAAGCGCCAGATGAAGTTCGACGTGCGGCGGCAAAAGAGTGTGCCAACATCTATGCGCCGCTAGCAAACCGATTAGGCATCGGTCAGCTGAAATGGGAAATTGAAGATTACGCTTTCCGCTACCAACAACCGGAAACTTACAAACAAATTGCCAAACAGCTTTCTGAGCGACGCATCGTTCGTGAACAGTACATCAAAGACTTTGTTGAAGACCTCACGCACGAAATGGAAGTGTCGGGCATCAATGCCGAAGTGAGTGGTCGACCTAAGCACATCTACAGCATTTGGCGAAAAATGCAGAAAAAGAGTTTGGCCTTTGATGAGCTGTTTGATGTGCGAGCAGTGCGTATCATCGCGGACAAACTGCAAGATTGTTACGCGGCTTTAGGCGTAGTTCACACCAAATACAAGCACCTACCGAGCGAGTTTGATGACTACGTTGCTAACCCTAAACCAAACGGTTATCAATCGATCCATACAGTAATTCTAGGGCCAGAAGGCAAAACCATCGAGATCCAGATTCGTACCAAGCAAATGCATGAAGAGTCGGAACTGGGGGTTGCAGCGCACTGGAAATATAAAGAAGGGGCAAGCAGCCGAAGCGGTTATGATGAGAAGATCACGTGGCTGCGTAAGTTACTGGATTGGCAAGAAGAAATGTCTGACTCTGGCGAAATGCTCGATGAGCTGCGTAGCCAAGTCTTTGATGACCGTGTTTATGCCTTTACACCACGTGGTGATGTTGTCGATTTGCCAATGGGGGCAACGCCGCTAGATTTTGCCTATCACATTCACTCCGAAGTGGGACACCGTTGTATCGGTGCCAAAGTCGGAGGTCGTATTGTGCCGTTCACGCATAAATTACATATGGGTGACCAAGTCGAGATTATCACTCAGAAAGAACCTAACCCATCACGTGACTGGTTAAACCCATCATTAGGCTTCGTTCATTCTGGTCGTGCGCGTGCCAAAATTAACGCCTGGTTCCGAAAACAAAGCCGTGAGAAGAACCTTGAAGCAGGTCGTGAAATCCTTGAGCATGAGTTAGCCAAAATTGGCGCAACGTTAAAAGATGCAGAGCATTACGCCCTCAAGCGGTTTAACGTCAAAACACCAGATGAATTGTATGTTGGTGTAGGTAGCGGTGATTTGCGCATCAACCAAATCATTAACCATATTAACGCGTTAGTTAACAAGCCAACGGCAGAGGAAGAAGACCAGCAAGCACTGGAAAAACTGCAAGAAGCTGAGCATAAATCACCCGCGCAAAGCCGACCGAAAAAAGACGCAGTTGTAGTAGAAGGCGTCGATAACCTAATGACACATCTAGCACGTTGCTGTCAGCCAATTCCAGGTGACGATATCTCTGGTTACATAACGCAAGGTCGTGGGATTTCAGTACACCGTAGTGACTGTGAACAGCTAGAAGAACTGCGCCATCATGCGCCAGAGCGCATCATCGATACAGTCTGGGGCAGCGGCTTTGTGGGGTCATACATCCTCACCGTGCGTGTTGAAGCGATGGAGCGAGGTGGTCTACTCAAAGACATTACGACACTGTTCGCCAACGAAAAGATCAAAGTGACCAGTATGAAGAACCGAGTCGACTACAGACGTCAACTTGCCATCATGGACTTTGACCTAGAAGTCACCAATATTGAGGTGCTTTCGCGGGTTTCGAAACGTGTGGAACAGATCAAGGATGTCATGACGGTGAAACGCCTCGGCTAAAACTCTCGTCATAGTTATCGTTGTAGCGTTGTTGACTGCACGCACTCGCTCCATCACATGGTGAACCATGCTCAGGAGTCTCGTTTGTTTGTCGCCTAGCTACAACTTCAACTATTTACAGAGTTACACTTGCGTCATATTTGGCTTTTTATCTGCGTTAGCTGCACTTATTCCGACGTGCCGGCTCAGGGGCATCACATAGTAGGCTATGCTCAGGAGTCGCGAAAACTTGTTGCCTTGTCAAAGTAACAATTACTTAGTGAAAGCTGCTGAGAAAATATAATGTAGAAGGTGAGTGGTTTTGGCTGCTCACCTTTTTCTTTAATAGAAAGGTTTAAAGGAACAAAAAATGAGTCATCCAATTGAACAGTTAGAACAAATCATGGCGAAGCTGCGTGACCCCGAAAACGGTTGCCCTTGGGACTTAAAACAAACCTTTGACACCATCGTTCCGCATACAATAGAAGAAACCTACGAGGTGGTGGACGCGATTCAAAATCGAGATTGGCCCAATCTAAAAGAAGAGCTAGGGGATTTGTTGTTTCAGGTGATTTTTTACAGTCAGCTAGCGAAAGAGCAAGAGCTGTTCGACTTTTCGGATGTCGTCGAAACCGTGAACGAAAAACTGACTCGTCGCCACCCGCATGTTTTTTCAGATGTTGAGTTTGAATCTGACGAGGAAATTAACGCGAACTGGGAAGCGGAAAAAGCAAAAGAAAAAGCCCTAGTAGGCAAAGCGGAAGAAAGTATCCTAGACTCAATACCAAACTCTTTACCGGCACTTTCTCGTGCTACAAAAATTCAGAAAAAATGTGCAAAATTTGGGTTTGATTGGGATTCACTTGGCCCGGTTGTCGATAAAGTACGAGAAGAAATTGACGAAGTCATGGAAGAGGCACTGCAAGTTCAGCCCGATGAAGAGAAAGTTGAGTTGGAACTCGGTGATTTGCTATTTGCGACTGTCAATTTGGCTCGCCACCTTGATAAAAACCCAGAAGTCGCGCTAGGAAAAGCAAACGTAAAGTTTGCGCGACGTTTTAAACAAGTTGAAGGCAAGGTCCAGCAGTTAGGCAAAGTACTCACAGATTGTTCTTTATCAGAACTCGACCATTTTTGGGATGAAGTAAAACAAGAAGAATCGAGGTAGAGGTAAACTGGCAGAATACATAATATAAGGTCAGCTTGTTTGGTTACACGAAAACGGACTTTGGTTTGTCTTTGCTCACTTTGATTTGAAGCAAAAAATAAAAAATTACGGTGTGATAGATTTCACGTTGTGGCGGTAAGGAGCTTCTGGTATATTTATCTCCCGTCCAGAAGCACTCCATTTCCCTCATTCAACCAATTTCAGGTTAAACATGACGACAAATTACATTTTTGTTACTGGCGGGGTTGTATCCTCTCTAGGTAAAGGTATTGCAGCAGCATCTCTTGCGGCTATTCTAGAAGCTCGTGGTCTTAAAGTGACTATGATGAAGCTTGACCCTTACATCAACGTTGACCCGGGCACAATGAGCCCTACTCAGCACGGTGAAGTGTTCGTTACAGAAGATGGCGCAGAGACTGACCTTGACCTTGGTCACTACGAGCGTTTCATCCGTACCAAGATGACCAAGCGTAACAACTTCACTGCAGGTCGTGTTTATGCCGACGTACTTCGTAAAGAACGTCGTGGTGACTACCTAGGCGCAACTATTCAAGTTATCCCTCATATCACTAACGCAATCAAAGATCGCGTTATTGCAGGTTCTGAAGGCCATGATGTGGCTATCGTTGAAGTTGGCGGTACTGTTGGTGATATCGAATCACTACCATTTATGGAAGCGATTCGTCAGCTAGCTGTTGAGCTAGGCCGTGAGCGCGCAATGTTCATGCACCTAACACTTGTTCCTTACCTAGCGGCAGCGGGCGAAGTGAAAACTAAGCCGACGCAACACTCTGTAAAAGAACTTCTATCTATCGGTATTCAGCCAGACATCCTAGTTTGCCGTAGCGATCGCGTTATTCCTGCGAATGAGCGTAAAAAAATCGCACTGTTCTGTAATGTTCCAGAAAAAGCAGTAATTTCAATGAAGGATGTAGACTCTATCTACAAGATCCCTCAGTTGATTAAATCTCAAGGGCTAGATGACCTTGTGTGTGCTCGCTTTGGTATTACTGCTCCTGAAGCAGACCTTTCTGAATGGGAACAGGTTATCTACGAAGAAGCAAATCCTACTGGTGAAGTAACCATCGGTATGGTTGGTAAATACATTGAATTACCAGATGCATACAAATCTGTGAACGAAGCGCTTAAACACGCTGGCTTGAAAAACCGTCTAAGCGTCACAATTAAGTATGTAGACTCACAAGATATCGAAACAAAAGGCGTTGAACTTCTAGAAGGTTTGGACGCAATCCTAGTACCAGGTGGCTTCGGCGATCGTGGTATTGAAGGCAAGATCCGTGCGGCTCAATATGCACGTGAAAATAACGTGCCTTACCTAGGTATTTGTTTGGGTATGCAAGTTGCACTAATCGAATACGCGCGTAACGTTGCGGGTATGGAAGGTGCACATTCAACAGAATTTAACAAAGAGACGAAGTACCCTGTGGTAGGTTTGATCACAGAGTGGGTAGACGAATCAGGTAGCGTAGAAGAGCGTACTGAAAAGTCTGACTTAGGCGGTACGATGCGTCTTGGTTCACAGCTATGTCACCTAGAGAAAGGGACTAAAGCTCGTGAACTGTACGGTAGCGCGACGATCCATGAACGTCACCGTCACCGTTACGAAGTGAATAACGTGCTTCGTCCGCAAATCGAAAAAGCAGGCCTAAAAGTATCAGGTCTATCTGCGGACAAGAAGTTAGTGGAAATGATTGAGAACCCAGCTCACCCATGGTTTGTAGCGGCTCAGTTCCACCCAGAATTCACCTCGACTCCTCGCGATGGACATCCATTGTTTGCAGGTTTTGTTAAGGCTGCGGGCCAAAACGCACGCGGCGAATTCGAGAAGTAAAAGGATACGGGCGGCGGCGAAGGTTGTGCTGCTGCCCTTTAAGATTGACATTTATATTTGAAACGAGAGGAAACATTAATGTCTAAGATCGTTAAAGTTCTAGGTCGTGAAATCATCGACTCACGTGGTAACCCAACTGTAGAAGCTGAAGTACACCTAGAAGGCGGTTTCGTAGGTATGGCGGCAGCTCCATCTGGCGCATCTACTGGTTCTCGCGAAGCTCTTGAGCTACGTGACGGTGACAAAGCACGTTTCCTAGGTAAAGGTGTTCTTAAAGCAGTTGAAGCTGTAAACGGCCCAATCGCTGAAGCTCTAGTTGGCAAAGACGCTAAAGACCAAGCTGCAATCGACGCAGTAATGATCGAACTAGACGGCACTGAAAACAAATCTAAATTCGGTGCTAACGCTATCCTAGCTGTTTCTCTAGCAAACGCTAAAGCTGCTGCTGCTGCGAAAGGCATGCCTCTATACGAGCACATCGCTGAGCTAAACGGCACTGCAGGTCAGTTCTCTATGCCTCTACCAATGATGAACATCATCAACGGTGGTGAGCACGCAGACAACAACGTTGACATCCAAGAGTTCATGATCCAACCAGTTGGCGCTAAGACTCTTAAAGAAGGTCTACGTATCGGTGCAGAAGTATTCCACAACCTAGCTAAAGTTCTTAAGTCTAAAGGCTACAGCACTGCAGTTGGTGATGAAGGTGGTTTCGCTCCTAACCTTAAATCTAACGCTGAAGCTCTAGAAGTTATCGCAGAAGCTGTTGCAGCTGCTGGTTACGAACTAGGTAAAGACGTAACTCTAGCTATGGACTGTGCTGCATCTGAGTTCTTCGACAAAGAAGCTGGCATCTACAACATGAAAGGCGAAGGTAAAACTTTCACTTCTGAAGAGTTCAACCACTACCTAGCTGAGCTAGCTAACCAATTCCCAATCGTTTCTATCGAAGACGGTCTAGACGAGTCTGACTGGGATGGCTTCAAGCACCAAACTGAACTACTAGGTGACAAGCTTCAACTAGTAGGTGACGATCTATTCGTTACTAACACTAAGATCCTTGCTGAAGGTATCGAGAAAGGCGTAGCTAACTCTATCCTTATCAAGTTCAACCAAATCGGTTCTCTAACTGAGACTCTAGCTGCAATCAAGATGGCTAAAGACGCAGGTTACACAGCAGTAATCTCTCACCGTTCTGGCGAAACTGAAGATGCAACTATCGCTGACCTAGCGGTAGGTACAGCTGCAGGTCAAATCAAAACTGGTTCTATGAGCCGTTCTGACCGTGTTGCTAAGTACAACCAGCTAATCCGTATCGAGGAAGCTCTAGGTGAGCGCGCTCCTTTCAACGGTCTTAAAGAAGTTAAAGGTCAAGCTTAATTCTTAATTGAATTAACCGCTTAACTTAAAGCTTTTGAAAACGCCTCGCACTTGCGGGGCGTTTTTTATATGACGGAAGCTCTAAATGAGCGCGCTCCTCCATGTTTCAAGGAAGCGGTCTCAAAGAAGTTAAAGATCAAGCTTAATTCTTATTGAGTAAAGTTTCGCTAAATAGCTTTTTGAAACCATCGCTACGGCGGTTTTTTGTATTTATAGGTTTGTATTTTTGGCTCTTACTTTGGTCATGGGTAAGGAGCGCTTCCTATGAGCTTGTTTCATTTTGCTGCTTATTTCTTGTAAGGAGCGTGTGAGTCTCCCTTTCTCCCCTAGAGGCAACCTCGCATTTATGCTATATATGTCACCTTATCTAATTCCTTCCGGTACAGAATGTTAGCAGCGATATGCGAATCTTTGTTATAGCCCTTACGCTACTGTTTGGCTTGCTTCAATACACTCTATGGTTTGGTAAAAACGGAGTGTCTGACTACTACACAGTAAAAGATGAAATTGAAGTTCAGCAACAAGTGAACAGCAAGCTACAAGCTCGCAACAATGAAATGTTCGCTGAGATTGATGACTTAAGGCAAGGTCTTGATGCGATTGAAGAACGTGCGCGTCATGAGCTCGGTTTAGTTAAAGATGGCGAGACTTTTTACCGCATTATAGGTGAGGAAAACCATTAAAATGTTGGATATGAACTCATCGCATATCGCAATTGTGCCAGCTGCGGGTGTGGGTAGCAGAATGAAGGCAGATCGCCCTAAGCAATATTTATTGATCGAAGGTAAAGCGGTACTGGAACATACCGTAGAGAAACTGCTTTCCCACCCAAATATTTCTAAGGTTGTCGTTGCCATTACTGACGGCGACCCATATTACCCAGAATTGTCCATTGCTAAGCACCCAGATGTGATTCGTGTAGCTGGTGGTAAAGAAAGAGCAGACTCTGTGTTATCAGGGCTAAACTATGTCAATGAGCATCTGGAAAGCGAGTGGGTATTAGTCCACGACGCTGCGAGGCCATGTGTATTAACATCCGACATTGACCGTTTGATTGATGTTTGCTGCGCCCACTCAACGGGTGGCATTCTCGCATCTCCTGTGAGAGATACAATGAAGCGAGCAAACGCAGTGCAAGATATCGATCATACGGTAGATAGAGAAGCATTGTGGCATGCACTGACTCCACAAATGTTTAAAACTCAGCAGCTTACTCAAGCACTGGCTGACGCATTAGAACAGGGTGTAACTATTACTGATGAAGCCTCGGCTTTGGAGTGGTTAGGCGAGAAGCCAGCCTTAGTTCAAGGGAATGCGAACAATATAAAAATCACTCAGCCAGAAGACCTTGCGTTAGCCGAGTTTTATCTAAGCCGTGAGCGCGGCGAATAAAGAAAGGATAGAAAATGATTCGAATTGGTCATGGTTTCGATGTACATAAATTCGGTGGTGAAGGCCCAGTCATTATTGGTGGTGTAGCAATCCCTTATGAGCAAGGTTTGATTGCACACTCAGATGGCGATGTAGCGTTGCATGCGTTAACGGATGCTCTGCTGGGCGCGATTGCTGCCGGCGATATTGGTCGTCATTTCCCAGATACGGATGATAAATGGAAAGGCGCAAACAGTCGTGAATTACTGAAAGACGTTTACCGTCGAGTTAAAGAGCAAGGCTACCGTCTTGGCAATGCTGATGTAACCATCATGGCACAAGCGCCTAAAATGGCACCACACATTGACGCAATGTGTGCGGCGATAGCCGAAGACCTAGAAACCGACATTAGTAACATTAATGTAAAAGCGACGACGACAGAACGTCTCGGTTTTACTGGACGCAAAGAAGGCATTGCAACGGAAGCCGTTGTACTTCTGTTTAAGCAATAACTAGCAATTTGCTCCTCTAAGCTGTGATATCAGCGGAAACACATCATGTCAGACATTTTATCTTCATTGGCTTACCTAACGGGTAAGCCAGTTGCATCGGCAAAAATTAAAGCGCAGCCAGAGCATTTTCAGGTTCGCGAAGATTTAGGTTTTGCCTTTACGGGCGAAGGCGAGCACTTAATGGTTCGTATCCGTAAAACGGGCGAGAACACCAGCTTCGTTGCTAACGAGTTAGCAAAAGCCTGTGGTGTTAAGTCGAAAGACGTTAGCTGGGCGGGTCTTAAAGACCGTCATGCGGTGACGGAACAGTGGTTAAGTGTCCATTTACCAAAAGGTGAAACGCCAGATTTTTCAGCGTTTTTGGCTCAATACCCAAGTATCGAAATCCTTGCAACAGATCGTCACAATAAAAAACTGCGTCCTGGTGACCTAGTAGGGAACGAGTTCGTGGTTACTTTGTCTGAAGTGACAGATATAGCGGATGTAGAGCAACGTCTTGAAAAAGTGAAACAAGTTGGCGTGCCAAACTACTTTGGTAGTCAGCGTTTTGGTAACGATGGCAACAACCTTGAAGAAGCACGTCGATGGGGACGCGAAAACGTTCGTACCCGCAATCAAAACAAGCGCAGTATGTATTTATCAGCGGCTCGTTCGTGGATTTTCAACCGCATCGTTTCAGCTCGTCTAGAGAATGGTGTGTTTGATAAGTTCATTGATGGTGACATTGCACAGACGAATTCTGGCACTCAGTTGATTGATGCAAACAACATCGCTGCTCTGCAAGTGCAATTTGCACAAGGTGAAGCGGCAATTACCGCTGCGCTTGCTGGCGATAATGCACTGCCTACTCAAGCCGAGGCTCTGGCATTAGAGCAACCGTTTTTAGACGAAGAGCCTGACCTCATGGCGCTGATTCGTGGTAATCGCATGCGCCACGACCGTCGCGATATTGCGCTAAAGCCAAAAGATTTAGCTTGGACGGTTGAAGGTAACAACATTACGCTGACTTTCTCACTGGATGCGGGATCTTTTGCGACCTCTATTGTTCGTGAGTTAGTTAATGAGGTTGAAGTAGAAAGAGAATACTAATGGAACAGGATTCACGAAACCCGAAGCCCTTAAGAGTCTTAATCAGCAATGATGATGGTGTTCATGCTCAAGGGATTCATGCCCTCGCTGATGAGTTGAGAGATATCGCTGAAGTGACCATTGTCGCACCTGATCGAAATCGTTCAGGTGCTTCTAACTCGCTCACGTTGGAACAACCATTACGCGTGACTGAAATTGCCCCAAATATCTACTCAGTGCAAGGCACGCCCACGGATTGTGTGCATTTCGCGCTGAATGAGCTAATGAAAGATGATTTGCCTGATCTTGTTCTGTCAGGAATCAACCATGGCGCTAATTTGGGTGATGATGTTCTTTATTCTGGAACAGTAGCAGCAGCCATGGAAGGTCATTTCCTTGGCGTTCAGTCGGTGGCTTTTTCTCTAGTGGGTAAGCGACATTTCGAATCCGCCGCTAAAATTGCACGTCAAATTGTACAACAGCATTTAGCGTCGCCGATTCCAACGAATCGTCTACTGAACGTAAACGTGCCTGACTTACCATCAGAGAATTTAGGTGAAATTGAAGTTACGCGTTTAGGTGCACGTCATCACGCAGAGAATATGATCAAGCAGAAAGATCCGAGAGGCCATGACATTTATTGGTTAGGGCCACCAGGAAAGGAGCAAGATGCAGGAGAGGGCACGGACTTTTATGCAATTGAGCATGGCCGAGTTTCAATGACGCCTCTGCAAGTTGATCTCACCGCTCACGAGTCGCTGCGTGCTATGGATAGTTGGTTAAAGGAAGAGAAGTAATGAGTAACCCACATGCTGACAGGTTGATAGCGTTTCTTATCTCCAGTGGCATCAAAGACCAAAGAGTTCTGGATGCTATCCAACGCTTGCCACGAGAAAGCTTTGTTTCTCAAGCGATGATGCACCAAGCCTATGATAACAATGCGTTACCAATTGGTCAGGGACAAACTATTTCTCAGCCTTATATCGTTGCGCGTATGACCGAGTTGCTTGAGCTAGAGCCGGCGAGTCGTGTTCTGGAAATCGGAACGGGATCGGGTTATCAAACCGCGGTACTGGCGCAAATTGTTGATCATGTATACTCCGTTGAGCGAATTAAATCGTTGCAATGGGAAGCAAAGCGTCGCCTGAAGCAATTGGATATTTACAATGTTTCAACTAAGCATGCTGATGGGTGGCAGGGCTGGGAAGCGAGAGGTCCTTTCGATGCTATCATTGTTACCGCTGCCGCTGAAGTGATTCCCCAAGCTCTTCTCTCACAATTAAGAGATGGCGGCAAAATGGTCATTCCTGTTGGAGATACGGAGCAACAGTTATTAAAAATAGAGCGTAAGGGAGACGAATATCTCTCTACCGTTGTAGAAATGGTTCGGTTCGTACCTCTGGTTGCGGGTGATTTAGCTTAAGGGTTAGGGATAGGGATAGGTGAATAAGTTACTACGTCATATTGGTATTAGCTTTGTGTTTGCTGCAGGACTAGTTGGTTGTGCAGCGCATTCCCCTGCACCTGTCTCTAGTCTAAAAAAAGACTATTCAAGCCTTGAAAGAGGGAGTTACAGAGGGAGTTATTATGAGGTAAAAAAAGGCGATACGCTTTACTTCATAGCTTATGTCACAGATAAAGATGTAAATGATCTTGTTCGTTACAATGAGTTAACTCAGCCTTACACTATCTACCCAGGACAGAGGCTAAAACTTTGGGCTCCGAAATATGTCGCCCCTAAATATGGTCAAAAAGTTGAACCCGTTGTGGCTCCTGTTGTTACGACACCCCCAGCTCCAGTGACGAAAACATCAACAGCCTCTAAACCTAAATCCTCGAGTAAAAACTCTAGTCAAAAACCTACAGAGACTAAGCCTAAAGTCGTACAAAAACAGCCTCCAAAGAAGGTTGAACAATCGAAAACAAAGGAGTATGTTGGTTCAAAAGATAACCAAAAAGTGAAGCAAAAAGCGCCAACTACCACAGCAAAGAGTGATAAAGTCTCAAAGTGGTTGTGGCCAACAAAAGGGAGAGTAATCAAGAACTTTTCGGCGGGAGAACAGGGAAATAAAGGTATCGACATCGCAGGACAGCGTGGTCAACCTATCGTTTCAACCGCAGCCGGCACAGTCGTTTATTCAGGCAATGCGCTACGAGGTTATGGCAACTTAATTATAGTAAAGCATAACGACAATTATTTAAGCGCATACGCACACAATGACAAACTGCTGGTCACAGAAGGACAAAGCGTAAAAAGCGGACAAAAAATCGCCACCATGGGTAGTTCAGGTGCAAAGTCGGTCAAACTACACTTTGAAATTCGCTATCAAGGTAAATCAGTGAATCCAAAGCGCTATTTGCCTTAAAACTTTGAAAAACAACTTGCGACATCATTTAGCGACATATTGAGTTGTCATGTCTTGCTAACTCGCCAGGGGGAGGCGTTATGAGTATCAGCAACACAGTAACCAAAGTTGAAGAGTTTGCATTTGACAATGCGTCAGTGAAGACCATTGATAACGAACTCGAAAGATCATCATCCACAGAAAGCAAAGCGACTGCGCGTGAAGAATTTGACGCGAGCAGTAAAAGCTTAGACGCAACTCAGTTGTATTTGGGCGAAATTGGCTTCTCACCTTTACTTACTGCCGAAGAAGAAGTGCTTTACGCAAGACGCGCCCTACGTGGCGACGAAGCGGCACGCAAACGTATGATCGAAAGTAACCTACGTTTGGTTGTTAAGATTTCTCGTCGATACAGTAACCGTGGTCTAGCACTACTCGATCTGATTGAAGAAGGTAACCTCGGCTTGATCCGAGCGGTCGAAAAATTCGACCCAGAACGTGGTTTCCGTTTCTCTACTTACGCAACATGGTGGATCCGACAAACGATAGAGCGAGCGTTGATGAACCAAACTCGCACGATCCGTCTACCTATCCACGTAGTGAAAGAGCTGAACATTTATCTGCGTACTGCGCGTGAACTTTCTCAAAAGCTCGATCACGAACCGACCGCAGAAGAAATTGCTGCTCAATTAGATATTCCAGTCGAAGACGTAAGCAAAATGTTACGCCTTAATGAGCGTATTAGCTCTGTCGACACGCCAATCGGTGGTGACGGTGAGAAAGCGCTGCTGGATATTATTCCTGATGCAAACAACTCTGATCCAGAAGTTTCGACTCAAGATGACGACATCAAATCATCGTTGATTCATTGGTTAGAAGAGTTGAATCCGAAACAGAAAGAAGTGCTTGCACGTCGCTTCGGCCTACTAGGCTACGAGCCTTCGACGCTGGAAGAAGTTGGTCGAGAGATTGGTCTGACACGTGAGCGAGTACGTCAAATACAAGTGGAAGGTTTACGTCGTCTTCGTGAAGTCCTAATCAAACAAGGTTTGAATATGGAAAACTTATTTAACGTAGAAGACGATTAAATAATCCGTATTTCACTAGATACGCAAAAGGCTATGGTTCCCCATAGCCTTTTTTCTTTTTTGCTCGTTGGTGTGAGTCTGTTTACAGCATCTTCTTCAAGCGATACAGC
Organism: Vibrio sp. Y58_MX_L22; assembly: GCF_024181865.1. Classification (NCBI taxonomy): domain Bacteria; kingdom Pseudomonadati; phylum Pseudomonadota; class Gammaproteobacteria; order Vibrionales; family Vibrionaceae; genus Vibrio; species Vibrio sp. Y58_MX_L22. The sequence goes on from NZ_JAMZAN010000005.1 coordinate 50,171, forward strand.
TCTTCAAGAGCTTGGCGTGGCGTTAAGTCGTCAGGATCAATACCTGACAGAGCTTGTTCGACCTCGCTAGGCTCTGGAATCAGGCTCAACTGGTTAGCCACATCTACTGCACTTGGACGCGGTGTGTCACTGTTTTGCCCCAGTTGCTCTAGCTGAGATAGCTTGTTACGCGCATTTTTGATGACCGTTTTTGGTACGCCAGCTAAGCCCGCAACAGCCAAGCCGTAAGACTTACTTGCCGCACCTTCTTGAACTGCGTGCATAAAGGCAATGCTGTCTCCATGTTCTACGGCATCCAAGTGAACGTTCGCTAAGCTTGGCAGTTGGTTCGGTAACTCTGTTAATTCGAAGTAGTGAGTTGCAAATAGGGTCATCGCACCAATTTGTGTTGCGAGCCATTCCGCACTTGCCCAAGCTAAAGACAGACCGTCGTAAGTACTAGTACCGCGTCCGATTTCATCCATTAGCACCAAACTGTTCTTAGTTGCGTTGTGAAGAATATTGGCTGTTTCGGTCATTTCTACCATGAAGGTCGAGCGGCCAGATGCAAGATCATCTGATGCACCAATACGAGTAAATATACGATCTAAAGAACCAATCTGTGCGGATTCTGCCGGTACATAAGAGCCAATATGTGCCATCAATGCAATCAGCGCAGTTTGACGCATGTAGGTTGATTTACCACCCATGTTTGGACCGGTGATGATCAACATCTTACGGGCTGGGTTAAGCTCAATTGGGTTCGCGATGAACGGCTCTGTTGTTACTTGTTCTACGACTGGATGACGACCAGCTTGAATGTGAATTCCTGCGTCTTTCACAAGCGTTGGGCGGCAGTAATCTAACGAATCTGCACGCTCTGCTAGGTTTTGTAATACATCCAGTTGAGACAGGGCAGAAGCTAGGTTTTGCAGCTTCTCAAGGTTTGGCATCAATAGATCAAACAGTTCTTCCCACAACTGTTTCTCAAGTGCTAACGCTTTAGATTTCGAGTTAAGTACTTTGTCTTCGTGTTCCTTAAGCTCTGGGATGATGTAGCGTTCAGCGTTTTTGAGTGTTTGGCGACGTACATAATGCGGTGGAACCAAATGGCTCTGGCCACGGCTTACTTGGATAAAGAAGCCATGAACGTTGTTGTAGCCTACTTTAAGCGTATCGATACCGTGTCGTTCACGCTCATCTCGCTCAAGCTGCTCAAGATATTCTGTTGCACCGTCTGCCAATTTTCGCCATTCATCGAGCTCCGCATTGTAGCCTTCAGCGATGACGCCACCATCACGAATAACAACCGGCGGATTTTCTTTAATCGCGCGCTCTAACAGGTCACATACTTCGTCAATCGGAGCTGCATACTTCGCCAATTTCGTTAGGTACGGATGGGTCAAAGAAGCGGTGACAGATTCTAGCTCTGGTAGCTGTTGCATGGCATTGCGAAGTCTAGCCATATCGCGAGGGCGAGCAGAGCGTAATGCAAGGCGCGCTAAGATACGTTCAATATCACCAATTTGCTTTAACGTTGGTTGAAGATCAGCAAACAGAGCTTGTTCTTTAATCTCACCAATCGCATCAAGGCGATTGTTTAACGTTTCAATGCAACGCATAGGCTGATGCAACCAACGCTTCAGCATTCGGCTGCCCATCGGAGTTGCACAATGGTCGAGTACTGCAGCGAGCGTGTTATCGGTTCCGCCTGCTAGATTTTGAGTAATTTCCAGATTACGTCGGGTAGCAGCATCAAGGATGACGGATTGATCCTGATGATCAAACGTTAAAGAGCGAATATGAGGTAAAGCCGTACGTTGAGTATCTTTTACGTACTGGATCAAACAACCAGCAGCACATAACCCTAAGGACGCATGTTCTACACCAAAACCAACCAGATCTTTTGTGCCAAATTGTTGATTGAGTTGTTGCTTAGCCGTATCAAGCTCAAACTCCCAGACTGGGCGACGACGGTTACCATTGCGGCTCGCCATTAAATGTACAGGTTCAAAATCTTCTGGGAACAGTAGCTCACGTGGTGCGGTACGTTGAAGTTCGGCTGTCATCGCTTCTTCAGTTTCTGGTTCTGTCAGTTGGAAGCGACCAGAGGTGACATCCAGCGTCGCATAACCGAACTTACCGTTGTGATGGTAAATTGCTGCGATTAAGTTATCGACACGCTCAGAAAGCAGCGCCTCATCCGTCACTGTACCTGGTGTCACGATACGCACAACTTTACGTTCTACTGGGCCCTTGCTGGTGGCCGGATCGCCAATCTGTTCACAGATCGCCACAGACTCACCAAGCTGAACAAGTTTTGCCAGGTAGCCCTCTACGGCGTGAAATGGCACACCCGCCATTGGGATAGGTTCACCTGCAGACGCACCACGTTTGGTCAATGAAATATCAAGAAGCTGAGAAGCTCGCTTGGCATCATCGTAAAAGAGTTCGTAGAAATCGCCCATGCGGTAGAACAGCAAAATCTCTGGGTTCTCAGCTTTTAGCTTGAGGTATTGCTGCATCATCGGAGTGTGTTTTTGTTCAGCTTTCACAGGTAAGTTCTTTTGTTTATTTCCGTAGCGGCTTAGGATACGTGAATCCCTATCAAGTAAAAAGAGACAAAGGGCATTTTGGCTATGGAAAAAACAACAAAATTGAGTGCCGATTTAGGCGCATTATTGGCTAAACACGGGCATCTTTTAACGACCGCAGAATCATGCACAGGTGGTGGTGTTGCAACCGCCATTACTGACATTGCTGGTAGTTCAGCGTGGCTTGACCGTGCGTTTGTCACCTACAGTAATGAAGCGAAAATGGAGATGCTTGGTGTGCAAGCTTCAACGTTAGAAGCGCATGGTGCAGTGAGTGAGCCAGTTGTGATTGAAATGGTACAGGGTGCAATTAAAAACTCCAATGCGACCATCGGTGTGTCCATCAGTGGTATTGCAGGGCCGGGTGGTGGCAGTGAAGAGAAACCAGTCGGTATGGTCTGCTTTGCTTTTGCTGATAACCAAAGTTGGCAGCAAGTAGAAACCATGCATTTTACTGGTGACCGTGCAGAAGTTCGCAAAAAAGCGGTCGAGCACGCGTTGACTCAATTGTATCAACATCTGCTCTAGAATTTCTTAACTTGTTTTAGCCCAGCATTGATAAGGGCTAGAGCAAATCATGACTTTAGGTCAGCCAAATTTTTTTCATACAGGTATGGACACTGTATGAATCAACAGTATAATAACTTTCATTGCTGAGCAGTTCTTCTGCTTAAGAAAAATGAATTACTATTCGTCGCCCAAAGAAGATGAATAAATCGGAGAAAGTAATGGACGAGAACAAACAGAAAGCGCTCGCCGCTGCGCTAGGTCAAATTGAAAAGCAATTCGGTAAAGGCTCTATCATGCGCCTTGGTGATAACCGCGCAATGGACGTAGAAACCATCTCAACGGGTTCTCTTTCTCTTGATATCGCTTTGGGTGCTGGTGGTCTACCAATGGGTCGTATCGTAGAAATCTACGGCCCAGAATCTTCAGGTAAAACAACATTAACCCTTGAGCTTATTGCTGCTGCGCAACGTGAAGGCAAAACTTGTGCGTTTATCGATGCAGAGCACGCTCTAGATCCTGTATACGCGAAGAAACTTGGCGTAGATATCGATGCATTGCTAGTTTCTCAGCCAGACACAGGTGAGCAAGCGCTAGAGATCTGTGACGCACTTGCACGTTCTGGTGCTATCGATGTTATGGTTGTCGACTCTGTTGCAGCGCTAACACCGAAAGCAGAAATCGAAGGCGAAATGGGCGATAGCCACATGGGCCTGCAAGCACGTATGCTTTCTCAAGCAATGCGTAAGCTAACGGGTAACCTAAAGCAGTCTAACTGTATGTGTATCTTCATCAACCAAATCCGTATGAAGATTGGTGTGATGTTTGGTAACCCAGAAACAACAACAGGTGGTAACGCACTTAAGTTCTACGCTTCTGTTCGTCTAGATATCCGTCGTACTGGCGCAATCAAAGAAGGTGACGAAGTCGTAGGTAACGAAACGCGCATCAAAGTTGTTAAGAATAAGATTGCAGCACCATTTAAAGAAGCAAACACACAAATCATGTACGGCCAAGGCTTTAACCGCGAAGGTGAACTTGTCGATCTAGGTGTGAAGCACAAGTTAGTTGAAAAAGCCGGTGCTTGGTATAGCTACAATGGCGATAAGATTGGTCAAGGTAAAGCGAATGCGTGTAACTACCTGCGTGAGCATCCTGAAGTGGCTAAAACTATCGATACAAAACTGCGTGAAATGTTGCTAGCGCCAGCACTTGCGGAAGCGCCTGAAGCTGGTGAAGCGCCAGAGCAAGCTGAAGAGTTTTAATCTCTCATAGATTAATAAATGACAAAGCCCTGCAATGCGGGGCTTTGTTGTATCTATTGAAATCAAAAATCGAATTATCACAAAGGCCATTGAGAGCCTGTACAGCAAAAATACTTTTAGGATCATCATGTACCAAAAACGCCAGGCGCCAACATTATCGAGCAAAGAGGCAGCTATCCAATTGCTTAGCCGTCGCGATCATGGTCAGTATGAGCTTTACCAAAAATTATCGATGAAGGGCTATGAAGAATCAGACATCGACATCGCAATTAATTTTTGCCTAGACCATAACTATTTAGATGATTTACGTTACGCGAAGAGTCAAATTAGACAGCATGTATACAAAGGACATGGAGAGCGTCGAATTCGTCAAGAGTTAAACCAGAAGCGTGTTGCGGAATCGGTGATTGAGCAAGCTATGGCTGAAGAGCCGCAAGATTGGTTTGAACTGGCTAAACAGGCGGCAGAAAAGAAATTCAAAGGTATTAAAGCCAAAGACCAAAAAGAGTACGCAAAACAAGTTCGTTTTCTGCAATATCGTGGCTACAGTTTTGACCAAATCAGCTACGCGCTGAGCTTTGAGGACGAAGATTAACGGTCAGTCGTCCGCACTGATTTTTGTTTTGCTTCAAATTTTTTCTCCTACTCCCTCTTTTCCTCAAGAAAACTAGTCTCAGCTGTTTGCATGATCTACAATACGGCAAAATTCTAACTCGACTATTTTCAGGAAGAGCTGCATGTACATGAGCACTGATGAGGTTCGTAACGCGTTCCTCAAGTTCTTTGAGAGCAAAGGACACCAAATCGTAGAAAGTTCATCGTTAGTTCCACATAACGACCCAACCCTGCTGTTCACAAACGCAGGTATGAACCAATTTAAAGATTGTTTCTTAGGCTTAGAAAAACGAGCCTACACTCGAGCGACTACGGCTCAGCGTTGCGTACGTGCTGGTGGTAAACATAACGACCTAGAAAATGTTGGCTTTACTGCTCGCCACCACACATTCTTTGAAATGTTAGGCAACTTCAGCTTTGGCGATTACTTCAAAGAAGATGCGATCTCCTTTGCTTGGGAATTCCTAACCGAAGTTCTTAAACTGCCAGCGGATCGTTTATTGGTAACTGTTTACGAAACCGATGACGAAGCGTTTGACATCTGGAACAAGAAAGTTGGCGTACCCGCTGATCGTATTGTTCGCATTGGTGATAAAGAAGGCGGCAAGCCGTACGAGTCTGATAACTTCTGGCAAATGGGCGACACTGGCCCTTGTGGTCCATGTACTGAAATCTTCTACGATCACGGTGAGCACATCTGGGGTGGCCGTCCTGGCACGCCTGAAGAAGATGGTGACCGTTTTATCGAGATCTGGAACAACGTATTCATGCAGTTCAACCGTCACGCAGACGGCACTATGGAACCGCTACCAAAACCATCGGTAGATACTGGTATGGGTATCGAGCGTATCTCTGCAATCATGCAGGGCGTTCACTCAAACTACGAAATCGATGTATTCCAAGCTCTTATCAAAGCAGCAGCAGAAGTGATCGGTTACGAAGACCTATCAAACCAATCACTACGCGTTATCGCTGACCACATCCGTTCATGTTCATTCCTGATCGTGGATGGCGTTATGCCTTCAAACGAAGGTCGTGGTTACGTATTACGCCGTATCATCCGTCGTGCAGTTCGTCACGGTAACAAGCTGGGCGCACAAGGTGCATTCTTCCACAAGTTGGTTGGCGTTCTAGCTGACATCATGGGTACGGCTGGTGAAGAGCTGAAGCGTCAACAAGCTGTGGTTGAAAAAGTACTGCGTATCGAAGAAGAAAACTTTGGTCGTACACTTGAGCGCGGTATGGCGATTCTAAACGAAGCATTAGATAACCTAGATGGTAAAGTACTGGACGGCGAAACCGTATTTAAACTTTACGACACTTACGGCTTCCCAGCTGACTTAACTAACGACGTTGCACGTGAGCGTGAGTTCGCAATCGACGAAGAAGGTTTTGAGAAAGCGATGGAAGAACAGCGTCAACGTGCGCGTGAAGCGGGTAACTTCGGTACTGACTACAACGCGGCAATCAAAGTTGATACGCAAACAGAATTCTGTGGTTACACAGGTACTAAAGGCTCTAGTTCTGTAGCAGCGATGTTCGTTGAAGGCAACGAAGTAGATTCGCTATCTGCGGGCGACAAAGCAATCATCGTACTTGGTGAAACACCATTCTACGCAGAGTCAGGCGGTCAGTGTGGTGACGCTGGTGAAATCCGTACTGAGTCTGGTGTATTCCGCGTTGAGGACACTCAAAAACTAGGTAACGCAATCGCGCACCACGGTGTAATGGCAGAAGGCGTTCTAGCGAAAGGTGATGAAGTAGCAACTATCGTTGACGCAGAGCGTCGCGCAGCTATCTCTCTAAACCACTCAGCAACGCACTTGCTACACGCAGCACTACGCCAAGTTTTAGGTGAGCACGTAACGCAGAAAGGCTCATTGGTGAAGGCAGACAACCTACGTTTCGACTTCTCGCATCTAGAAGCCGTAACCGCAGCAGAGTTGAAAGAAGTTGAGCGCCTAGTTAACGCGCAAATTCGTCGCAACCACACGATTGAAACCAACGTGATGGACATTGAGTCTGCTAAGAAGAAAGGCGCAATGGCTCTATTCGGCGAGAAGTACGACGACGAAGTACGCGTACTATCTATGGGCGACTTCTCGACAGAGCTTTGCGGTGGTATTCACGCATCAAGCACAGGTGATATTGGCCTATTCAAAATCACTTCAGAAAGCGGCATTGCTGCAGGTATTCGACGTATTGAGGCGGTAACAGGCGAGGCTGCATTAGACGCTATTGAAGCTCAAAACGCGAAGTACGAAGAGAAACTGGCAGAATCTGCACAGAAAGCAAAAGCGCTAGAGAAAGAAGTGCAGAAGCTAAAAGATAAGATGGCGGCAGCAGAAAGCGCTAACATCATGGGCAAAGCGGTTGAAGTCAATGGTACAAAAGTTCTAGTCGCAGCTCTTGAAGGCGCTGACAGCAAGAACCTACGTACTATGGTTGATGACATCAAGAACCAAATGGGGTCTGGTGTCGTACTGCTTGCTAACGTAACAGGTGACAAGGTTGGCCTGATTGCTGGTGTGACTAAAGATCTAACTGGTAAAGTAAAAGCTGGTGATCTAGTTAAGATGATTGCTGAGCAAGTCGGTGGTAAGGGCGGTGGTCGTCCTGACATGGCTCAAGCTGGTGGTACTGATGTAGCCGCACTACCAGAGGCAATTAAAACAGTTCAGCCTTGGTTAGAAGAGCGCTTATAAGCTTTTAACTACTAAAATTACGCTCAATCAAGTTTCTTTGATTGAGCGTAATTTTTTTTAGCAGCCAAGTGGTTTAATTGACCAAAAGTTAACCGAGTCATTTAGGCTATTTGGTTTTTGTTGTAACTACTGCTTATATAATTTTTCTAAAAGGAAATACTGACGATGTAAGCAGTTCTAAAGAGACTTCGGTCTTGGGAAGGTGAAGACTGGTGAAAAAGCCCCTTATCGTGCAAAAGTTTGGCGGAACCTCCGTGGGTTCAATTGAAAGAATCCACCAAGTTGCTGAACACATCATTAAGGCGAAAAATGATGGCAATCAAGTTGTTGTTGTCGTGTCTGCAATGTCAGGCGAAACAAACAGACTGATGGACCTCGCTAAACAGATAGATAGCGTGCCTACAGCTCGAGAACTTGATGTTTTGCTCTCTGCTGGTGAGCAAGTGTCAATGGCACTGTTAGCAATGACACTCAATAAATTGGGTCATGCTGCACGCTCGCTTACCGGAGCACAGGCGAATATTGTGACGGATAATCAACACAATGACGCAACGATTAAACACATTGATACTAAGACAATTCTGGGATTGCTTGAGCAAGACCAAATCGTGATTGTTGCAGGCTTTCAAGGTGTGAATGAGAACGGGGATATCACCACATTAGGTCGAGGTGGCTCAGATACGAGCGCAGTGGCACTGGCAGGCGCATTGCGCGCTGATGAGTGTCAAATCTTTACCGACGTTGATGGTATTTATACTTGTGACCCACGTGTAGTGAAAAACGCGCGAAAATTGGCGGTTATCGATTTTCCTTCCATGGAAGCGATGGCAAGCCGAGGCGCGAAAGTATTACATTTACCTTCAGTGCAATTTGCATGGAAGAATAATGTGCCACTGCGCGTGCTTTCGACATTTGATGTTAATGAAGGCAGTCTGGTAAAGGGGGAGTTAGGCAATCAAGCCGTCTCTGGTATAGCCATTCAACGTGACCTTGCCATAATCGAAGTCGATAAAGAACATTTATCTAGTGCTACAAAACAATGTCAGATGTTGGGTATCGACATTTGGAATGTGATCGAGGAAACAGAACGGGCAGGTATCATGATAAAACAAGATGCATGTGCCAAGTTCGATCTGGTGTTCAGCGACAAAATCCGTAATAGTGAAGTGGTAAGCCTGTTGACCGCAGTGGGGCTTGAGGCCAATGGAATGGTAGAGCACGCATGCGATTTGTTGGCAAAGCGAGATATTGAGATCAATTTCAGCGCAACGAATGCACTCACTATGATGCTAGTTTTAGCACCCGAATGTGTGGATACAGCAGCAAACATTCTGCATGATGCTTACATTACGTCTAGTGAAGCATTAAACATTCAACAAAAACATGCCTTTTTAGGCTGATTTTCGCTAACAAGGTAGTTTACGAAAATATAACTTTTGTTGGATAATAGCTTTGTAGCAAGAAAATTTAGAGATTACTCAAGGAGCAAAGAATGCTAATTTTGACTCGCCGCGTAGGCGAAACACTGATGATTGGTGATGAAGTGACTGTAACTGTACTAGGTGTTAAAGGTAACCAAGTGCGTATCGGCGTTAACGCTCCGAAAGAGGTTTCAGTTCACCGTGAAGAAATCTACATGCGCATTCAAGCTGAAAAAGGCAATGGCAACGTTGCTTCAGGTAACTACTAAGTCGCTCCTGTTTACAGAGCTTAGTTTGAATGAAAAAGGCTAACCGAAGGGTTGGCCTTTTTAGTTTTTACTGTTTTTGAAAATTTGCAGAAACTATTGTGTTGAGTATGGCTGTGAATTCATCAATAATGTTGATTCGAACTTCAGAAAGTTATTTGAAAATAAATGTCTTTTTTTCAGAGAAGACTCTCTTTTTTTCATCATAATAGAGTGATAAAGTTCGTTTAATAGTCACTTTGATTAAATCAGCAACGGTTAAGCCAGTTTCGTAGATTTTTTCAAAGAAAGTGTTTGACATATTTTCGGTAAAACGTAATATGTGCCTCCGCAAGACGGTGAGGTGGCCGAGAGGCTGAAGGCGCTCCCCTGCTAAGGGAGTATACGGTTTATCCCGTATCGAGGGTTCGAATCCCTCCTTCACCGCCATTCTTGCAACGTTGATTTATCAACAAAAAGTGCGTCCTTAGCTCAGCTGGATAGAGTACCTGGCTACGAACCAGGCGGTCGGAGGTTCGAATCCTCCAGGACGCGCCATATCTCTTTTGAGATATAACAATGAAAACGGTGAGGTGGCCGAGAGGCTGAAGGCGCTCCCCTGCTAAGGGAGTATACGGTTTATCCCGTATCGAGGGTTCGAATCCCTCCTTCACCGCCATTCATTGACTGGCCCGATGGCCTTTTTTTTGTTTCGTAAGAAATGAATGTGATTTACTTCACAACTTCTTAGCAAGAAGATCTGCGCGTCCTTAGCTCAGCTGGATAGAGTACCTGGCTACGAACCAGGCGGTCGGAGGTTCGAATCCTCCAGGACGCGCCACTATTTAATAATTCGTTTGATAAACGGGTTATACAAAGTAAAATAAGATTATTGCGCGTCCTTAGCTCAGCTGGATAGAGTACCTGGCTACGAACCAGGCGGTCGGAGGTTCGAATCCTCCAGGACGCGCCACTTATTAAAGGGTAATACCCTGATGTTGACGAAAGTCGATATCGAAAACTGCGCGTCCTTAGCTCAGCTGGATAGAGTACCTGGCTACGAACCAGGCGGTCGGAGGTTCGAATCCTCCAGGACGCGCCACTTATTAAAGGGTAATGCCCTGATGTTGACGAAAGTCGATATCGAAAACTTGCGCGTCCTTAGCTCAGCTGGATAGAGTACCTGGCTACGAACCAGGCGGTCGGAGGTTCGAATCCTCCAGGACGCGCCACTTATTGCAGGGTAATGCCCTGATGTTGACGAAAGTCGATATCGAAAACTGCGCGTCCTTAGCTCAGCTGGATAGAGTACCTGGCTACGAACCAGGCGGTCGGAGGTTCGAATCCTCCAGGACGCGCCACTCATTGAAACAGCCTCGCAATTGCGAGGCTTTTTTGTATCTAGACATCTGAAATATGGCGTAGGATCACTAGAGCCTATGTTCCTCTTTTTTAAAAGCGAATATGTGCGTATCTAAGCAATTTGCTATCAAGCTTCTGTCGCATCGTGTGAAATCATCCTGATTATCCCTCCTATACACTGACTTCCATTTTTCATTTCAATCACTCTCATGTAGTCACTTTGTTTGTTATTTGTTTGTTTATTGTTAATCTTGTTCATCTTTTTGTTTTTGTTGGTTTTTACTGCGTGAGTCCCGATTTGATTTTGAAATCTAAATCGCAGTTTTTATTTATGTCCTCCTTTACTCTGTTCGTAAGGTGATAGCGATTTGAAGTGATTATTTTGTCATGAACTGTGATCTGGGTAGTGAATAAATAATCATTTATCAGGATTACTACAAACCTTCCTTAAACAAAATTGACAAAATTTAACCAATCGAGATAATCCATGGGTCGGGATTTGACACTATTAAAGTCCTGCACGTTGTCAGGATGACAAAGAAAGGAAGCAACATGACTAATATAGGAAGCCTGCTAGTAGATGCGGCCACCCTGATGCTAACGGGGATGGCGGTCGTATTTATTTTCCTCACTATTCTTGTTTATCTCGTTCGGTTAATGTCGAAATTGGTACCAGAAGAAGTACCAGAGCCGATCGCAGCACCAAAAACAAACACTAATATTCAATCAACCTCTTCAGCTGTTAGTCCACAAGTAGTGGCGGCGATCTCGGCTGCGATTCATAAACATCGCGCCTCATTCGCGAAGTAGCCGAACTAGGATTAAAAAGGAGTTTAAGAGCATGTCTAAACCACTAGCTATTACTGATGTGGTCCTTCGTGATGCCCATCAATCACTATTTGCTACGCGTATGCGTATTGAGGATATGCTGCCTATCGCAGCTGAGTTGGATAAGGTTGGTTACTGGTCTCTAGAGACTTGGGGCGGTGCAACATTTGATTCTTGTATTCGATTCTTAGGAGAAGACCCTTGGGAGCGTTTACGTGAACTAAAAAAAGCGATGCCTAATACACCAATGCAAATGCTACTGCGTGGTCAAAACCTTTTAGGATACCGCCATTATGCCGACGACGTAGTAGAGAAGTTTGTTGAACGCGCGCATGCTAACGGCATGGATGTATTCCGTATTTTTGATGCAATGAATGACGTGCGAAACTTCCAGAAAGCCGTTAAAGCAACGGTTGATGTTGGTGCGCATGCTCAAGGTACGTTGTCTTACACTACGAGCCCAGTGCATAACGCAGACACTTGGGTTGACTTGGCAAAACGCCTAGAGGATTTAGGTTGTCACTCGCTGTGTATTAAAGATATGTCTGGCTTACTTAAGCCTTATGAAGCGGAAGAGCTTATCACGCGTATCAAAGCGTCTTGTGATGTGCCATTGGCACTTCATTGTCATGCAACAACGGGGCTGTCTACAGCAACAGCGGTAAAAGCAGTAGAAGCCGGTATTGATATTCTCGATACTGCGATTTCTTCAATGAGTTGTACTTACGGTCATACACCGACTGAAACGGTAGTCGCTATGCTAGAAGGCACCGAGCGAGATACCAATTTGAAACTCGAGCAACTGGAATCTATCGCCGCATATTTCCGTGAGGTACGTAAGAAGTATGCGAAGTGGGAAGGCCAGTTAAAAGGAGTCGATTCACGCATCCTGATTGCTCAAGTGCCTGGTGGTATGCTGACCAATATGGAAGGCCAGTTGAAAGAGCAGGGTGCTGCGGATCGCATTGATGAAGTATTAGAAGAGATCCCTCGTGTACGTGAAGATCTTGGTTTCATTCCATTGGTGACTCCAACTTCACAGATCGTCGGTACGCAAGCGGTGATTAACGTTCTTACTGGCGAGCGCTACAAGAGTATTACCAAGGAAACCGCTGGCCTATTGAAAGGTGAGTACGGTCAAGCGCCAGCCGAGTTAAATGCAGAACTGCAAGCGAAAGTGCTTGATGGTAAAGAGCCAATTACCTGTCGTCCTGCCGATTTACTTGAGCCTGAAATGGAGACGCTTACGGTTGATCTGATGGAGAAAGCGAAATCAGAAGGCATTAAGCTAGCAAGTGAGCGTGTTGATGACGTACTCACTTATGCACTTTTCCCTCAAGTTGGGCTTAAGTTCCTTAAGAATCGTGAAAACCCAGAAGCATTTGAGCCTGCACCAACGCTAGAAGCTGCGAAGCCTGCTGTACCTGTAGCTCAACCAGCAACTGGTGGTGTAGAAACTTATAGTGTACGTGTTGACGGGCAGGTGTATGAGGTGGAAGTTGGCCCTCAAGGTGAACTGACATCTGTTGCTCCTTCTAATGCACCGGCAAAATCGGCTACACCTAGCGCACCTTCTAATGCTTCAGCAGAAGCGGTACCTGCTCCTCTTGCAGGTAACATCTTCAAAGTGAATGTTCAACCTGGTGCTGAGGTAGCTGAAGGCGATGTATTGCTCATCCTTGAAGCGATGAAAATGGAAACTGAAGTACGAGCGGCGCGTGGTGGTGTGGTTCAAGAGCTGAACGTTAAAGAAGGCGATGCTGTCACAGTAGGTGCGCCTTTGTTGAGCCTGGCGTAAGGGAGTATCATGGACGGATTGTTAACCCTTTGGGCAGAAACAGGGATCGCTAACTTCGAGTTCGGCCAAATCTGTATGATGCTGGTTGGTTGTACCTTGCTGTTTTTGGCAATTAAAAAAGGATTTGAACCTTTACTGTTATTGCCGATTGGTTTCGGTGCTATTTTGGCGAATATTCCAAATGCTGGCTTTACTGAGCCTGGTGGCTTGCTCTACTACGTTTACTACATTGGGATTGAATCGGGTGTGTTCCCGCTATTGATCTTCATGGGTGTGGGCGCGATGACCGACTTTGGTGCTTTGATCGCAAACCCAAAAACGTTGTGGTTAGGTGCGGCTGCGCAGTTTGGTATTTTTGCAACACTGTTTGGCGCTATTTTACTCAACTATGTACCTGGCATGGAGTTTTCCATGGCGGATGCATCGTCTATCGCGATCATCGGTGGTGCTGATGGGCCAACAGCGATTTTCTTAGCGAGTAAGCTCTCTCCAGATCTGCTAGGTGCGATTGCAGTCGCGGCATACAGCTATATGGCATTGGTGCCGATCATCCAGCCACCAATCATGAAAGCACTGACAACCAAGGAAGAGCGTCAAATCAAGATGGCTCAGCTTCGTCATGTTGGTAAATGGGAGAAAGTCATCTTCCCGCTTGCTGTATTACTGATGACGATTCTGTTCTTACCTTCAGCTACGCCATTGGTTGGTATGTTCTGTTTGGGTAACTTGATGCGTGAAGCTGGTGTGGTCGATCGTTTATCGAAAACTGCTCAAAATGAATTGATCAACATAGTGACTATCTTTTTAGGTCTTGGTGTTGGTTCTAAGCTGCAAGCTGAGCAGTTCTTGAACCTAGAAACGTTAGGTATCTTGGGGTTAGGCGCAGTTGCATTTAGTATCGGTACTGGTGCGGGCGTCCTGATGGCGAAACTGCTTAACAAGTTCTCGAAAGAAGACATCAACCCACTTATTGGTGCGGCTGGCGTTTCTGCGGTACCAATGGCCGCGCGAGTCGTAAACAAAGTTGGTTTACAAGCTAACCCGCAAAACTTTTTGTTAATGCATGCGATGGGACCAAACGTTGCTGGTGTGCTGGGTTCAGCCGTTGCGGCTGGTATATTGTTAGCACTTGTTGGTTAGACATTATTGAAAATGGAATGATCAACCAATTTACAAAATCACGATTAACTTAGGTTAACAAAATGGTTTATAGTCAAAGGGATGCTTTCGCATCCCTTTTTGTTTTCTTGCAGGGAATGGTTTATGGAACACAAACAGATCGTTATCACTGAGTTTGGTGATGCCAACGTACTCGCGATTCAACATGCTTCTACACCATCACCACAGCCTGGTGAAGTCTTAGTAAAAGTCGCTTTTTCAGGCGTAAATCCTATTGATGTCAAAACTCGAGCTGGGCTCGGTTGGGCGGCAGCGCAGAATAAGGATAATTTACCTTGGGTGCCAGGTTACGACATCTCAGGAAAAGTGATGTCTTGTGGAGAGAGGGTATCACGTTTTAATGAAGGTGATGAGGTGGCTGGATTTATTGGTTTCCCAGTTCGAGGCGGTGGTTACAGTCAATACATATGTGTTCCAGAAACTGAGTTAAGTCATGTTCCTAGCTCTGTCACTTTGGAGGCAGCTGCTGCATTACCGTTGGCGGGACAAACTGCGGCACAAGCTCTCAGTAAGGCTAATGTGAATGAAAACGATCGCGTACTTATCCTCGCTGGTGCCGGTGGTGTTGGACACCTCGCGGTACAAATTGCGATCGCGACGAAAGCGGAAGTCTTTACAACCTGCAGTGAACGAAATTTAGATTACCTTGCGACGCTCGGTGCTCATGCAGTGAACTATCAATTTGCACCAGTGTCAGAACGTGTTGAAGATGTTGATGTTTTGATTGATTTAGTAGGCGGAGATGCTGCGTTAGATGCGCTTAAATGCCTGAAAGACAATGCGAGAGTCATCACCGTTCCAACCATAACTGCTGAGCTGATTTGTGAAAAAGCCAAACTCCTAGGCTTTGAGGCTAGTGGCATGTTGGTTGAACCAGACCCTGCGCAGTTAGATACCTTGTTGTACATGGTGGGCGTTGGCTTACTGAAGACTGAAATTCAACAGGTTTATCCTATGAGTGATGTTATTGGTGCTCACCAGCAGGTCGAATCAGGAAGAACCAGAGGCAAGGTGTTGCTTGATATGACATGCTAGAAGCATTTAACACGAGTTTTGAAAGTTTAGCGCTTTGGTTTTCAGATTCAGCATTATGGGTGCTTTTCATGACCGGTTTTCTCAGTGCCACGTTGTTGCCTGGTGGTTCTGAGGCGGGCTTAGTTGCCACTCTCTCATTAAATCAATACTCCGTTTCTTCAATTGTTATGGTCGCTACTATCGGTAATACGCTTGGTGGCTTAACAAATTATTGGCTTGGCTTGTGGATTCCCAACAAAGCACAAGAGGAAAAGCACGGTCATACCGCATTAAAGTGGCTCTCTAAGTATGGCTATTGGGGGTTGTTTTTTAGCTGGTTACCTGTAATAGGAGACCCGCTGTGTTTAGCCGCAGGGTGGCTAAGAATGAAGTTTCTGCCTTGCGTGATTTTAATATTTTTAGGAAAGGCTGCTAGGTATAGCTTACTTGCGGCCATCTATCTCGGATTATTTTAAGGAAAGTACATGAAGATGTTTTGGGTTGGCGCGTGTTCACTGTTGGTGATCACGGGCTGTGCATCAAATACGCCAGTTTCATCACTGCCGAAAGGGGTAACTTTCGTTGAGTCATCGAAAGCTGAAGAAGGCAAAGTTAAGATTCCATACCAAAAGTATAAACTCGATAATGGTTTAACGGTGATCTTAGCTCCTGAAGATTCTGACCCATTGGTCCATGTGGATGTGACTTACCATGTTGGTTCAGCTCGTGAAGAAGTGGGTAAGTCTGGTTTTGCGCATTTTTTTGAGCACATGATGTTCCAAGGTTCAGAGAACGTTGGTGACCAAGAGCACTTCAGAATCATCACAGAGGCTGGCGGCACGTTAAATGGTACAACAAACCGCGATCGTACTAACTACTTTGAAACTGTCCCTGCTAACCAGCTCGAGAAAATGCTGTGGTTAGAGTCTGACCGTATGGGCTTTTTGCTGGATGCGGTTTCTCAACGCAAATTTGAAATTCAGCGTTCTACTGTAAAAAATGAGCGAGCTCAGCGTTACGATAATCGTCCTTATGGCTTAATTTGGGAGCGCATGTCCGAAGCGCTATATCCTGAAGGTCATCCGTATTCGTGGCAAACCATTGGTTATGTTGAAGATCTTGATCGTGTTGATGTGAACGACCTCAAAGCGTTTTTCTTGCGTTGGTATGGCCCAAACAATGCGACTATCACGATCGGTGGTGACTTAGACGTTGAACAAACTCTAGAGTGGGTAAATAAGTACTTCGGTTCGATTCCTCGTGGTCCTGAGGTTGAAAATGCGCCGAAACAACCTGCAAAACTGCAAGAAGATAAATACATCACTCTAGAAGATCGTATTCAACAACCTATGGTGATGATCGCGTGGCCAACAACCTACAACGGCGAAGAAAGCCAAGCGTCTCTCGATACATTATCGGAAGTATTGGGTGGCGGTACCAACAGCGTGCTCTATCAAGACCTAGTGAAGACTCAAAAAGCGGTCGATGCTGGTTCATTCCATGATTGTGCTGAACTGGCGTGTAACTTTTACGTTTACGCAATGGGTGATTCTGGAGACAAAGGCGACCTATCAAAACTGTACGACGAGCTTTTACAATCACTGAATCAGTTTGCGGAAAAAGGCGTGACAGAAGATCGCCTTGAGCAGTTGAAGGGTAAAGCGGAAGCGGATGCTATTTTTGCGCTAGAAAGCGTTAAAGGTAAAGTGACTCAGTTGGCTTCCAACGAGACATTTTTCGGCGATCCTGATCGTCTTGAGCAACAGCTTGAACAAATCCGTGCAGTTACGCCGACTTCGGTAGAAAAAGCGTATACGGACTTTATTCAAGGTAAGAACAAAGTGACCCTAAGCGTGGTCCCAAAAGGAAAAACAGACCTTGTCGTAAAACCTGCGACCTTTGTGACGCCAAAGCGTACGCTGCCAGAATATGAGAAGATTTCCGATGACCAATTGGCGTATCGTCGTGCGACCGATAACTTCGATCGCTCAGTGCAACCGCCAGTAGGAGAACCAGTGAAAGCGACGATGCCAGAGCTGTACGAGTTACATTTCAAGAATGGCTCAGAGCTGCTTGGTGCAGTTAGCGATGAAACGCCGACGGTGATGATGCAATTTAGTCTACCTGCAGGGACACGTTTTGTTGAAAAGGGTAAAGAAGGTCTTGCCCAATTGACCGCTGCGATGTTGCAAGAAGGTACAACGAAACGCAGTGTCGAAGAGATTCAAGCTGAGCTTGATAAACTGGGTAGTGTTATCTCTGTTAATGCCACAGGTTATACAACAAACATCAGTGTTTCTGCTCTAGAAAAGAACTTAGAGCCGACGTTAAAAATTGTCGAAGAGATGTTGCTGTCTCCTGCATTTAATCAAGATGATTTCGAGCGTGTAAAAATGCAAGCGCTAGAAGGCCTGGTATATGAGCACCAAAATCCAAGTTGGATGGCGTCACAAGCGAGTCGCCAGGTGCTCTATGGGGATTCGGTTTTTGCTCGACCAAAAGACGGCACGCAAGCAGGTGTCAGTGCATTAACGTTGGATGATGTCCGTGAATTCTACTCGAAGCATTACACGCCACAAAGTGCGCAAATCGTCGTTGTTGGTGACATTGATCAACAGGAAATTGAGCAGCAACTGACGTTCTGGAAAAACTGGCAAGATGAAGCTGCGCCATTGTATGCACCGCAAAGCATTGCTGCATTAGGTGAGCAAAAGATCCATCTTGTTGATAAACCAGGAGCGCCGCAAAGTGTGGTCATGATGGTTCGTCAAGGTATGCCTTACGACGCAACGGGCGATTTTTACCTAAGCCAACTGGCAAACTTCAACTTAGCTGGGAACTTCAATAGCCGCATTAACCAAAATCTACGTGAAGACAAGGGTTACACATACGGTGCTTACGGATATTTCTCTGGTAATCCAGAAACAGGCTCGGTGGTTTTCACCGCGCAAGTACGAGCGGATGCAACGGTTGCTTCGATCATTGAGATGGAAAATGAGCTAAATGAATACTCGCAGTCAGGTATTACTGATGAAGAGATGAAATTTATGCGTCAAGCGGTCGGTCAAAAAGATGCACTGAAATATGAAACGCCAACACAAAAAGCGGAGCTCATCAGTGATATTCTTAAGTACAACCTCGATCATGATTACTTGCAGCAAAGAAACGCTATCGTAGAAAAAGTCGATAAGCAGACGTTGAATGCGCTGGCTCAGAAATGGTTTGATCCAAATGACTATCAAATTATCGTCGTTGGTGATGCTAAATCGTTGCGTCCTCAATTAGAAAAGTTGGGGAAAGACGTAGAAGAGCTTGAAATCATTCGATAGAGTACACATTTAATAGCGGAGAAACGTTTCTCCGCTATTCATCTAGATAAGCAACTTTTCGTGGGTTATTTATCTAGATGCATTAACTATCAATAACTTAGCTTACACTTGTGTTATGTAACAAGTGTCCTGCTCCCAATATAAGCGAACCTCATTTTGACTGATTTTGCTGCGCGACTAAAAAAAGTTGCATCAAACCCCGAAGTATTTAAGCAGTTTGGACGCGGTGTTGAGCGAGAAACTTTGCGCTATCGTCAGGATGGACATCTAGCTACAACTCCTCATCCTGAAGGGTTAGGCTCTGCGTTCACAAATCAATGGATCACAACGGATTTTTCGGAATCATTGTTAGAGTTCATTACGCCTGTGTCACATGAAATTCCAGAACTGATGGCACAGCTGAAAGATATCCATCATTTCACTCAAACCAAAATGGGTGAAGAGAAAATGTGGCCACTATCAATGCCTTGCTACGTAGGCTCAGAGGATGATATTCAGTTAGCCCAGTATGGCTCTTCGAATGCAGCGAAAATGAAAACGCTGTACCGAGAAGGTCTAAAGCGTCGCTATGGCAGCCTGATGCAAATTATTTCAGGTGTCCATTTTAACTTCTCGTTTCCTGAAACATTTTGGGATGCGCTCTATGGCGAGCAAGATGAACAAGCCCGCCAAGATGCTAAGTCTGATGCGTACTTTGCGTTGATCCGTAATTACTACCGCTTTGGCTGGATGATTCCCTACTTCTTTGGTGCATCACCAGCGTTATGTGGCTCTTTTATTCAAGGTCGTGAAACCGATCTGCCATTCGAGAAGATTGGCGGGACATTATATTTGCCGAAGTCGACGTCTTTGCGTTTGAGCGATCTTGGCTATACCAATAGTGCTCAAAGTGTGCTGAAAATTGGTTTTAACAGCATTGACCAATACCTCGATGGTTTGAGTGATGCGATTCGCCACCCATCAGAAGAGTTTGCGAAAATTGGGGTAAAAGTGGATGGTGAATACCGCCAGCTTAATTCCAATATCTTACAAATTGAGAATGAACTGTACGCTCCGATTCGTCCAAAACGTGTATCGAAAAGTGGTGAGAAGCCTTCAGATGCGTTACGACGCGGTGGTGTCGAATACATTGAAGTTCGTTCTCTAGATGTTAACCCATTCAGCGCAGTGGGCTTAAATGAAGATCAAGTACGATTCTTGGATCTCTTCCTTACCTGGGCGGCCTTGTCAGACTCAGACCCTATGGATAACTGTGAATTAGAGTGTTGGCGCGATAACTGGAATAAAGTCATTGTTTCTGGCCGTGAAAAAGGTCTAATGCTGCAAATTGGTTGTCAAGGTGAACGTCTATCTCTACAAGATTGGGCACACCGAGTTTTCGTCGAGTTACGTCAAATAGCACAGCAAATGGATATGACCGCTGGTGGCAGTGCATACCAAGATGTGTGTAATCAACTCGAGACATGGATTGATAACCCAGAACTAACGATCTCTGGTCAACTATTAGAGCTAACGAAAGAGCTGGGTGGGCTAGGTAAAGTTGGTTGTACTCTTGGTATGAAGTACCGTGATGAAAACCTAGCTCACGGTTATCAGTACTATTCACAAGATACGATGGAAACGGAAGTAGCGTCGTCCGTGGAAAAACAAAAGCAAGCAGAGCAGAGTGATACGCTTTCTTTTGATGATTTTTTGGAAGATTACTTTGCTTACCTGAAGCAGTAATGACTAACTAAGGATTGGTGCGGTTGAACATTAAGTCGTCAGTAGTAGCGGTATTTGGAAGCGTGTTACTTGCAGGTTGTGCTACGGCACCGCCAAAGCAGCAGAATAATTTATGCGAGATATTCCGAGAGAAATCCGGTTGGTACGATGATGCCAAAGATATGGAAGATGAATGGGGGACCCCTATTCATGTCGCTATGGCCATCATTAAACAAGAAAGCAGCTTTCGGCACGATGCAAAACCACCTAAAGATTATTTGCTAGGGTTTATTCCTTGGGGACGAGTCAGCAGTGCGTATGGTTACGCTCAAGCTCAAGACCCTGCTTGGGAAGACTTCCAAGATGCCACAGGTCAGGGTGGCTCTCGTACCAACTTCGATGATTCTATGATGTTTGTCGGTTGGTATACTCATGAAACACGGCGTCAGCTAGGGATTTCATTATGGGATCCCTATAACCAGTATCTGGCTTATCATGAAGGGCGAGGTGGGTATAAGCGAGGTACTTATAATCGAAAGCCTAGTTTAATCAAAGTCGCTCGACGTGTTGAACAAACAGCGAAAACTTATGGCTGGCAGCTGAAGCAATGTCGTCAGGAATTAGAAGACAACAGCAGCTGGTTCTTTTAGCCCACAGTCAGTTCATGTGATGTAGGGATGAATGACATTTATCCATTACCGAAAGGTACTGGAGTTACAATCAGGAGAGATGTAATGCCTTTACTCGATAGTTTTACCGTGGACCACACTCGTATGAACGCACCCGCTGTACGAGTGGCGAAAACCATGCAGACCCCAAAAGGGGATACGATTACTGTTTTCGACTTACGCTTTACTGCGCCAAACAAAGACATTCTTTCTGAAAAAGGTATTCACACCCTAGAGCACCTTTATGCAGGCTTTATGCGTAATCACCTAAACGGTGATTCTGTTGAGATCATCGATATTTCGCCTATGGGTTGCCGCACAGGTTTTTACATGAGCCTGATTGGCACACCATCAGAGCAGCAAGTCGCAGATGCTTGGATTGCAGCAATGGAAGATGTGCTGAAGGTAGAAAGTCAGAATAAGATCCCTGAACTTAACGAATACCAATGCGGCACGGCAGCAATGCACTCTTTAAAAGAAGCACAACAGATCGCAAAGAACATTTTGGATGCTGGTGTTTCGGTGAACAAAAATGATGAACTTGCTTTGCCTGAGTCGATGTTAAAAGAGTTGCGCATCGACTAGGTGCTCATTAAGAAGCATATTGCCCCAATAAGTAAAAAGCCTGACATGAGTCAGGCTTTTCTTTTGGTTATTTGGATGTCGATTTTTTCTTCTTCGGATAAACACGAACGAGCTTGATTCGGTTCTCTTCAATCTCAACAAGTTCCATTGGGTGACCCGCTACTCTCACACTTAGATGGCTCTCAGGAATATCTTCCAAGTGTTCTAAAATGAGCCCGTTTAGCGTTCTCGGGCCATCCGTTGGTAAATCCCATTTCAGGCCTTTGTTGATATCTCGGATATTGGTGCTGCCTTCAATAAGAAAGCTTCCGTCACCTTGAGGACTGATTTCATCAGAGAGGCTTGGAGAAATGGACGTCGTGAACTCACCAATGATCTCTTCCAGAATATCTTCAAGAGTGATTAGACCGATGATATCACCGTACTCATCCACGATCAGACCGATACGTTGCTTGTTACGTTGGAATTTCAACATTTGCACGTTCAGTGGTGTGCCTTCTGGGATGTAATAGACCTCATCAGCAGCACGTAATAGCGTTTCTTTGTTGAATTCGTTCTTTTCCAACATCAGACGATAAGCCTCGCGCAAGCGCAGCATGCCAACCACTTCATCAATTTGGTCACGATAGAAAACTATGCGTCCATGTGGCGAGTGGGTTAGCTGACGAACAATGGATTTCCAGTCGTCGTTAATATCGATACCAGTAATTTCATTGCGTGGGACCATAATGTCGTTCACGGTGACGTGCTCAAGATCCAAAATCGACACCAGCATGTCTTGGTGTCGGCGAGGAATCAAACCGCCAGCTTCATTTACCACCGTACGCAGCTCATCGGAGCTAAGATGATCTTCTGCTGAGTGATCCGCTCTTACGCCAAGTAAGCGGATAAAGCCATTCGTAATAAAGTTAACAAGCATCACTAAAGGCGACAGTAACTTCATCAGTATGGTCAATAATATACTGCTCGCGTAGGACACGCGTTCAGGGTAAAGCGCTGCAATTGTTTTAGGGGTAACCTCGGCAAAAACCAGTACAACCATAGTTAGTGCACCGGTTGCGATAGCGACACCTAAATCACCATACAAACGCATACCAATAATGGTCGCGATAGCAGACGCGAGAATATTAACGAGGTTGTTGCCGATAAGAATAAGACCAATCAAACGATCTGGACGGTCTAATAGTCTTTCGACTCGCTTAGCACCCTTATGCCCGTTTTTGGCTAAGTGTTTTAAGCGATAACGATTCAGAGACATCATCCCTGTTTCTGAACCGGAAAAGTAACCTGATATGACGATAAGACACGCGAGTAGCGCAAACAAGATACCCGTAGAGATGTCGTCCAAAACGTTGCTGTTCCTTGTAAGTATTGGGTTATATAACGGTTGAGTAAGTCCGTTAAGTCAAAGAGTTAAGGCGTACTGTATTTTATCTAGTCTAAAATATAAAGGATAGGAGCCCTAGAGCTCCTTAATTCAAGATGATTTCTTTTACAAAGCGACTGCCAAAATATGCCAGAGTCAACAGTGTTGCTCCTGCAACAGCGAACCATGTGACTTTTCTACCACGCCAGCCTTTTTGATAGTGACCCCAAAGTAGTATTGAGTACACCACCCAAGCGATGAAAGAAAGAATGCCCTTATGTGCCTTACCTTGGGCAAACATATCCTGCACAAAGACAAAGCCAGTAATGAGCGTGGCAGTTAACAATAAGTTACCGATCAAAATAATTTTGAAGAGTTGACGCTCCACCATTAATAGAGGCGGCAGGTTTGGGTTAATCGCCAAAGATTTTTTTGCTTTCAGTTTGTGATCCAGCCAAGCCAACTGAAGCGCATAGAGTGCCCCGATAGTTAAAGTCGCGTATGAGAAGAGCGCAAATGAAATATGAATGAGTAGCTTAGGGTCATTCTCTAGGTGCTTTATAAACGTGCTTGGCAAAAATGTGGCAGCAGATAAATTGATGGCAGCAAAGCTATAAACGACAGGCAATAAAAACCACAGTCGGTTTTTCAACATAGCAAGGCTCATGACCAGAGAAATAATAAAACTGATCAAAGAAGCCACGTTGAGAATACTCAGGTTTTGACCTGAACCATCAAAGATCAGATCACTCAAAATCCACGCATGAAAAACAAGCGCACAGGCAGCACTAGCAAACACTGTTTTTGCTTTGATTCCTGACTGTTGTGAGAGTCCGGGTATGATGGTCGCAATCGCCAAGACATAAAGTATGGCGGCCGCGATGGCTATTAAGCTATCCATGAATCCTAAATATTATTGTGCACGATGGAGAAATTATACCTTGCATTACACTTTGGGGCTACGTTATATCCGACATCAATCGTGAGAGATGAGATATTGAAATTAATAAGTTACCGCACCATATATAAATAGAGACAAGAATAGGACAGCGGTACGGGTATGACTCAGACCTTGGCTAATGTATACTCACACTAATTAATCGCCATTTTAGCGAAGAGACAAAGATGTTTGAGAATTTAACGGATCGATTATCCAAAACGCTGAAAAATATCAGTGGTAAAGGTCGTCTGACCGAAGACAACATTAAAGAAACCCTACGTGAAGTCCGAATGGCTCTACTTGAAGCTGACGTTGCGCTTCCGGTCGTTCGTGAATTTGTGAACCGCGTTAAAGAAAAAGCGGTGGGCGTAGAAGTTTCTAAATCTCTGACTCCAGGTCAGGAATTTATCAAGATCGTTCAAACAGAACTTGAAGCCGTAATGGGTGAGTCGAATGAGGCGCTAAACCTTGCTGCTCAACCACCTGCTGTGCTTCTTATGGCAGGTCTACAAGGTGCGGGTAAAACCACATCGGTAGGTAAGTTATCTAAGCTTCTAAAAGAACGTGACAAGAAGAAAGTTTTGGTTGTGTCTGCCGACGTTTACCGTCCTGCGGCAATCAAGCAGCTTGAAACACTGGCATCAGACATCGGTGTTGACTTCTTCCCATCATCACCAGACCAAAAGCCTATTGATATCGCCAATGCAGCGATTGACCATGCGAAGAAAAAATTCTACGACGTACTTATTGTCGATACCGCAGGTCGTTTGGCAATTGATGAAGAGATGATGGGGGAGATCAAAGATCTTCACGCAGTTATCAACCCAGTAGAAACGCTATTTGTTGTTGACGCCATGACGGGTCAAGACGCAGCAAATACAGCAAAAGCCTTTGGCGATGCGCTACCTCTTACCGGTGTAGTTCTAACTAAGGTTGATGGTGATGCTCGTGGTGGTGCGGCACTTTCAGTACGCCATGTCACGGGCAAACCAATCAAATTCTTGGGTGTTGGTGAAAAAACTGACGCGCTAGAACCGTTCCACCCAGATCGTGTTGCTTCACGTATTCTTGGCATGGGTGACGTTCTGTCTTTGATTGAAGACCTACAACGCAACGTTGACCAAGAAAAGGCAGAAAAGTTAGCGAAGAAGTTCAAAGAGAAGAAAGGTTTCGACCTTGAAGATTTCCGTGAACAGCTAGGCCAGATGCAAAACATGGGCGGCATGATGGGGATGATGGATAAGCTTCCAGGAATGTCCCAGCTACCAGACAATGTGAAAGATAAAGTCGATGACAAGATGTTCAAACAGATGGAAGCGATCATCAGCTCCATGACAATGAAAGAACGTCAACGCCCAGAAATTATCAAGGGCTCGCGCAAGAAGCGTATCGCGGCTGGTTCTGGTGTGCAGGTTCAAGATGTAAACCGCTTACTAAAACAGTTCACCCAAATGCAGAAAATGATGAAAAAGATGCAAAAAGGTGGCATGAAAGGCATGATGCGCAACATGCAAGGCATGATGGGCGGCATGGGTGGTGGCGGTGGCTTCAACCCATTTGGTCGTTAATTAATCGATCACGCATAGATTCAGGGTGTTAGGTACGTCACAAACTTTAAATTCAATTTATGTTGGTGAAAAAGTAACTAAACTCCTTGCATTGCTCCGGGAGAAGAGTAAAATTCCGGAGCTTTATTTTGGCACGAGACCCCAAACTGTTTAATTTCTTGAATGGTTTTTGGGGTTAATTTTATTTTTGAGAAAGCAAAGAGGACGACATGGTAACCATTCGTTTGGCACGTCACGGCGCTAAAAAGCGTCCATTTTATCAAATCGTAGTAGCGGACAGCCGCAACGCTGCAACTGGCCGTTTCATCGAGAAAGTTGGTTTCTTCAACCCAACTGCTAAAGGTCAAGAAGAAGGTCTACGTCTAGACCTAGACCGCGTTAACCACTGGGTTGGTCAAGGCGCGTCAGTATCTGACCGTGTTGCTAAGCTAGTTAAAGACGCTCAAAAAGCGGCTTAATTTTTTACTTGAAAAGTAGAAACTAGTTTATGTCGATGAAAGGTAAAGAAACAATGAGCAACGAAAAGATTGTTGTAGGCAAGTTTGGTGCTACTTACGGCATTCGTGGTTGGCTTAAAGTTTTTTCCTACACAGACAATGCTGAAAGCATTTTCGATTACAGCCCTTGGTACATTAACCAAAAGGGTAAGTGGGTTGAGTACAAAGTAGAAAGCTGGAAGCGCCATAACAAAGGTATGGTGGCTAAGCTGGAAGGCATGGATGTTCGTGAAGACGCGCATCTAATGACGAACTTTGAAATTGCTATTGACCCTGCGGTACTTCCTGAATTGTCAGAAGATGAGTTCTACTGGCGCGAATTGTTTGGGATGCAAGTTGTAACTACTAAAGGTTACGATCTAGGTGTCGTTACTGACATGCTAGAAACTGGCTCAAACGATGTTCTGGTTGTTAAAGCAAATCTTAAAGATGCTTTCGGGCAGAAGGAACGATTAATCCCGTTCCTTGAAGAGCAAGTGATCATTAATGTTGATCGCGAAGCTCAACGGATCGAAGTTGACTGGGATCCTGGATTCTAATCTCCAAAATTACAGAGCGAGATAAACATGTGGGTTGGCGTTATTAGCCTTTTTCCAGAAATGTTCCGTTCTGTTACTGATTTTGGAGTAACAGGTCAAGCGGTTAAAAAAGGTCTTTTGTCGATTGAGACTTGGAATCCTAGAGATTTCACTCACGACAAACATCGCACAGTCGATGACCGACCTTACGGTGGTGGCCCTGGTATGTTAATGATGGTTCAGCCTTTGCGCGATGCCATTCATACCGCGAAAGCAGCCTCACCGGGCAAGACGAAAGTCATCTACCTTTCTCCTCAAGGTCGCAAGCTCGACCAGAAAGGAGTGGAAGAACTGGCAACGAATGAGAACTTGCTTCTGATTTGTGGTCGTTATGAAGGGGTAGATGAGCGCATCATTCAATCTGAAGTCGACGAAGAATGGTCGATTGGTGATTTTGTGATGACGGGTGGTGAGATACCAGCCATGACGTTAATCGACTCTGTCTCTCGGTTTGTTCCGGGTGTACTAGGGGATTTCGCGTCAGCAGAAGAAGACTCTTTTGCAAATGGCTTGTTAGATTGCCCTCACTATACGCGTCCAGAAGTATTGGATGACAAAGAGGTACCAGCTGTACTGATGTCAGGCAATCACAAGGACATTCGTCAATGGCGACTCAAGCAGTCGTTGGGCCGTACTTGGCTAAGAAGACCAGAGCTCCTGGAAAACCTAGCTCTGACTGACGAACAGGAACAATTACTTGCTGAGTTTGTTAATGAGCATAAAGCCATTAAAGAACATAACGCAAAGTAACCTAATTTATTTAGTATCAGTTTATTCTAGGAATTTAAAAAATGAGTAACATCATCAAAGCTCTTGAAGAAGAGCAAATGAAATCAGACCTACCTAAATTTGCACCAGGTGACACTGTTGTAGTTCAAGTTAAGGTAAAAGAAGGTGACCGTGAGCGTCTACAGGCTTTCGAAGGCGTTGTAATCGCAATCCGTAACCGTGGTCTACACTCTGCTTTCACTGTACGTAAGATCTCTAACGGTGAAGGTGTTGAGCGTACGTTCCAAACACACTCTCCAATCGTTGATAGCATCGAAGTTAAACGCCGTGGTGCAGTACGTCGTGCCAAGTTGTACTACCTACGTGAGCGTTCTGGTAAGTCTGCTCGTATCAAAGAGAAACTTGCTAAGAAGTAATGCTATAACTAGCGTTCTCATCTTAAACGGAGTCCTTTTAGGGCTCCGTTTTTTTATTTGTGTAATTAGCTTGCTCGTTTCTTTTCACCCGACCTGAACTGTCGATGCTCATGCACTGATGTACACTCCACGCCTCTGCCTTGCTGTGAATAGATTCCTGATGTCGCTATGGCTCCTCGGAATGACGGGAATTGATAGCCAAAGATTACAGGGTACCGCGGTTGAAATTCGTCATTCTGGACAGCGACGAAGGAGCGTGATTCAGATTCCCCAAGAAGGAACCTAGGGTATTCCTTTACCCTAGGTCTCAATTTAATACTGGTCTTCAGACCAGCCATCACTATCGGACATATCGGGTGCGCCTGGGATGGTGTTTTCTTCATCTGCCCATTCACCAAAATCAATCATTTGGCATTGTTTACTGCAGAAAGGGCGATGAGGACTTTGTTCTCCCCATTCTACGTCGGCGCCACATTGTGGACATTGAACGATGGTAACTTTAGACATAGTTGAGCGTCCCATTACTAATTGGTGTTAAAGGGTAGTATACCTAAACGAATTAAAGATGGCTTATTCAACGCGCTATTGCTGCTACGAAATTTTATCAAATATAAGCGCAATAAAGCGTTGAATTTTAGATTATGGAGGCGAGGCGTAGTGTCGTCTTAGCTGCACACAGCAAGTTCAAATTCAATATCTTGTGTGCACGCTTGACCGTTTTCAAACGACATGAACTTGATCGCAAAGCGGTTTTTATGGCCTGAAATCATAGGATACACGCCATATTCCATTGGGATGTGAAGTCTTAGAATGTTGGCTTCATCAGCGTCACTTTGGAAGAAACCTGCACGACCGATTTGAGCTTTGAAATGTCCGGTCTCTCTAGTGAGCTTTAACCATAACGAAAGCGCATCAGATAAGGGCTTTAAGCTTGCTTGCCACTGCTGCGCATCATGCTTTTTACGTTCAATGGGTAGGTGAAGCCAGTAATGTAACGCTGGCAAATCAAAACAGCATGAACCACCCGGTAGATTAAAGCGTTGGCGGATAGAGCTTAAGAAGCGATCTTCTTTTAATGCTTGGCCAAAACGTTCAGCACCCATTAGTTGGCTATGAACGACATCTATCTCTTGTAGCAAGGTATTTAATGCGTCTTGATCGACACCATCAATATTTAGCCAATGGCGGTACGACAGCCGTTGCTTCTCAAGATCTTTAGCCAGTTCACTTTTCAGTTGGATTTGTTCGAAGATCTCAACCATATCGAATAACGCACGGAAAAACAGTTGATACTGATGATTTTCGCTAAACCCAGAGGCCAAGTGAGCCTGACGCAGCAGAGACTCCACTCTTAGATAAATACGAGTTTTCTCATTTAACGGATGTTCAAATTTGTGCGTGGTCATCGACATAAGCCTTTGTGAGTTTCGTTCCTATTTTCGCAGATTTTTCTTACACATGGCTAGGTACTTTTCGTGCAAATCTGTGATTTGAAGCAAAAGATCAGGGTCACTTGGATTATTCTTAACCACATCGTCTGCAAGCGCGAGCCTTTGCTCTCTTGATGCTTGAGAGGCAAGGATGGCGCGAACTTGATCTTCACTCACATTGTCTCGTTTCATCGTGCGAGATATCTGTGTATTCGGTTCTACATCGACGACAAGAACGCGATCACACAAACTATCTAGCCTGTTTTCTACGAGCAACGGCACCACAAGTAACGCATACTCTGAAGTGACTTGCTGCAAATCTTCGATCATCTTTTCACGAATTATCGGGTGCAACAGTGCGTTGAGCCATGCTTTTTCATCTGAATTCGAAAAGATTTTTTCTCTCAGCTTTGCGCGATCTAAAGTTTGGTCTTCACGAACGATATCGTGACCAAAGTGTTCAATAATCGCGTTTAGGCCGGGAGTACCTGGCTCGACAACTTCTCTTGCTACAATGTCGGCATCGACGATATCGATTTTAAATTGTTGTTTGAACAGATTCGCGACGGTTGTTTTTCCACTAGCGATACCACCTGTTAAACCAATAACCAAAGCCATTTACACTCCTAGAACTGAAGTAAAGTACCAGTTTAAAATCTGGTCGCCCCAAATTAAGCTTATCCAACTAGCAATTGCTAAGTAAGGACCGAAAGGGAAAGCTTTTTCAATTCCCTGCTTTTGCAAGCGTAGTTGAATGATGCCAAATACGATGCCAACCACAGAAGAAAGTAGAATGATCATCGGCAGTGACTGCCAACCTAGCCAAGCTCCTAGTGCCGCCAGTAGTTTAAAATCACCATACCCCATTCCTTCTTTACCAGTAAGTAGCTTAAAGCCCCAGTAAACGGACCAGAGACATAGGTAACCAGCAATAGCACCAATGACAGAATCTTGTAGAGTAACAGGACTTATTTCGACTAATGCTAAGACAATGCCAGCCCAAGTTAATGGTAATGTTAATTGGTCAGGTAACAACATAGTATCGAGATCGATAAATGTTGCGGCGATTAAGATAAAAGTGAAAAAGAGTAGGGCAACGGTAAAGTAACTAAAACCAAAGTGGTAAGCGACAAAGCCTGAGCAGAACGCAGTGAGCAGTTCAATCAGTGGATAGCGTGCGCTAATGGCTGTCTGACAGTTGTGGCATTTGCCTTTTAAAAGCAGCCAACTAATCACAGGGATGTTGTCTCGAATACGTATCGGCGTTGCGCACTTCTGACAGGAGGAGCGTGGGACGCTCAAGGTCAGCACTTCTTTAGGAGGTTCTATTTTGTATTCAGGAAATGACTCGGCACATTCGCGTCGCCATTCTAGTTCCATGATTTTAGGTAGTCGATAAATAACCACATTGAGGAAGCTACCCACGATCAGACCGAAGATGGTGGCAAACACAACGAATAGCCAAGGGTAGTACTGGAATACTTCCATATTTGTCTCTTGAGCGATGAGTGAAATCAGCAAGATGCTGTTTTAAAGGAGTTAACAGCTCATTCTAGCCCAATACACTCATTAAGTTAAAGATTGGCAAGTACATTGCTGTCACTAATCCGCCAACAACGATACCTAAAAATACGATAATTAGTGGCTCTAGAATTTTACTAAGGTTGTCGACGGTGTTGTCGACTTCAAACTCGTAGATCGTTGCAACTTTATTGAGCATATCGTCAAGTCGACCAGACTCTTCACCGATCATGACCATTTGTAACACTAATTCAGGGAACACATTACAGTTACGCATGGCAACATACATTGGCATACCTGCGGCGGTATCACGGTAAACTTCTTCTATGGCGAGTTGATAGTGTAAGTTTCCTGAGGTTTTTGATGTGGTTTTTAAACTGGTTAGAATTGGAATACCCGCTGTAAAGCTTGTGGCGAGTGTTCGACTAAATTTGGCGATAGCGGCTTTTGATAATACAGGGCCCAGGACAGGAAATTTAAGCACAGAGCGGTTGAGCATTAAGCGAAAAGAATCTGAACGCTTAGAGAGGATTCTCGCCGAAATGAATAAACTAATGGAGCCTAGTGCGATAAACGGACTCCAGTTTTGTGTCCAGGCGGAAAGATCTAATACTTGCCTGGTAAACCACGGTAAGTCAGCACCAAAACCAACAAACATTTTTTCAAACTCGGGAATGACTTTGGTGAGCATGATAAACGACACGCCTAACGCTACTAGCACTACCATGGCTGGGTAGATCAGTGCTTTGATCACTTTCGCACGGAGTTGTTCATTTTTTTCTCGGTAGGTGGCTAAGCGCTCGAACACTTCTGCTAAGTTACCGGATTGCTCACCTGTGGCGATAAGATCGGTATAGAGTGGGTCAAAGTGTTCACTTGCAGTGCGCATGGCTTTTGACATGGGCGTCCCTGCTTCAACGGCGCGTGTCACGCTCATCAAAATGGATTTCATCTCTGCTTTTTTGTGATTCTCTGATACCAATTTTAAAGCCTGAACCAAGGGCACACCGGTTATCAACATCGTCGAAATCTGACGGGTAAACACCGTGATGTCTCTGCCTTTCACGCGATGGCTGAGTTTAGTGAGAAATGAGATACTGCTTTTCTTTAACTTCTTGATCTTGATATGCTGTGCGTTTAGACGTTCGCGTACTTCAATTTCTGTCATCGCGAGGGTTTGTCCAGACGTCTTTTTGCCTGAACTGTTGATGCCTTTCCAGCGGAAGTTTTTAAGTTGTGGTGTAGTGCTTTTCATAGAGGTGACTGCTGATTAAAGGATTAAAAATAAAGTACGCGCTGTAGTTCACTAAAACTTGTGATCCCTTGTTTGAGTTTTTCTATGCCCGACATTTGTAACGTGCTCATACCATTTGCGATGGCGAGTTTTTCTAGTTCATGTACCGAGGCGCCTTTAATAAGCGCTTCGGAAAGAAATTCATCAAAGCGCATCACTTCATAAATCCCCGTTCGGCCGGAATAACCATGGGTACACTCATTACATCCATCGGGATTGGCTTTAAAAATGTTGTCGCTTGCTTGAATTCCAAGGTGTTGTAGCTGAACGGTAAGCTCTTGTGATTGTTTACAGTGCGAGCACAGTTTACGGGCCAAGCGCTGGGCAATAATCAAACTAAGGGATGAGGCCAAGTTAAAGCTTTCTACGCCCATGTTTGATAAACGAATAACCGTTTCAGCCGCAGAGTTGGTATGCAAGGTTGAAAGTACTAAGTGACCAGTTTGCGAGGCTTTGATGGCGATTTCTGCAGTGTCTAAGTCACGAATCTCACCGACCATTACCACATCGGGGTCTTGACGCAAGAAAGAACGCAGTGCTTCGGCAAAACCAAAACCAATCTTAGGCTGAACTTGAACTTGGTTAATGCCCGATAAGTTAATTTCTACTGGGTCTTCTGCCGTGGAAATGTTGATTTCTGGCTTATTGAGGATACTCAGCCCAGTGTACAGAGATACGGTTTTTCCGCTCCCGGTTGGACCTGTCATCAGAATCATGCCTTGTGGGCGACGCAGCGCATCCAAGTACAATTTTTTTTGTTGTTCGCTATAACCAAGCTTGTCGATATCCAGTGACGCAGAGCTGCTGTCGAGCAGTCGTAGTACAATTTTCTCTCCGAATAGAGTAGGTAGCGTGGATACACGCATATCAATTGCGGTGTCTTGATTCAACTTGAGCTTAATACGCCCGTCTTGTGGTAAACGTCGCTCTGCAATATCAAGCTTAGAGAGGATTTTGATACGAGCGGATAAGCGGCGACTTAAGTGGCTTGGTGGCTGCTGTGTTTCAATTAAGATGCCATCACAGCGTAGGCGCACGCGGTACATCTTTTCATAAGGCTCAAAGTGGATATCGGATGCGCCTTTGCGCACAGCGTCCAGCAGAATTTGGTTTATGTAACGGCTGACGGGTGACTCGTCTTGGCTCAAGTCTTCAATGTTGTCGATTTCATCTGCGCCCACATCAACCAGGTTGGCTAACTCTTCTTGGTTGATCTCTTTTAACCCGGACTTCTCATGACTCAATGAACGACCATATAAGCGTCGAATTGCCGCGCTGAGCTGACGAAAATCCGCCAACACTATTTCAATCTGTAAACCAGTGGCAAAGCGAAAATCGTCTTCTGCTTGTTGGTTCGTGGGGTCGGCAACAGCGAGTAATAACGTTGAAGTCGCACGCTGGAGTGGGAGTGCGTTATGCCGTGTGATTAATTCCCTAAGGCCAAGTTGCTGACAAAGCGAAGCGTACTCGTACTGAGATAACTCGGGCTGATTTAATCCAAAAATAGAATTTAAATGTTCAGTGAGTTCGCGTGATGTAAATAACCCTGAACTGAGCAAAGCCTCCGGCATCGAAATGCCAGAAGCTTTGACTTGCTCTATTAACGATTCTTCTTGGGAAAATGTTAGTAACCCGGCCTGGCGAAGAACCGTGGAGAGATTGGTTAGCATTAGTTACCAGAACAATCAATGCTGCGCCCAGGGGTTGTACAACCAGTACCAGCAAGTGTCCACTGAACAACGCCGCTACCAATATTCGGTGTTAACGTTAGTGTTAGCTCGGTACCTGCGCCATCAACACCTGTAGTGGTCATGGCAATAACGCCATCGTTCACAGTTAATTGGTCCACATAAGCAATGGTCGCACCAGCGTCATTTGCTGCAATTGCTGCTGGGATGTCATTGGCGGCGTTGTTGCAACCGTTAAGCTGGCCACGCTCTTGAGCACACATGGCAATGGCTGTTTTAAAGCCACTGATCCCTGCTGCTGCGCCCGCAACACGAGTTCGTTGTGTGTAGTCTGAGTAGGCAGGCACGGCAAATGCAGCCAAAATACCGATAATCGCCACCACAATCATCAATTCAATCAGGGTGAAACCCTGTTGTTTTTTATGTTTACTGTTTTTCATTTTTAACCCTTTCTTAAAAATTAATAATGCTCTTGCATTAGCGAAAGATTATGGAGAGTTAAGGTGGGTTGAAAATGGGGAAGGGATGGGCTCTCGAGTGAGATAAAACTCTTTGGTGAAAAGTTGCATATCGCATGCAGAGTTTTGCGAGTAGTACTATTTTTTGAGTGGATAAAAAGAAAGGGCCAATTGGCCCTTTTTAATGATGAATCACTCACAACTAACTGAGTTAGTTAAAGTAATTGAGATTGTGTTTCTTTTATTATTTGAAGCGCATCGAAAGATCCATCGCTTTTAGATGCTTAGTCAACGCGCCTACCGAAATGTAATCGACACCGGTTTCTGCGTATTCAGCGATGGTCTCTAGCGTAATGTTCCCTGAGTTCTCTAAAGCGGCACGACCTGCGTTAATCGCTACGGCTTCACGCATCATTTCTTTCGTGAAGTTATCTAGCATGATGATGTCGGCACCGGCGTCTATCGCTTGTTTCAACTCTTCTAAGCTTTCCGTTTCTACTTCTACTGGCTTGCCCGGGTTAAGCTCTTTCGCTTTTTGGATGGCTTGAGTGATGCCACCACAAGCAATAATGTGGTTTTCTTTAATGAGGTAAGCATCGAACACACCGATGCGATGGTTAAAGCCACCACCGCAGGTCACGGCGTATTTTAGTGCGCTACGCAGACCAGGAATGGTTTTGCGTGTGTCTAGTAGACGACACTCAGTATGCGCGATTTTTTCAGCGTACTCTGCGGTAACTGTTGCGCAGCCAGACAGCGTTTGGATGAAGTTCATTGCGTTACGCTCACCAGTCAACAAGTCACGAGCAGGGCCTGTCAGCGTGCAAAGGGTTTGGTTAGGCTCGACTTTATCGCCGTCCTTTACGTGCCATTCAATACTGACCTTGCCACCGAGCTGTTTAAAAACTTCATCAGCCCATGCTTGACCACAGAACACACCATGCTCACGAGTAATAATCGTTGCGGTATTAACCGCCTCGGCAGGGATCAAAGATGCAGTAATGTCGTTATCTACATCGACACTGCCACCTAGATCTTCTTTTAAGGTATCAGCGACAGAGCGAGTGATCTCTAAAGGGAGTTGTTGTTTAAGGTATTCTAGGCGTTCTTGAATGTTGTGTGTGTTCTTCATCGCAAATCTTGTCTTGAAAGGGAGATGGCAACGAATGATACTCTCCGGTGTCAATAATTTCAGCAGTTAATTTGCAAAGTAGAGAGGTTGATATGCGCCCAATTATCGAGAATGGCTGGCTGACACAGGCAAAGCATGTTCCGTCACCATTTTTTGATGCCCGCTCTGATATAAACGACATCTCTCTGCTGGTGGTACACAACATCAGTTTGCCTCCTGGGCAGTTTGGTGGACCATATATAGAGGACTTCTTCACTGGCAAGCTAGACCCAAATGAACATCCATTTTTTGAAGTTATTCACAAAATGGGCGTTTCTGCACATTGCTTGATTAAAAGAAACGGCGAGGTTGTTCAATTTGTTTCTTTTCTTGATAGAGCATGGCATGCCGGTCAATCCAGTTTCGCGGGCAGGGAGCGTTGTAATGACTATTCCATTGGTATCGAGCTTGAAGGGACAGAATTTACTGCCTACACAGAAGCGCAATATCAATCACTTGCAGAGATTACTGAGGTGATTATGCAGTCTTATCCTCAAATCACCCCGCCACGAATTACCGGTCATCAATATATTGCGCCCTTGAGAAAAAGCGATCCTGGTCTAAGCTTTGATTGGGTGAAATATAGACTGCTTATACAGCGTTGATTTGTAGCGAAAGTGTAAATTCAAAAAAGCGAAATAAATAAGGCATACGATCAGGTATGCCTTTTTTTGATACCAGAAATATTAATGATTGTTAAAAGTTAACTACATTTTTACGCTCGCACATGCCGTTTTGGTGAATAAATAGACTGATAATTTTGTCATTTTCTGTATTTCTTTTCCAAAACTGCTAGCACGTCGACTTCCCATTTGTATGCTTTATGTAATTGGTCATACCAATTCTATTGCTGTTTTAACAGTCGATTGTTATCAGAGTGTTGGAAGTAAGCTCGTTCTATGATTTAGGTCAATTTTCGGCTGGACAGTGGCGTTTTAATTATGTTAATTTCTGCACCAACTTAAAATTGGTATTACCAATTACCTGCAAGAGTAGAAGAACAATAAATTATGGCTTATCAAAGGATTCGTCAGCCAAAACTCTCTGATGTTATAGAACAAGAGTTAGAAAGGTTGATAGTGGAAGGAACATTGTCTCCGGGGCAACAACTGCCTCCAGAGCGTGAACTGGCAAAACAGTTCGATGTGTCTCGTCCTTCAGTCCGAGAAGCCATTCAACGCTTGGAAGCGAAGCGTTTGTTGACTCGTCGCCAAGGTGGCGGAACATTCGTAAGTGAGAATATCTGGAAGAGCTTTTCAGATCCCTTGTTGAATTTGTTGTCTAGTCATTCTGAAACCCAGCTTGATGTGCTTGAGTCTCGTCATGCGATGGAAGGAATTTCAGCCTACTTTGCAGCTTTACGTGGTACCGAAGAAGATTTTGCGCGTATTCAAGGTTGCCTTGAGCGCATTAGCCAAGAGCAAGCAAACAACGATATCGAAGCTGAATCTGCGGAAGTAATGCAATTTTTGATCGCTTTGACAGAGGCCGCGCACAACGTGGTTTTGTTGCACATTGTTCGAAGCTTAGCACCTTTGCTTGAGCAAAATATTCTACAAAATTTTAAATTACTACGTCGCCGCCCAGAAGCGGTCGAGAAAGTCAGTAAACACCGAGCCAATATCGTGGATGCGATTGTTTCTGGTCAGCCTGAAAAGGCGCGAGAAATGTCCCACTCGCACTTGGCTTACATCGAAGAAACATTGTTGGATTTGACTCGAGAAGAGTCTCGACGAGAGCGTTCTCTACGTCGAATTCAGCAGGGTAATGACTCGTAAGAGCGTTACTTAAATAAGTAGATCCAACCAACAGAAGGATAGATCGCCATGTCTGATATGAAGCATGACGTAGATGCACTGGAA
Organism: Vibrio sp. Y58_MX_L22; assembly: GCF_024181865.1. Taxonomy (NCBI): domain Bacteria; kingdom Pseudomonadati; phylum Pseudomonadota; class Gammaproteobacteria; order Vibrionales; family Vibrionaceae; genus Vibrio; species Vibrio sp. Y58_MX_L22. Next base: position 87,487 of record NZ_JAMZAN010000005.1, read on the forward strand.
ACTCAAGAATGGCTACAAGCGCTTGAGTCAGTTGTACGTGAAGAAGGTCTAGAGCGTGCTCAATTCCTATTAGAGCAAGTTCTAGACAAAGCACGTCTAGACGGTGTTGATATGCCAACAGGTATCACAACTAACTACATCAACACGATTCCTGCAGACCAAGAACCAGCATACCCAGGTGACACAACACTTGAGCGTCGTATTCGCTCAATTATTCGTTGGAACGCTATCATGATCGTTCTACGTGCATCTAAGAAAGACCTAGAGCTAGGCGGCCACATGGCGTCTTTCCAGTCTTCTGCTGCGTTCTACGAGACATGTTTCAACCACTTCTTCCGTGCACCAAACGAGAAGGATGGTGGCGACCTAGTTTACTACCAAGGTCACATTTCACCAGGTATCTACTCACGTGCATTCGTTGAAGGTCGTCTAACTGAAGAGCAGCTAGACAACTTCCGTCAAGAAGTAGACGGCAAAGGTATTCCGTCATACCCGCACCCTAAACTGATGCCTGAATTCTGGCAGTTCCCGACAGTATCGATGGGCCTAGGTCCAATCGCTTCTATCTACCAAGCTCGTTTCCTTAAGTACCTAGAAGGCCGTGGTCTTAAAGATACTTCAGAGCAGCGCGTTTACGCGTTCCTAGGTGACGGTGAGATGGATGAGCCAGAATCACGTGGTGCTATCTCTTTCGCTGCGCGTGAGAAACTAGACAACCTATGTTTCCTAATCAACTGTAACCTACAGCGTCTAGATGGCCCTGTAATGGGTAACGGTAAGATCATTCAAGAACTTGAAGGTCTGTTCAAAGGTGCTGGTTGGAACGTAGTGAAGGTAATCTGGGGTAACAACTGGGATTCACTACTAGCTAAAGATACGACTGGTAAGCTTCTACAGCTTATGAATGAAACGATCGACGGCGACTACCAAACATTCAAATCAAAAGATGGCGCGTACGTACGTGAGCACTTCTTTGGTAAGTACCCAGAGACAGCTGCACTTGTTGCTGACATGACTGATGACGAAATCTTCGCACTTAAGCGTGGTGGTCACGAGTCTTCTAAGCTATACGCGGCATACAAAAACGCGGCAGAAACTAAAGGTCGTCCAACAGTAATCCTAGCTAAGACTGTTAAAGGTTACGGCATGGGTGAAGCGGCTGAAGGTAAGAACATCGCGCACCAAGTTAAGAAGATGGACATGACTCACGTACTACACCTACGTGACCGTCTAGGTCTTCAAGACATCCTAACTGACGAAGCAGTGAAAGAACTTCCGTACCTGAAACTTGAAGAAGGTTCAAAAGAGTACGAATACCTACACGCTCGTCGTAAAGCGCTACACGGCTACACGCCACAGCGTCTACCAAAATTCACTCAAGAATTCATCGTTCCTGAGCTAGAAGAATTCAAGCCACTACTAGAAGAACAGAAGCGTGATATCTCTTCTACTATGGCATTCGTACGTGCGCTAAACGTTCTACTTAAGAACAAGAACATTGGTAAGAACATCGTTCCTATCATTGCTGACGAAGCACGTACATTCGGTATGGAAGGTCTGTTCCGTCAAATCGGTATCTACAACCCGCACGGTCAAACTTACACACCAGAAGACCGTGGCGTTGTTTCTTACTACAAAGAAGCGACTTCAGGTCAGGTTCTACAAGAAGGTATCAACGAGCTAGGTGCTATGTCTTCATGGGTTGCTGCTGCGACTTCATACTCGACAAACGACCTACCAATGATCCCGTTCTACATCTACTACTCAATGTTCGGCTTCCAACGTGTTGGCGACATGGCGTGGATGGCTGGTGACCAACAAGCACGTGGTTTCCTACTAGGTGCAACTGCGGGTCGTACAACGTTGAACGGTGAAGGTCTACAGCACGAAGACGGCCACTCGCACATTTTGGCGGGTACGGTTCCTAACTGTATTTCTTACGACCCAACATTCGCGTACGAAGTAGCAGTAATCATGCAAGACGGTATCCGTCGCATGTACGGTCCAGAACAAGAAAACGTGTTCTACTACCTAACGCTAATGAACGAAAACTACGCAATGCCAGCAATGCCAGAAGGCGCTGAAGAAGGCATCCGTAAAGGTATCTACAAGCTAGAAACTTACACGGGCGACAAAGCGAAAGTTCAGCTAATGAGCTCTGGTACTATCATGAATGAAGTACGTAAAGCAGCTCAAATCCTAAGCGAAGATTACGGTGTTGCTTCTGATGTTTACTCTGTAACGTCATTCAACGAACTAACTCGCGATGGCCAAGATGCAGAGCGTTTCAACATGCTTCACCCAGAAGCGGAAGCGAAAGTACCTTACATCCAAACAGTAATGGGTACTGAACCTGCTATCGCAGCAACTGACTACATGAAGAACTACGCAGAGCAGGTTCGTGCATACATTCCTGCTGAGTCTTTCAAAGTTCTTGGTACTGATGGCTTCGGTCGTTCAGACAGCCGTGAAAACCTACGTCGTCACTTCGAAGTGAACGCAGGTTACGTAGTAGTAGCAGCGCTAACTGAACTAGCGAAACGTGGCGAAGTTGAGAAATCTGTAGTTGCAGAAGCAATTAAGAAATTCGACATCGACACAGAGAAAACAAACCCGCTATACGCTTAATTAAGAAGGTAGATAAGAAATGGCAATCGAAATTAATGTACCAGACATCGGTGCGGATGAGGTTGAAGTTACTGAGATTCTTGTAAGCGTTGGCGACAAGGTTGAAGAAGAGCAGTCTCTGATCACAGTTGAAGGCGATAAAGCTTCTATGGAAGTTCCTGCTTCTCAAGCGGGTATCGTTAAAGAAATCAAAGTTGCAGAAGGCGACAAGGTTTCTACTGGTTCTCTAATCATGATTTTCGAAGCCGAGGGTGCAGCTGACGCTGCACCTGCTCCTGCGGCAGAAGCAGCTCCAGCAGCAGCTCCAGCTCCAGCAGCAGCGGCAGAACTAAAAGAAGTTCACGTACCAGACATCGGTGGTGATGAAGTAGAAGTTACCGAAATCATGGTTGCCGTTGGCGACAGCATCGAAGAAGAGCAATCTCTTCTAACTGTTGAAGGCGACAAAGCTTCTATGGAAGTTCCAGCGCCATTCGCAGGTACTCTAAAAGAGATCAAAGTTGCAGCAGGCGATAAAGTATCGACTGGCTCACTTATCATGGTATTCGAAACAGCAGGTTCAGGCGCTCCAGCAGCACCAGCGGCAGCTGAAGCTCCTGCGGCAGCAGCTCCAGCAGCGTCTGCGGCAAAAGAAGTGAACGTTCCAGATATCGGCGGCGACGAAGTTGAAGTTACTGAGATCATGGTTGCGGTTGGCGACACAGTGGAAGAAGAGCAATCTCTAATCACTGTTGAAGGTGACAAAGCTTCTATGGAAGTTCCTGCACCATTCGCTGGCACAGTTAAAGAAATCAAGATTGCAGCTGGCGACAAAGTGTCTACTGGCTCACTAATCATGGTATTCGAAGTGGCGGGCGCAGCACCTGCTCCTGCAGCAGCTCCAGCTCAAGCGGCAGCACCTGCAGCTCCAGCTCCTAAAGCAGAAGCTCCAGCGGCAGCAGCTCCAGCAGCGACTGGCGATTTCAAAGAAAACGATGAGTACGCTCACGCGTCTCCAGTTGTTCGTCGTCTAGCGCGTGAATTTGGCGTTAATCTTTCTAAGGTTAAAGGTTCTGGTCGTAAGAGCCGTATCCTAAAAGAAGACGTTCAAGCTTACGTGAAAGATGCACTTAAGCGTCTTGAGTCTGGCGCAGGTGCAGCAGCATCTGGCAAAGGCGACGGCGCGGCTCTTGGTCTACTACCATGGCCAAAAGTGGACTTCAGCAAGTTTGGTGAGACAGAAGTTCAACCGCTATCTCGCATTAAGAAGATCTCTGGCGCAAACCTACACCGTAACTGGGTAATGATCCCGCACGTTACACAGTGGGATAACGCAGACATCACGGCTCTTGAAGCATTCCGTAAAGAGCAAAACGCGATTGAAGCGAAGAAAGACACTGGCATGAAGATCACACCACTTGTGTTCATCATGAAAGCGGTAGCTAAAGCGCTTGAAGCGTTCCCAGCGTTCAACTCTTCTCTATCAGAAGACGGTGAGAGCCTAATTCTGAAGAAATACGTGAATGTTGGTATCGCGGTAGATACACCAAACGGTCTAGTTGTTCCTGTATTTAAAGACGTGAACAAGAAAGGCATCTACGAGCTATCTGAAGAGCTAATGGCGGTTTCTAAGAAAGCACGTGCTGGTAAGCTAACTGCGGCTGACATGCAAGGTGGCTGTTTCACTATCTCTAGCCTAGGCGGTATCGGCGGTACAGCGTTTACTCCAATCGTAAACGCACCAGAAGTTGGTATCCTAGGTGTGTCTAAGTCAGAAATGAAACCGGTATGGAACGGTAAAGAGTTCGAACCGCGTCTACAACTTCCACTGTCTCTATCATACGACCACCGTGTGATCGATGGTGCTGAAGGTGCGCGCTTCATCACTTACCTAAACTCATGTCTATCTGACATTCGTCGTCTAGTTCTGTAATAGAAATTAGATGAATGAGAGGCGGCAACTTAGCCGCCTCTGCTAATCATAATTACCGACAATTTGGTTATCAGCCTTGCTTCGTTCAGGGTTTTCACAATCGAATTGTTGTCTAGCTCACAGGCTAAATTGATTTACTTTTCACACCATTAACATCTCTGTAAACTGTTAGCGGTCTGAAAATAACTGTTTAAAACAAATCTCTCTTAAACATAAAAAATCGATACCCACTCAGCCTGTTAGGGATAATGACTACAAGAGGTCAAAATGAGCAAAGAAATTAAAGCCCAAGTTGTTGTACTTGGTTCTGGTCCTGCTGGTTACTCCGCTGCATTCCGTTGTGCGGACTTAGGTCTTGAAACTGTACTAGTTGAACGTTACAGCACGCTTGGCGGTGTATGTCTGAACGTGGGTTGTATCCCATCTAAAGCACTGCTTCACGTTTCTAAAGTAATTGAAGAAGCGAAAGCGATGGCTGACCACGGCGTTGTGTTCGGTGAGCCTCAAACAGACATCAGCAAAATCCGCATCTGGAAAGAAAAAGTTGTTAACCAACTAACTGGCGGCCTAAGCGGTATGGCTAAGATGCGTAACGTAACAGTAGTTAACGGTTACGGTAAGTTCACTGGCCCTAACTCTATCCTTGTAGAAGGCGAAGGTGAGCCAACAGTTGTTAACTTTGACAACGCAATCGTTGCGGCTGGTTCTCGTCCAATCAAACTGCCATTTATCCCGCATGAAGACCCACGTATTTGGGACTCTACTGACGCTCTTGAACTAAAAGAAGTGCCAGAAAAACTGCTTATCATGGGCGGTGGTATCATCGGTCTAGAAATGGGTACGGTTTACCACTCTCTAGGTTCTAAAGTTGAAGTTGTTGAAATGTTTGACCAGGTAATTCCTGCAGCAGACAAAGATATCGTGAAAGTATTTACTAAGCGTATCAAAGACAAGTTCAAGCTAATGCTAGAAACGAAAGTAACAGCAGTTGAAGCAAAAGAAGACGGTATCTACGTTTCAATGGAAGGCAAGAAAGCGCCAGCTGAAGCTGAGCGTTACGATGCGGTTCTAGTTGCTATCGGTCGTGTACCAAATGGTAAGCTAATCGACGGTGAAAAAGCGGGTCTAGAAATTGACGAGCGCGGCTTCATCAACGTTGATAAGCAAATGCGTACTAACGTTCCTCACATCTTCGCGATCGGTGATATCGTTGGTCAACCAATGCTTGCTCACAAAGGTGTGCATGAAGGTCACGTAGCTGCTGAAGTTATCTCTGGTAAGAAGCACTACTTCGACCCTAAAGTTATCCCTTCAATTGCGTACACTGAGCCAGAAGTGGCTTGGGTTGGTAAGACTGAAAAAGAAGCGAAAGAAGAAGGCATCAAGTACGAAGTAGCAACATTCCCATGGGCAGCATCAGGTCGTGCAATCGCATCTGACTGTGCAGACGGTATGACTAAGCTAATCTTCGACAAAGAAACTCACCGCGTAATCGGTGGTGCTATCGTTGGTACTAACGGTGGTGAACTACTTGGTGAAATTGGCCTTGCAATTGAGATGGGCTGTGATGCAGAAGATATCGCTCTGACTATCCACGCTCACCCAACTCTACACGAGTCTGTAGGTCTAGCTGCTGAAGTATTTGAAGGTTCAATCACTGACCTGCCAAACAAAAAAGCAGTTAAGAAGAAGTAAGTTTTTTTCTGACTGAATGATAGAAGCCGCTGCAGTGCAGCGGTTTTTTTATGCTTGTTATATAGAAATATAAATGTGTGCTGATCTGACAGCAGACAATAAAAAGCCCACCAAACGGTGGGCTGACATATATCACGAGTTAAGCTTTAGTGTTCACGGTTGTAAATGCAAAGCATATCTAAGTATGAATTCACTAGATGTTTCAGTTCCGCTTCACCTTTAGCGCGGTTCGCTTGGACAAACAGTGAGTAACAAATACCGTGGAACAGGTTTGCCAAGTGTTCTGAATCGTGCTGGTCACACACCTCACCGCGTTCAATTGCTTTAATGAACATGTTTTGTACTAGCAGCTGGTTAGTGCGGTTAGTTGAAACAAACAATGGCCATACTTCGTCACGTGTTGAAGCACTCCACTCGAACCATACTTTTAGCCAGTGGCAGTCTTGGCTGACAAGCTCGATCATCGCATTAGTAATATTGGCGATGTTTTCACGTGCGTGTAAGTCTAGGTCTATGTTATCCGATAGGAAGTTTGAGAACTGACGTACGACGTGATTGAGAACTTCATCCACCAAGTCTTCGCGTGTAGGGAAGTAGTTAAAAACAGTCGCTACAGAAACTTGAGCAATTTCTGCGATATCTGCGTGACCACCACGACCGATGCCGCGGCGCGCAAATACTTCCAATGCGATTTCCATTAACTGTTGCTTACGCTTAATTGGAGAAAGCCTAGTTCTAGGTCTCTTTGCAATTGAGTCCATATCCATTTTCCTTGCCATTTGAGTTGATATTGGGGGTAACCCCCTAATTGATTATTTTAATAGTTGCTTAAAGCAGTGATGAGTGTAATGGTGCATATGCACAAGGTCAACATCTGTAGAACAATTTATATACAGTAATGTCATTATTATTGATAAATTTAGCTATGAACTTTATAAAACTAAGACCTTCTTCCAAGATTTGTTGGCAACAGGATGCGACTTTCAACCCAATGAACGTGGTGATACACTACACGCCGTAAGATTAGGTGATCGTTTGCGTGCGACTTACCTCAACCCACAAATTTAGATTGAGCACAGTATGAAACATACAATAGAAGTCATGATTTCTGAGCAAGAAGTTCAGGAGCGAGTTCGTGAATTAGGCAAACAAATTACAGAGCGTTATCAAGGTAGTGAAGATCTTGTGTTGGTAGGCTTATTGCGAGGCTCATTTGTATTTATGGCAGACTTGGCACGTGCTATCGAACTGACTCACCAAGTTGATTTTATGACTGCGTCAAGCTACGGCAATACGATGGAAAGCTCACGTGACGTTCGTATCTTGAAAGATTTGGATGATGACATCAAAGGCAAAGACATTTTGCTTGTTGAAGACATCATTGATACAGGTAACACACTAAATAAAATCCGTGAGATCTTATCACTGCGTGAGCCGAAGTCTATCGCGATTTGTACGCTCCTAGATAAACCATCTCGTCGTGAAGTGAATGTTCCTGTGGATTGGATTGGTTTCGAAATCCCAGATGAGTTTGTCGTTGGTGTGGGTATTGATTACGCGCAGAAATACCGCCACTTACCATACATCGGTAAAGTTGTACCTCAAGAATAATCATTGAGAGCAGCATTAAAAATATAAAAAAAACGCCCATCTAAGATGGGCGTTTTTTGTTCAACTTTTAGATATGACTTAGCGACAAAGCAGCTTGTTATCTGTATTTAGAATCGTCGAAAGAGCTTTCTGGTAAGACGCTTCTACGGTTTCCTTAGAGTTAGAACGAATGCCTAAGTACTCTAAGCGACCATCTTCAATTCCGTATACCACACCATGAATTTCAACATCTTGTCCACGCTCCCAAGCGTTTTGCAGGATGGTTGAGTTACCCAAGTTGTACACTTGCTCTGCAACATTAAGCTCGCCTAGTTTATCCGCTCGATCTTGTTGCGGCATTTGATCTAGGTAAGTGCGGTGTTTGAAATAGATATCTCTGATATGTAACAGCCAATTATTAATAAGACCTAGCTTAGGGTTATCAATGGCTGCATTTACGCCACCACATCCATAGTGTCCACAGACAATGATGTGTTTAACCTTAAGAACGTCTACGGCGTACTGGACGACGGATAGACAGTTGAGATCAGTATGGATAACTTGGTTTGCAACATTCCGATGAACAAAGAGTTCACCTGAGTATAGTCCGGTTAGTCGCTCGGCAGGGACGCGGCTATCAGAGCAGCCAATCCAAAGAAAATCAGGCTTTTGCCCCTCAGCGAGTTTTGCGAAGTATTCAGGTCGATCAGATTTGATCTCTTGAGACCATTTCGAATTGTTTTCAAATAACTGTTTTATTTCCGGCATTTTGCAAACTACTTCCCTTAAAAGACAAAATCGCTGCCGCTGTTTGTGTGCACATGCAAGCGATCAGTGTTGTAACTATACACAATGTTACAATTTCGATCTCGTTAAATATTCGTCAGATAGGACTCATCTGACTAGTTTTCATTAAGAAAAAAGTAAAATCTGGTGAAACTATTTGTGGTGTGAATTTAGCCTTAATCTATTTATGGTTTAAATTTTCGCCTAGCTCGTTAAAGTAGTGATATTTTACTTTTTAAAATTGAATGCAGGGAAAATCAGCAGTGTTCGGTAGTCGTTTTGAAGATATCAATTTCAAAGGGGATGTATTTGGCGGGGTAACCACGGCGATTATCTCTCTCCCTCTGGCGTTAGCGTTTGGTGTTGCATCCGGAGCCGGTGCTGAGGCCGGCCTTTGGGGGGCAATAATGGTCGGTTTGTTTGCCTCGTTATTTGGTGGTTCTAATACGTTAATATCAGAACCGACAGGGCCAATGACGGTAATCATGACCGCAGTATTAACCAGTATGATGGCGAAATACCCAGAAACGGGCATGGCTATGACTTTCACGGTTGTCATGATGGCTGGCGCGTTCCAAATCCTATTGGGGACGTTAAAACTGGGTAAATACGTTACCTTAATGCCTTATAGCGTTATTTCCGGGTTTATGTCTGGCATTGGTGTGATTCTTATCATTCTGCAGTTATCGCCTTTGATGGGACATGCTGCGCCTTCAGGGGGAGTACTCGGAACGTTATCTGCTTTGCCTGAGACCATTTCTAACCTTAAATTCAGTGAGTTGTTTTTGGGACTACTGACTTTGGGGATTCTTTTTTTCTTCCCTAAGCAATATCGTAAATACGTTCCTGCACAGCTCGTGGCATTGGTCGCGGTAACTTTATTGTCTGTGATTCTCTTTGATACAGAAGATATTCGTCGTATCGGTGAAATTCCTGCTGGGTTACCTTCTCTCGTCGCCCCTTATATTGACACAGATATGTTTGTCGAGATGGTCATTGATGCATTAGTGCTAGGCACATTAGGTTGTATTGATACTTTGTTAACGGCAGTTATCGGTGACTCATTAACTCGTAAAGAACACGACTCAGATAAAGAGCTGCGAGGTCAAGGGTTAGCTAACATGATCTCAGGCTTGTTTGGTGCGCTGCCAGGGGCGGGGGCTACCATGGGGACGGTAACGAATATCCAAGTTGGGGCTCGTTCGCCATTATCTGGTGTGATTCGTGCACTAATGTTGGCGTTGGTTGTACTGGTTGCTGGCGGATTAACAGAGCCAATCCCGATGGCTGTGTTAGCAGGCATTGCGGTGTATGTTGGCTTTAACATCCTAGACTGGAGCTTTATTCAGAGGGCACATAAGGTAAGCTTTTCCGGAATGGCGGTGATGTATGGCGTTATGTTGCTTACAGTATTCGTTGATCTTATCGTTGCGGTGGGTTTAGGCGTCTTTATCTCGAACATTATCATCATCGAGCGTTTGAGCCGAGAGCAGGCGCGACAAGTAAAAGCAATCAGCGACGCGGATGAAGATGATGTGCCGCTGACTGACAGCGAGCGTGGTTTGTTGGATCGTGCTAATGGTAAAGTGCTGTTCTTTTATCTTTCCGGTCCGATGATCTTTAGTGTTTCTAAAGCCATTTCACGTCAGCACTCTAGTATTTCGGACTATGAAGTGATGATTCTCGATCTTACGGATGTACCAATGATTGATGTAACCGTCGGTTTGGCGTTAGAGAATGCGATTAAGGATGCTCTCGATGCCAATTGTGCCGTGTATTTATTATGCCCGAATGAGCGAACACGAGAACAGCTAGAGAAATTCCATGTGATTGACCTTGTGCCTGATGAAAATATGTACCAATTCCGTTACGAAGCATTGAATGCGGCGGTGGCACATGTTGAGGCAGACCAGTATCAGCGCATAACGGCGTAATGATTCTGACAGTTAAAAACGCAACAGTGTCCTGTTGCGTTTTTTTATGCTCTATTTTGTCTTACTCAGAGATAACCTTTACGAGGTAAGGGTTATATTTCCAATATTATCGAAAGGTTTATTTGTAATCATCGTTATTCAACGATAAACTGATGGACCTCCAGTACGATACCCAAGGCGATTTTGTAGTAAACCGCTGCTAAATATGAGTCGGTATTAGTAATCACAAACAAACGGCAATCAAGACCTTATGTACGCATTAGAAATTGAACAATTGCGCAAGACGTATGCAGGTGGCTTTGAGGCGTTAAAAGGTATAAGTCTCCAAGTGAAAAAGGGTGACTTCTACGCGCTTCTGGGTCCCAATGGTGCAGGAAAATCGACCACGATTGGCATCATTTCCTCCTTAGTGAATAAAACCTCCGGAACGACGAAAGTTTTCGGTTATGACATTGATACCGACCTCGAATTGGCCAAGCAGAATTTAGGCTTGGTGCCACAGGAGTTCAACTTCAACCAGTTTGAAACCGTTGAGCAAATTGTGATGCAGCAAGCTGGCTATTACGGTGTGTCTAAAGTATTAGCCAAAGAAAGAGCAGAAAAATACCTGAAAAAATTGGATTTATGGGAAAAACGCCAAGAGCGTGCTCGTAACCTATCCGGTGGGATGAAGCGTCGTTTAATGATCGCAAGAGCTTTGATGCACGAGCCGCAATTACTCATTTTAGATGAACCAACGGCTGGAGTGGATATTGAACTACGCCGCTCAATGTGGGGGTTTCTGAAAGAGATCAACCAAGAGCAAGGAATTACGATTATTTTAACGACACACTACCTAGAAGAAGCGGAGATGCTGTGTCGAAATATCGGCATTATTAATCGTGGTGAGCTGATTGAAAATACCACCATGAAGGCGTTACTAGGTAAGCTAAGCGTCGAGACATTTATCTTGGATATTGAGTCAGAAGTCGAGGTGCCTGAGCTTGAAGGTGTTAATCGACAAAGTATTGTTGATGGCTCTTTAGAGATAGAACTAGATAAGAGCCAAGGATTGAATTCGGTATTCAGTCAGTTAACAGAGCATGGCATTAAAGTTCTCTCAATGCGTAACAAAGCCAACCGACTTGAAGAGTTGTTTGTCAGCATTGTAAGAGAGGGGAGTAATTAAATGTACGGTTTATATTGGACGGCATTTCGCAGCTTGCTGAGCAAAGAAGTCACTCGTTTTACACGTATTTGGGTGCAAACCTTAGTGCCGCCAGCCATTACGATGACGTTGTACTTCATCATTTTCGGCAATCTTATTGGCTCTCGAATTGGTGAGATGAGCGGCTTTAGTTACATGGAGTACATTGTTCCAGGTTTGATCATGATGTCGGTGATCACTAACTCATACTCGAACGTGGCGTCGTCATTCTTTAGTGCAAAGCTACAGAAGAATATTGAAGAACTGCTGGTGGCACCGGTACCAAACTATGTGATTATTGCTGGCTATGTGATGGGCGGCGTGACTCGAGGTTTGTTGGTCGGTGCAATTGTTACTTGTGTGTCACTTTTGTTCGTTGATTTGCAAGTGGAGCACTGGGGCATTATTGTCGCGACTGTCTTCATGACGTCGGTTGTATTTGCTCTCGGTGGCTTGATCAATGCGGTTTACGCAAAAACGTTTGATGATATTTCGATCATCCCTACGTTTGTATTGACTCCTTTAACTTACTTGGGAGGAGTCTTTTATTCGATCAGTCTGCTGCCTGAATTTTGGCAAGGCGTTTCTAAGATCAACCCAATCGTCTACATGGTGAATGCGTTCCGCTACGGCTTTTTAGGTGTCTCGGATGTGGGCATTGTCACTTCATTTAGTGTACTTGCAGTGTTTGTTGTTGCACTGTATGCCATTGCGCATTATCTAGTAACCAAAGGGATTGGGCTAAGAAGCTAAGCCATTCTCATAAAGCAAAGAGCGGCGATTCACGCTGCTCTTTCGCGTGCATAACAATACATACCCATACAATTTTTCGGTTTTTATCATGGTAGGTTTCAATCATTTGTAATAAATGAGTGATCCTATGAATATTGTCCCGCCGCCGCCTTTCTCCTATCAGTTACTTAAGCCCAAATATTGGTCTGTATGGCTGGCATTTGGGTCTTTAGCGATTCTTGTTAATGTACTGCCATACGTAGTATTGCGAATCTTAGGTAGAAACATCGGCTGTATTGCGATGCATGTAATGAAGCGCCGACACAAGATCGCTCTGCGTAATCTCCAGCTGTGTTTCCCTGATTTTACGGATTGGCAATGTAAGGACGTAGTACGAAAAAACTTTCAATATACTGGAATGGCGATCATCGAAACCGGTATCGCCTGGTTTTGGCCAGATTGGCGGATACGTCGGATAACCTCTATTGTTGGAAAAGCTCGTTTACTCGCTGAGGAAAAGAATGGACGTGGTGTGTTGGTGGTGTGCAGTCACCATTTAAACTTGGAGATAACCGCTCGTATTTTTAGCCAGTTTGCCCAAGGTTATGGCGTTTATCGCCCAAATTCGAATCCTGCTTATGAGTTTATTCAACATCGAGGTCGAACTCGTTTTGGACATCAAATGATTGATCGAAAAGACGTGAAATCAATGCTCAAAGTTCTGAAGAATGGTCATCGACTTTGGTATTTGCCCGACCATGATTATGGCGTTAACCATTCTGTTTTTGCGCCGTTTTTTGCTGTTGAACAAGCGGCGAGTACCGTCGGGTCTAGTGTTCTCATTGATGCAACAAAGTGCGCGGTTATATCTGGCGTTACAGTGAGTAAAAATCACCATTACACGCTGTACATTGGAAAAGACATTAGCGAGCGTTTCGAGAGACGTAATACGGTTAAAGCGGCAAGCATCTTGAACCAAGAGCTTGAGAAAATGATAAAACGTGATATTCCAGCGTGGATGTGGCTGCACAAGCGGTTTAAAACTCGCCCTGAAGGGTTAGATTGTGTCTATACGTAGAGTATAAAAAAGGTCGACTAAGAGTCGACCTTTTTACTTTTATGGCTCAGAGCTTACTCTGCGTTCTCTGAGTTTGTATTGTTAGATTCAGCTTCTTCCTTCGCTTCGACAACCATATCTACCGTTTGGTTATCGATAAGACGAGCTTTGCCTAGGAACGCAGACATCAGAATGACAGCTTGTGTCGTTTCTGGTGTGATCACTTGTAATGTACGAGCATCACGAATGAAGATCTCATCAGGGTGCAGACCTGCAGCTCGAAGTTGGTCGCTTGCATCTTCGATGATCGATGCGTAGTCATCGCGGCCACCGCGAATGGCACTACTGATCCAACGCATTGTACGAGCAAGTACAGGAGCACGTTGACGCTCGTCCAGCGTAAGCAAGCCATTGCGTGAACTCATTGCTAAACCGTCCATTTCACGTACGGTTGGTACACCGATGATTTCAATGTCCATTGCTAGGTCATCAACCATCTTGCGGATAACAGCAAGTTGTTGGAAGTCCTTCTCGCCGAAGCACGCGACATCCGGTTGTACGATGTTAAACAGCTTATTCACAATCGTCGTCACGCCACGGAAATGACCTGGTCGAGACGCGCCTTCGAGAATTGTTGATAGGCCAGGGACATCGACGAAGGTTTGCTTATCCAGACCTTCAGGGTAGATAACTTCTGGTGTTGGCGTAAATACCACATCGACCCCTTCAGAGGTTAACTTGCTTAAGTCTTCCTCTAGCGTGCGTGGGTAATTATTTAAATCGTCTGCACGATCAAACTGCATCGGATTAACAAAGATGCTTACGACAACGATATCAGCGTATTCGCGCGCTTTACGCACTAAAGTTAAGTGGCCTTCGTGAAGGTTGCCCATGGTAGGGACAAACGCCACTTTACGACCTTCACGTTTAAAGGTTTTAAGGTGTTCACGAACTGCTGAGATTTCCGCAAAAGTTTGCATGCATTTATCCTCTAGGCAATGGTATGAGCGTCGTCTGGGAATACACCGTTGGCTACATCTTCAATGTATTTAGCAACGGCTTTGCGCATATCACCTGTTTCAGCAAGAAAGTTTTTGGAGAATTTCGGCATGTAGTTGGCAGAAATACCAAACATATCATGCATTACGAGAATTTGACCATCTGTTACGTTACCTGCACCAATACCGATAACAGGAACCTCAAGCACTTGCGTAATACGTTCAGCAAGCTCAGCTGGTACGCACTCTAGTAAGACGATTTGAGCGCCTGCTTCTTGCAGCGCTAATGCGTCTTTTACCATGCGGTCTGCTTTTTCTTGATCGCGACCTTGGATTTTGTAACCACCAAAAATATTAACAGCTTGAGGAGTTAAACCAAGATGAGCACAAACTGGAACTGATCGTTCAGTGAGCATTTTCACCGTGTCGACAAGCCAGTCACCACCTTCAATTTTTACCATATTGGCACCAGCACGCATCAGTTTAGCCGCATTTTCGCAAGCTTGCTCTGGGGTGGTGTAGCTCATGAATGGCATGTCTGCCATCAACAAACAATTTGGGCTACCAGCGCGTACGCAACGAGTATGGTAAGCGATATCATCGACCGTTACTGGTAGAGTATCGTTGTGACCTTGCAAAACCATACCTAGAGAATCACCAACAAGAAGTACTGGCATTTCTTGGCTTTCAAACAGTTGGGCAAAGCTCGCATCATAAGCGGTTGAAGTAGCAAATTTACGACCTTCTTGCTTCCACTTGATTAGGTCGTTGATGGTCATTTTTTTCATGGTTTTATCCTTACTAGGAGTTGGCTATGACTGCCAGATACTGAGGCCGTTTCTATCTACTTGTTCCAGTAGTTCAGAGACCTCGGTCCCATCAGGGAGTTGTAAACTTGGTGCAATTTCCGCAAGAGGGTAGAGTACGAATTCACGCTCTTTCATTCCATAATGAGGAACGATCAGCCTCTCGGAATTAATCACCTCATTGCCATAAAGCACAATGTCGAGGTCCAAGGTTCTTGGTCCCCAGCGTTCGTCTTTACGGACACGCCCTTGTTCTTGCTCTATAGCTTGTGTGCAATTGAGCAATTCAATAGGCGTCAAGCTGGTGTTAATAGACACAACCGCATTGATGTAATCCGGTTGGTTTTGTGGCCCCATTGGCGTGCTGCTGTATAGCGAAGAAGCTTGAACAAACTCTGATTTAGGCAGCGTTTTTAATGCTTCAATCGCTTGCTTCGCTTGGCTGACAGGATCAGCCAAGTTACTGCCTACCGCAATGTACGCTGTAATCATGATTTGGGCTTACTCTTTTTCTTGCGATAAGTTTTACGGCGGCGCTGGCCTGTTTTCGGTGATTGACCGTCTAAGTCGGCAGCCATTGCTTGACGCATTTCTCGGCCTGCATTTTGAAAAGTTTCCCACCACTTGGCAAGCTTCTGAGTGTCACCACCTTCAATTTCACCGCGCATTTCAAGAAAATCAAAGCCAGCTCTAAATTTATTGAGCTCCATAAGACGGAATGCACGTTTACCGTTACGTCGTGGAAGACGAAGCTGTAACTGCCAAATCTCGCGAATGGTTGCGGTGTGGCGTCTTGGAATGGCAATTGTGCGAACTTGCTCGTCAAGAATGATGTTGCTCGCTTCCATAATGGCGTCGTAATGGCCTAAGTTGCGCTCTTCCATCAGTTCATCGGCTTTCGCACACAGTGGGTACCACAGCATTGCAGCAAACATAAATGCTGGATTGATGCGTTTCCCATCTTCGATGCGCATGTCGGTAGAATCTAGGACAAGATCCAACATCTGCTCAGTGTGAGAGGAGTAATCTTCTGTAAAGTGCGCTGCAATCGTCGGGAATAGTTGCTGGAATAGGTTGTACTCACGCAGTAGGTGGTAGGTTTCTAAGCCATGACCGGATTGCAATAATTTGAGTGACTCTTCAAAAAGACGCGCTGACGGAATGTCACCGAGCAACGGTGCCATGTGTTCGATTGGCGCTGCGGTGTCTTCTTCAATATCAAAGTCTAGTTTTACCGCGAAACGAACCGCACGCAGCATGCGCACAGGGTCTTCACGGTAGCGTGTTTCTGGATCACCAATCAGTCGAATTAGGCGATCTTCTAAATCTTCAATACCACGTGCGTAGTCGTGAATCGAGTAATCTGCGATGTTGTAGTACATCGAGTTAATCGTGAAATCACGGCGCTCAGCATCTTCATCGATGGTGCCGTAGACGTTGTCACGCAGCAGCATACCCTCTTTTGATTGCTGAGAAATGCTCTTATTCTTTTGCTCTTGGTGGTGACCACGGAATGTCGCAACCTCAATGATGTCTCGGCCAAACATAATATGAGCCAAGCGGAAGCGGCGACCAATCAAACGGCAGTTACGAAATAGCTGTTTGATCTGTTCCGGCGTTGCGTTGGTCGCAATGTCAAAATCTTTTGGTTTTTGTCCAAGCAGTAAGTCTCGAACCCCGCCACCCACAAGAAAAGCATCGAAACCAGCACCATTTAGGCGGTACAGTACCTTCAGCGCATTATCACTGATCTGCTTACGCGAAATGTTGTGCTCTTCACGAGTTATTACATTGAGAGCGAGCTCTGGAATTGTGGCAGGTTCGCTTGGTGTATAGTCGTTTGTATTCATGTGCATCTGGCAATAACTGGGTTTAATCCAATCTTGCTTTGGTTAGTTTTATACGCCTCTAGGGCCTAATTTGCGGCTAATGATAGCCTACACAATGCCATTTGAGAATCACGGTGTGATCTCGATCTCTGCTGGAAGCTGTTCCAACCGCCAGTTTTCGCAGCCCCAACGAAGAATATCTTCTATGTTGGCCGCCCTTACGGTTTCAGGTATCTCGAAACCTAAAAATGTCATGGCGCGCAATAGAGTAGGTTTTGGTGTATCTATATCAATAGCCGTCGCGTGATTTTGTTTCGACAATTTATTGCCGTTGTTGTCCATCGCCAATGGTAAATGTAAGTAGCTAACTTCAGGCTGACCAAGTATTTGGTACAGGCTAATTTGACGCCCTGTCGGCTCGATTAAGTCTGCACCTCGCACGACTTCTGTGACGCCTTGGTCGATGTCGTCCAATACTACCGCAAGATTATAAGCAAATAATCCATCTCGACGTTTAATAATGAAATCTTCATTAACGAGTTGCTCTGGAATCGTAATGGTTCCCCGCTTTTGGTCGAGGAAATGAGCGACAGGCTTGGTCATTTTTAGGCGAATCGCGCCGTCTTTCAAGTTTTTATCGCGGCAAGTGCCAGGATAAAAACCGCCATGCTCTTTAATTTGCTTACGAGTACATTGGCAATAATAGGCTTCCCCATTTTCGAGCCATTTGTTTATTTGAGCTTGGTAAAGGTCGTGACGTTCGCTCTGGTATACCACTTCTCCATCCCAATGCAGCTGATAGGCCTTGAGTGCCTCTAGGATAAGTTGCGCTGCACCTGGCATTTCTCTTGGTGGGTCTAAGTCCTCAATACGTACTAACCAAGCTCCGTTTTGTGCTTTCGCTTGAAAATAACTGCCAAGAGCGGCAATCAGTGAACCAAAATGCAGTGGACCAGAAGGAGATGGGGCGAATCGACCTACATAGCGTGTCATGCGTGTATCTCGAATTTAGTAAACAAATAGGGTGCGAAGATAGCCAAAACAAAAAGGGAGCCTGAGCTCCCTTCAACAATCATAATGCTGGGTGATTAACCTTGCATTTGCTTCTCTTTGATTTCTGCAAGTGTTTTACAGTCAATACAAAGGTCAGCGGTTGGACGTGCTTCAAGACGGCGAACGCCAATCTCTACGCCACAAGACTCACAGAAGCCAAAATCGTCTTCTTTGATTTTATCCAAAGTCTTTTCAATCTTCTTGATCAAACGGCGTTCGCGGTCACGGTTACGCAGTTCTAGGCTGAACTCTTCCTCTTGAGAGGCGCGGTCAACTGGATCTGGGAAGTTTGCTGCTTCGTCCTGCATGTGGTGAACAGTACGATCCACTTCAGCTCTTAGCTGGTCGCGCCAAGCTGTTAAGATTTTCGTAAAGTGTTCAACCTGCTCTGGTGACATGTACTCTTCACCAGGTTTTTCCTGATATGGCTCCACGCCGGCAATGGCTAGGATGCCTATCGTTTTCTTCTTTGATTCTGGCATACAGCATCTCCTACTTACACCTAGTCAACTGCTACGCAGTCAATTTAAGGCGGGTATCTATAGCAAAAAGAGGCGGTGCAAGCAAATACTGAATCGCAAAGTTATCGTCAATGTGAAGACGACATCATTTTTTCTCTTAATTGATAAAATCAATAGCGGAAATCAGCTTCATTCCAGTATCGCTCAGTTCAGCTTTGTAGCAGAGAACTTCCACTCCAGCGTCTTGTGCTTGTTTGAGTAATAGTGAATATTTCGCGTCTATATGGTGCGCCGCGGATACTTTTTCAATACCTGAATGTAAAACAGTGAATAAAAGTATGGCTCTACTTCCATTTTGTGCCATTTCTGTGAGCTCTCTCAGGTGTTTTTGTCCCCGAGTCGTGACCGCATCTGGGAAGTATCCTTGTCCAGTAGAGTCGGTCTCATCAAGAAGAGTGACGCTTTTCACTTCTATATAGCACTTTGGCTTGTCGTCTGCGCTGAGCAAGATATCAATTCGGCTATTTTCATTGCCGTATTTCACCTCAGTTTGAAGTGTGTCATAACCACAAAGCTCTGAAATGACATTATTTTCAATAGCCTCTACGGCTAATTGATTGGCACGCGCGGTGTTGATACAAATACGGTGGCCTTGTTCGGTCTCACTCAACTCCCAACTATTGGGGTATTTTCGTTTCGGGTTGTCGGAAGTAGAAAACCAAACCTTGTTTCCGGGCGTTGCACAACCCGTCATTGCACCTGTATTTGCGCAGTGGATTGTACGGATTTCACCAGTATCGAGCTCGATATCGGCAAGAAAGCGTTTATAACGTTTGAGTAGAGTGGCGGACTCTAAAGCGGGTGTGAAATGCATTTGCTTATTTAGACAAAAAATTTTTTATGTACAATGTTGCCACCATTACACCATAAGGTATTTCCTTTGTCACAATTGCCGATTGAAGCCGTGATGCCTGAGTTGCTGACGGCGGTCAAAAATCAACATCAAGTGATCTTAAAAGCGGCGCCTGGTGCCGGTAAGTCGACTTACTTCCCTTTGCAGTTACTCTTAAATCATTCGGTTGCTGGAAAAATCATCATGCTTGAGCCAAGACGACTCGCGGCGCGTAACATTGCCCGTTATCTTGCTGAGCAATTGGGAGAACAAGTTGGTCAACGCGTGGGTTATCGAGTTCGTGGCGAGGCAAAGGTAAGTTCTGCAACGCAGCTGGAGATCGTGACCGAAGGGATCATGACCAGGATGATCCAAACTGACCCTGAACTGGATGGGGTTGATCTACTGATCTTTGATGAGTTTCATGAACGCAGCATTCATGCCGATACCGCTTTGGCATTCAGTTTAGAAGTTCAAGAGGCATTGCGAGACGATCTCAAGCTGGTGGTAATGTCGGCAACGCTTGACCAACAAGCATTACAATCGTTGTTGCCAGAAGCCAGTTACATTGAATCTGAAGGGCGCAGCTTTGATGTGGCAATGCGCTACCAGCCGTTAGGTGTGAACGAGCATTTACCTACGAGTATGGCAAAAACAATAGAAAGTCTTATGAACAAAGAGTCTGGATCTTTGTTAGCTTTCCTACCGGGTGTTGGTGCCATAAAACAAGTTGAAGAGCGGTTGTCTCATTTAGCGGATGATATCGACGTATGCCCACTTTATGGTCAACTGAGCTTTGCAGATCAACAAAAAGCGATTACGCCAGCAGAACAAGGTAAGCGTAAAGTCGTTCTAGCGACCAACATTGCAGAAACTTCACTAACGATTGAAGGCATTCGCCTCGTCGTTGATTCTGGGTTAGAGCGTGTTGCCCGCTTTGATTTGAAAAACGGTTTAACACGCTTAGAGCAAACACGCATTGCACAGTCTTCAGCGATTCAGCGTGCAGGACGAGCGGGACGAATAGAAGAGGGCATTTGTGTTCGTCTTTATTCTGAAAGCCAGTTCAAGCAGCAACCGCTGGTTCCCCAACCCGAAATTTTGCATTCCGATTTGGCTAGTTTAGTTATGGAGCTTGCCTTTTGGGGAGCGAGTGATATCCACGATCTAAAGTGGCTTGATGTTCCAGCTAATGCGTCATTGGAACAAGCGAAGCAGCTATTGGTGTCATTGGGACTACTGACGGAAAAAGGGCAATTAACGTCCGAAGGAAAACAGGCGCATGAACTAGGCGTTGAGCCTCGTGCGGCTGCGATGCTAATTAAAGCGCAATCTTACAGTGATAAGATGTTAAATGCTGCTTTGGCGGCGGTCGCACTGATTGAAGAGCCAGAGAGGAGTGTTACCAATATCGCTCATAGCTTGCATCGTTGGCTTGTTGGTACTCATCCAAAAAAGTCGATGTTGTTCAAGCGTGCTCAATCTCTAGCGTACAAATTGGATACGGTATTTGACCTGAAAGGCGTGGATGAAGATGCATTACCGCTGGTGTTAAGTTTGGCATTTCCAGATCGCATTGCGCAGCAGCGCACAAATCAATTTGGGCGATTTACTTTGGCTAATGGTCATGGTGCAGAATGTCGTCAGGAAGACATGCTAGGTGGCTGTGAGTATTTGGTTGCCGTTGACTTAATGCGTTCTCATTCTAACTCAAGTCAAATTCATTCGGCATGTGAATTGGATGTCAATATATTGCGAACGACCTTTGATACGCTATTTTCGTCTGAAGAAGTAGTGGACTGGGATGAAAAAAGAGGCCGTCTAATAGCTGAGCGACAAACAAAACTCGGTCTGCTGGTCGTTGAACGCGAGCCGTTGCCAAGCCCGGGCAAAGAAAAAATGACACAAGCTTTACTCACGTATGTCCGCCGCCAGGGCTTACAGAGTCTAAACTGGACACCGGCAGCGGAGAGCTTGTTGGCTCGGATTCGTTGTGCGGTGGAATGGTTACCTGAGCAGTCATGGCCAGTGTTTGATGAAGCCAGTTTGCTGGATTCATTAGAGGAGTGGTTAGAACCATACATGACGTCTGTCAGCTCGGTTAAAGACCTGAGCAAGATCAACTTGGTCGAAGCGCTTAATGCTCGATTAGGTTGGCCACTCAATCAACAACTGGATGAATGGTTACCTGAGCATTACCAACTGCCCACAGGTTCAAAGAAGCGTATCCGTTACCAATATGACCATGAGCCGATATTATCGGTGCGTATGCAAGAAGTATTTGGGGAGAGTGGTTCCCCAACGGTGGCTCTTGGCCGCAAGCGTTTGGTGCTTGAACTGCTTTCACCGGCACAACGTCCATTGCAAGTAACGTCGGACTTGGCGGCTTTCTGGAACGGAAGCTACAAAGACGTTCAAAAAGAGATGAAAGGGCGCTACCCAAAACACGTTTGGCCAGATGATCCTGCCAATCATGTAGCAACAACGAAAACAAAAAGACAATTGAATAATGACTGACAGCAAGAAGCCTAGCGCGAAAAAAGCGCCAGCGAAGAAAAGTACAACCAATAAAGGAACCGCAAAACAGACTCGACGTACGCCGAGTAAAAAACCGACTAACGAGAAACGTTCGTGGTTGAAAGTTCTGTGGTCGTTTAGCTGGAAAGCTGGCGTTGCACTTGCCGCTGTTTTGCTGTTTGTTGGGATTTACTTAGATAGTGTGGTGAAAGAACGCTTTGAAGGTCAGCTGTTTGAGCTGCCTACGGTGGTTTATGCCCGTATCTTGAATCTAAGCCCTGGTGAGAATATCACCATCCAAGAACTGCGCAACGAGTTAGATGTGTTGAATTACCGTAAAGTGAGTCAACCTCGTTACCCAGGCGAATATTCCTCTTCTTCCACTCGGATTGAATTGATTCGTCGTCCATTCGAGTTTGCCGATGGTCCCGAGCCAGATCGTCACATTATGCTGCATTTCTCTGATTCCGGCTTGCAACGTATTCAGTCTTTAGAATCTCGAGGAGACCTTGGTTACTTGCGCCTAGAACCGAAGATGTTGGGCATGCTGGAAAAAGACCGTGATGAACAGCGCCTTTTCTTACGTCGTGATCAGTTCCCTGAAATTTTGGTGGATGCACTGCTTGCGACCGAAGACCGGGATTTTTATCAACATGACGGGGTGTCACCGCTCGCGATTGCACGTGCATTGGTTGCGAACATTAAGGCGGGTCGTACTGTTCAAGGTGGTAGTACGCTGACTCAGCAATTGGCAAAAAACCTGTTTTTGACTCGTGATAAAACACTGTGGCGTAAAGTTCGAGAAGCGTATATCGCGCTAATTTTGGATTACCGTTACAGCAAAGATCGTATCTTAGAAGCCTACCTAAACGAAGTGTACCTAGGTCAAAGTGGAGGTGAAGCGATCCACGGGTTTGGCTTGGCGTCGCGTTACTATTTTGGGCAGCCAATCCAAGAGTTGCGAATCGATCAACTGGCGATGTTAGTTGGGATGGTAAAAGGACCGTCTTACTACAACCCAATTCGTTACCCTGAGAGAACGAAAGAGCGTCGTGATCTCGTTCTGCGCCTGTTAATGCAGCAAAACATGTTGACTTCAGAGCAGTATGAACAAGCTGTAAGTCGTCCACTCGATACGCAAAGCAAGCCACGTATTGCGAGCCGTCAGCCAGCTTATTTCCAACAATTGAGCATTGAATTAAAAGAAAAAGTTGGGGAGCGATTTAAAGCAGAGACCGGACTGCGCGTATTTACGTCTCTGGACCCAGTATCGCAAAGCAAAATGGAACAAGCTATCGCGAAAAAGATCCCCGAACTAGCTAAACGGGGTGGTAAAGAGTTAGAAGCCGCTGCTGTGGCCGTTGATCGCCATAGTGGTGAAATCCGTGCGATGGTTGGTGGTAAACGTGTCGGTTATGAAGGCTTTAACCGCGCGCTCAATGCCAGTCGTCCAATTGGTTCTTTAGTGAAACCAGCGATTTACTTAACGGCTCTAGAACAACCGGATAAATACAACCTAGGCACGACGCTACACGACACGCCGTTAAGTCTGAAGAGCAGTAAAGGTAACGTGTGGACGCCGCGCAACTACGATAGAAAATATCGTGGTGATGTGCCACTTTACATTGCTTTAGCGAAATCACTTAACGTACCAACCGTGCGCTTAGGTATGGCACTTGGCATTCCTGAAGTCTCCAATACTTTAGAGCGTTTGGGCGTGAACAAAGACGAAATTCGCCCAGTGCCTTCGATGTTTTTGGGTTCGTTTTCTTTGACGCCATTCGAAGTCGCACAGATGTATCAGACTCTGACGAATTCAGGTAAGCGTGCAAAACTGACCGCTCTGCGCTCAGTCATGGATATGGAAGGTAATGTGCTGTATCAATCCTTGCCTCGTTCATCAAGAGCCGTGGATGAACAAGCAGCATGGCTAACGACCTACGCGATGAAACAAGGGGTTGCTCAAGGCACTGGCCGCTTCTTACAAAGCCAGTTTGGTTGGGCTGCATTGGCAGGAAAAACGGGTACCAGTAATGATAACCGCGATAGTTGGTTTGTCGGTGTTGATGGTCGTGAGGTGACGACAATTTGGCTAGGCCGCGACGATAATAAACCCGTGAATCTAACGGGGTCGAGTGGTGCATTACGAGTATACGCAGAGTACTTGAAGCAGCGTATTCCTGAGCGTTTAGAGCTCCCATGGCCAAGAGAAATCACCACATTAGGGTTCAAGCCTACATCTGATGGAGGTTTAGAAATGAACTGCCGTAGTGATTACAAACTGCCGGTTTGGGATAAAACCGGTCAGATAAAGCAACAGTGTGAGAAGAAATCAAACTGGTTAAATAGCATATTTGATTGGTAGCATCGCCAAATCAACAACATTAGCTTGTTTATCTGATTAATTCTTAGTACATATTAGGGCGTGTTAGTACAGTACTGCTAGCACGCCCTACTTGATCAGATATTCAATAAAGGAAGAAGTGAATGTTCAAAAAGCTGTTATCAAGCCCATCGGTTCGCAACTTTGCGCTTTGGGTTAGTACCTTTTTGATGATCACTCCTTCTGTTTCCCTCGCAAACTCTCTAACAAAAACGGATGACTTGGAACCTCGACCAAAGGTGGCGGTTGTGCTCGCTGGTGGCGGAGCGAAAGGGGCGGCACACATTGGGGTTTTAAAAGCATTGGAAGAAATGCAGATCCCTGTCGATATTGTGACCGGTACCAGTATGGGCGCCTATGTGGGTGGGCTCTATGCCACGGGGATGAGTGCTGATGAAATTGAGAGTTTTATCTACACCGTCGATTGGGGCAGCGGTTATCGAGATCGTGTTGACCGTAGCCAACGTCGAGTTCGTGACAAAGAGTATGAAGACCGCTATCAAATTAATACCGACCTCGGCTTAAGGTTCGGTGAGGTACGAGCACCAACGGGTGTGGTGCAAGGCCAGAACATGTTGCGAGTATTGCGTGAGACTACAGGGAACTTAGGGCGATTCGATTCTTTTGATGATCTTGCCATTCCCTATCGTTCTGTTGCGACAGATATTCTTGCCCTAGAAGAAGTCGTACTGGGCAATGGTTACCTTGTGGACGCCATGATGGCTAGCATGTCTGTACCAGGAGCGCTTCCTCCCTATAAGCTCAATGGCCATATGCTTGTCGATGGCGGTGTCGTCAATAACATGCCTGTCGATGTGGCTCGCGCCATGGGGGCTGATGTCGTTATTGCCGTCGATATTAGCACCGACTACAAAACCGAAGATGAATTTACGGGGCTGTTTACTGTCGCGGACCAACTCTCTAACTATCTCGTTCGTCGTAGTACACAACAGCAAGTGGACGAGCTTGAATCTCAAGATATCTATATTCGTCCCAATGTGGGCACCATGGAAACTATCGAGTTCGACAAAATGCCTTGGGCTTTTCAAGCTGGGTACGATATTACCAAGCAGTTAAAAGACAAGCTGAAAGGGTTGCGCTTGTCCAATGCGGACTATCAAAAATACATCGATCGCAAACAAGAAGTTCGTAAAACTTTGATTTATGGCGATCAGCGTGTGGTTGATGACATAGTGATTGTTAATAACACGCACTACAGC
This sequence comes from Vibrio sp. Y58_MX_L22, assembly GCF_024181865.1. Lineage (NCBI taxonomy): Bacteria > Pseudomonadati > Pseudomonadota > Gammaproteobacteria > Vibrionales > Vibrionaceae > Vibrio > Vibrio sp. Y58_MX_L22. The sequence goes on from NZ_JAMZAN010000005.1 coordinate 113,166, forward strand.
GATGTGTTGTTGACGAATCGTATTGAATTAGAAACCGGACGTCGTATTTCAACGGCCGAAATTGAGAAAGCCGTTGAAAACCTCTACGCGTTAGATCGGTTCGAGCTCATCACTTATCACTTTGAAGAGGTTGATGGTGAGACATTGTTGGTTTTTGATGTTAACGAGAAGTCGTGGGGGCCTAATTATCTCAACTTCCGATTTTTTCTTGAAGATGACTTCGATACAGATAGCCAGTACGGCATAGGAATATCGACCAACTTTACCAATTTAAACTCTCATGGCGCGGAGTTGGCGTTCAACGTAGAAATGGGCACGGATAAGCTGATTGAAGCTGAGTTGTATTCCCCTGTTTTATCTAGCCAAGAACTTTTTGTATCGGGGCGAATTTCCTATGGTAGTGAGAGCCGAAACTTACCTTTAACAGAGCCTCAAGCACCAGATTTAGAGTCAGTAAATGACTTTTTTCCGGTCACTTACGATGATTTTACAACAGAGTTAGCGATAGGTATCCAACCCACATTGTGGCAAGAACTTCGATTTGGCGCTCGCTACTCAACCGGAGATATTGAGCTTTCTACTTTGGCTTCTGCTGGTAAATTGGATTTTGAACGTCGTGGCCTGTTTGCCAATTATCGCCTAGATACACTCGATGATTTCGCATTTCCGACTCGTGGGCTTTTAGTCGATCTCGAATATTTAGTGTCTCATGATCAAAGTCCTCAAGGCGTTAGCCTTTTAGAAACTGACAAAATTATTGAAGATACCGTTTATGAAATCTCTGCACGATTTAAAGGTGCAGTGAGTCATCAGCGTCATACTTTAGTCGGACATGCTGAATATAGTTTTGTAGAGAGTAAAAACTCATCTTTACCGCTTGATCCCAGAGAGTTGGGCGGCTTTTTAAGCCTATCTGGAATCCCAAGAAATAGCCTGATCGGACAGAACTTATTTTTCAGCAGTTTGGTGTACCGATATAAGTGGTTTGATAATGATTTCGGATTGTTTGAAGCTCCAGTCTACCTGGGCGCATCGGTCGAATATGGCGGCGTTTGGTCTGATAATGATCTGAAACTAAACGAAGCGCCGCTTTACAATGCTGGCTCCATCTTCTTTGGTGTTGACTCACCAATAGGACCAATAATGTTGGCATACGGTCGTACCGAGCAAGATTTGGATGCTGTGTATTTGATCGTAGGAACATCGTTTAATTAACCGGGTATGAGAAAGCAAAAACTTGGCATATTTGGTCAAAATTAGCAGAACTTTAGTCGTAAGTTGCTATGTTGGTCAAAATGATAAGATTTTAATTTAAGGTTAAATTTGCTATTATTTTGCCCACAGTTTGGCCTCTACGGCGCTGTTTCTCAATCATAATTGAATGAAAACAAGGGCAATGGAGAGCCAAGTTTCCAAGGATGTTCACTCCTTTACTTTAACAATAGTAATAATAGAGGAGGAACCGCAATGAGAGGAAAAAGTCGTGCTTGAAGCCTACCGTAAACACGTCGAAGAGCGTGCTGCTGAAGGAGTTGTTCCTAAACCGCTAGACGCAGAACAAGTTGCTGGACTTGTAGAACTTCTGAAAAATCCCCCGCAAGGTGAAGAAGAAGTCATTCTTGACCTACTTGAAAATCGTATCCCTCCAGGTGTTGATGAAGCTGCTTATGTAAAAGCGGGTTTCCTAACAGCAGTAGCAAAAGGTGAAGTTAAATCACCATTAGTGAGTCGTGAAAAAGCGGCTGAACTGCTAGGCACTATGCAAGGTGGTTACAACATCGAACCGCTAGTTGAGCTATTGGATGATGAAGCACTGGCAGAGATCGCAGTAAAAGCGCTGTCTCATACGCTGCTGATGTTTGATGCTTTCTACGACGTAGAAGAGAAAGCAAAAGCAGGCAATGCGCATGCACAGAAAGTACTTCAATCATGGGCTGATGCTGAGTGGTTCCTTTCTAAGCCTAAGCTTGAAGAAAAAGTCACTCTAACCGTATTTAAAGTAACAGGTGAAACGAACACGGATGACCTTTCACCTGCACCTGACGCTTGGTCTCGCCCTGATATCCCAGTACACGCACTGGCGATGCTTAAAAACGAGCGTGAAGGAATAAACCCTGATCAACCGGGTACTATTGGCCCGATCAAGCAAATTGAAGAGTTAAAAGACAAAGGTCATCAATTGGTTTACGTTGGTGATGTTGTTGGTACTGGCTCTTCACGTAAATCGGCAACCAACTCAGTGCTTTGGTTTATGGGTGATGATATCCCTTACGTTCCAAACAAACGAGCTGGTGGGTATGTGCTTGGTGGCAAAATTGCCCCTATCTTCTTTAACACAATGGAAGATGCTGGCGCACTACCAATTGAAGTTGACGTAACTAAGCTCAACATGGGCGATGTTATCGATGTTTACCCATATGAAGGTAAAGTTTGCAACCACGAAACTGGTGAGGTTCTAGCTGAGTTCTCGCTAAAAACAGAAGTACTGATTGATGAAGTTCGTGCTGGTGGTCGTATCCCATTGATCATCGGTCGTGGTTTGACAGACAAAGCGCGTCAATCGCTAGGTCTTGAGCCTTCGGATGTATTCCGTAAACCTGGTGAAATCGCAGATTCTGGCAAGGGTTACACGCTTGCACAGAAAATGGTTGGTAAAGCATGTGGCGTAGAAGGCATCCGTCCTGGAACCTACTGTGAGCCGAAGATGACGACAGTAGGCTCGCAAGATACTACTGGCCCTATGACTCGTGATGAACTTAAAGACTTGGCGTGTCTCGGCTTCTCTGCTGATCTTGTCATGCAGTCTTTCTGTCACACATCGGCTTATCCAAAACCAGTAGACGTTAACACTCACCATACACTTCCGGACTTTATTATGAACCGCGGAGGTGTATCTCTTCGTCCTGGTGACGGTATTATCCACTCATGGCTAAACCGTATGCTACTACCGGATACTGTCGGTACGGGTGGTGACTCACATACTCGTTTCCCTCTGGGTATTTCATTCCCAGCTGGCTCGGGCTTGGTTGCCTTTGCAGCTGCGACAGGCGTTATGCCGCTAGACATGCCAGAGTCAATCTTGGTTCGTTTTAAAGGTGAAATGCAACCGGGTATCACACTACGTGATCTTGTTCATGCCATCCCTTACTACGCGATTCAGCAAGGTCTACTAACGGTAGAAAAAGCGGGCAAGATCAACGAATTTTCTGGCCGTATCCTTGAGATTGAAGGCCTAGAAACGCTAACGGTTGAGCAAGCATTTGAGCTTTCTGATGCATCTGCAGAGCGTTCGGCGGCAGGTTGTACTGTGAAATTGTCTCAAGAGTCGATCGAAGAGTACTTAAACTCTAACATCGTGATGCTGAAGTGGATGATCTCTGAAGGCTACGGTGATCGCCGTACTATCGAGCGCCGCATTACTGCAATGCAAGAGTGGCTAGCAAACCCTGAGTTGATGCAAGCAGATAAAGACGCTGAATACGCACATGTGATTGAAATCGATATGGCTGAAATCAATGAGCCAGTACTATGTGCACCGAATGACCCAGATGACGCTCGTTTGTTGTCTGAAGTACAAGGCACAGCGATTGATGAAGTGTTCATCGGTTCTTGTATGACGAACATCGGTCACTTCCGCGCAGCAGGTAAATTGCTTGATAAGTTCAATGGCCAGTTAGCAACGCGCCTTTGGGTAGCGCCACCAACAAAGATGGATAAAGACCAACTGATTGAAGAAGGCTACTACGGTATCTTCGGACGTGCAGGGGTTCGTATTGAAACGCCAGGGTGTTCACTTTGTATGGGTAACCAAGCGCGTGTTGCAGATAAATCAACAGTAATGTCGACTTCAACGCGTAACTTCCCGAACCGTCTGGGTACTGGGGCGAATGTTTACCTATCGTCAGCTGAGCTAGCTGCAGTAGGTGCAATCCTAGGTAAGATTCCAACCAAAGAAGAATACCTAGAATACGCGAAGCAAATCGACGCTACGGCAACGGATACGTACCGCTACTTGAACTTCCATAAAATGGATCAATACACCAAGAAAGCGGACGAAGTGATCTTCCAAGAGCCGGCATAATCAGAAATGCACAATTCAAAAGCACCTCACATGAGGTGCTTTTTTTATGGGAGCAATTCGCTATACTCGCACCAAATTGATACGAAATAGGCAATCTCGGTGGAATTTGAATTCATTCGTAACACGTTGATGGGCGAGTACTACGTAAAATGTAGCATGGGACATGAGATTGTAGGGCGCTGGTTGCAAGAAGAAATTGGCAAAGATCCGATGAAGATTGCACAAGTTGAAAAGCTAATTGAGCAGTCATTTTTAGCGCCTTCTCAGGAGCATAACCTAACAGGCACGGAAATTAGCTTGATGATTCAGGGCGACGAAGTTCTTGTACAAGAAAACGCATTAGCCCATGAATATGATGTCGAGATGGAAAGTGAGTTCGACTTCTACAATGCAGAAAGTACAGCAAGTTGTGGGATAGAGGATTTCATGACACTTATCGAACAATGGAAAGACTTTTTGAACATTTAATGCACAGTTTTGGGTAACTTCTCTGCCGTTGCTTTAAATTTGTGAAAAGGGCGCACCGATATGGTGCGCTCTTTTTGTTTATAGATATGTAAATTGAGGTTAGCTTTTATTATTCAATGACTTAAAAACTTGGCACGTAGATTGGATTATAAGAAGTGTTTCAGGATGAAAGCTTCGGAGATAACTCAATGAAAATAATCAATGCCATTATTAAGCCGTTTAAATTAGACGATGTACGAGAAGCATTGGCTGATGTCGGTATCGAAGGGATGACAGTATCAGAAGTTAAAGGGTTCGGTCGTCAAAAAGGTCATACGGAATTGTACCGCGGTGCAGAGTATCAAGTTGATTTCCTACCAAAGGTGAAAATTGAAATCGCGACTCACGCAGACAATGTAGATCGTGTTGTTGAAGCAATTACAAAAGCTGCGCAAACCGGAAAAATCGGCGACGGTAAAATTTTTGTTTACGATCTGAACCAAGCGGTGCGTATCCGAACTGGCGAAATGGACGCAGAAGCACTTTAAGAATTCAAAGGATTGGAGATACTTATTATGGAATTAACAACAACAGTAACCGAGTTACGTTACGCACTTGACACCTTTTTCTTCCTCATTTCCGGTGCGTTGGTAATGTGGATGGCAGCAGGCTTTGCGATGCTAGAGGCTGGCCTTGTGCGCTCTAAAAACACAACAGAAATTCTTACGAAGAACATCTGTTTGTACGCCATCGCATGTACGATGTTTCTGATTGTCGGTTATAACATCATGTATGTCGATAATGGAGAAGGAGGCTGGTTACCTTCATTTGGTACGCTAATTGGTACTCAAGGTGAAGGGGCCGACCACTCTTTAGAGTCTGACTTCTTCTTCCAAGTTGTCTTCGTTGCAACTGCTATGTCCGTCGTTTCTGGTGCGGTAGCTGAGCGCATGAAGCTTTGGTCTTTCTTGATTTTCTCTGCGATTTTAACTGCGTTTATCTATCCAATGGAAGGTTACTGGACATGGGGTGGAGGCTTCCTAGCAGAAGCTGGATTTAGTGACTTTGCGGGGTCTGGTATCGTACATATGGCAGGTGCTTCTGCTGCTCTTGCTGGTGTGTTACTGCTTGGCGCGCGTAAGGGTAAGTACGGTAAAAATGGTGAAATCTATCCGATTCCAGGTTCTAACATGCCTTTGGCAACGTTGGGTACTTTTATCCTTTGGTTTGGCTGGTTTGGATTTAACGGTGGCTCTCAGTTGATGATTTCAGATTTTGAGAATGCTACAGCGGTTGGTCAGATCTTTCTAAACACTAACGCAGCAGCGGCTGCCGGTGCAATTGCGGCGCTATTCGTTTGTAAAACTACTTGGGGTAAAGCCGATTTAACAATGATTCTCAATGGCGCGCTAGCTGGCTTGGTTGCCATCACTGCAGACCCTCTATCGCCATCACCACTGTACGCGGTTGCGATTGGTGCGGTGTCGGGTGCACTAGTAGTATTCAGTATCATTGCTCTAGATAAACTTAAAATTGACGATCCAGTAGGTGCTATCTCAGTTCACGGTGTGTGTGGTTTCTTCGGCCTAATGGTAGTGCCACTGAGCAACGGTGATGCAACGTTTGGTGCACAGCTTTTAGGTGCCGTAGTTATCTTTGCTTGGGTATTTGGTGCTAGCCTAGTTGTGTGGGCAATCTTGAAAGCGACCGTTGGGATTCGCGTTACAGAAGATGAAGAAATGGAAGGTATGGACATGCATGATTGTGGTGTTGGTGCTTACCCAGAGTTTGTTACGGTGAAATAATCATTAGCTTGTAATAAATGGTTACACACTTAACACAATAAAACCTGCTCCGATGAGCAGGTTTTTTAATATTCGTCATTGTCTTCTTATTGAACATACATATAATAACGCAACTGATAAACGTTATCATTAGCATGGTAAAGGATTAAACAATGAAAAAACTGCTAACTCTTTCAGCACTAACTTGCGCTACTCTAGCTCCAACAGCAATGGCTGCTGAAGAAGTGAACGTCTACTCTTACCGTCAACCTTTCCTAGTTGAACCTATGTTCAATGAGTTCACTAAAGAAACTGGTATCAAAGTAAACGTAAAATTTGCTAAAAAAGGCTTAGCAGAAAAGCTAGCTCAAGAAGGTGAGTACAGCCCTGCTGACGTTATTCTTACGACAGACATCAGCCGTCTAGCTGAACTGACAAACAAAGGTTTAGTTCAGAAAGTCGATAGCAAAATCATTGAAGAAAACGTACCTGCTCAATACCAAGATAAAGAGAATGAGTGGTTTGCTCTAACTCTACGTTCTCGTAGCGTTTATTCATCACGTGATCGCGTAGGTAAACTAGGCGCAGATTTCAACTACGCAGACTTAGCTAAGCCAGAGTTCAAAGGTAAAATTTGTACTCGTAGCGGTAAGCACCCGTACAACGTTTCTCTAGTTTCAGCAATGATTGCTCACAATGGCGAAGCAGAAACCAAAGAGTGGTTAGAAGGCGTGAAAGCAAACCTTGCTCGCAAACCACAAGGCAACGATCGTGCACAAGTTAAAGCGATCAAAGAAGGCCTATGTGATGTTTCTCTAGGTAACAGCTACTACCTAGGTAAAATGGTTAACGACAAAGAGCAAAAAGCTTGGGCTGATGCAGTTTACATCAACTTCCCTAACCAAGAGACTACAGGCACTCACGTGAATATCTCTGGTATGGCGATGGCTAAGTACTCTCCAAACAAAGACAATGCTGTGAAGCTAATGGAATTCCTAACGGGTGACAAAGCGCAGCAAATGTACGCAGAAGTTAACTACGAGTACCCAGTTAAAGAAGGCGTGAAGCGTTCTGAGCTTGTGGAATCTTGGGGTGACTTTAAAGCAGACAAGCTTTCTCTAGACGATATTGCAGCCAACCACGAAGCGGCAATTAAGCTATTAGATGAAGTGAAATTTGACCTTTAATTCCTTGTGGGGGTATAACAGTACCCCCATTTGATTAAAGGATATGAGATGTATTTGCAACAGCATTTGTATTTCATACAGCCTTGCAGTAATTAGGCGATGAAAGATAAACACTCTTTATGGAAAACCAGTAGTGGGGTAATAACTCTGCTACTGGTTTTGCCGATCTTAGCGATCTTCTACACCGCAATTGGTGAAACGGATGATTTGTTTGCTCATTTAATGGCAACGGTCATGCCGACTTATATTTTTAACACGGTTGCGCTAACTGTTGGCGTAATGGTGCTGTCCTTAATTCTTGGTATTCCAAGCGCTTGGATAATGGCCATGTGTAAACTGCCGACCGAAAAATGGTTGCAGTGGGCATTGGTGCTACCTCTTGCAATGCCAGGTTATATCATTGGTTATATTTTTACTGATTGGTTTGATTTTGCAGGCCCGATTCAGATCTTTTTGCGTGATGTAACCGGATGGGGACCTGGCGAGTATTGGTTCCCTGACATTCGTACGTTGCCTGGTGCGACCTTTGTGTTGGCTTTGGTGTTGTATCCTTACGTGTATTTATTGTGCCGGGCTGCGTTTATGGAGCAAAATGTATCTTTATTGCAAAGCGCGCGTTTGCTCAAGTGCTCTCCATGGGAAAGCTTTTGGCGCATCTCGATGCCGTTAGTAAGACCCTCTATCGCAGTGGGTTTATCATTGGTCGCAATGGAGACCATCGGTGACTTTGGTACGGTAAGTTACTTCGCGGTGAATACGTTAACCACAGCGGTCTACGATACTTGGTTGGGGTACTCTAATCTTAATGCGGCAGCCAAGATTTCTGCCATGATGCTCGTCATTGTAGTACTGCTTCTTAGTGCCGAACGATACAGCCGCCGTAAACAAAAGCTTTTTCAAAGCCAATTTAACAGTCACGAAGATTTTCGTTACGAGTTGACGGGCTGGAAAAAGTGGACCGCACTGGTTTGGTGTTGGGGCTTGGTTTCAGTCGCTTTTATTTTGCCGCTACTACAGCTGATTGATTATGCGATCACTTATTTTGCGCAGAGTTGGACCTCAGAGTTTCGTGAATACGCATGGAATAGCTTAGTTGTGTCTGTTATTGCTGCGATTATTGGTGTTGCTGTCGCACTGATCGTTAACTTTACCCATCGAGTCAGTGGTAAACGAGAAAGCTTGGCATTTATGCGTCTTTCTTCTATGGGCTATGCAGTACCAGGAACGGTACTAGCCATCGGTGTGATGGTCGCTGTGCTGTTTATGGATCATCGTGTCAACGATATTGCTAAAGCGATGGAGTGGGGTAGACCGGGACTGATCTTCTCAGGATCTATGTTTGCTCTGATTTTCGCGATGGTTGTGCGCTTTTCCGCGGTAGCGATTGGTAGTATCGAAAGTAATTTAAATAAAATTTCTCCGTCGTTAGATATGGCATCGCGCACTATGGGTTGTAAGCCCAATGCCATGCTGTGGCGCGTGCACTTTCCGCTGGTTAAGCGCGGTGCACTGATTGCGGCTTTATTAGTGTTTATCGAGTCGATGAAAGAGCTTAATGCGGCTTTGTTACTTCGTCCGTTTAACTTTGAAACACTAGCCACATACGTTTATAACTTCGCCTCGGATGAGCATTTAGAATTGGCCGCTTTGCCAGCGGTTCTGTTGGTTCTTGTTGGGTTGATCCCGCTTGTTGTTGTTAACCGTTCACTGGAGCAAAATCACTGATGAGCTGTGCATTATCAATTAAAAACCTAACGTGCCAATATGACGATCAAACTGTACTCGAATCATTGTCTCTTGAGGTAGAACAAGGGCAGATTGTCTGTTTGCTAGGAGCCAGTGGCTGTGGGAAAACAACACTATTAAAGGCCGTTGCGGGATTATTGCCGTTAACGTCAGGCGAAATGAGTCTAAATTGCGTCACAATTGATGATGGGGAAAACTGGTTGCCGCCAGAACAGCGTAATATCGGGATGATTTTCCAAGATTACGCACTTTTTCCTCACTTGACGGTGGAGCAAAACATTGCCTTTGGCTTAAAGCAGTGCTCGACAAAAGAGAAAAATGCCAAAGTTCAAGAGATGTTAGAACTCGTGCATCTTCAAGGTTATGGCGATCGTTATCCTCATCAATTGTCTGGTGGACAGCAGCAGCGTGTTGCGATTGCTCGCTCATTAGCTTACAGCCCAGACTTATTGTTACTTGATGAACCGTTTTCTAATATTGATACGCAAGTTCGCCATGAGTTGATAAGTGAGATCCGTAAGATTTTTAAGGCGCAAGGCGTGACTGCCATTTTTGTTACGCATAGCCGTGAAGAGGCTTTTGCTTTCGCCGATAAAATGGCAGTGATGAACAATGGAGTCATCGAGCAATATGGCACAGCATCTGAACTTTACTACCAGCCTTCAAGTAAATTTGTCGCTGATTTCTTAGGTGGTGGCAGTTACCTTGCTGCTAAACGGGTTTCGAATTCAGAATATGAAACCCACTTGGGCGTGGTTGAAGCCACGGCTCAACAAGATATTCCAGTACAGGCGGAGTGCTCTTTACTGCTAAGACCGCAGCATGTGCAAATTCAATCCGATGAAGATAGTTCGGTAACCGTATTGGAACAGCATTTTATGGGTGATCACTGCCGTTATGTGATTAACGCGAATGGTGATCGTTTGTTAGCTACAGCTTCGCAAGCATTAAATATAGGTGAGTCCGTCGCGGTGAAAATTGAAACGCAAGGCGTCCTGGCATTTGCTTAACGCTCCTGAGTATCTTTGCTATCTCGTTTACGACTTTCCAACATACAATAAAAAAGCCCGGCTGTGGAGCCGGGCAAGTGCTCTTCTCCTGTTGATGAGCGCCTTTTCAGACAGCGTTGACTCTCATCATAGTGCGCGAAGCGGGCACAAGGTTCAGTTATAAAGACAAGAAGTCTTTAAACTGTTGAAGAACACGTTCCGCAGTGTCCTTATCTTGCATCTCTGCAAAAATTCGTAGCAGTGGCTCAGTGCCAGAGAAGCGAGCGATGATCCAACCGCCGTTCTTGAAGTAGACTTTCGCGCCATCTTCATAGCTGACTTTTTCGATTTCAAACTCAAACTCAGGCAACTGTTTTTCAACATAAATTTTGTTGAACAGAACGTCCTTTTGCGCTGGTTTGAACTTACAATCGCCTTCTGCCATGTAGGCATAGCCGTACTTGCCGTAGATTTCATCCAGCAACTCAGACAGCTTCTTGCCGGTTACTGAAATCATTTCTACCAATAGGCTTGATGCGAATACGCCGTCTTTACCTTTGATGTGGCCGCGAATGGTTAGGCCACCAGAGCTTTCCCCGCCAATCAGTGAGTCATCCGCTTCCATTTGGGAACTAATGTGCTTAAAGCCTACAGGAACCTCAAAGCATTTCTCGCCATGATCTTCGGCGACTTTATCGAGAAGGTGGGTGGTTGCGATGTTACGTACCACGGAGCCTTTCCAGCCTTTGTATTCAAGTAGGTAGTAGTAAAGCAGCAGTAGCACTTCATTTGGATGAATGAAGTTACCTTTTTCGTCGATAATACCAAGACGGTCCGCATCGCCATCAGTACCGATGCCAATATCGTAACCTTGCTCTTTCACTAGGTGCATCAAACGGTAGAGTGTTGCAGCGCTTGGCGAAGGCATTAACCCACCGAAATCTGGGTTTTTGCCATCGTTAATCACATCAACGTCACAGCGGCCGTTGATTAATACGGTTTGCAGTGCGTTTTTCGCGACACCAAACATTGGGTCGATCAAAACACGTAAATTCGCCTTCTTGATCGCTTCGATGTCGATAAAGTCGATGATTGAGTCAACGAATTCGTTCATCGGATTGATGATTTCAATCAGCTTATCTTCAACCGCTTGTTCAAAGTCGACGCTTTTTACATCGTGCGCAGTGAGCGCGTCTATTTGTGATTCGATTTTTTGGGTGATGATTTCATCTGCGTCACGACCGCCTTCAATGAAGACTTTAATGCCGTTGTAATCGGCAGGGTTGTGTGATGCGGTAATACATGCCGAGTATGCGCAGCCCATTTCTTTCGCTTTAAACATTACGATAGGTGTTGGGACAAATTTGTCGATAAAGCTAACCACAATGCCGTTTGCTGCTAGAACTTCAGCGAACCAACGACCTGCTTTATCGGAAAGAAAACGACGGTCATAGCCAATCACAAAACCGCGATCAGCAACCGATTCGTTATTCGTGATGTTTGCAACTGCTTGAGCGACCAAACGTACATTATCTTTGGTGAACTCCTCACCGATAAATGCACGCCAACCGCCTGTACCAAATTTGATCATGATTCGATCCTCGATAAGAGCGGCATCCCACCGCGTCTTAAATCTTTGCTAGCGAACCGATGCAATTGTAAAACATAAATGCACCGGATAAATCAAAAGGGGAGAAGGACTCCCCCAAAAGATGATTAACCTAGAGTAACGATAACTTCGTTTACTGAACCTTCCGCTTGAACTGGGACAGAGGCACCATTCACTGCATCACCGTTCACAGTAATCGACTTAACGCCTTTGCTTACTGAGTTTGGGTTAACTACTTTGATGTTGTACGTTGCACCTAGCCATTGACGAGTCACTTCGAAACCAGGCCAGTTCGTTGGGATACATGGATCGATAGTTAGGCCATCGAAGCCTGTACGCACACCAAGGATAAAGTTGGTAACAGCGAAGTAAGCCCAGCCAGATGTACCTGTTAACCATGGGTGGTTTGCACGACCGTGGTCTTGGTGGTCACGACCCATGATGAACTGTACGTATGAGTAAGGTTCTGCAATACGTTTTTCGATGATGTCGTTCTGGTTGTATGGGTTAAGTGCATCGTAGAACTTCATTGCACGATCACCACGACCCAGTTTCGCTTCAGCTACCCAAGCCCATGGATTTGGATGCGAGAAGATCGCACCGTTCTCTTTTACGCCTTGGTAAACACGAGTTACGAAGCCGATATCATCATTCGGTGTTGCAAAAGATGGTGAGTTTAGGTGAAGGCCGTATTCAGAGAACAGGTTCTCATCGACAGCGTCCATCGCTTTTTCGCCGCGCTCTTGAGATACCGCACCAGAAAGTACCGCAAGTGTGTTTGACTCTAGGTGTACACGACCTTCTTTTTGTTGCGCTGTACCGATCTTTTCGCCGTTTTTCGTTAGACCACGGATATACCAGCCGCCTTCTTCGTCCCAAAGGTGGGTTTCACACGCTTCACGAACGTTTGCTGCCATCACCGTGTATTTTTCAACGTCGGCTTCTTTCCCTAGGTATTTAGCTAGGTCGATGAACTCCTGCAGTGCCCAGAAATGTAGGAAAGACACCATTGACGATTCGCCGCCACCTAGGTTCAGACAGTCGTTCCAGTCTGCACGCAGACCTTTACAGATACCGGTTTGACCTACGTATTCAGCCGAGAAGTCTAGCGCGGCTTTCATGTGGTCATAAACCGTTGCATCGCCACCGTCGGCGTAAGGGATCACTTCGTCGAAGAAGCTGTGCTCACCGGTTTCCATCACGTACTTACAGATGGTTGGAACTAGCCATAGGTGATCATCAGAACAAGTGTCTTCGATGCCGTGAATTTTGTCTTCATCAGAAGGTGTTGGAACTACGGTTGGAGATTTAGATGGTTTAACATCATCTTTTTCTGGATCAAACCAATCTGGATCGAATAGGTGTAGACCGTAGCCCGCTTTTACTTGGCCGCGCAGTAGGTCAACGATACGTTTGCGCGTCATTGCTGGGTTAGCGTGAGGAACTGAGATTGCATCTTGCGCTGTATCGCGGTAACCAAGACCAGTACGGCCTCCCACCTCGATGAATGAAGCAAAGCGAGACCACACCACACAAGTTTCCGCTTGGTATAACGTCCAAGCGTTGATCATGGTATCTAGACCTTCGTTTGGTGATTTCACTTGGAACTTGCCACAGCGCTCATCCCAGTGTGTTTTGATACCCGCAAATGCGTTGTCGACTTCTGCAAGGTCTTGGTACTTAGCACGTAGACGCTCACCGTTGCCTTTACCGATACCTAGAATGTAAGCAAAGCGAACTTCTTCACCCGGCTGAATAGTAAATTGCTTATGCAAAGAGCCACAGTGGTTGTAACACGTTTGTGCTGTATTGAAACACTTACCTTGTTCTACCGCTAACGGGTTTGCTTCGTCACGGTATAGGCCTAGGAAGCTGTCACGTTGGCCGTCGTATGAATCTGGGTCAAATGTTGAAGCTAGGTAGTAGAAGCCTTCGAAATCGTTGGTGTTGTAGTACAGGTCGTACTCGATCACGCCTTCGTTGTAAGCCGTACCTGCCGAGTACAGAGACATCTGATGGTTTTGGTTATCAGATTGAATGTGGCTGAATGAGAACTCAACAAATGAGAATGCACTGATCGTACGTGGTTTGCCAGAGGTGTTTTTAATCACTACATCCCAGATTTCAGCGTCTTCGCCTTTTGGCACGAACAGAGTTTTTGTTGCGGTAATACCGCTGTATTCACATTTGAACTTAGAGTAAGACAAGCCGTGACGAACTTCGTAGTTTGCTTCGTCTAGGCTCTTCGCAACTGGTTGCCAAGAGATTGACCAGTAATCACCTGTCTCATCATCACGCAAGTAAACGTAGTGTCCTGGGCGATCGAATGTCGCATTTGGACGGAATTTAGTAACACGGTTGTATTCTGGAGAGTTGTAGAACGAGTAGCCACCCGCGTTGTGCGAGATAACCGTACAGAACTTCTCAGTACCTAGGTAGTTGGTCCATGGTGCTGGTACGTCAGGGCGAGTGATGACGTATTCGCGATTCTCGTTATCGAAATAGCCGTATTTCATTTGTGTCTTTCCTTTTTACGAAGCTGCATCAGCAGCCAAAATTTAAAAACTCTTCAAGCGTGATGTTTCGACATCAGTTTTGTATTACTTCCACGGTTTACGGTAATTCACTCCCTGCAAATCAAGCAGAGGTAGATGGCCTTTCAAGCGTGATAAATAGTCGGTCCAATCTCGGTGTTGTTTGTCTGTCCAACATGCTTCTGCCATTGCAGTTAAACGAGGGAAGATCATGTAGTCCATGCGAGGTTGGTTATTGATAATTTCGCACCATAATGCTGTTTGAATGCCCCAAATGCGCTTACGTATTGGGTCGTCGGCAGGCACTTCAGCGAGCGGCTCGTAGTTGTAAGCTTTTTCTAGTGGCAGTGGGTTTGCCCAGTCCACGCCCGGTTCTTCAGGTGCGTAGTCTTGGGTCATATCTAGGTAAGTGGTTTGTGCTGGTTGCAGCACCACATCAAAGCCTTGGCGAGCACAGTTCAAGGCCGCTTCTTCGCTTAGCCATGAGTAGATCACCGTATCTTTACTGACTTTGTCGCCGTGTTGAGCTTCTTCCCAGCCCAGCATGCGTTTGCCCAATTTACGAAGTTTGTCTTCGGCATAACGTAAGAAGTGTCCTTGCAAATCTTTGTAGTCGCTGTAACCCAGTTGTTCCATTAGTGCTTGGCATGCTGGGCTTTTTGACCATACGCCGTTAGGTACTTCGTCGGCACCAATATGAACGTAAGGCGCAGGAAAAAGTGCAGAGACTTCTTCTAGCACTTTGTCGATAAATTCATAACTCCCCGGCAGAGCAGGGTTAATGACGTTGTCGTTGTAATGCTGAATACTGCGGTATTCGGTGGTATCTTCCGCTTCTACCAATAGGTGTGGTAACGACTTGATGGCGGCTCGGCAATGACCAGGTACATCAATTTCAGGAATGATGGTGATGCCGCGTTGCGATGCAAATTCGATAACGTCTTTGATGTCTTCTTGTGTGTAGAAGCCGCCGTAACGTTCATCAAAGTGCGTGTACTGTGGTTCATTGATCTCATCCAATCCGCGCCAAGCACCAATATCGGTCAGTTGAGGCAGTGATTTGATTTCAATTCGCCAACCCTCATCGTCGGTAAGATGCCAATGGAACGTATTGAACTTGTAATGAGCCAGTTGGTTGATCAAGCG
This sequence comes from Vibrio sp. Y58_MX_L22, assembly GCF_024181865.1. Classification (NCBI taxonomy): domain Bacteria; kingdom Pseudomonadati; phylum Pseudomonadota; class Gammaproteobacteria; order Vibrionales; family Vibrionaceae; genus Vibrio; species Vibrio sp. Y58_MX_L22. Next base: position 128,689 of record NZ_JAMZAN010000005.1, read on the forward strand.
TTTGACTTGCTTAACGGAGTGAAAATGACGAGCACAATCCAGCATCATACCGCGGTAACGAAAACGTGGCCTGTCCTTGATTGAACAGCAAACTACTTCCATTGAGTTAGGTTGATCGCCAACTTTGATTAGTTGTAATAACGTTGCACAAGCATGGGTAAAACCAGACGAAGATCCTGCTTCAATTTTGATTGACTCTTCGGCTACTTTCAGTTTGTAAGCGCCTTCATCCAAGGTTGGGTTGCCTTTGAAGATGATCTGACTGCCATTGTCTGATGCGAACTCAAATTGGTGAATGCGCTTAAGCTCATCAAGTAGCCATTCTTTAGCTGAATTGGCCAGGCTTGAATAAACCGCGACGCCAGCATGATGATCAAAGCTAAAATAGTGATCGCTGACCTCAATATGGTTTGGTTTTGGCAGCAAGGGCTGTGCATGGGTTAAACTTGCAGGAATCTCACTGCGTTCACGGTATGGTGAAGCTAATACGATAGGCGTGACATCCACTTGTGCGCGCTGTGGGTTTCCATCAACGACAAAGTTGATCATCGCTTCGTTAAAGCCATCCGAGTAATAACGGAATGGGTTCGAACCAATACTGAATTCACAGTAATAGTGATGGTTGGCAGCCAGTACCACCCCTTCTGGCTTAAGTGTGCAAAAACTACCAATTTGAGTCAGTTGACCATTTGAAACGCTGTCTGGAAGAATGTAACGATCGAAAGCGAAAGTTAAGCTCCAGCTGTTTAGGTCTTGGTCGCTCAAGTTATGAAAGGTGAGGCCAAAGCGGCAGTTTTGTTTCTGCTCAGAAAGGACTACGAGATCAACACGATATTCCATATCTACTCCTACGCCGCACTGAGCGAGTAAAGGTTATGTTCTGGTTTGCCAGCAAACATAATTGCGCCTTCAATCGCGTCAAACTGTGGCTCAACAATCCATTGCTGAACTGGTGGTGAAAGCCAACGTACAATGCGTTCAGCTATGCTGCCCATTAAACAAATACGTGTTGCGCCGCGCTTGTTTAATGCCACGAGAAACATTTCTATATCCGCTGCGGTTTGCTTCAGCATTTCAATGGCCAGTGCATCGCCTTGTTCCGCATGTTGGAAAATAGCCGGAGAAAACTGCCCATAATCACGAGGAAGCGCCTGTTTTGACCACGCCACCACGTTGTCGACCTCATTTTCGAAATGCGTCATAACGTGTTGTGCTAGGGGCGTTTTTTCTCTGATGCCATCTTCAGCTAACAAAACTTGCTGAACTAGGCGTAGCCCCATCACTGCGCCGCCACCTTGATCCGAAATAGGGAACTCACGACCACCGACAACATGTTGCTCCAATCCGTTAAGGTAGATGCCACAAGAACCGGTTCCCGCAATCATGATTGCGCCATCTTCGCCATTGTGTGCACCAACGCACGCACCGTAAGCATCGGTATTCATAGTTATACTGGCAAATGGATGAGGAAGAGACATGAAGGCTTGCCAAGATGCTTTGTGCTCTGCGCCAGCAAGGGCTAAGCCGACGTGCATCGACGCGAAATCTTGTTGTGTTAGACCGCCTTGCTCGGTAGCCGAAGTGATGGATTCAAGAATCGAAGCCATTGCTATTTCAGCACCTAGCATGATGTTGGCACTGCCGCTTTTGGCCTCGCCAAGAAAATTACCTTGTGAATCTTTAATCCTGGCTCGACATGACGTGCCGCCACCATCGATACCGACAAAATACATTCCCATGATTATTCTTCCTTCATATTTTTAGAGGTCGCCAACTGAGAAACATGCTGAGCTTGACTGATTATCGCGAGTAAGTACCAAGCGCCATGCGGGATCCATTGTTCGCCCCAGCGCCAGTTTTGTAACACGTCTTCTTTTTGTGCTGGTGGATTAAATGCAATGTCTTCCTCGTCTTCAAAGCCGCCAGTGATTCCGTTACACACGCCACCTTTTGCGTTGAAGAAACCATATTGAGGGAGGTAATCAGGGTTGTTACGACCATGGCCATCTAGCATGCACATGTCGTATGGGTTTAAGCCTACAACCCAGTTCAATGCATCTTGAGCAAACACAGAAAGTTGTTGCAGTACTTCTTGCGACGCTATATGCGGTTGAGCAAGGTACGCCATGGTCGCGAGTGAGCCCAGTCGAGCATTCTCGCCTTGCCACCAATAGCCGGATTCATTGTTGTGTGCGACAAAAAATGCCTCGCGTTTTGACTCATTTACGCCTTTAACATATTGGCGAGGGTAACCGAATGGGTTGATCACTTTATTCGATATTGTGATCTCAAACTCACACGCTAGGTTGACGATACGTTTTACCGATTCCGCTCGTGTTGAGTCGTCTTCAATTGATAGATATTCGCATAGGGCAATAACTGGTAGACCAGCTTCGGCTGCGTGAAAATATGGACGGCTGCCGTCTTGGTTTGCTGACCAAAAGTGTTGAATCTGCTCGTCGCTCATTTGGCGTGCAACTAAACGTTGCGCCCACAAACGGCTCTCTTTCAAGTAGCGAGTTTCTTTGGTTGCTTTAAACAGTTCTACACAAGCCAGTAGCGCACAGTATTCGTCGATAATGTTTTCTTCCCCATCATTGAGGTACTGTGTATTGTGCTCTTTTAAGTGCCAGTAACCATTTTCGGCAGCGTTGCGGTATTTTTGTTGATCGTATTCACCGTGAACACTTAAACGCGACGCTGCCGCTAGCGCTGCAATGGCGACACCGCCACCTTGTCGAAAGCCTGCTTGATAGTCGTCAAATTTGTGACCAAGTTGAGTTTCGTACGCGCAAATCTCGCGTTGCGCAGTATCTTTGCTCCACTTGTCAAAGACCGTCATGTAGAAAAAGCCTTTTTCGTTTTGCATACGCACAAGAAAGTCTGCACCGAACAGGGCTTCTTCAATCAGACGTGTACGTGTGAAAGCTGCAATGTCTTCGCTTCCTTCAAGCAACGAAACCCCTTTTAGGATGTTCCAAACCACCATTGGGGTTTGTTGAGGATTCAGATAATTCGCGTATGAAAGGTGACTTAAATACTTGCTAACGTCTCCTGATGCGTCGTACCAGCCGCCGTGTACATCAACCTTTTTATTGGAGTTTAGTACTGGAAGTTGTCGATCTTGTTGATCGAAGATCCCGCCGCAACGTTGCGATTTGAAGTAATGGATCACATCTGACAAAGTTTGACCCAACAGAATGTGTTCGCCAACGATGAAAGAGGAAGAGCGCGTATCTTCTACTTGCAAGAAATAGTCACCTGACGTTGTGAAAGAGGAAAAGTCGATGAGGTAGAAATAGCCCTGATGCCAGTTCGCCACTTTACCTTGTTCTTCAACCGCAAAAGTTGCCACGGTTTGCTCGCTAGTGGCACAAATCAATTGAGCAGTGTAAGAAGACAAGTGTGGTTGTTCGGTCTGGATAATGGCTTTCTTTGGGCCCAGACGTTCATAACCAATGTGGTTAGTCAGTAGCAGCATTCAATGTCTCCGGGAAACGATAAAAACAGGAGTGGGTCAGGCTGAACCTGACCCTCGTTATGATTAATCTTCAAATAAGTAACAGCGGACAAAGTGGTTGTCGGACAGTTGAGTGACGCCTGGTAGTCGTTCGCGACATTTGTCGGTAGCGTGTACACAACGTCCAGCAAATGGACAGCCGACAGATTCTGGTGTCCAAAGTGGGATTTCCCCTTTGTTGCCTTTCAGTTTCTCGTGAATAGACTTCGATGGATCTGGAACCGCAGATACCAACAGTTGCGTATATGGGTGTTGAGGATCGTGAATGATTTCTTCAGTATCGCCCCATTCAACCATGTGACCTACGTACATGACCGCGAGATCTTCAGCAATGTAACGCGCTGTTGCGATGTCGTGAGTGATGTAAAGCAGAGACATTTGTTTCTCGAACTTCATCTCTTCCATCAAGTTCAGAACACCGGCACGGATTGATACATCGAGCATGGATGTTGGCTCATCCGCCAAGACTACTTCAGCTCCAACTGCGATGTTACGAGCTAGGTTTACACGTTGACGCTGACCGCCAGATAGCTGGTGCGGGAACTTTTGCGCCGTTTCTTTTGGTGGAATAAGACCAACTTGTTCAAGTAGGTCGTACACACGCTCTTCCAGTTCTTTCTTGTTGCCCGGTGCTACTTTCTTATGAATCAGCAGCGGGCGCGCAATATGGTGGAAGATATTGTGCGTTGGGTTTAGCGAGCCAAACGGGTCTTGCCACACCATTTGTACACCTTCACGGTAGGTCATTAAATCGTGACGAGAGGTGATGTCTTGGATATCACGACCTTTGTATTCAATGATGCCATCGGTTGGTGCGTACATTTTTGCAATCATTTTTGCGGTAGTAGACTTACCTGAACCAGATTCACCTACCACTGACAAGCCGCGGCTCTTGTACATTTTGAAAGAGACGTCGTTGATTGCGCGCATCTTAGATTGTTTGATTGAGTTACTGTTTAAAGGGAAGTCCTTAACGACATTTTTACCCTCAATCAGCAGTTCGCCGAATTGTTTGCTCATAATTCTCTCCAGTGTAATTTTTGTTCTTAGCTAGCGTTTTTTTGTTGTTAAACCTTAGCTTGAGCAATGGTGTCGCCGTACAAATGGCAATTTGAGAGGCGACCTGGTTCAATTTGACGTAATTGGGTTGGTACACGTGTACATGCTTCATGTACGCGATCGCAACGAGCTTGGAAGCGGCAGCCCCGTGGTACTTCTAGCAAGTTCAACGGGTTACCTGGAATACCAGTCAATTTGGTCTTTGGTCCAGTTAGTGGAGGGAAAGAGCTACCCAAACCTTTGGTGTAAGGGTGGTAAGGACTTTCCAGAATTTGCTTAGAAGGTGCGACTTCAATCAACTCACCTGAGTACATGATGCCGATACGATCCGAGAACTCGACCATCAATGACAAGTCATGTGTGATGAACAGAATTGAGAAACCAAACTCTTCTTTAAGCGCGTAAATTTTTTGTAGAATTTCACGTTGAACCACTACATCCAATGCGGTAGTCGGTTCGTCCATGATGATCATTTTTGGGTTCAGAGCCAAAGCGATTGCGATTACTAGACGTTGACGCATACCACCAGAGAACTGGTGCGGGTAATCACTCAATCGGCTAGGGTGGATATCAACGATTTCCAGCAGACCTTCAGCGCGTGTTTTTGCTTGAGCGCGAGTCATATTGGTATGACGCATGATGACGTCACAGAACTGCTCTTCCATGGTTAGAACAGGGTTCAAAGCGTTCATCGCACTCTGGAATACCATCGACATTTCACTCCAGCGGAACGCTTGCATGCGATCATCGCTGTACTGAAGGATATCTTCACCGTTGAAGATCACCTCACCACCTGTGATAAACGCTGGCGGCTTATGAAGGCGCATTAGTGAGAAGGCAACAGTGGATTTGCCACAGCCAGATTCACCAGCCAGACCGAATACTTCACCTGGTGCAATGTCGAAGCTCACGTTGTTACAGGCGCGGACATCGCCCGCATCTGTAATATAGTCTACGCATAGGTTACGGATGGAAATTAGTGGTGCAGTCATGATTATTTATCTCCGCTCCATAGTGCATTTTGTGGTGCCAGTTCAGGCTCACGCTCTTTCTTGTCTTTTGCTGCTAGTTTTTTCCAGCGTTTCATGCCTTTGTGAGAACGAAGTTGAGGGTTCGCAATTTCGTCAACGGCAAAGTTCAACAGAGCAAGACCAGTAACCAGTAGTGTTAGGGCAATACACGGTGCTAGGACTTCCCACCATGCGCCAATCAGCATGGCTGATGAGGTTTGCACGTTGTAAAGCATGATGCCCCAACTGATCGTGTTGGCATCACCCAAACCTAGGAACGAAATGACCGCTTCAGTGTTGATCGCCAGCATTACTGAGCCAATGAAGCTCGCACCGACAATTGGGATAAGGTTTGGTAAAATCTCAACGAAGATGATGCGGAATGAAGACTCTCCCAATACTTCGGCAGCTTTAACGAACTCTTTCTCGCGTAGTGCCATAGTTTGAGAGCGGACAACACGTGCACCCCATGCCCAAGAAGTACCAGCGATAATCAAGGCAATGGTGAGTGGGCCTGCTTCACCGATAAAGGCCGCCAGCACGAATAGCAATGGATACTGCGGAATTACTAACATGATGTTCATTGCGGCACTCAATATGTCATCCACTTTACCGCCGAAGTAACCTGCCGATATACCAATGACTGTTGCTAAGAAACACACGATGATGCCAGCACCAAAGCCTACACCCAGTGATACTCGTGCACCGTAAGCCACCTGCGACCAGATATCGCGACCCATTCGGCTAGTACCTAATACGTGGTCGGCCTTTTTAGACATAAGCAGTGTACGACGATCGTCTGCTAGGTTTTTAGCGACCCAACCATCAGGGTTGTTTTGTGCCTGTTTTACAACAAAGCTTGGGTATTCGTGTGGGTTACCGGTTCGCTTGTCTGGCGCATGCTTTGTAAGTAAAGGAGCGGCAATCGCAACGAACACGAACAGCGTAACAATGCCAAGACCAATGCGAGCAAATGCGTTACCTAAAATAAGTTTGAATAGTTCTTTCATGATTATTTGCCTCCCGTACGTAGGCGAGGGTCTAGAATCATGTACAGCATGTCAGCCATTAAGTTGAAGCACAGCATGAACATCGTCATGATAATTAACTGACCTTGAAGTACTTGGTAGTCACGAGCGTGAATTGCGTTCAATAGAACAGTACCTAGGCCTGGGTAGTTGAAAATCATCTCGATGATTAATTGACCTCCAATGGCCATACCTAAAGACATAGACAGTGCGGTAACACTTGGAAGTAGTGCGTTACGTGCGGCGTAATTAAAGACGACGCGGTTTTCACTCAGCCCTTTACCTTTAGCCATCGTGATATAGTCTTCGGCGAGAAGGTTGATCATGTTGTTACGCATGTTAACTAGGAAGCCACCAATTTGAACGATGGTTGCACAGAATAGAGGTAGTACAGCGTGGTAACCCACGTTCTTGATGAACTCCCAGCTTGTCCAATCAGGAATAGTACCTGGCGTGTAAGCATAGCCAGATGGGAACCATTTCAGGCCAATCGCAAAGGTAAACAGCGCTAACATTGCGATAACCATTTGTGGAATAGCTTGAATGATCAATGTGCCAGGCGTTACGAATGCATCGTACTTACTACCGCGCTTCCAGGCGGCAAAAATACCAAGGACAGAAGCGATGGAGAAAGAAAGTACAACCGCAGTACCAGCTAGAAATAGTGACCAGCCAAATGCACTACCTAGTAAAGAATTAACTGAAAGTGGGTAGAACTGGATTGAGGTGCCCAATTCCCAACTTAGAATGTTTTTAATGTACGAGAAGTACTGAATGTAAATTGGCCCATCAACGAAACCGAGCAGTTCTTTCATTGCTGCGATTCGTTCTGGAGTCACCTGTACTGAAGCATTAGCAAACATCATGGTAACTGGGTCACCAGGCATTGCTCGCGGAATAATAAAGTTTAACGTCGCTGCAACTAAGAGCGCGACAAGATAGAACGACAAACGTCTTAAAAAATAACCCATAACTCACACCTTACTCACCCAGATTTTTTCCCTGTTTCTGGTTTCAGGTCGCTCCTAGCGAAATTTAGAGCGAAAAATCCCCTGACGACGAGCGCCACATATTGGTTTCGTTAACAAGGGATTTTTATAGGCGGCACACGGGATGTATGCCGCTTGAAATGAACTTCTACTTATTTAACTGGTTTTAGGTCCAGTACGTGAAGTAGACGCTCTGGGATACCTGCCCAAATGTTTGGACGGCCCTTAGGGTTTTCTTCGTTCCACCAACCAGTGAAGCGAGTTGTGTTGTATTGGTACATGTACGCGCCAGATAGCACAGGAATAGTTACTTGGTCCTGAGCAATGATCTTCTGAATGCCATGAGCGATCTCTAGCTGTTCTTGCTTATCTGCTGTCTTGTAGAAGCTGTTAAGAAGACCGTCTAGCTTATCGTTCTTGTAGAAGTGCATTGCAAAGCGAGGCATGCCGTCACCAGCTTGTAGCTTCGAGTTGTAGCCACTATCCCAGTACAAGTGTGGATCTGCACCGTGGAAGTAGTTGGTGTAAGCAACGTCGTAAGTACCTTCTAGCATTGCTTGGTTGTATACCGAGAAGTCCGGTGTACGAGCACGAGCTTTAATGCCCACTTCTGCTAGTTGCTCAACGGCTAGTTGTACTGTGTTGTTGAAGTCAGTCCAACCGTTTGGTGATTGAATTAGAAGCTCGAAAGACTTGCCAGATGGTGTATCCACAAAGCCATCTTTGTTTACATCTTTGAAGCCAGCTTTAGCTAGAAGCTTTTTCGCACCTTCCGCGTTGTATGTGTTGTAGCCTTTGTACTTGTTGTGCGTCTCTTCATCAGACCAAGCTTCGAATGCGTAGCCAAGGCCAGATGCGAAGTCGTTCACTGTACCGCCGCCGTAGAAAGCGATATCAATAATAGTTTGACGGTCTAGCGCCATAGAGAACGCACGACGGAAGTCAACGTTAGTTAGCGCTTCGTTTTTCGCAGCGTCTGGGTTTTTGAAGTTCACTACAAATGCTTGAGTACCCGCTGGTGGGTACCAGTAGTGGTGATTCGGACTTGCTGCAGCGTACGTACGGTCGATGTCTGGTACGAATGAAGACGTCCAGTCCATTTCGCCGTTAACGATTTTGCCCAAGAATTGGTCGTTGTTCGCGATTTGTGGCACACGCAGACAATCTACATCTAGGTTGTCAGCATCCCAATAATTCGGGTTCTCACACTGGATATATAGCTGCGGTGTGAAAGTGTCGATTTCAGTAAATGGACCACTGCCTACTGGATTTTCGTTTGTGAATGTTGCTGGATCTTTTACTTTGCTCCATACGTGCTTAGGTACGACTGGTACTTTCGCAATTTCGTAAGGAACGTTTGAGTTTGCTTCGCTTAGACGGAATTTAACTTGGTAGTCGTTAACTTTTTCTACGCCAGTCACCCAAGAGTTGATACCAGATTGGTCTAGCTCTGGCTTCTCTTTAACTAGGTTGAAAGAGTAAACAACATCATCAGCGGTAAACGCTTTGCCATCAGACCATTTTACGCCCTTACGGATATCGAAGGTTACGCTCATCAGGTCATCAGCCATGGTAAAGTTTTCTGCTAGACGAAATACAGGCGTGTTACCGTGCATTTCGTTAAAAACAACGAGCGGCTCGTAAATAAAGTCGGTTGTTGTGTGCAGGTTAGTTGCACCCAAGAAAGGGTTAAAGTTACGAACGAAAGTTGTAAACTCTTTAGGGTGGATAGTCAGTTCACTGCGTTCAGCCGCAGTAGCTACCGATGCAAAACCTGTAGTAGCCGTTGCAATAATTGCTGTTGCTAGTGCTGTTTTTTTAATATTGGCAAGCATAGCTGTTCCTTACTATTTGCTTTCATTTCACTAAATGGAATTGAATGTCATCAATTGATAAACACTCTCTAAGACCTACCTCTTGTACATGCCTTACTCATTACAACATTGAGTTTCGCCAAGAGTGGCCTGTAGGCCTTAGGCAGGAGTAAGAAAACACCTTATCCATAAAATAATCAAACTTGATTCCCGTTAAAAACGTTAAAATCTCTGAGCTCTCCGTTATAAACGTTATTTTGGCTAATTTTAACCAGTAGAGGGACAAAAAATAAACGTTGATATGCGTCGCAGTTTATATCCTTGTTAATAGTGAGTGTTAGTGATTACTAACCTGGTGAGCCATTTAAAATATACGTTTCTTGCTTGGTTTCTAGGTTCGGAGATCTCGCTCACATGCAGAAATGGTGTTAATTAATCAGCTAAAAATTAATCTGCCGTTCTGTTGTGATTAAGTTCGCAATCTCTATCAATAGTTCGTCAAAATCCGCTTGTTATCTGAAAAATGGCCTTTTTTATCGACAGTTTTCTTCCGTTTGTCGTCCTTTTTTTATTGTATGAATGAAGTTTTTTGGTTGCTCGAACTTACCTAATTAAGGCCAGTTAAATGGATAAGATCGTACGTTTTGAAGACCAACAATAGATAGCGATGTATAACCGAATGTTCGTTATTGGAAATATGTTAATGGGGTAGGAAGAGGCGGTCTCTTTTATCTCTAGGAAGGGAATACTCGAATAACAAAAAAGCCCAGCATGCACGCTGGGCTAGTTTTTTTGATAAATATTAGCTGGTCAATAGTCGCTGTAGTTTATCTCGTTGTGCTTCTATGTATGCTCTCTCGGGGCTCTGTTCTTTGCAGTGTTCGAGAATGAACTCTATCGAGCTTAGCACCGTTCTCCAACGTGGTGTTTTGGGTAATGTTTCTATACGCATGTATTTATCTAAAGTGCGTGTTTGCAAAGTACTACGGTCTAGATAAACGCGCCACAAGCCACTTTGCTCTGCAAATGCGAACTTACTTTCACCCGTTACAGATTCCCAATACTCTAAAGCATGTGTCATTGCGTCTACTAGAACTTCTCGCATAAGTTCTTGCTTGTCTTTTTTATTACCGAGCGCTTTGTCTGCAAGGCGCGTAAATTCTCCGCCAAGCTCTTTTAGCTTTTGCAATTGGTCTTTGTCACCATCAAATGCATAACTTGAAAGCACTTCTACGGCGGTTTCTAGATTATGTATGCGAGCGGCACTGACTCCACCGCCGACATTAAAGATGTACATGATATCTAACCCTGAACCTTCAGGGAGCTTAAGAATGTCTGCTTCGATGTTCTGACGAATATCTTCAATATAGATATCAATCTTGCCACAGTAATGAGGTTGTTTGACGGTCAGATATTTAGGGGCAATCAGCTCATCAGCAGATGAGCGCTTTAGCTGTTCTAAGCTGCGCTTGAATAGCTTACAAGCAGCTTCGTTAGCAAAGCGAATACGCTTGTCTTCACGTAGACAGATGATAGCTTCAGGAGCCGATTCTAGCTGTTCCAACAAACGACCTTGAGTCTCAAGTAAGCTTGCTTCAACGACTGCACGCTGTCTAAGTTCAGACTCTAGCACTTTGTTTTCCATATGGCGCATTTCTGCTTTACTTGCCGTTAAATGCGCTTGGATACGTGCCGCCAACTCTTGTTTATTAAATGGTTTCGATAAATAGTCGTTGGCTCCTGCCTCAAAACCTCTTACACGATCTTCTGTTTGACTGAGTGCGGTGAGCATAATGATTGGCAACTCGGCATGATCATAGGTTTCACGTAGTTCACTACAAACTTGGTAGCCGCTCATGCCTGGCATCATGATATCCAATAACAGAAGTTCCGGCTTCTCTTGCTCGACGAGCGCTAACGTTTCTGGCCCATCGGAGACGGTACGCACACGATAGCCCTCTAAACGTAAAAAGCTTTCAAGCACGCGTAAGTTTACTGGCTCATCGTCAGCTACATACAGTAACGGGCCGTCTGGATTCTCTGGAAGTGATAAGTCTTCACCGTTCTCTACATTAACTTCAGGAATTTGGAAGTGCCCGTGCGCAGCTAGAGTCTGGGTTGCTAGGATTTCTTCTTTACTGGCGAGCGGTAAAGTGAAACTGAAGGTAGTTCCGACCATTGGTTGGCTACTGACGTATAACGAACCTCCCATTAATTCGATCAATTGGCGGCTAATGGAGAGCCCAAGTCCTGCACCTTGACGATAACGGCTCGCGTCTTGCCCTGCTTGGATGAGTGGTTCAAAAATATGTTCAAGTTGTTCTGCGGGAATTCCTTGTCCAGTATCCACGACTTGTACGCGTACATGATCATCTACCACATTAGCGGAGATAACAATTTTACCTTCTGAGGTGTATTTAATCGCATTGCCAATCAGGTTATATAGCACTTGTTCAAGGCGTTGCGGGTCAGCTGACACTGCTTTTAAATCCGCAGGGACTTGGTTGATGATGCGGATGGTTTTACTTCCAAGTAAATGACTAGAAAGCTCTAAAACCAATCGTGTTGCACTGCCCAAACTCACTGCTGATTTCTGGATATCCATGCTTCCATAACGCATTTTATGATAATCCAACAAGTCATCGACTAGATTAGCGAGACGCTGACCACTTTTAATGATGATATCAAGCTGATATTTCTGGCTAGCGGGGATCGCACCATTGGCGCCGGACGCTAAGGTTTCAGCAATCCCGACCATGCCGTGTAACGGTGTACGAAGTTCATGAGAAGTCGTGGCTAAGAATTCATCTTTTAATTTATCGGCCAATTGCAGTTCTTCATTCTGTTTTTGAATGATCTGTATGTTGCTTTCTAGTTCTTCATTTTGCTTCTTAATGGTTTGAATCTTCTCTCGAATAGAGCGTTGCATTCGTTCAAAGCTTAACGCAAGCCGACCAATTTCATCTTTACGAACCGTATTAAAAGACGTGTCATCAAGATCCCCTGCAGAGACCTTTTCGGCAACCCAAGTCAATTTCAGCAACGGAGAAGTGATAAAGTTTGATAAATAGTGAGAAGCGATCACCACAAGGATAATGGCGATCAACATAGCGATAACGAATAGTTTTTCGAGTTGATGGATACGAGCGAAAGCTTCGTTTTCTGGTAACTGTACTACGAGCGCCCAAATCACACCACGAGTTTCAATCGGTGCATAAGCCGCGATGATTTCTTCACCTAAGCCGTTCGTGTAAGTGCCGACACCAAACGCACCAGAGAGTGCTTTATCGATCACTTCTAAACTGTTCTTAATGTCGTCTTGTTTCGTGTTAATTGTGCGAGGTTGGTGATCATTTCCAACCAGCAGGGTGTTAATGGATGACTCTCGATTAGCGTCTGCGGCTAACTTAGTGATGCCATTATTTGGCAAGCGGAACATGGCATAGCTGTGTAGATAACCTTGCTGAACAATTGGTGCACCTAGCCAAGCGACTGATTTACCCCCTTCCAGCTCGAAGTCAGACACAATCACAGGAGTGTAGTCTTCGTTTACTTTTCGACGTTCAGTCACATCATCGGCGAGACGCTTGAAAGTTTTGCCAAGTGCCGAGTCTTTGTAGGGGCCTGATAACAAGTTCGTTCCGTAGTTATCGTCTTTGTTGATCGAGTAGGTGACGTTACCATTGATGTCGACCAGCAAAATGTCATTAAAATCAGAGCGCTTGAGGAGCTCCAAGTAGGCCCAATGATAGCGTTTATGTAAAAGTCGGTAACGTTCACTTCCTACATAGTTGGATGACTCGGGTAACGTTGAGGTTTTGATTTGGTCTCCGCTGCCCTCGATGTAGCGCTGTTGGGCGTTTTTACGAGACTCTTCAATATCATTGCCTAAACGACTAAAAGCATTGACGAGACCGTAGAATCGGCCACCACTGGCGTAAGCCAACTCTGAGCGCACAAAGCCCATGACTTCGGTTTCTCGTGCCTCAAAGTAGTCGATGATTTGCTGCTGTTTTGTATCTCGAACAGACAGTAAGTGCGAGGTGCTTTGTTCTTGCAGATCTTTACTGTGGGACTGCAAGAAAAAGATCGCAGTAATGGTAAGAGGTGTGATACTGAGCACCAGAAATGCGGTCATCAGTGTACTCTGAAGGCGCTTAAATTTCTGTTTTTTGTAGAATTTAAACATGGATAAGATTACAACTCATAATGGGCAGTTCTAAAACATAATTCGCTGCCGAGGTTCTCGTTAAAAACGGATAAGATGTTCAACTAGATAGAATTAACAAAATTAACGAGTTTTTTTTCTTTGACAAGAAAGTTAGTTGTAAAGCGTGCAGGGTGACGCAGTTTTTCTTATGAGTGTTGAATTTATGAGAAAAAATCGCGCAGGTTTGTGCCTGCGCGGAGGGAAGTCATGATTTTTTCGCGTAGTAGATAGAAAATTTATTGGTCTTATTTAGCGTCTCGCAATTATTAAACGCCCGCTCGATAATTGGTGGGTATTTTAAGAAGCTATTCGCGACAATCACCATTTCGCCGTCTTTGGTTAGGTATTGTGGCGCCTGACCCAACAAGGTTTCCGCTGCGTTGTAATTTGTGTCTAGACCACTGTGGAATGGCGGGTTGCTGACGATAAAGCGGTAGTCTTTTTCGGTATCCGAGTATATATCTGATGCAAATACGCGTCCGGATAAACCATTCGCTTCTAATGTGGCTTGGCTAGAAGTGATCGCATAAGCATTAATGTCACACATCTCAATCGCGATCTCTGGATTCGCTTTCGCCATAAACGCACCGAGTACACCTGCACCACAACCAAAGTCGAGCACTTTGCCCGACAGCTTAGGTAAGGTTTCAAGCAGCAATCGGCTACCTAAGTCGAACTCGCCATGGCTGAATACGCCAGGTAGGCTCTTAACCGCTAGCGACTGCTCACCGAGTGTAACAGTGTAAGACTTAAACCAATCTGCTTGGTTGAAAGGTTTTGGCTCATTGAGGCAATTACCCCAGTAAAATGAGCAGCGACGAGCAGAGTCGTACTTGTTCACAGGGCCGTATTCTTGGAACATCTTCTCGATGCTCTTGATGCCGGCGCGGTTTTCACCAACGATGACGATTTCAGTGTTAATGCCCAGTTTCGCCATCAACATCGCCAGCAAGTATTCTGCTTCAGCTTTTGCTTTTGGCCAGTATAAAAGGACCATGTCTGCTTTTGTTTCAACATCAAACACAGAGCCAAAATGACTTTTCACTTTGTCAGAGGTTTGAATTTGGCGGTAGTAGCTATAGTTGGAAGTAAACACTTCAACAGACTCACAATGAGCCACTAACTCAAGAGGAAATAGGTCTTCAACTTCACCAGCGACTAAAACGTGTTTTCCGTTGAAGTATTCAAGTTGGCGCTGAGCTATTTGGCTAGGAGCGATATAAGCAGACATAAATTTGGTTCATCAGAAATAATTTGGGGCAGATTTTCGCACAATCTGCCCCAAGCTTGAAGTGATTAAGCGGTGACTAGCTGTTGTCTTGTTGGTTAAGGAAGTCTTTGAATTCTTCCTCGTAGATATTAAACAGTACCATGGTCACGGCAAAAATAAGTGGGCCGTAGATAAGACCAATCAAACCAAACAGATGCAGACCACCCAGTAATGAGAAGAAAATCATAAGGGTATTCATGCCGGCGCTGCCTTGCATTAGCAACGGGCGCAATAGGTTATCTATAGAGCCAACGACAACTACACTCCACACCGTCAAAAAGATAGCCCAAGTCATATCGCCTGTTAAGAACAAGTACGCTGCTGCAGGAATCCAGATTAGCGCGGTTCCTACCACTGGAATGAATGATGCAAAGCCCATCATCGTTCCCCAAAATAGCCCAGGGAAGCCGGCGAGCCACATACCGATGCCGCCAGCCAAACCTTGAGCAATAGCCGTCATGAATGAGCCCATTACGGCTGATTTAGAAACTTGCTCTATCTCTGTCAATATTCGGTCTTCTTGGCTACGTGAAAGTGGCAGAATATGACGAATCGCAGAGATAATTTTGTCGTGGTCACGAAGCAGAAAAAACAACACAAACAGCATTAGGAAGAAGTTCATTAGGAAGTTGGTTGCGTCTCCTAAAATCTTTGCGCTAATAGCAACTAAGTTAGAGCCAAACGATGTGGCAAATTGCCCAATTTTCTCAGCGATGGCTTTGGGCTCGATTTTATCAAAAGGTAAGTACTCATTAACAATCGCTAAGCCTTTGATAACGAAAGGATGTTGGAATATATCTTGGATACCACCATTGGTAACCCAATTATATGTATTTTGTGAGAAAACAGAGCCTTGCTGAACAATGGCGGCAAACACAAATAAAAGCGGGATAACAATAATAAACGTCAAGACGACACATGACAGCAGTGCCGCCATATTGGGGTGCTTGGGAATTTTCTGCTCAAACCATTCGTGTATCGGAAACATGAGCAAAGAAATGATAAAAGCCATCACAATGGAATTGATATATGGCTCAACCAATAAGTAGCAAGCAAAAGCAGCGGCGAGTAAAGCAACCATTAGTACTCGGTGACTCGACGTTATTTTTACATTATTTGGCATGGTATTAGTCCAACTTACAGGTGACGTTTACGGTTTATGCCTTCAATGATGGCGTGTAACCTTTATTACTTTGCACTCTTAACTCTTTCAAGCTTATGACAATGCCGAATTAGAGCAGGGCGATGTACCTTGCTATAATGACTACAAATCAGTCGGTTATCAATCAAGAGATGAGCTATGGGTTGTTGCAACGGTGATAAAAAGTGTCAAACCGAGAAAAAAGCTAAGCGAATACCGTGGTTTGGCATTGTCGTTGGGGTATTAGCGATATTGGTTATTTTGAATTGGCAATAAAAAAGGACCGTTACGGTCCTTTTCTAAATGCGTTATCGCCGTTTTTAGCGATTATTTCGCTTCTTCTGCAAGAACAGCAAAACAGCGGTCAGCCGCTTCTAATGTGGCATCAATCTCTTTTGAACCATGAGCGAGTGAAGTAAAGCTCGCTTCAAACGCAGATGGCGCAAGGTAGACACCGTGTTTTAGCATTAAGTGGAAGAAACGCTTGAAGCGTTCTACATCGCACTTCGTTACGTCTTCGTAGCAAGTTACTTTTTCCTGGTCAGTGAAGAAGAAGCCGAACATACCGCCCACTTGGTTAACAACTAGCGGAATACCGTGTTTTTCTGCTAGAGACTTAAAGCCTTCAGCAAGTTGTTTCGTTTTAGAAGCTAGGCGCTTTTCGTTGCCTTCTTCTTTTAGAAGGTTCAAACATGCGTAGCCTGCTGCCATTGCGACAGGGTTACCGGAAAGGGTACCAGCTTGGTAAACTGGGCCTGTAGGTGCAACGTATTGCATCACTTCTTTACGGCCACCGAAAGCACCTACTGGCATACCGCCACCAATCACTTTACCCAGTGTCGTTAGGTCGGGTTTGATGTTGTAGTGTGCTTGCGCGCCGCCTAGAGCAACACGGAAGCCTGTCATTACTTCATCAAAAATTAGTAGCGCGCCTTCTTGATCACAGATTTCACGTAGCCCTTCGTGGAAGCCTTCCACTGGTGGAATACAGTTCATGTTGCCTGCTACTGGCTCAACGATGATACAAGCAATTTCGCCTTTGTTAGCAGCAAATAGCTCGCGTACAGAATCTAGGTCGTTGAATGTTGCTGTTAGCGTGTGCTTAGCAAAATCTGCAGGAACGCCAGGAGAGCTTGGTTGGCCTAGAGTTAGTGCTCCAGAACCTGCTTTTACTAGCAAGCTGTCAGCGTGGCCGTGGTAACAACCTTCAAATTTCATGATCTTGTCGCGACCGGTGAAGCCACGTGCAAGGCGAATCGCGCTCATAGTAGCTTCAGTACCAGAACTTACCATGCGGATTTGCTCCATTGATGGAACAAGCTCAGAAACTAATTCTGCCATCGCGATTTCAAGCTCTGTTGGCGCACCGAAGCTAAGACCGCGTTGCGCTGCATCAATTACTGCTTCGCGGATAACCGCGTGGTTGTGGCCAAGAATCATTGGACCCCAAGAGCCAACGTAATCAATATACGCTTTACCATCGGCATCAAAAATCAGTGGACCGTCTGCTCGTTCGATAAATAGCGGAGAGCCGCCAACGCCGTTGAATGCACGAACTGGTGAATTGACACCGCCAGGGATGGTTTGCTGAGCTTTTTGATACAGCTCTGATGATTTGGTCATGGGGTTATCCTCTTTTGATTGCTCGGACCAAGTGGAGCGCATTGTACCTAGCTATAATCAAGTTAGAAACGTTTTGCTTAATTTATGTGTTGTTTCGCAGTGTAATCTTATATATCCGCATCTGTTATAAAGAATCGGCGGCGAATACTTGAACGAGTTTGTCAGGTATTGGATAATCGTCTCAATTAGCACAAATTTGACGTCTTGCTTCAGGCTTGACGCATTACACGAGTGAGAGAGGTCTTCGTGAGCGAAGTAAACGTACCATTATCTTTTTCTGACGCAGCAGCATCTCGCGTTAAGGCATTGATTGCTGAAGAAGAAAACCCAGCATTGAAACTGCGCGTATACATTACTGGCGGCGGCTGCAGCGGCTTCCAATACGGCTTTACTTTTGATGAAAATGTAAACGAAGGCGATACGACAATCGTAAACAGTGGTGTAACACTGGTTGTAGACCCTATGAGTCTGCAATATCTCGTAGGCGGTATTGTTGACTACACAGAAGGGTTGGAAGGAGCGCGCTTCTTCGTAAATAACCCCAATGCAACGACAACATGTGGTTGTGGTGCATCGTTCAGTGTGTAATTAACACCTAACAGGCAGCTAATGGCTGCCTGTGCTTTATGTAGAAGGATGTCACGTAAAGCGCACGCTCGCAGATATGCAGAGAAATAATAAAAAGGACTTTATATGTCTGGACTTTCTTTTGGACGCCGAATTGTCGAGCGCCCTTGGCTAGTATCTCTTATCCTCGTCTTACTTCTTGTTGCATGGCTAACCATCGGCCAACTCAAAGCACAAGATGATCATCCTAACTCTTCAACATCCACGAACACGACACCACTTGCAAAGGTGATGTTTGATACTTTTCTTGCCGAACCTACCAGTAAAACCATTGAATTGTATGGACGAACAGCGCCCAATCGTCAAGCGCGTCTTGGCGCCGAAGTTGCCGGTAAAATAGTCAGTCTTAACATAAAGAAAGGCCAAGCGGTCAAACAGGGACAAGTGATCGCAAACATCGATAAGCGCGACCTTGGCATTCAACTTAAACGGGCCCAGGCGATGCTGTTGGTTAAAGAGAAAGAGTTTAATGCAGCTAAATCGCTAAAAAGTCGTGGACTGCAAGGTGAGGTTGCATTTGCGACAGCGCAAGCAGCGTTGGTAGATGCACGTGCGAATTTGAGTAACGTGCAAACGGCTTTAAGAAATACTGAGGTTAAAGCGCCATTTGATGGCATCGTAGATCACCACTTTGTTGAGTTAGGTGATTTTGTCGGGATTGGCGATCCTATTGCGACGGTCATTGATTTGGATACTTTAGTGATTGAAGCCGATGTCAGTGAACGGCATATACAATACCTTAAGGAAGGCCTAGAAGCCGACGTAAGAACCATTAACCAACAGCATCATCAAGGTCGTGTGCGCTACATTGGACGTGTTTCTTCTGCTTCTACTAATACATTTCCAATTGAAATCGAAATTGATAATCAAGACGCAAGAATTCCTGCCGGTATGAGCGCAGAAGTACAGCTGCCTTTGAGTGAAGTGTTGGCAGTAAAGATTACGGCTGCCATGTTAGCACTAGATGAAGAAGGTAACTTAGGTGTCAAGACACTGCGTAATGAGTATGTTGAGTTTGTTCCAATTCAACTCGTTAAGGCCGAGGATGATGGTGTGTGGCTCTCTGGGTTAGGAGAGCGTGCAGACATTATCGTGCTGGGACAAGGTTTTGTGCGAGATGGTGATCAAGTACTGGCCAATAAAGTTGATGACGTAGTTGTTGAAGCGGCTAGTGAGCAGTAAGGAGCACTTATGTACACTCTGATTGATGCTGCGTTATCCCGCGCTCGCACCATGCTGACATTACTGGTGATGATCTTAATTGCCGGTGTCATTACTTACGTCACTATCCCCAAGGAATCGAGCCCAGATATTACCATTCCTATTATCTACGTTTCTGTTGGGCATCAAGGCATTTCTCCCGTCGATGCCGAACGTTTATTAGTTCGGCCAATAGAGCAAGAGTTGCGCTCTATTGAAGGCGTAAAAGAGATGACCTCTGTGGCATCAGAAGGTCATGCTTCGGTGACGCTGGAATTTAGTGTTGGAGTGGATCTTGATAAAGCGATGGCAGATGTGCGTGATGCGGTTGATCTTGCAAAGCCAAAATTACCAGAGGACAGTGATGAGCCAACGGTAAATGAAGTCACGTTTGCATCTGAAGAGCCTGTTTTGACTGTTGTTCTATATGGCACCGTACCAGAGCGGACCATTGTACAGATTGCCAGAACGCTACGTGATCGTTTGGAGAGTTTCCGTCAGGTTCTTGAAGTTGAAATCGCAGGGGATCGCGAAGACATCGTGGAAATAGTTGTCGATCCGCTATTGATGGAAAGCTACGGTCTCGATCAAGCGGATATCTATAATTTAATTGCCTTGAATAACCGAGTTGTGGCTGCGGGGTTTGTCGATACTGGGTATGGACGCTTTTCGGTAAAAGTCCCATCGGTTTTTGATTCACTGAAAGATGTGCTTGAACTACCGATCAAGGTGAATGGCAAAGAGGTGATCACTTTTGGCGATGTGGCGACAGTACGGCGTGCATTTCGCGATCCTGAAAGTTTTGCTCGTTTAGATGGCGAATCTGCCATCGTTTTGGACGTAAAAAAACGGGCAGGGGAAAACATCATTGAAACGGTTGAGCTGGTAAAAGAAGTACTGGCTCAGGGACAGAAGCGCGCCGAGTGGCCCGACAATTTGCAAGTTAAATACACTTGGGATCAATCCGACGATGTCAAATTGATGCTCAGTGATCTACAAAACAATATCTTATCCGCAATTATCCTCGTAGTTATCGTCATTATTGCCATATTGGGGGTTAGGACCGCGCTTCTCGTGGGGATTTCTATTCCAGGATCGTTCTTGACTGGGTTGTTGGTGTTATCGGTATTTGGGCTGACGGTCAATATCGTCGTACTGTTTGCTTTAATTATGGCAGTAGGCATGTTGGTGGATGGTGCCATTGTGGTGACAGAGTTTGCAGATCGGCGCATGCAAGAAGGAACGCCACGTAAAGAAGCCTATCGAGATGCAGCAAAGCGAATGGCCTGGCCTATTACCGCATCCACAGCAACCACATTGGCTGCGTTTGCTCCGTTACTTTTCTGGCCAGACATCACTGGTGAGTTCATGAAGTACTTACCACTTACTTTAATTGCTACTTTGGCCGCTTCGCTGATGATGGCTTTATTGTTCGTTCCTGTCATCGGTGGGATCATTGGCAAGCCTCAAGTCGTCAATCAGAAAGCTCAGCGAGAAATGGTGGAGCTGCATAACGGCAACTTTGAAAAAGCGACAGGCATTACCAAGCTTTATTTCCAGACTCTGTCTGTAGCGATTCGTCATCCATGGAAAGTCTTACTCAGCGCGATACTGCTAGCGGCAGGTGTCGGCTTCACTTACAACAAAGCTGGCTTGGGTGCAGAGTTTTTCCCTGAAGTGGACCCTGCCTTTTTTACCGTTAAAGTTCGTTCTTATGGTGACTTGTCTATTCACGAAAAAGATGTTGTTATGCGCGAAATCGAGAAGGTGATGCTCGGTCATGACGAGTTTGAAAGTGTCTACACGCGCACAGGATCGAGCGATAATGGGGACGAGATTGGCCAGATTCAAATAACGCCTGTGGATTGGCAGTATCGACGCAAAGTGAAAACCATTATTGAGGAACTAAAAGAGACGACAGACCGCTTTTATGGTGTTGAACTTGAGTATAAATTCCCGGACGCAGGACCGCCTGTCGAGCATGATCTCGTGATTGAAGTGTCATCACGAAATTTGAGTGTTAGTGCGTTAGATGAAGCAGCCAAAAAAGTACGACATTGGGCTGATGGTAATCCTGCACTGACCAACTTGAGTGATACCACTAATAAGGAAGGGATTGATTGGCAAATTGATATCCAGCGAGATGACGCCTCTCGCTTTGCAGCGGATGCTACTTTAGTCGGGAATACCGTCCAGTTTGTTACGAACGGCTTGAAAATAGGCGATTATTTGCCCGATGATGCGGATGAAGAAGTCGATATTTTGGTGCGCTATCCGCAAGATAAGCGCGACATAGGTCGATTTGATCAACTGAGAGTGAAAACGGCAGCTGGTCTGGTACCGATTACGAATTTTGCTCAAATCAAACCAGATCATAAGCAAGACACTATTCGTCGGGTCGACGGTCATCGAGTTATCAATATTAAAGCGGATATGGTGGAAGGTTACAATTTGGCGCTTGAGTTACCTAAGATTGCCGCTGGAATGGAACAGCTCGACTTACCGGAAGGCATTGAATATAAGATTCGGGGTCAAAATGAAGAGCAGGAAAACTCATCAGCATTCTTGCAAAATGCTTTTATTGTCGCGCTTGGTGTGATGGCTTTGATTTTAATTACGCAGTTTAATAGCTTTTATCAAGCTTTCTTAATCCTTAGTGCAGTGCTGTTTTCTACCGTTGGTGTCTTCGCCGGGTTACTTATTTTCCAAAAGCCATTTGGCATCATTATGTCGGGAATTGGAGTGATTGCGTTGGCTGGTATCGTGGTAAACAACAATATTGTTTTAATCGATACTTATAATCAGATGCGTAAACGTGGCTTAGAAAAATCTGAGGCTATTTTGCGTACGGGTGTGCAGCGTTTAAGACCCGTTTTACTTACGACGGTGACCACCATATTAGGCTTATTGCCAATGGTGTTAGAAATGAACATCGACTTAGTTAATCAGAAAGTGGAGTTTGGCGCACCAAGCACTCAATGGTGGTCTCAGCTTGCGACCGCTGTCGCGGGTGGTTTGGCGTTTGCGACTTTGCTAACGTTAGTTCTGACACCGTGTTTGCTTATGCTCGGGAGAGAGCATCACTCCGAACAGTAAGCTTTATCGTGATGATATCGACAAAACAAAAAGGGCAGCTTCGCTGCCCTTTTCAATACCTGGCTTACTTCATTGCTAGCAGTTTGCTGTAGCGTTCAAGCTTGTCCATGCTAATTTTCGCGTTTGCCATGAAAGTTTGTCTCGCTTTGCCTGTCAGGGATTTAGATTGTGGCAAATTCACCGTGCGCGGGTTTTTATGGACACCATTCACAAGGAACTCATAGTGCAGGTGAGGGCCGGTTACACGGCCAGTTCCGCCAAGCGTACCAATGGTTTGGCCTTGCTTAACGCGTTGACCAGCTCGTACAGTACGTTTGGTTAAGTGCAGGTACTTGGTAATGTAAGTATTGCTATGTTTAATGAAAACGTAGTTACCATTAAATTTGTTGTAAGACGATTTTTGAACAACGCCATCACCAGCCGCCCAAATCGGGGTGCCCACTGGTGCCGCATAGTCCGTGCCTCTATGAGGGCGAACGCGTCCCGTTACTGGATGTAAGCGGCGTGGGTTGAAATTAGATGAAACTCGACGGAAATCCAACGGCGCGCGTAAGAATGCTTTTTTCATTGCACGCCCATTTTCGTCGTAATACTTGCCACTTTTCTGATCCAATATTGCGGTAAAGGTATCGCCTTGGTTTTTAAAGATCGCAGCAATGATTTTTCCACGGCCGATTACTTCACCTTCTACCACTTCCTCTTGGTAAAGTACTCGGAAGCTGTCGTTTTTACGAATATCTAAAGCAAAGTCGATGTCCCAACCAAATATGCCAGCCAGTTCCATGATTTGGTTACCATTTAATCCAGAAGATATTCCTGCATTCCAAAAGTTTGATTTGATGGTGGCTTCTGCGTAGTTGTACTGGAAGTCGACTTCTTTCTTATCAACTTCAGAAACGTACTTGCCGTCTTTTAATGTGATACGAAAAGTCTCGAACGCGCTTAGTGTTCTTCTTAGCTGCACCAAGTCGTTATTTTCGTCAAAACCAAATTGCAATCGGTCACCAGGTCGAAGCCGAGTTAACTGTTTTTCCACTTCTTTGTCTGATGAGACCAGTTCATGTAATAGACGAGCAGAAAGTCCTACGCGACTAAATAAGATGGCAGCACTCTCGCCATTTTTTACTTTGTATGTTTCCCAGCGCAGCACGGCGGGAACCGCAGGCGATGAACTATTTAGTGCACTGAGTTCGAGGGAAACTGGCACAGGATAATGTTGACCAACTTTTAATCGGCTCTGCTGCGGGTCTAGGTCTTGCGGATCAGGTAAAAAGAAGAGCGCGAAGATAATCAACGCACTAAAAAAACCGATCAATACTTTGTGCAAGAGTGGAAGTCGGACAAAAATCGAATGCATGAGGTACTTGATTGCTAAATTAAACGGAAAAAGTGACAACTACCTAGTCTAACGTGTTTCAAAATGCATCGCTATTCAAGTAATATGTTCAGCTATTATATTTTTGCCAAATCTGTGGGAGTGAACAAGAATGGCGAGCATTGAAGCTGCACTAGCCGAGATTAAGCGCGGTGTTGAAGAGCTGATTCCAGAAGAAGAGCTAATCGCAAAACTAAAAGAAGACCGTCCTCTACGTATTAAATTGGGCGCTGATCCAACAGCACCTGACATTCACCTAGGCCATACGGTTATTTTCAATAAGCTTCGCTTGTTCCAAGAACTAGGTCATGAAGTGACGTTCCTAATCGGTGACTTCACTGCAATGGTTGGTGACCCAACAGGTAAAAACACAACTCGTCCACCGCTAAGTCGCGAAGACGTATTGCGTAACGCTGAAACGTACAAAGAGCAAGTGTTCAAAATTCTCGATCCTGCAAAGACTAAAATTCAGTTTAACTCTGAGTGGCTGTCTGAACTAGGCGCAGAAGGTATGATTCGCCTTGCGGCAAACCAAACCGTTGCTCGTATGCTAGAGCGTGACGACTTTAAAAAGCGTTACGCGGGTGGTCAGCCAATTGCTATTCATGAGTTCATGTACCCACTTCTACAAGGCTGGGACTCAGTAGCAATGGAAACGGATGTTGAATTAGGTGGTACAGACCAGAAGTTCAACCTTCTAATGGGTCGTGAACTGCAAAAGTCTCACGGTCAAAAACCTCAGGTTGTACTGATGATGCCGCTTCTAGTGGGCCTTGATGGCGAGAAGAAGATGTCTAAGTCAGCAAACAACTACATCGGTATCAGCGAAGCGCCAAGCGAAATGTTTGGTAAAATCATGTCTATTTCTGATGACCTAATGTGGAGCTACTACGAGCTGCTCTCTTTCCGTCCTCTGGAAGAGATTGCTCAATTCAAAGCTGATGTAGAAGCGGGCAAAAACCCTCGTGACATCAAAGTATTGCTAGCAAAAGAAATTATTGCTCGTTTCCACAGTGAAGCCGATGCCGATGCAGCAGAGCAAGAATTCGTAAACCGTTTTGCGAAGAACCAAATTCCTGATGAGATGCCAGAGTTTGACTTTGACGCAGGTCGCCCAGTGAGTAATCTGTTGAAAGAAGCAGGCTTATGTCCATCATCGTCAGATGCGATGCGCATGGTTAAGCAGGGCGCTGTGAAGATTGATGGTGAAAAAATTGCGGACAGCAAATTTGCTCCAGAAGCGGGTACTTACGTGTTCCAAGTCGGCAAACGTAAATTTGCTCGTATTACTATTCAGTAATTCATAATGACTGCAAATGAAAGCGTCCGAAGGGCGCTTTTTTTGTATGAAAATTTAGCAAAAACGGCAAAGTAAAACTTCCATACCTGATGAACTTTGCTACTATACTTGCGCTGCCAATAATGGCAGCGCTATCGGAGATTTACATGAACAATACCGACCATCCTCCCAGTCGTTGGGTGAGTAAGATTAAGGGAGCGAAATAACCCGCTTCGGTATTGGCGATCTCCGCCTTACCTAAGTGGTGAGGCATCTTTTCTAATTTTCTTCTCGTTATTTCCTTCATACATTCTGAATAGACAGTGCATTCGCATTGGTTTTCTCTGTGCATCTTAATTGTTGTCTGACTTTTAGCGTGCAAGAGTGGCTTTTCATGCTTTGTCGATGGTCGTTACCAATGCCAATCGGGAGATTCGCCATGACGGTAATGAACAACACTTTTATTGAAACAACACCAAACTTTTCTGAAGTAGAAATTGGTGCAGCTCGCAATGCATTCTTGCAGTACGAGCAAGAGCAACAAGTCCATTTGCTTACGGTTATGCCGATTGATGAGGCTGTAGGTATTTTACAGCATTGCTCTGTCGGCTATGTGAATAGTCTTATTGCTCAACTTGAGCAAGCAGGTCATGACAAACGCGCACGTCATTATGCTCACCAACTGGGTCTGCATATGTCTGAAGTTGATACACCCGATGGTTATTTATCAACTAGTGTTTTGGGGCATGTAAAACAGCGTATTGGATGGATCATTGCGCTGGCTCTTTTAGGGATAGTGTCAGGCTTGATCATCGCTCAGTATGAGGACACCCTTAGTCAGCTTGTTTTACTTGCAGTGTACATGCCAGTGATTGCAGCTGCTGGTGGTAACACAGGAACACAAGCAGCAACTTTGGTGATTCGTGCTCTTGCTACTGGAGAGTTAAAAAAACGCCAATGGTTAGAAGTTTTGTGGAAAGAGAGCCGAGTCGCTCTATTTATTGCGCTAGCGATCGCTATCGTGATGATTGGACGCATTATGTTATTTAGTGCAGGACAATCAACAGGAGGCTTTGAACTGACCGATATCGCACTGGCAATAGCAGTTGCGCTGTTCATTCAAGTCACCATTTCTACAACATTGGGCGGGCTGTTGCCAATTATTGCACGAGCTTGCAAGTTGGACCCAGCCGTATTGGTGAGTCCAGTTCTTGCGTCTATCGTCGATATTTCAGGAATGTGGATTTACTTTAACGTGGTGAACTATTTCTTAGGTATTACCTGACTAAAGTTCACAATGTCATTGTAAAAAAGCTGCTCAAAATGTGTAATCGGGGCGATGACAGGTGTGTTGTCGTCCCGTTTTTCTGGGAAGTAGTCTGAAACAAACTGAACAAAAATGGTGTTAGGTTGACCATTTTTATCCAAGCCATATCCAGCCATATTGTAAGTCCCGTAGATAGAGCCACTTTTCGCGATCAGCTGTCCTTTAATTGGAAGTTTTCGCATACTTTGTCGGTACTTTAATGTGCCGGATTCACCTGATTTCGGCATGATGGCAATCAATTTGAGTTCGTTTTCATGCTTCCAAATATAGCGCAGCATTTCAGCCATCTTGGTCGCGGAGAACCGGTTATTTCGCGAAAGTCCTGAGCCGTCTTCTAGGCGCGCATTACGAATATCAATACCAGTGTTGGCGAAAATGATCTGCTTGATCGCTTCTGTACCGTTAGTAAAACTGCCTGGCTGAACGAAAAATTTAGCACCAAGTGTTTTGGTTAATGTGTCGGCAATCAAGTTGTCAGAGTTTTTGAGCATATCTTCAAGAATGTCTGGTAAGGCCTTTGATTGATGCATTGCGATGAGCTTTCGCTGCTTTTCTGGCGCTGTACCGACCCTAATCTTTCCTGATACCCCAATGTTGAGCTCCTTGAGCAAAGTCGCCAACCTTTGACTGGTGTAACGCTCAGGGTCTTGAACCGCAAATTTCAGTGGCAATGGTTTGTCTCTTTCAACCAAGCACCCTGTTAGCTTGTAGTTGTTATCGGGATTTGCAACTAAACCTAAGTCACAATGACGACTTTTCTTAATGGTTTTAGAAACTGTTTCTACGGTACTTGTGACACGAATAGGTTGATGCTCTGGTACGTAGACCCGCGTTCCACCATCTTTTTGTGTATAGATAGAGGCTTGTACACAGTTGTTATTGAGTGTGATGGTCGATGCCGGAGCGCTGTAGCAAACTCCCAAGATATCCCACGGCCAGCCCACCGCACGGTTATAACCAGTGAATGCGCTGTTATCGAGCCATAGGTCACCGTTAATCCGTTTTAAGCCATTTTTCTTAGCTAGAGTGAGGATTGATTTTAAGTCGTTGGTTTGGAGTGTTGGGTCGCCGACAAAGTAAATCACTGCATCTGAGTTCGATGTTTCCAGCTTGGTTCGAAACCGGAAGTTATCACCCAGTTCTAACTTCGCGGCTAATGCGGTGACGATTTTTAATGTACTCGCTGGTGGGAACAGTTGTTCGGTAGGATGAACACCGTCAAGCTCAGCATTTTCACTGAGTTTTTCCGCAACTAAACTGATGCGGGCGCCTTCAGGCAACACCTCTTGATGAGGGTACGCTTGTGAAAAAGCAGAAAGTAATGAAGAGAATATGAGCAAGGGCCAACGTAAACGCATAATGATACTTTCTAAGGTGAGTTATGTGATTGAGTATACGCAAGTCCTTTCAATATGCTAGGTAACTAAAGAAATGCTTCAAATGTCTTCATGAATGAGACACGAGAGAAAGGCGCGCTGCTTAAAATGAAGTATAAAAAATGCCCGCTTAAAGCGGGCATTCGATATTCTAGTCAAAGACCGGAATTAGAAGTCGTAACGTAGACCTAGAGCTAGCTCGTCTTCAGCATCGATCTTAGTTGCAACTGTTTTGCTAGTGTCAGTTGAACCAAACTTGTCACCTGCATCAATCAGGTTGAAGTTGTAAGAAATGTAACCACGGAAGTTAGGCTTGAAGTAGTAAGAAGCATCAACAGCGAAGTTGTTTGCAGAAGTTTCGTTGTTAGTTTCTGCATTGTTGTATGATGTTGTAAATACTGTTTGGCCTAGAGTGTAAGCACCCGCTAGCTCGTAACCAGTGTAATCAACTGTGTTACTGTTGTTTGAATCTTCCATTTTCTCGCCGTCAGTGAATACACCAGCGAAGTAAAGATCAGACATTGTGTAAGATGCAGCTAGCATGTACTCGTTAGCTTTGTCTTGATCTGCGTAACCAGCACCTAGCTCAAGACCAGTGTCAGCTAGAGCGTAGATTGCAGATAGAGAGTAACCGTCTTGTTTGTTGTCGTAGTACTCACCAGTGTTTTTGTTTTCCATACGATCAGCGAAGCGGTAGCTTGCTTTTACGCTTAGGTTTTCAAACTGGCCTTTGTAAGCCATCATGTTGTCTGTACGGTCTGATACAGCTAGTTTGTCTGCTGCAGAGTTACCGTGGTAAGCCATGATATCTGTGAAGTCAGTGATAACGCCTAGTGCACCTTCAGTTTTACCGTATGCGAACTCACCGTAAGCACCGCCAAGACCAGCGTAAGCAAGACGAGTTTCTAGATCGCTCTTGTCGTCGCCGTCTACAGTACCGTTTTGAGCAGTCTCAAATTCACCTTCCCAGAAACCAACACCGTATAGGTTGTCATTGATTTCTTGTTTACCAAGGAAGTTTAGACGGATGCGAGATTTGTCTTGAGCGTCGCCATCTTTCATAGATAGACGTGCTTCAGCACGGCCGCCCATTTCTAGAGAAGTACCGTCTTGGTTGTAAAGTTCAGCTGCGTTTACGCCAGTTGCCATAGCTGCTGCAGATACAGAAAGAGCAATTAGAGTCTTTTTCATCTTATTTGTCCTAGTTAGCTGTCCATAATCATTGTTGTATGGGGGAGAGGTGATCTCTCACAAGTTGTTGGTCCAAAATTGGCTAATTGAGCGATATAGTTCGCACTTGTAAGCCATTGATCTAACAACTCGCTGGACATGTTTTACTGCTAAAGTTTCCGTATGAGTTAGTAAAATGATATAAATCCCACTGATGAACACTGTTCAATTGTGCGTTGTTTTTATTTAAATTACTGTTTTTGATTGAAATTATTGGCAATGACATTGGCCTGACATTGATTAGTTTTTATCTTTTTTGAGGTTTTTGGTGTAATGAACAGTGTTGTTTTTCAATAAATTGAGAAGGTGATTCGCCCTAGAACCGCTCTAAAAGTGAGTTATATCATTATGCCGAAAAGGCATAGTCTTGCTGTCTTTCGAATTAAGATGATTTCGTCCGGGAGTTTGTTTACACTAAACGAAATACATCTTTAAGCGCACTACCCAGTCCTATGACAGGGTGGGCTTTTTTTGTCCAAAGACCCATTTGGGCTTGAGGTTATAAAATGGAAAAAGTTCCAATGACACTACGTGGCGAGCAAAAGCTACGTGCAGAACTCGATCGTCTACTTAAACTACGTCCTCAGATCTCAGAGGCAATTGCTGAAGCTCGTGAGCTAGGTGATTTAAAAGAGAATGCTGAATATCACGCCGCTCGTGAAGAGCAGGGCATTTGTGAAGCACAAATCCGTGACATTGAATACAAACTGTCAGTTGCTCAAGTTATTGATGTAACGAAGATGGAGAACACGGGTAAAGTTATTTTTGGTTCAACCGTAACCTTGATTGATATCGACACCGAAGAAGAAAAAACGTACCAAATCGTTGGTGATGACGAAGCCGATATCAAAGCAGGTCGCATTTCAGTGAGCTCACCTATTGCTCGTGGCCTGATTGGCAAGATGGAAGGCGATGAAGTTGCTATTCAAACTCCGGGTGGCGCGAAAGACTTCGAAATTGACCGAGTAGAATATATCTAGGTCGTTTGGAGTAGCATTACTGCCCTGATAAAACGCAAAAAGGTCGCCTCAGGCGACCTTTTTTCTTCAGCAACGTAAGTAGAGTTACTTACGAGGGATTTCGATTTTACGCTCTTCAGACTGGCGGTATAGCACTAGCACTTTACCAATAGTCTGAACTTTTTCAGCGCCCGTCTCACGTACGATAGCGTCGATGATTAGCTGTTTTGTTTCACGATCTTCCGAAGCAACTTTTACTTTGATAAGTTCGTGATGGTTAAGAGCGATTTCAATTTCTGCTAGCACGGCTTCTGTAAGTCCATTTGCGCCCATTAGCACAACAGGTTTTAAACTGTGAGCTAGGCCTTTAAGGTGCTGCTTTTGTTTGGTGCTTAGGTTCATTACGCGGCCAATTTTCTTTAAAATAAGGGTTGAAAAAAGCTATTTTAACGCCATCTATTGCTGAAGACTATAATTTATTGAGTAATAGGTAACGCCTATTAAAACAATAGCTCCAATTTGTGCCTTGTTGGGATTAAAATGAGTAAACAAAAACATTCGGCTAGTTCTGGTCGTTGGTTGAAAGAACACTTTGATGATAAATACGCGAATGAAGCCCGAAAAAAAGGCTACCGCTCACGTGCTTATTTCAAGATCGATGAGATTCAAACGAAAGATAAATTGTTAAAGCCTGGAATGACAGTCGTCGACTTGGGGGCTGCGCCGGGCGGATGGTCTCAATATGCTGCTAAGATAGTAGGGGACAGTGGTCAGATCATCGCGTGTGACTTGCTTCCTATGGACCCGATTGCTGGCGTTAGCTTTTTACAAGGCGACTTTCGTGATGATGCAGTATTGGAAGCTTTGCTAGAAAGGATCCAACCTTCCATGGTAGACGTAGTAATGTCTGATATGGCGCCTAACATCGCGGGAAACAATTCTGTTGATCAACCTCGCGCTATGTATTTAGTTGAATTAGCTTTAGATATGTGTCGACAAGTTCTAGCGCCTAATGGTAGCTTTGTCGTAAAGGTTTTCCAAGGGGAAGGCTTCGATCAGTATGTGAAAGAAGTCCGAGACATGTTTAAAGCCGTAAAAATTAGAAAACCAGACTCATCGCGAGCTCGCTCTCGAGAGGTCTTCGTCGTAGCCACTGGTTACAAAGGTTAACCATTTTGCTCTCTTGAGAGCGTGTTAACACTATAGCTACAGTTAATGAACTGTAGTACCCTACCTTTAATTACAATTAGTTATCGAGAGGCTTACACCTTGAGTGACATGGCAAAAAATTTAATTCTGTGGCTTGTTATCGCCGTCGTATTGATGTCGGTATTCCAGAGCTTTGGCCCTGGAGAAAGCAATGGCAGAACCGTGGATTACACCACGTTTGTACAGGAAGTTGGCCAAGGCCAGATTCAAGAAGCAACTTTTAAAGACGGTGAAATTAGCTTTGTTCGTCGTGGCGGCGGTGCCAAAATGGTCACTTACATGCCAGTGTATGACCAAAAGCTTCTAGATGACCTAATTAACCAAAACGTGAAAGTACAAGGCACGCCTCCAGAAGAGCAAAGCTTGCTGGGTACTATCTTCATCTCTTGGTTCCCAATGATCTTACTAATTGGTGTATGGATTTTCTTCATGCGTCAAATGCAAGGCGGCGGTGGTAAAGGCGCCATGTCTTTTGGTAAGAGCAAAGCTCGAATGATGAGCGAAGAACAAATCAAGACAACTTTTGCTGACGTTGCAGGTTGTGACGAAGCAAAAGAAGACGTGAAAGAGCTGGTGGACTACCTACGCGATCCAAGCCGCTTCCAAAAGCTGGGCGGTAAGATTCCAACGGGTGTTCTAATGGTTGGTCCTCCTGGTACGGGTAAAACGCTTCTAGCGAAAGCCATTGCCGGTGAGGCGAAAGTACCATTCTTTACTATCTCTGGTTCTGATTTCGTAGAAATGTTCGTTGGTGTTGGTGCATCTCGTGTGCGTGACATGTTTGAACAAGCAAAGAAAGCCGCACCTTGTATTATCTTTATCGATGAGATCGATGCGGTAGGTCGTCAACGTGGCGCAGGTGTTGGTGGTGGTCATGATGAACGTGAACAAACACTAAACCAAATGCTCGTTGAGATGGATGGTTTCGAAGGTAACGAAGGTATTATCGTTATCGCTGCGACTAACCGTCCGGATGTGCTGGACCCTGCGTTACTGCGTCCTGGTCGTTTTGACCGCCAAGTGGTAGTTGGTCTTCCAGATGTACGTGGCCGTGAACAGATCCTAAAAGTTCACATGCGTAAGGTCCCTCTAGCGGGTGATGTAGAGCCTTCTCTCATCGCACGTGGTACTCCAGGCTTCTCTGGTGCTGACCTAGCAAACTTAGTTAACGAAGCAGCCCTGTTTGCTGCGCGCGGTAACAAGCGCAACGTTTCTATGGTTGAGTTTGAACTGGCGAAAGACAAAATCATGATGGGTGCTGAGCGCCGTTCAATGGTGATGTCTGAGGAAGTGAAAGAGTCAACCGCATACCACGAAGCGGGTCACGCGATTGTTGGTCGCTTGGTTCCTGAACACGATCCAGTGTACAAAGTGTCTATCATTCCACGTGGTCGTGCGTTGGGTGTAACAATGTACCTTCCAGAGCAGGACCGCGTGAGTATGTCTCGCCAACACCTAGAATCAATGATTTCTAGCTTGTATGGTGGTCGTTTAGCAGAAGAACTTATCTACGGTGCTGACAAAGTATCAACCGGTGCTTCTAATGATATCGAGCGCGCAACAGATATTGCTCGTAAGATGGTTACTCAATGGGGTTTCTCTGAAAAGCTTGGCCCTCTGCTGTATGCAGAAGATGAAGGCGAAGTGTTCTTAGGACGTAGTGTAACTCAGACTAAACATGTGTCTGACGATACAGCGAAGTTGATTGATGACGAAGTTCGTCAGATCATTGACCGCAACTACGATCGTGCGAAGAAGATTCTTCAAGAGAACATGGATATCATGCATGCGATGAAAGATGCGCTGATGAAGTATGAAACCATTGATGCTCGCCAGATTGATGACTTAATGGAGCGCAAAGCTGAAATTCGTGAGCCTGCGGGCTGGAGTGATAACTCAGCAAGCAAACCAGAAGACAGCGACAAGCCTCAAGCAAAGCAAGAAGTTAAAGAAGAAGCAACGGAGACTGCGAAAGATGCAGAACAGCCTAGCTCTTCTGAAACCACTTCTAACGAAGCGCCTGAAAAGAAAGACTCTGAATAAAGAGTATCGATAATATTAAACCCCGAGTTATCTCGGGGTTTTTGTGTTTATGATGATGATTACAGCAAATAACAAATCTTTGGACCTTTCGCGTCCACATGTCATGGCCATTCTAAATGTGACACCGGATTCCTTTTCGGATGGCGGTAAATACAACTCAATTGAACTTGCTCTTGCTCAAGTTGATAAAATGATAAAGGCTGGTGTAAGTATTGTTGATGTTGGTGGTGAATCAACAAGACCTGGTGCACCGGATGTGTCTTTGGAAGAAGAGCTTAGGCGTGTTGTCCCAGTAATCAAAGCCATTCGTGAAAAATATGATGTATGGATTTCCGTTGACACCAGTAAAGCAGAAGTGATGCGTCAAGCAATTGATGCTGGGGCTGATTTGATCAATGACATCCGCTCGCTGCAAGAGCCAGGTGCTCTGGAAGTCGCAGCAGAAGCAAACCTTCCAATTTGTCTGATGCATATGAAAGGTCAGCCTAGGACCATGCAAGTTGACCCTCATTATGATGATTTAATGGGGGACGTGTCGGCTTTTCTAGAAGAACGTATCGCGGCGTGTGAAGCAGCAGGGATTGATAAATCTCAACTGATTCTCGATCCTGGGTTTGGCTTTGGCAAAACAATCGAACACAATTATCATATGCTTGCTCATCTTGAAAAGTTTCATGAATTCGGCCTGCCTATTTTGGCTGGCATGTCTCGTAAATCCATGATCTTCAAACTGTTAGACAAGCCAGCGGCAGAGTGTACGAACGCAAGTGTCGTTTGTGCTACGATTGCCGCGATGAAAGGCGCGCAGATCATTCGCGTGCATGACTTTGAAGAGACAATCGAAGCGATGAAAGTTGTTGAGATGACGAAAAACAATATTTAAAAATAATAAAGGAAAGTTTATGTCGAATGAAAGACGTTACTTTGGTACTGACGGTGTGCGCGGTAAAGTAGGACAATACCCAATCACTCCAGACTTCGTACTTAAGCTTGGCTGGGCTGCTGGTCGTGTACTAGCGAAACAAGGCACAAAGAAAGTTATCATAGGTAAAGATACACGTATTTCAGGTTATATGCTTGAATCTGCACTAGAGGCTGGCCTTGCAGCTGCGGGACTTAAAGCAACATTTACTGGTCCCATGCCAACTCCAGCTGTGGCCTATTTAACTCAGACTTTCCGTGCCGAGGCTGGTATTGTGATTTCTGCATCACATAACCCATATTACGACAACGGCATTAAGTTCTTTTCTTCTGAGGGTACTAAGCTACCTGACGATATCGAATTGGCGATCGAAGCTGAGTTAGATAAAGAAATTGAATGTGTGGAGTCTGCTGAGCTTGGTAAAGCAACCCGCCTAAATGATGCAGCTGGTCGTTACATCGAATTCTGTAAGAGTACTTTCCCATCTGAGTTGAGCCTTGCGAACTTTAAGATCGTAGTTGACTGTGCGCACGGTGCAACGTACCACATCGCTCCAAATGTCTTCAAAGAACTTGGGGCAGAAGTTATCGCTATGGGCGTAGAGCCTAACGGCATCAACATTAATGAAAAAGTGGGCGCAACAGACGTACGAGCACTTCAACAGCGTGTTGTTGAAGAGCAAGCGCATCTTGGTCTCGCGTTTGATGGTGATGGTGACCGTATCATTATGGTCGATCACTTGGGTAACAAAGTTGATGGTGACCAAATTGCTTATATCATCGCTCGTGATGCACTTCGTCGTGGTGAGCTAAAGGGTGGTGTTGTTGGTACACTAATGACTAACTTGGGTATGGAAAATGGTTTAAAGCAGCTAGGCATTCCGTTTGTACGTGCTGCTGTTGGTGACCGTTATGTCATGGAGCAACTGCTAGAAAAAGGTTGGAAAATTGGTGCTGAAAACTCAGGCCATGTGATCTTATTAGATAAAGTCACAACCGGCGATGCGATCGTTGCTGCACTTCAAGTACTTGCTTCTGTAATTGGCAGCGATATGTCTTTGTATGAGCTATCGCAAGGAATGACACTATATCCTCAGGTTTTAGAAAATGTCCGTTTTTCAGGAGAAAGTAACCCTCTTGAAGCTACAGCTGTATTAAACGCTGTCTCTGAAGTAGAGGCGACACTTGGTGATAAAGGGCGTGTACTGCTGCGCAAGTCTGGCACTGAGCCTTTGATCCGCGTTATGGTGGAAGGCGAAGATGGTGAACTAGTTCAACACTCAGCATTGAAAATCGCTGAGGCTGTTAAAGCAAGTTGTTAATCATTGCGTTAAAGCATGTCTTGAATGAAAAGGGCATCTTTTGCCCTTTTTTTGAGCGCTTAACGCATTGGCATTGATTTTTTACTAATTTTCCCTTGTCAGCGTTACTGGCTTTCGCTAGTATTGCTCCGCCTCCCGTTAGGAGGTCGCTAGCCTTGTTCATTATGATTTATTCTTTTGAACGGCGCTGGCTCAACAATTTGGAACATAGGTGGAAAAAATGTTTTCAGTTCTACTTGTGATTTACCTGTTGGCAGCGCTTGGTGTGATTGGCCTTGTGTTGATTCAACAAGGTAAAGGCGCAGATATGGGAGCCTCGTTCGGTGCTGGTGCTTCAAACACAGTGTTTGGTGCTGGCGGCTCAGGTAATTTCTTAACCCGAACAACTGCTATTTTAGCAACCGTATTCTTTATCGTTAGCTTGTTACTTGGTCGTATGTCTACGCACCAGACTGAATCACAATGGGTAGACCCAACGTTAGGTCAACCAGTTGTTGAACAAGTTAAGGATGCAGCGAGTGAAGTTCCTGCCCCTGCGGGTGATGAAATTCCTCAATAAGCTGTAAGGTTTTGATGCCGAGATGGTGAAATTGGTAGACACGCTAGCATGAGGTGCTAGTGCCTTAGGTGTGAGGGTTCGAGTCCCTCTCTCGGCACCATGTATTTACAAACTTGTAAATCACTTGTTTGCGAGTATAATGCTCAGCAAGTCGGACGCGGGGTGGAGCAGCTTGGTAGCTCGTCGGGCTCATAACCCGAAGGTCGTCGGTTCAAATCCGGCCCCCGCAACCAATCTCTTTCTTTAAAAGGAAATCGTAGATTGGCAAGTTTGCGTAGTGCTAACCACACTACGAGTTAAGAAAAGCAATTGTTGGCTATTCTTAACGTATCAGGGTCCAGCAGCATAAAACCCCGACTATCGGGGTTTTTTGTTATCTGAGCTTTTTGAAATGGCTCAGATACTGCTTGGTTTTTTGATTGGGCTCTGAGCCCTTTTTTTGTTTCTGGAGTGGTTAAATGACTGGTTTAGAAAGACAACTTACTGAAATGCTTGACGCGCCAGTAGCGGCATCAGGTTATGAGTTAGTTGGATTAGAATTCATTCGTGCAGGCGCGCACTCAACGTTACGTATCTACATTGACCATGAAAATGGTATTAACGTAGACGACTGTGCAGAAGTTAGCCACCAAGTTAGTGCAGTTTTAGACGTTGAAGATCCAATTTCTGTTGCTTACAGCCTAGAAGTGTCTTCTCCAGGTTTAGAAAGACCACTTTTTAAAGCAGCACATTACGAGCAATTTATTGGTCACGAGGTCAGCATCGTATTGAAAATGGCTGTAGCAAACCGTCGTAAGTGGAAAGGTATTATCCACGGTGTTGATGGCGAAACAGTGACAATTACTGTAGACGGTCAGCAAGAAGAGTTTGCTCTAAGTAACATTTCCAAAGCTAACCTGATCCCTAAATTTTAGTTCCCTAAAAAAGTTTAAGCTTAGAGGCTAAATACAATGAGTAAAGAAATTTTAGCGGTAGCAGAAGCGGTATCGAACGAAAAAGCGGTACCTCGTGAGCGTATCTTTGAGGCTCTTGAGATTGCTCTAGCAACTTCTACAAAGAAAAAATACGAAATCGAAATCGACGTACGTGTTGCCATTGACCGTAAAACCGGTGAGTTTGTAACTTACCGCCGTTGGTTAGTTGTTGATGACGTTGAGAACCCTACAAAAGAGATCTCACTAGAAGCAGCGCAATACGAAGATGACTCAATCGAGCTTGGCGACTACGTAGAAGACGAAATCGAATCAGTAACGTTTGACCGTATTACGACTCAAACTGCTAAGCAAGTTATCGTACAAAAAGTTCGTGAAGCTGAGCGCGCACAAATCGTTGAACAGTTCATCGACAATGAAGGTGATCTAATCACTGGTGTCGTGAAAAAAGTAAACCGTGACACAATCGTGCTTGATCTTGGTAATAACGCTGAAGCGGTAATCCTGCGTGATGACCAACTTCCTCGTGAAAACTTCCGTCCAGGCGACCGCGTACGTGGCCTTCTTTACAAAGTCGCGCCTGAAGCACGTGGTTTCCAATTGTTCATCACTCGTTCTAAGCCAGAAATGTTGGCAGAACTGTTCCGTGTTGAAGTGCCTGAAATCGCAGAAGATATTATCGAGCTGAAAGGCGCAGCACGTGATCCTGGTTCTCGTGCTAAGATCGCTGTCAAAACAAATGACAAACGTATCGACCCTGTAGGTGCGTGTGTTGGTATGCGTGGTGCACGTGTACAGGCTGTTTCTGGCGAACTTGGTGGTGAGCGTATCGATATCGTTCTTTGGGATGATAACCCAGCTCAATTCGTTATCAACGCAATGGCGCCAGCTGATGTTGCTTCTATCATCGTTGATGAGGATGCACACTCAATGGACATCGCAGTTGAAGCTGACAACCTAGCGCAAGCTATTGGTCGTAACGGTCAAAACGTGCGTCTAGCATCTCAACTAACCGGTTGGGAACTGAATGTTATGACAGTTGCTGATCTTCAGAAGAAACACGCTGAAGAATCACAAGCATCTATTGAAAACTTCATGAAGTACCTAGATATTGAAGAAGACTTCGCTCAACTTCTTGTTGAAGAAGGTTTCTCAACGCTAGAAGAAATCGCATACGTGCCAGTTAACGAGCTACTAGAAATCGATGGTTTGAATGAAGAACTAATCGAAGAGCTTCGTGGACGTGCAAAAGATGCACTAACGACGATCGCACTAGCACAAGAAGAGTCTTTTGAAGGTCTAGAACCAGCTGAGGACCTACTTGCACTTGAAGGTCTTGAGCGTGAGATGGCATTTAAATTGGCAGCGAAAGGTGTAGCGACACTGGAAGATCTTGCTGACCAAGGTATTGACGATTTAGAAGGTATCGAAGGCCTGACCGAAGAACGTGCAGGTGAGCTAATTATGGCCGCACGTAACATCTGTTGGTTCGGCGAAGAAGCATAATTTTCGGCAAGGAGGAAGCGGCATGACACAATTAACAGTTAAAGCACTGAGTGATGAGATTGGTACGCCAGTCGACCGCTTGATTGAACAACTTGCTGACGCTGGCATTAAAAAGGCGAGCTCTGACAATGTTACTGATGAAGAGAAGCAGAAGCTTCTCTCTCATTTAAAGAAAGAACACGGTGATAAATCAGGTGATTCAGAGCCGACTCGCCTTACGCTTCAGCGTAAAACTCGTAGTACACTTAGTGTGAACGCGGGTGGTGGTAAGAGTAAGAATGTTCAGGTTGAGGTGCGCAAAAAACGTACATACGTGAAGCGCAGCGCAATTGAAGATGAAGCGAAACGTGAAGCTGAAGAAGCAGCACAACGTGAAGCAGAAGAAGCAGCAAAACGTGCAGCAGAAGAAGCTGCAAAACGTGAAGCTGAAGAAGCTGCAAAACGTGAAGCTGAAGAAGCTGCAAAACGTGAAGCGGAAGAAAAAGCGAAACGTGAAGCTGAAGAAAAAGCGAAGCGAGACGTAGATACGAATGCACAACGTAATGCTGAAGAAAAAGCAAAGCGTGATGCTGAAGAGAAAATTAAGCAAGAAGCAGCGCGAAAAGAGGCCGACGAGCTTAAACGTCGTCAGGAAGAAGAAGCTAAGCGTAAGGCTGAAGAGGAAAGTCAGCGCAAGCTTGAAGAAGCTCGCGAATTGGCTGAAAAGAATAAAGAGCGTTGGTCTGCTGCAGAAGAGAAAAAGGGTGATATGGAAGATACAGATTACCATGTAACGACTTCACAATACGCACGTGAAGCCGAAGATGAAGCAGATCGCAAAGTAGAAGGCGGTCGTCGTAAGAAGAAAAAAGCAGCTTCGGGTAAAGACGACCAAGCTCGCGGTGGCCGTAACAACCAACGTGGCGGTAGAGGTCGTAAGGGCAAACTTGCTAAGCCGACTTCAATGCAGCACGGGTTTGATAAGTCAGCAACGGTTGCTAAGCAAGACGTTGTAATTGGCGAAACGATCGTTCTATCAGAACTTGCTAACAAGATGTCGGTTAAAGCGACAGAAGTTATCAAAGTAATGATGAAGATGGGCGCTATGGCGACTATCAACCAAGTGATCGACCAAGAAACAGCACAACTTGTTGCTGAAGAAATGGGCCATAAAGTAGTTCTTCGTAAAGAGAACGAACTGGAAGAAGCGGTACTATCTGACCGTGACACTAACGCGGAAGCAGTTCCACGTGCTCCAGT
Organism: Vibrio sp. Y58_MX_L22; assembly: GCF_024181865.1. Taxonomy (NCBI): domain Bacteria; kingdom Pseudomonadati; phylum Pseudomonadota; class Gammaproteobacteria; order Vibrionales; family Vibrionaceae; genus Vibrio; species Vibrio sp. Y58_MX_L22. Next base: position 168,553 of record NZ_JAMZAN010000005.1, read on the forward strand.
TGTTACTATCATGGGTCACGTTGACCACGGTAAAACGTCAACACTTGACTACATCCGTCGCACACACGTTGCTTCTGGCGAAGCGGGTGGTATTACTCAGCACATTGGTGCGTACCACGTTGAAACAGACAACGGCATGATCACGTTCCTTGATACTCCTGGACACGCAGCGTTTACTGCAATGCGTGCTCGTGGTGCTCAAGCGACAGATATCGTTGTTCTTGTAGTTGCAGCAGACGATGGCGTAATGCCACAAACAGTAGAAGCGATTCAGCACGCGAAAGCGGCAGGCGTTCCTCTAATTGTTGCTGTGAACAAGATCGATAAAGAAGACGCGAACCCAGATAACGTTAAGAACGAGCTTGCTCAATACGACGTTATTCCTGAAGAGTGGGGCGGTGAGAACATGTTCGTTCACATCTCTGCTAAACAGGGTACAAACATCGATGGTCTTCTAGAAGCAATCCTTCTTCAGTCTGAAGTTCTTGAACTTACAGCTGTAGCTGAAGGCATGGCATCTGGTGTTGTTGTTGAATCTCGCCTAGATAAAGGTCGTGGTCCAGTTGCAACAGTACTTGTTCAATCAGGTACACTAAACAAAGGCGACATCGTTCTTTGTGGTCAAGAATACGGCCGTGTTCGTGCAATGCGTGATGAGCTAGGTAAAGAAATTACTTCGGCTGGCCCATCTATCCCTGTAGAGATCCTAGGTCTTTCAGGTGTACCATCTTCAGGTGATGAAGCAACAGTAGTTCGTGACGAGCGTAAAGCGCGTGAAGTAGCTAACTACCGTGCTGGTAAGTTCCGTGAAGTGAAACTTGCTCGTCAGCAGAAATCTAAACTAGAGAACATGTTCTCTAACATGACTGCTGGTGAAGTTGCTGAACTTAACGTTGTACTTAAAGCAGACGTTCAAGGTTCTGTAGAAGCAATCGCAGACTCACTAGTTAAGCTATCTACTGACGAAGTTAAAGTGAACATCGTTGGTTCTGGTGTTGGTGGTATTACGGAAACTGACGTAGTACTAGCGGAAGCTTCAAACGCAATCATCCTTGGCTTTAACGTTCGTGCAGATGCTTCTGCTCGTCGTGCTGTTGAAGCCGCAGCTGTTGACTTACGTTACTACTCAATCATTTACCAATTGATTGACGAAGTGAAACAAGCAATGGGCGGTATGCTTGCTCCAGAATTCAAGCAAGAGATCATTGGTCTTGCTGAAGTTCGTGACGTGTTTAAGTCACCGAAACTGGGCGCTATCGCTGGTTGTATGGTTACAGAAGGTGTGATCAAGCGTAACAACCCAATCCGTGTACTACGTGATAACGTTGTTATTTACGAAGGTGAACTAGAGTCACTACGTCGTTTCAAAGATGACGTTCAAGAAGTTAAGAATGGCTACGAATGTGGTATCGGCGTTAAGAACTACAATGATGTTCGCGTTGGTGACCAAATCGAAGTCTTCGAAATCGTTGAAATTAAACGTACTCTAGACTAATTGACTAAAATTACTAATATTGTCTTTGAAAGATAAGTAGTAATTGGTTGTTGAATACACCATGGGGGGCTGGCTTTGACCAACCCCCCATTCTTTCTATATAAGAGTAAAGATATGTCAAAAGAATTTAGCCGCACGCAGCGCGTTGCACAGCAGCTGCAAAAAGAACTAGCGATGATCCTTCAACGTGAAGTTCGTGACTCTCGCCTTGGCATGGTGACGATCTCAGACGTAGAAGTCTCTCGTGACCTAGCTTACGCAAAAGTATTTGTGACCTTCCTATGTGTGGGTGAGCAAACACCTGAATCATGTCTAGCAGCGCTACGTGAGCACGAAGTGCACATTCGCATGATGTTAGGTAAGCGTATTCGTCTACGTTTAACGCCAGAAATCCGCTTCCACTATGACAATACGCTTGTTGAAGGTATGCGTATGTCTAACCTAGTGTCTGAAGTCGTTAGTTCAGACAAACAAAAGCAAAAAGATTCTGGTCGTGAGGACGAAGAATAATGGCTCGTCGTCGTAAAGGTCGTCCAATTAATGGCGTTATACTGTTGGACAAACCAACAGGTATCTCTTCCAATGATGCACTGCAAAAAGTAAAGCGAATCTACTTTGCCGAGAAAGCAGGCCACACTGGAGCCTTGGACCCATTAGCGACAGGCATGTTGCCAATTTGCTTGGGTGAAGCGACAAAATTTTCTCAGTTTCTTCTTGATTCTGATAAACGCTACCGCGTGATCGCAAAGCTGGGTGAACGTACCAATACGTCTGACTCGGATGGTGAAGTTGTAGAGACGCGTCCAGTCGATGTTACGTTAGACAAGCTAGAAGCGTGCATCGATCAGTTTCGTGGTGAATCTGATCAAGTGCCTTCCATGTTCTCTGCGTTGAAGTATCAAGGTAAACCCTTGTATGAATACGCTCGTAAAGGCATCGAAGTTCCGCGCGAATCTCGTAAGATCACGGTATATGAGATTGTTCTTCACCGTTTTGAAGGCGATGAAGTAGAGATGGAAGTGCACTGCTCTAAAGGTACCTATATTCGTACTATCGTTGATGATCTGGGCGAAATGTTAGGTTGTGGTGCGCACGTAACTATGCTTCGTCGTACTGGTGTTGCTAAATACCCTTACGAGAATATGGTAACACTTGAGCAACTAAATGAGTTGCTAGAGCAAGCTCACCGCGAGGAACGAGCGCCTCGAGAACTACTGGACCCGCTACTTTTGCCAATGGATACAGCGGTAGAAGACTTACCAGAAGTCAACTTGGTGCCTGAACTGGCGAATATGGTCCAACATGGGCAGCCCGTTCAAGTATTTGGTGCTCCGACTGAGGGCTCACTTCGCCTTACTATGGGTGAAGAACGCTTGTTTATTGGCGTTGGCGAAATGAACGAAGATGGCAAAATCGCTCCTAAGCGATTGGTCGTGTTCCGAGATGACGTTGCATCCAAGTAAATGATTGAAAATACCGACCTGAGTGTCGGTATTTTTATATTGCACGAGATAGGAAATTTCCCTATAATCCGCGCTTCGCGTAGCGGCTGAATCAGAGATTGGCTGCTACAACTTTAAACCTACTCTTATTAGGAGAGAATTATGTCTCTGAATGCAGAAACTAAAGCAGCAATCGTTGCAGAATACGCACAAGGCGAAGGCGACACTGGTTCACCAGAAGTTCAAGTAGCTCTACTTACAGCTTCTATCAACCACCTACAAGGTCACTTCAAAGCGCACAAAGGCGATCACCACAGCCGTCGTGGTCTTCTACGCATGGTTTCTCGTCGTCGTAAGCTTCTAGATTACCTAAAAGGTAAAAACCTAGCTCGCTACCAAGACCTAATCAAACGTCTAGGCCTACGTCGCTAATCAGCGACTGCATAGCAGTTTGTCTAAAAAGGGGCTTTATGCCCCTTTTTTGTTGCCTAAATTTAGCCAAATTAGACTTATGCCGTTATAATACTGGCGGCTAAACCTTGTAAGAGGTTTTCTCAAAAGCTCATAGCATTACAGTCAACCACGTCGACCAAAAGGTCGCGACTATTCAAAAGGAATTTCCGAGTTTCTTTTTACTAGTCGCGATTCGTAATGCCTTGAGTGTCAATTAACACATCTAAGATTTCTTTAAGCACTAAAGGAAGATTAGAAACAAGGAATAACAATGTTCGAAAAACCAGTTGTTAAAACGTTCCAGTACGGTAACCACACAGTTACTTTAGAAACTGGCGTTATTGCACGTCAAGCTACAGCAGCAGTTATGGTCACAATGGATGATACGTCTGTATTCGTATCTGTTGTAGGTAAAAAAGAAGCCGTTGCAGGTCAAGACTTCTTCCCACTAACGGTTAACTACCAAGAGCGTACTTACGCTGCGGGTAAAATCCCAGGCGGCTTCTTCAAACGTGAAGGTCGTCCTTCTGAAGGCGAAACGCTAACAGCTCGTCTAATCGACCGTCCAATCCGTCCGCTCTTCCCAGACGCGTTTAAAAACGAAGTTCAGGTTATCGCGACAGTAATGTCTGTAAACCCAGATGTTCAGCCAGATATAGTTACAATGATCGGTACTTCTGCTGCTCTTGCTATCTCTGGCATTCCATTCAATGGCCCTATCGGTGCGGCGCGTGTTGGTCATATCGATGGTCAGCTTGTACTTAACCCTAGCCAAACTGAACTAGAAACTTCTAAGCTTGACCTTGTTGTTGCAGGTACAGAGTCAGCAGTACTGATGGTTGAGTCAGAAGCGGACAACCTAACTGAAGAAGAAATGCTAGCGGCGGTTGTTTATGGTCATGACCAACAACAAGTTGCTATTCAAGCTATCAACGAATTCAAAGCAGAAGTTGCAACTCCTGCTTGGGATTGGGTTGCTCCTGAAGAGAACACAGCGCTTAAAAATAAGATTGCTGATCTAGCAGAAGCTAAACTTGTTGAAGCTTACCAAATTACTGAGAAAATGGCTCGTTACGACCGCATCCATGAGATCGCTGCGGAAGTAAATGAAGTTCTTCTTGCTGAAGATCCTGAAGCAGACACAAAAGAAATCCACACTATCTTCCATGATCTAGAGAAGACAGTAGTACGTAGCCGTATTATTGCAGGTAACCCTCGTATCGATGGCCGTGAAAAAGACATGGTTCGTGCACTAGATGTACGTACTGGTGTTCTTCCTCGTACTCACGGTAGCGCGCTATTCACTCGTGGTGAAACTCAGGCGATCGTTACGGCAACGCTAGGTACTCAGCGTGATGCTCAAATCATCGATGAGCTAACTGGTGAGCGTAAAGATCACTTCCTACTGCACTACAACTTCCCTCCATACTGTGTAGGTGAAACTGGTTTTGTAGGTTCTCCTAAGCGTCGTGAAATCGGCCACGGTAAACTGGCGAAGCGTGGTATTGCTGCAGTAATGCCTTCTGTTGATGAGTTCCCATACACAGTACGTGTTGTATCGGAAATCACTGAATCTAACGGTTCATCTTCAATGGCTTCAGTATGTGGTACTTCTCTTGCGCTTATGGACGCAGGTGTACCAATCAAAGCATCTGTTGCTGGTATCGCAATGGGTCTTGTTAAAGAAGGTGACGATTTCGTTGTACTTTCTGACATCCTTGGCGATGAAGACCATCTAGGTGACATGGACTTTAAAGTAGCAGGTACTAACACTGGTATCACTGCACTTCAAATGGACATCAAGATCGAAGGCATCACTAAAGAAATCATGCAAATTGCGCTTAACCAAGCTCAAGGCGCACGTAAGCACATCCTATCTGTAATGGATGAAGCAATCTCTGGTGCTCGTGAAGACATCTCTGAATTTGCTCCGCGTATTCACACGATGAAGATCAGCGCTGAGAAGATCAAAGACGTTATCGGTAAAGGTGGTGCAGTTATCCGTGCTCTAACTGAAGAGACTGGTACAACTATCGAAATCGAAGACGACGGTACTATCAAGATTGCGGCAACTGAAGGCACTGCTGCGAAAGAAGCTATCCGCCGTATCGAAGAGATCACTGCTGAAGTTGAAGTGGGCCGTATCTACACAGGTAAAGTTGCACGTCTAGCAGACTTCGGTGCATTCGTAACGGTTCTTCCAGGCAAAGATGGTCTTGTACACATTTCTCAAATCGCAGAAAAACGCGTAGAGAAAGTGTCTGACTACCTAGCTGAAGGTCAAGAAGTTCAAGTTAAAGTTCTTGAAATCGACCGCCAAGGCCGTGTACGTCTAAGCATGAAAGAAGCGGTAGAAAAGCCAGCTGAAGAAGCTGCTGCTGAAGCACCAGCTGCTAAAGACGAGTAAGACAAAATGAGACTTTCAGCCTTTTATTAGATTAAGGGCCTGAAAGCATGTTATAAAAGGGGAGCATTTTCGCTCCCCTTTTTTGGTTTGTTTCGATGTATTAACCTCAAACGAGGTTATCGCCTATATTGCATTAAGAGAAACAAATCTTGAGCGGTCCAAACAGGAGTATCAATTAGTGAAATGGTTTCAAACCGCAATTTTATGTGTTGCTATCGCGCTGACCGGTTGTGCAAATACTTCTCAACAATCAGCACAAAAGTGGTTATATCCACCGATGGCGGTGCCACTTCAGCCTAGTGTTCAACAAGAAGTACAAATCGCGCGTCTCTCGCAGTTGCTACAACGTCCCGACCTTAGTGATGAAGTGCGCGCTAAAATGCATTATGAGCGCGGTAGCTACTACGACAGCGTTGGTTTGCGTGATCTTGCCCGTTTGGACTTTAACCAGTCTTTGCAGTTGAATCCTGCTCAGCCGGACATCTTCAATCTTTTGGGAGTATACTTTACCCAAGTAGGAGAGTTTGATGCGGCATATGAAGCGTTTGACTCGACCATAGAGTTGGCTCCTGATAATACCTATGCTGAGCGCAACCGTGCGATTGCACTGTATTATGGTGGCCGAATCGATCTCGCTTTAGAAGATATGACCAAGCATTATCAAGAAATGCCAACGGATCCTTTTCGTTCATTATGGCTGTACATCATCGAAGCTGAGCAAAATCCAGAGCAAGCAAAAGCCAATCTTCAACAGCGTTATTTACGAGATCGTAGTGAAGAGTGGGGATGGGTTCTTGTTGCCATCATGCTACGAGACGTCTCGGACGAAGACGCGCTTAAAGCAATTATGGATGGAACGAGAGAGAACTATCGCCTAGCTGAACGATTGACGGAAACGTATTTCTACCTTGGAAAGCGTAATCAGCTTGAAGGTGATATCGCAAGTGCCATCTCACTTTATAAGCTCGCGATTTCGTTCAACGTTTACGATTATGTTGAGCATCGCTATTCTTTCTTGGAGTTGGCGCAAATTTACGATCAATTACAGCAAGATAGATTGGCCAAGTTAAAGGCTGCCAAGAAGCTGGAAATTGAATGATTTAGAGCCGCTCGATGAGAGCGGCTTTTTTTATGATTGAACTTGATGAGTGACTCATTTAAAATAGTTAGTCTTGCTAACTAAGTGGTGGTGGCTTTTATGGCATTAGAAGAAAGCTTGATTGATTTAGAGCGTTTTTGCGCCAAAGCTTGGCGTGTCTATGCCAAAGAAGATCCATTATCACATCTAAGCTTTAATGAGTTCGATTATTTACGTGTGATTCAGGTTTACCCTGAGGGTGTGCGAATAACCGATCTTGCAGAAGAGCTGCAAGTGACTAAGCCTTCCGCATCGACAATGGTTGTGCGTTTGGAAAAAAAGGGTTTGGTGAAACGCATCGCATGTAATGAGGATGCTCGTGCTAAGCGTGTGTTGCTTACGGAAGAAGTCGCAGAAAAAATGTCTTTGGAGCAGGTAGTGTACAAAGATATCTCTGACCAAATGATGCAACAATTAAATCAGCAAGAAGCTGAACAGTTACAAGCTTTATTGAATAAAGCATTGAGTAATAAGTCATTTTAAACTAAAGCAAAGGCCTCAGCTGTATGGTTTAGTTTTTGTTGTTTCATCTTTCTTTTATTTAATTTAACCATTTAGTTAGTCTTGCTAATTAAATGGTTAGCTTTGCTAACTACTGGTGACAGTCATGCAAAACTCAATTTATAGACAGTTTTGGAAATATACGATTCCAACCGTCGCAGCAATGCTCGTGAACGGTTTGTATCAAATAGTTGATGGCATTTTTATTGGCCGTTATGTTGGCGCTGACGGATTAGCTGGGATCAATGTTGCGTGGCCTATTATCGGTTCGATCCTCGGTATAGGAATGATGATTGGGGTGGGGACTGGCGCGCTGACTTCGATCAAGCAAGGAGAGAACGATCATGAAGGCGCTAAGCGAATCCTAACGACCGGATTGACGTTGTTAGCGGCATTGATGCCGGTCGTTGCTACAATATTGTTCTTGTTTTCGGATGAATTTATTCGCTGGCAAGGTGCGGAAGGGCGAGTGTTTGAACTTGCGCTGCAATATTTGCATATTCTGATTGTCGCGTGCGTATTCACGTTGGGTTCTATCGCAGTTCCGTTTTTATTACGCAATGACGACAGCCCGAACTTAGCAACGATTTTGATGGTCATCGGTGCCGTTATTAACATTGTATTAGACTACGTATTTATTGCTTGGTTGGAGTGGGAGTTAACCGGAGCCGCTATTGCCACTGCACTTGCACAATTAGTGGTCACTGTGCTCGGTATTGGTTACTTCTTTACTTCAAAAGCAACATTACGCCTTCGTATCCGCGACTTCAAAGTTCAGGTTGATGCTGCACCAAAGATTATCATGATAGGTACATCAAGTTTCTTTATGTACGCCTACGGCTCTGTGATGGTGGCACTGCACAACGCGTTATTTGCTCAATACGGAAGTGCAATGTTGATCGGAGCGTACGCCATTTTGGGGTACATCGTGACGGTTTACTATCTGATAGCCGAAGGTATTGCGAATGGTATGCAGCCTTTAGTGAGCTTCAACCACGGTGCACGTAATCAGGAGAACATCAGAAAGTTATTAAAGGTCGCGATGGGGACATCTGTGCTTGGTGGGGTGGCGTTCGTTGTTTTGATGAACCTTTTCCCGTACGAACTGGTTGCGGTGTTTAATAATGCTGACCAACAGTTGATTGATAGCACCGTGATCGGGATTCGTTTACACATGTTTGCGTTGTTCTTAGATGGTTTTTTAGTTGTGGCGGCCGCGTACTATCAATCAGTAAACAAAGGCAGCAAAGCCATGTTTGTAACACTAGGCAACATGCTGGTCCAGTTGCCATTCTTATTCATTATGCCGAAACTTTTCGGCGTGACAGGCATTTGGTTAGCTTTCCCATTGTCTAACATTGCATTGAGTTTGGTCGTGATCAGTATGTTGTGGCGAGATGTGAAAAAGCTGCTTAATGAGAGTTCTGTCGAACCAACAGTGCAAGCCTGTTAACAATGGCTGATAGAGAAAAGCGAGGTTGGGCCTCGCTTTTCTTTTTTGGGGAGCTAAATGTTTTTTACTTCTAAGCCAGCTAGCTGATGCCAATAGCCATTGCATTGGCGGCTTTCAAGTTTTTCAGGGTTGTCGCCGTGCTCGTTTGAGCGAAAATGCTCTAACTCAGAAAGTGTACTCACACCGAGAGGGCTTAATCGGACCACATCAACCAGGCCTTGCATACTTGGTAAGTCATTGATCAGGTTATAACAATACCCTGATTGCGTTTGAATGCCGTTAAGGTTAAAGACTTCTTGTCCTTCTTGGCTGCTGACCTGGATACCCGTAGGGTATTTGATACAGCAGGTTTCGCAATCGTCTTTCGCTCGGTTTTCAGCTCGGGCTGTGAAACAGCGAGCGGAATACGCTAAAGGCAAATAACCGTGGCTAAATACCTCAACTTCAAACTTGTTACGAATACCAAGCTCGTCACACTGAACCAAAGTATCGTTTAACCATTCGCGAGAGAGCTCGACAGGCATGCACCAACGCATCATACCTTGCTTCAAAAATAAGTTGAGCGTGTGTGCGTTATAAGTATTGATTGCAGGGCCAACGACGAAAGGCACTTTATGCTCTGATGCCAATTGAACAGCAGATACGTCATTTGCTTCAATCGCGAAGTCACCGTTGTCGATGTACTTCTTCATTATGTTTACTTCACTCGGAGCTTCTAGTAGTGCCATTGTTGATAGCACCACTTGCTTGCCAGATGCAGACAGCTCTTTTGCGATTTCAAGCCAATGCGAAGGCTTCATTTCTCGACGTTTTGAACATACGGTTTCCCCAAGATAGATGATGTCCGCGGAGCTTGATTTCGCTTGTTCATAAAACGCTTCGATGTCTTGTTTTGGCCAGAAGTACAACAGCGGGCCAAGCGCGTATTTCATTGAATTATCCATCTTAACCTCTACTGCCATTTGCGGTGATAAGCACCAAGTGTGGTCTGCGTACCTTCAGACACGTTTGCCAATGCGGCATCCCAAGCCGCTTCGACTTGATAAGCTTCTGGGTTTGCTTGGTAACGTTCAATCGCGGCTCGCCATGTTCGAGTGACTTGTTCTACGTAAGCTGGGCTACGTTGGCGACCTTCAATTTTTACAGACGCCACATTTGCAGCAAATAGTTCTGGTAGCATAGAGAGGGTGTTCAAACTGGTTGGTTCTTCCAGTGCGTGGTAGCGTTTTTTCTCGCCTTCGATTTCTGCTTCGAAACGACCTTTACACAAGGTAGGGTAGCCCGCATTTTCACCGGTGCTGTAGCGATCGATCAAAATGTCGTTAAGGCGGGATTCCAGACCATTTTCTGTTTCTTGCCAGCGAACGTACTTAGCTGGAGAGCATGCTCCCACAGTGTTTGGAGACTCGCCTGTCATATATGACGATAGGTAGCAGCGACCTTCAGACATGATGCAAAGGCTACCAAAAGCAAAGACTTCTAACTCGACATCGCTAGTGATGTTGCGTGAAAGCTGTTTGACCTGATGAATCGATAAAACGCGAGGTAATACTACCCGTTTTACGTTGAAGTTTTGTTTGTAAAAATCAATGGCTGCGACGTTGGTCGCTGATGCTTGCACTGAAAGGTGTAGTTCCAGATCGGGATATTTGCGAGCCGCGTACTCCAGCACTGCAATGTCTGCAACAATCAGCGCGTCTACACCCAGTGCCGCTGCATTGTCTACTGCGTTCGTCCAGCGCTCGAAGCCATTGGGATGAGCGAAGGTATTCAACGCGACATGAATTTTTTTATTGCGGTCATGAACGTATTGCACCGCTTTTTCTAACTTTTTGCCGTTAAAGTTGAGGCCAGCAAAGTGACGGGCGTTGGTATCATCTTTGAAACCAATGTAGACGGCATCGGCACCGCAATCAATCGCAGTTTTTAACGCAGGCAGGTTACCCGCGGGACACAAGAGTTCCATATGCTCACAATCATTGAGAATAAAAAGGTGTCCGCATTTTATGAAGAATTATGAATAGCGAAATTGACCTAAGTTAGGTTTAGCTCAATAAAGTCGATATTTACCCCTTGCGAGTAAGGGTATCGGGTCGGGGTTAGTTCTTGTGACGACGATTCTGTACAAACAGCTCTTCAATTTCATGTTTTGGCTGCGGGCGATAAAAATGGAATCCTTGAATCGCATTACATTGAAGGTTAGAGAGCAAAGTAGCTTGCTGGTGGGTTTCCACCCCCTCGGCAACGACAGTTAAGTCGAGCGACTTACCCAGATTAATGATGTTTTCAATCACAGTGACTTGTTTCGGTAGTGTGTCGATATCATTAATAAAAGCGCGGTCGATTTTTAGCTCGTCAATAGGGAAACGCGCTAAGTAGGAAAGAGAAGAGTAGCCGGTACCAAAGTCATCGATAGAGAGAGCGAAGCCAAGCTTTTTAATCGCATTCAACATTTGCAGTGTATGTTCGCTATCACTCATCACGGCACTTTCGGTTAGCTCGAAGGTAATGCAGCTTGGATCAAGCTCGGTAGTGCGAAGCAACTTTTCCATAAAGTCGATCAGCTGTGGGTTGCCAAATTGCTCGGGAGAGAGGTTAATGGCGACACGGCCTGGCAGTATGCCCTGTTGTTTCCAACGTTTTACCGTATTGAAAACATCACGCATCACGACACGTCCAAGGTGTTCGATTAACCCAGCGCGCTCGGCGACAGGAATGAATGAGCCAGGACTAATGTACCCTTCAACTGGATGCTTCCAACGAACGAGCGCTTCTGCGCCGTTGATACTGAAGTCTCGCGCGTTAACCTTAGGTTGATACCACACTTCCAAACCGTTCTGCTGCAATGCTTTTTGCAGTTCGATTTCAAGCCACAAACGCATACGCGCTTCTTTGTTCATTTGATCGTTAAATTTGATCAGACGATTTCTACCACGATCTTTGGCTTCATACATCGCAGTATCGGCATTTTGTAGTAGGATTCGCGCATCTTGTCCGTCTTCAGGGTATCGAACGCTACCAATTGAACAGGCAAGGCGTTTGCTGAAGTGGTGCAAGTCGAAAGGTTGGTTGATCAACGAGATAATGCGATCGGACAAAATTTCAGCCATGCGGGTATTTTCTGGCTCCGGCAGAATGACGCCAAACTCATCGCCACCCAAATGACCAATAATCGCTTGGTTTGGTAGTAACCGTTTAAGACGGGCCGACACCTCTTGAATCACTTTATCGCCAATATGGTGACCAAGTGAGTCATTAATGTTTTTGAAGTTATCGATATCCAAATAGAACACCAGAAGCGGTGTTTGCTTTTTGATCAGCTGTTCCAAACGTTTGGTGAAGCCAAAGCGGTTGTAGAGTTTGGTGAGCGAGTCAATGTGTATGTCTTCATTCGATGCAGAAGACAGGTTTTTGGGCGCATCATCAGCATCTTGGATTAGGATAATTTGAGATTCGCTACCTAATATCGCCGTGGAATCCGCGTGTAGCTGAACTTTCCGTTCAAAGCCGCATCTTGCGCTGGTTAAGCAGACAAAAGGTTTGTCAGAAATTAATGTACTCAATCGATGACTAAATACCTTTTTACTGTTTTCATCGATGAATAAACGACTTAGCTCTTCGCCCAACAATTCATGAGGAGAGTTAAGTCCGAGAAGGCGCGCTGATGCGGGGTTCGCAGAGATGACAATATCATCTTCGATAAGCAGTAAGCCGTCTGGTAGCAGTTGTGTTAACTTCGCAAACTTACTTTCGGACTCTTCTAAGGAGCGAACGAGTATCTGCTTTTCTGAAGTATCGACAGCGTGAAAAACAACAAAGCGAATGTCGTTACCTTCAAAAACTGGCGAAAGACTAAAGTGAAGACTGGTTTCAAGGTCGGTTTCATCGAGCGTGATTTCGGCTTCGACATGTGCCCCTTTGAACGCGCGCTGATAGTATGGTGCAAGCTTCTTATAAAACTGCTCACCCAGCACTTGGCAATCGTTTAAGCCGACGATTTCCTCATGACTTAAACCTGCGATATCGCAGTAACGGTCACTTACCATTCGATAATTGTGTTTTTTATCAAGAATGGCAAAGAAGAAAGGGCTATTTGAGGTTAGCGTGGCAAACCAATGTTTTAATTGCTGGGAAGGCATTAGGGTATTACCGATCTCCAATGAGCCAGATTATTCGTCCGTGTATAAAAAGCGACACCCTGATAAGCCTGCGGCGGTCTACCACCAAGCTAAAGTGTTACTTGCCATTAAAGGGCTCGCGGTTTTAGCTGTGCAGTCGACAATCACATGGATACGCTCAGATAACTATAACTTTGAAAATACGGTTGTAAAAGTGTTTATCCACCTGTTCGCATCAATAATACACGTAAGTTCAAAAAAAGAAGCGTTAGTGAGCAATAAACCACCAATCTAAAATAAGCACTTTATTGATACATAACAGTAATCTCATCGCCACGATTGCTTAATATAAGCAACCTAATGACAAAGTAACGGATAATGAACGTGTTAAACAAGATTCGCAGTCAACTAGTAAAGAACGCAGCTAATATTTTGCGTTCTCCAGTCCAGTTATTACCACAGCCAATTCAGCAAAAAGCGTTGCTGGAAGGGCTAAAAATGGTGTTTAAAGAAGCCTTGGAAGATGGTGACTTTGAGTTCCTTGAAGACAAGTGGTTAAAAGTTGCGATTAAAGACTTGAACTTAGCATGGTACATCAGCTATCAAGACGAAAAATTGGTGGTAGCTGAAAAACCAGTTCAGGAAGATGTGAGTTTTAGTGGTAATCTAAACGACCTAGTACTGATTGCTGGTCGTAAAGAAGACCCTGACACACTGTTCTTCCAACGTCGCCTTTCAATTGAAGGTGATACTGAGCTTGGCTTAGAAGTGAAAAACTTAATGGACAGTGTCGACTTAGAGCAGTTACCGAAAGCAATGCAAGTCGCTTTGAATCAATTGGCTGATTTTGTTCAGAAAGGAGTTCAAGCGCCTGCACAACCAACCGGAGTAGCGAATGCTTATTCGAACTGAAGCCCCTGCGGACATTCTTACCATTGACCGCTTATTGAAACACGCCTTCCCAACGGAAGCTGAAGCTGAGCTTGTGATGCGTTTGCGCGAAAACAGCAAATTCACACTTTCCTTAGTCGCGTGTACAGATGAGGGAGAGGTGATAGGCCATGCTTTATTTAGCCCTGTGACCTTAAATGGTGAAGATTTGTCATGGCAAGGGCTAGCGCCATTAGCTGTTCATGAAGATTACCGTCGCCAAGGCATCGCTGCAGAGTTGATCAAAGAAGGTTTCGATTCACTGCGTGATTTTGGCTATCCAGTGTGTGTGGTGTTGGGCGATCCTGATTATTACGCGCGCCAGGGTTTTCAATCATGCGACGAGATGGGCTTTGAATGCGCTTGGGATGTTCCTAAAGGTGCATTTCGAATCGCAGAGTTGGTCGAAGGCCAATGTGCCGGACGCTCCGGACGCATAGACTATGCGCTAGAGTTCTCTGAACTGTAAATGAAAGAAGCCCACGACTAAGTGGGCTTCTTTCTTATTCACTGAAAACTGAGATAGGGAGGTTACGATGACTGGTTACTTTTCTTTTTGCCCCAGACCTCTATTTTCGCTTTTTTACTTACCCCTAGCAGGCTGAGTTTTGTGCTTCCCCAGCTACTGTAAGTCATTTCAATCTGTTTTAGCTTGGCTTCTTTTGTACCTGGAAGGCTCCAGGCACGAGTCGACAATCCGCTTGTTAGTACGCCCATAGAGGAAAGCTCTTTCTCACTACCATCTGTCATGACGACTTTTAAACCATCAATGTCTACCGTTCCTTGCACACACTTTAGTTTTATTTTACTGAAGCTTCGGTTTCGGAATAGGCTATTTGGTGTCACGGTATCTGTTTCTGTATGAAAGTTAACGGTTTTCGTTGCAATCAGCTCCCACTCATCGCTGTTATTAGCAAAAACACTCATGCTGGTGGCGGCTACCAGTGTGCAAAGTAGTAGCGTATTTAAGAATTTCATAATGTACCTTATATGTCATACCCAATGTGTGGCCGTTGGCAAAACGCTATGTTCAGGAATATCCAAATCATCTCATTGTGTTCAGGTGTTCCTTGAAGTCCTTTAGGTATAATCGCGATAATTTGATAGGATTGCCCTCGTTCAAATAGGTGACGGAAAATGTCAATTAACGAGAAACAGTATTTACGTGAAATGGGGATCAGCACATGGGAGCTGGTACACCCTGAAAGACTGGAAGGCTATCAATCGCCATTATTGGATTTGCAAAGTTCATGTAAACTCCTATTGGTATCGCCAATATGTCCAGAAAACGAGACGGCATTGATGTTTGAGCGCGTATTAAAAAGCATTAAGCTCACGCTTGATGATGCGCTGCACCTAGAGCCTGAGCGCTTATCCATGCTGGGTGAACATCAGCTAGAGTGGGTGTGGTTTGCAGGCTGTGAGGCTGATAAAAGCATCAAGGCAAAGCACCTGATCTCGCCACTATTACAAGATATTGATGGTAATAACGAACAGCGCCGCGCATTGTGGCAACAAATCTGTTCGTACTCTTAACGGAGCTAATGCGTGACAATTGAAATTACGCCGATGCGTGCAGAGCACCTCGACCAAGTTTTGCAAATCGAGCAGCAAGCACATTCTCACCCTTGGGCCGAATCTTTGGTTCGTGACTTATCCAGTCGCGGTGCTTGCCATCATGTGATGCTGGAAGGCTCTCAAGTGGTTGGTTACTTCTATGGACAGAATATTGTTGGAGAAGTGACACTATTAAATATTGCAGTAGCGCCTTCTCAACAGGGCAGAGGGCTAGGGCAAAAATTGCTGGACGCGTTTATTGAACACTGTGAACAAGCCAAAGCAGAGAGTGCTTGGTTAGAAGTGCGTGAAAGTAATCACCCAGCTATCCATATTTATGAGCAAGCAGGTTTTAATGAAGTGGACCGTCGTTACAACTATTACCCAGCTAAATCGGGAAATGGTAAGGAAGACGCCATTATCATGAGTTACTTATTTTTGAGTTAGTTTTAGGCCGTTACTAATTACCTCATCAACACTTATGCTTTAAATGCGTATCCGGATTCGAGGCTTTTGAATATGTAATAACAATTTTTTGAATTTTTACATCTCTTTGTGTGGCGCTGGCTTTCCCTTGTTAGTTGCAGGTAAAGGCTGGTGAGCCGAGTAAATTCAGTTCATGTCTTTCCAGTTTGCTAGCACAGCGATAATAAGCGAGAATACCGCACAATATCGAATAGTAGATATGCTTGCCTATTTTGTGAGCATGAAAGTAATTTAGAAGATTAACTAATGTCAAATCCCCTTTTTTTAGGCGAAGTGTCTAAGCGCAGAACGTTCGCTATTATTTCTCACCCGGATGCGGGTAAAACCACCATTACTGAAAAAGTCCTTTTATTCGGAAACGCGATCCAAAAAGCAGGTACGGTTAAAGGTCGTGGTAACGCACAGCACGCAAAATCAGACTGGATGGAAATGGAAAAAGAACGTGGTATCTCGGTAACCACTTCTGTAATGCAGTTCCCTTACAATGACTGTCTGGTAAACCTACTTGATACGCCTGGACACGAAGACTTCTCGGAAGATACATACCGTACGTTAACGGCAGTAGACTCGTGTTTGATGGTTATCGATGCGGCGAAAGGTGTCGAGGATCGTACACGTAAGCTGATGGAAGTAACGCGTCTGCGTGACACGCCAATCGTAACCTTCATGAACAAACTTGACCGTGACGTTCGTGATCCAATGGAAGTATTGGACGAGGTAGAAAACGAGTTGGGCATGATGTGTGCGCCAATTACATGGCCAATCGGCTGTGGTAAAGAATTTAAAGGCGTGTACCACATTCACCGTGATGAAACGATTTTATACGAATCAGGTCACGGTCATGAGATTCAAGAAGTTCGAATCATCAAAGGTCTCGATAACCCAGAGCTTGATGAAAAAGTTGGTGCAGGCCTTGCGGAAAGTGTTCGAGAAGAGCTTGAGCTTGTCATGGGTGCTTGCCCTGAGTTTGATTTGGAAATGTTCCTAACCGGTGATCTTACGCCAGTTTACTTCGGTACTGCATTAGGTAACTTTGGTGTGGATCATATGCTAGACGGTCTAACTGAATGGGCTCCAGCGCCGAAAACTCGTCAAGCGGTTGAACGTGAAGTTGAAGCGACTGAAGAGAAGTTCTCTGGTTTCGTATTTAAGATCCAAGCGAACATGGACCCAAAACACCGCGACCGTATCGCATTCATGCGTATTGTATCGGGCACTTACACGCAAGGTATGAAGATGAACCACGTTCGTCTTGGCAAGCAAGTGAGTATCTCTGATGCAGTAACCTTTATGGCTGGTGACCGTGCACGTGCAGAACACGCTTACGCCGGTGACATCATTGGTCTACACAACCACGGCACTATTCAGATTGGTGATACCTTTACGCAAGGTGAATCACTGAAGTTCTCTGGTATTCCGAACTTCGCTCCGGAACTATTCCGTCGTATTCGCCTGAAAGATCCACTAAAGCAGAAGCAGCTTCTCAAAGGTTTGGTTCAGCTATCAGAAGAAGGTGCGGTACAGGTATTCCGTCCTCTACAGAACAACGATCTGATCGTTGGTGCCGTTGGTGTACTTCAGTTTGATGTTGTTGTGGCTCGTTTGAAGTCTGAGTATAACGTTGAAGCGATTTATGAAGGCATTAACGTTGCAACTGCGCGTTGGGTTGAGTGTGGTGATGCGAAGAAACTGGATGAGTTCCAACGCAAGAATCAAGCGAACTTAGCATTGGATGGTGGTGATAACCTAACGTATATCGCTCCAACAATGGTTAACTTAAACTTAGCGAAAGAGCGTTTCCCTGACGTTGATTTCCGTGCGACGCGCGAGCACTAATTTGCGCGGTTAGGGTAAGCCTTAACGCAAACTAGATTTTAAAACGCCCTTGGCTATAAACTTAGCCAAGGGCGTTTTTATATAAGGATAAGATATGAACTGGTTTAAACGTGGGCTAAAGCGTTACGACAATTGGTGTAAAGAAATGGGGTTAACCCCCGACCAGAAACGCAGTTGCGTCCCATATCGAAAAGACCCTGCCCACCAAACTGAAGAGAAGAGTGAAGCCCAACGATCTCCTGATTTTCTGCCCGCAGATACAGATAAAAAGCGTCAAGATGAAGCTCTTTGATACGCACTGCCACTTTGATTTTGATGTGTTTCAAGATGACTTTGCGCATCAACTTGAGCTTGCTCAAACGCAAGGCGTCGCAAGAATTTTGATTCCTTCCGTCGGTCCGCAAAACTGGGCTCGTATTCAAACTTTGGCAGAGCAACATGCCAATTTGTATTATGCGCTCGGCTTTCATCCGTATTTTATTGAAGATAACGTTGAGCAGCACCTTACAGAGCTAGAAGGCTATCTAAATCAAAAAGGACCACAGTGCGTAGCAATAGGAGAGTGTGGTTTAGATTTTGCCATTGATGTTTATCCACAGTTGCAAGAAAAGATACTTGAAGTTCAATTTGAGCTGGCTAGACGCTTCGAACTCCCAGTTATTTTACATAGCCGAAAAGCGCACAATCGCCTCATTCAAATGGTGAAATCGGCGAATCTCCCTAGAGGTGGTGTGCTACACGCTTTTTCTGGGAGTTATCAGCAAGCCATGGAGTGGGTCAAATTAGGTTTTTTTATCGGTGTAGGAGGAACGATTACCTACCCAAGAGCCAAGAAAACACGCGACGCAATTCAAAAATTACCACTCGAAAACCTAGTAATCGAAACAGACGCACCAGATATGCCTATACTTGGATATCAAGGGGAGTCAAATCACCCAGCCAAACTCATTCACGTCTTTAATGAGCTCGTAGAGTTGCATAACGGCCGAAAGCAATCGATTGCCTCTCAACTGTGGAAAAATAGCAATTTTGCTTTCTCGATATGTGAATAAAATCTAAAGATGTGGTTTGAAATCGAAAACGTTTTCCTGCTTATTGTGAATTAACTCACAAAGCTGGTTGAATCAATCATGAATCTTATAGGAAAGTGTGAGGCTGGCATTACTTTAATTGATTCTGCATGAGTATAATTGCCCCCGCTTTATAGCTCCATTTTGTAACACGCCAATAAATAACTTATAAGGAAGTCATAAACTATGAGCCTGTTTATGAGCCTAATCGGTATGGTAGTGCTTCTTGCGATTGCAGTAGCATTTTCTAACAACCGAAAAGCTATCAACTTTAGAACTGTGGGTGGCGCATTCGCTATCCAATTCGCATTAGGTGCATTTGTTCTGTATGTACCTTGGGGCCGTGATCTACTAAACGGTTTCTCTTCAGGTGTTTCTAACGTTATCAACTACGGTAACGATGGTTCATCATTCCTGTTCGGTGGTCTTGTTTCTGACAAGATGTTCGAAGTATTCGGCGGCGGCGGTTTCATCTTCGCATTCCGTGTTCTTCCTACACTGATCTTCTTCTCTGCACTGATTTCAGTTCTTTACTACATTGGCGTTATGCAATGGGTTATCAAGATTCTTGGTGGCGCACTACAAAAAGCGCTAGGCACTTCGCGTGCGGAATCAATGTCAGCTGCAGCTAACATCTTCGTAGGTCAAACTGAGGCACCTCTAGTTGTTCGTCCATTCGTTCCAAAAATGACTCAATCAGAGCTATTCGCGGTAATGTGTGGTGGTCTAGCTTCTGTTGCTGGTGGTGTACTAGCTGGTTACGCATCTATGGGTGTTCCACTAGAGTACCTAGTTGCGGCATCATTCATGGCAGCACCAGGTGGTCTACTGTTCGCTAAAATCCTTCACCCTGAGACTGACCAGCCTCACGAAAGTATCGAAGAAGCGATGGACGGCGGTGACGACAAACCAGTTAACGTAATCGACGCAGCTGCGGGCGGTGCGGCTTCTGGTCTACAACTTGCGCTTAACGTAGGTGCAATGCTAATCGCATTCGTTGGTCTAATCGCGCTAATCAACGGTATGCTAGGTGGCATCGGTGGTTGGTTCGGCATGCCAGAACTAACACTAGAGCTAATTCTAGGTTACGCGTTCTCTCCACTAGCATTCCTAATCGGTGTTCCATGGGCAGAAGCTGTAACAGCTGGTTCATTCATTGGTCAGAAAATCGTAGTGAACGAATTCGTTGCTTACTTGAACTTCACACCATACCTAGGTGAAAACGCTCAAGTAATCGCGGCAACTGGTGAAGTAATGTCTGAGAAGACAACAGCTATCATCTCATTCGCACTATGTGGTTTCGCGAACCTTTCTTCTATTGCGATTCTACTTGGTGGTCTAGGTAGCCTTGCACCAAACCGTCGTAGTGACATCGCTCGCATGGGTGTTAAAGCAGTTCTTGCAGGTACGTTGTCTAACCTTATGGCAGCGACAATTGCAGGCTTCTGCTTAAGCCTTGCAGCACTATAATTAGAATCGGTTCTTAATATATAGACGCCGTTTTACATCATGCCCTGTAGCAAGAGATTGCTGCGGGGCATTTTTCGTTTTTCGGGCTCCAAAATTTCATCGGGTGTTTGCCTTAGTCGAGGTATTACGCAGTCAATGGAATAGGGGCTAGGAAATTTTGAGATACAAACCGTTTGCGCTCCATTTGGTGCTACAGTTTTGCGGTGAAACTCTATAATGTATTAATCACAGGATAGTGGTTAAGCTTGATTCTTAATCACGTAATGAATATTACATAATCGATGGGCAAATGAATTGCCCTGCAATATCAGATCTAATAGGCGTTTTGCTTTGTGATGTGATATTAAAGACACCGCAATCATAGATTGTTGTGCCATAGGCCAAACTGGTACTGTGCGGTGACAAGGATAGCAATTGGCATATGATAAATTTTCGCTGTATATGCCGAGTCTTCAGGGAACCAAGTCCGTTCATTAATAGACTGTTTAGCCATTTACTCACATTGTCTCGACTTGTTGATTATAGTTAAAGACGTGATGTAAGGCTGAGTAGTGAATTTTTTGAATATTGATCGGAGATAGAAATGAGCGATTTAAAAGCAGCAGCGCTACGTGCACTTAAACTTATGGACCTAACTACGTTGAATGATGATGACACTGATGCAAAAGTGATCTCACTATGTCATGACGCGAAAACAGCAGTAGGCAACACAGCTGCAATTTGTATTTACCCTCGCTTTATTCCTATTGCTAAGAAGACACTTCGTGAGCAAGGTACGCCAGAGGTTCGTATTGCAACAGTAACGAACTTCCCACATGGTAACGACGACATTGAAATCGCAGTTGCTGAAACAAAAGCGGCGGTTGCTTACGGTGCAGACGAAGTTGACGTAGTTTTTCCTTACCGCGCGCTAATGGCGGGTGATGAGAAAGTAGGCTTCGAACTAGTTAAGCAATGTAAAGAAGCTTGTGGTGACATTCTTCTTAAAGTGATCATCGAAACAGGTGAACTAAAAGAAGAAGCACTAATCAAGAAAGCATCTCAAATCTGTATTGAAGCAGGTGCTGACTTCATTAAAACTTCAACTGGTAAAGTGCCAGTAAACGCAACACCAGAATACGCTCGCATGATGCTTGAAGTTATTCGCGACATGGGTGTTGCAGAAACTGTTGGTTTCAAACCAGCAGGTGGTGTGCGCACTGCTGAAGACGCAGCAGCATACCTAGCAATGGCTGACGAAATCCTAGGTGACAACTGGGTTGATGCTCGTCACTACCGTTTTGGTGCGTCTAGCCTGCTAACCAACCTACTAAATACATTAGAAGTATCGGACGACGTCGCTGATCCAACAGCGTACTAATTCCAATAATGCGTCTGAACGGTAGCACCTAAACGGGTGCTACCAAACCTCTTCTATCCTACTACAACCATGGCTCAAAAGAGCTTGGGAGGCACTAATGTATTTACCACAAGAAATCATTCGTAAAAAACGTGACGGCGAAGTCCTAACCGCCGACGAAATCAACTTCTTTATTCAAGGCGTAGCGAACAACACGGTATCTGAAGGTCAGATTGCGGCGTTTGCTATGACGATTTTCTTTAATGAAATGACCATGGATGAGCGCATCGCCTTAACGTGTGCAATGCGTGATTCGGGCATGGTTATCGACTGGAGCCACATGAACTTCGGTGGTCCAATTGTCGACAAACACTCAACCGGTGGTGTGGGTGACGTAACTTCTTTAATGCTTGGCCCAATGGTGGCAGCGTGTGGCGGTTTCGTACCTATGATCTCTGGCCGCGGTCTTGGTCATACAGGCGGTACGCTGGATAAACTTGAATCTATCCCTGGTTACAACATTACGCCGAGCAACGATGTTTTTGGTCAAGTAACCAAAGACGCTGGTGTGGCGATCATCGGTCAAACTGGTGACCTTGCTCCTGCGGATAAGCGTGTTTACGCGACTCGTGATATTACCGCAACGGTAGACAATATCTCCCTGATTACGGCGTCGATCCTTTCTAAGAAACTGGCGGCGGGTCTGGAATCGC
Source organism: Vibrio sp. Y58_MX_L22 (assembly GCF_024181865.1). Taxonomy (NCBI): domain Bacteria; kingdom Pseudomonadati; phylum Pseudomonadota; class Gammaproteobacteria; order Vibrionales; family Vibrionaceae; genus Vibrio; species Vibrio sp. Y58_MX_L22. Next base: position 190,961 of record NZ_JAMZAN010000005.1, read on the forward strand.
TAGTGATGGACGTAAAAGTGGGTTCAGGTGCATTTATGCCAACTTACGAAGCGTCTGAAGAGCTAGCAAAATCAATCGTTGCGGTAGCAAACGGTGCTGGCACTAAGACTACGGCAATTCTTACGGACATGAACCAAGTATTGGCGTCTTCAGCGGGTAACGCAGTGGAAGTTCGTGAAGCGGTTCGTTTCTTAACGGGTGAATACCGTAACCCTCGTCTACTTGAAGTGACCATGGCTTCATGTGCTGAAATGTTAGTACTTGGCAAGCTTGCTGAGAACACAGAAGACGCACGCGCAAAACTGATGGAAGTGCTGGATAACGGCAAAGCGGCTGAGTGCTTCGGCAAGATGGTTGCCGGCTTAGGCGGCCCAGCAGACTTCGTAGAAAACTACGACAACTACTTAGAAAAAGCAGAAATCATCAAGCCAGTTTACGCAACAGAAACGGGCATTGTCTCTGCAATGGATACACGTGCTATCGGCATGGCTGTGGTTGCTATGGGTGGTGGTCGTCGAGTTGCTACTGATGAAATCGACTACGCAGTTGGTTTCGACGAGTTCATCCGCCTAGGTGAGGTCGCAGACAGTGATAAACCTCTTGCGGTCATCCACGCTCGCACTGAAGAGCAATGGGAAGAAGCGGCAAAAGCACTGCGCAGTGCAATCAAAGTAGGTGGTGAATACACACCAACTCCAGAGGTTTACCGCCAAATTCGTGCAGAAGATATCTAATAGAACAAGTAATTACACAAGGCCTACTCAACCATAATAAAAAGCCGAGTGGGCCTAAGGAACGAGCAATGAAAAGAGCATTTATTTTAGTACTAGACTCATTCGGTATCGGTGCAACTGCCGATGCTAAAGAATTTGGTGATGTAGGTTCAGACACACTAGGTCACATCGCTGACCAATGTGAAAAAGGCTTAGCAGATAACGACAATCGCCAAGGTGCACTTCGCCTTCCAAATCTATCGAAACTTGGTTTGGCAATGGCGCATAAAGAATCGACAGGTCGCTTCGCACCTGGACTAGACGCAGACGCTGAAATTATTGGTGCATACGGTCATGCAGCAGAGCTTTCTTCAGGTAAAGACACGCCGTCTGGTCACTGGGAAATCGCAGGTGTTCCTGTTCTGTTTGACTGGGGTTACTTCACTGACAAAGCAAACAGCTTCCCGAAAGAATTGACTGACCGCATTCTTGAGCGTGCAGGTCTTGACGGTTTCCTGGGTAACTGCCACGCATCTGGTACTCAAGTTCTTGACGATCTTGGTGAAGAGCACATGAAGACTGGCAAACCAATCTTCTACACTTCTGCTGACTCTGTATTCCAAATCGCATGTCACGAAGAGACTTTCGGTCTAGACCGTCTACTAGAGCTTTGCCAAATCGCACGTGAAGAGCTAGAAGATTACAACATTGGTCGTGTTATCGCGCGTCCATTTGTTGGTGCTGGTAAAGGTCAATTTGAGCGTACCGGTAACCGTCGTGACCTTTCTGTTGAGCCACCATCAGCAACGGTTCTACAGAAACTTGTTGAAGAGAAGCAAGGCAACGTGGTTTCTATTGGTAAGATTGCTGATATCTACGCAAACAGCGGTATCACTAAGAAAGTGAAAGCGACAGGTATCCCTGCATTGTTCGAAGCAACGCTAGAGCAAATCAAAGAAGCGGGCGACAACACGATCGTATTCACTAACTTTGTAGACTTCGACTCAGCTTACGGTCACCGTCGTGACGTAGCGGGTTACGCAGCGGCACTTGAGTACTTCGATGGTCGTATCAACGAAGTGCTAGAGATTATGGAAGAAGACGATGTGCTTATCCTAACGGCAGACCACGGCTGTGACCCAACATGGCCAGGCACTGACCATACTCGTGAGCACATCCCAGTATTGGTTTATGGTCAAAAAGTACCAGCTGGTTCTCTTGGCCGCCGCGAAACATTCGCAGATATCGGTCAAACATTGGCAAGTTACTTCGGTACTTCTCCAATGGATTACGGTAAGAACTTCCTATAATTAGTTAGGTTTTTGAAAACTAGGAGCTTGATTGCTCCTAGTTTTATGTTTGCAGTATGTAAATGCTGCTTGTCGGAAATGATAATACTCTGGCTTATATCGCCTTAAGCGCGGAGCGCTAGAGAAAGGTTAAGGAAAAGAAAATGGCAACTCCACATATCAATGCTGAAATGGGTGCATTTGCAGACGTCGTACTGATGCCTGGCGATCCACTACGTGCCAAATACATCGCAGAGACTTTCCTTGAAGATGTCGTTCAAGTGTGTGACGTTCGTAATATGTTTGGTTACACAGGCACATACAAAGGCCGTAAGATCTCGGTAATGGGCCACGGTATGGGTATCCCATCATGCTCGATTTACGCAACTGAACTAATCAAAGACTTCGGCGTGAAGAAAATCATCCGTGTTGGCAGCTGTGGCGCAGTGAATGAAGACATCAAAGTGCGTGATGTTGTGATCGGCATGGGTGCATGTACTGACTCTAAAGTGAACCGTATCCGCTTTAAAGGTCATGACTTCGCGGCAATCGCAGACTACAACATGGTTCGTGCGGCAGAAGACGCTGCAAAAGCTCGCGGTATTGACGTTAAAGTTGGTAACCTATTCTCAGCAGAGCTTTTCTACACGCCAGATCCAGAAATGTTCGATGTAATGGACAAGTACGGCATTGTTGGTGTTGAAATGGAAGCTGCTGGTATTTACGGTGTTGCGGCAGAATACGGTGCAAAAGCTCTGACAATCTGTACGGTTTCTGATCATATCAAGACTGGCGAACAGACTACATCTGACGAGCGTCAAACGACATTCAACGACATGATGCTAATCGCACTAGATTCAGTATTGCTTGGTGACGAAGAGTAAGCGACGAAGAGTCATTCTATTTTTCGCTCTCAAGAGCTAAAAAAACAGCCCGCACATTGCGGGCTGTTTTTATATGAGTTGTTAGCGCTACCTAGTTACTTGGTTAGCAGCAGGTTTGGCGCTTTTTTACGACGTATCGGTTGTCGACGTAAAATCAAGATGAACAACATACCACAGACAAAGCTCATTAAGACCATCATGTACATATAACGATCGCTCTTGCGATAGTGGTGGTCAGAAATAGCCGTCACCCGGCCCGTCTCAAAGGTCACGCGAACAAAACCGATAAGCGCACCATCTGCAAAAACTGGTTCAACCAACTGCTGGCGACCAATGGAAGCTGTTGCCAAAGGCGTATCTAGGCCAAGAACTTCGCGTACCGATAATGCCTCTTCACTAGACGCTAAACGTACACCCTGTGCATCGTAGATTGTTGCATCAAACACTAAACGGTCTTGTGCTAGTTGGTTTGTTAGCTGAAGTAATCGTTCTTGATCTTTAGTTAAAATCATCTCACTGGCAGAAAGAGACGCCTGTGAAATCAAAACTTTGGTGAGTGTTTCAAGCTGTTGTGCTTGAATTTTCTCATTACCCTTACTGATCACAACACTGTTTTTTATTGTGATAAACAACATCACACACAGTAGGATTAGTGCCAGAATTCTTAGGGCATTCCTTACTGAGAACAAAGATTCACTCATGCTCTTTACTCATCCATTTAAAATAAAACAAAGACTTGCCTTTTTAGTTTGTTGAGGTAACGTTTTAGCAAAGTCATAAGGGATTATATACATGGACGCGTCAAAAAGCTTGCCTATCAGAAAACATACGACACTTTTAAAACGATTACCCGAGACTCGATTTGCCTCCCAATTAGATAAAGCAAAAGCAAACTGGATCGTATTTGCTGAGTACCTTTCGCCAAGTCACTTCGAAGACATTGATTTCTTCACCGGCTTTTACAACCCGATACTAGAAACGTGGAAAGTTGGCCAATATGAAGTAGCCCTGATGGCCGGAGAATTAACTCCTCAACATGAAACGATCTTACAAAGTCTCAACCTAGATTACGCCTCGCTTAATGAAGTGCCCGATCTATCAACCCAAGGGTTGATTGTATTTGATATGGATTCAACGGCGATCCAGATAGAGTGTATTGATGAAATCGCGAAACTGGCAGGAGTAGGGGATGAGGTCGCTGAAGTCACTGAACGTGCCATGCAAGGTGAGCTGGATTTTGAGCAAAGTTTACGTCAGCGAGTTGGTAAGCTCAAAGGTGCCGATGAATCAATTCTTGAACAAGTTCGTTCCCAGTTACCATTCATGCCGGACTTTGAAGCGCTAATTGCGACGTTGAAAGCCTTGGGCTGGAAAACAGCGATTGCTTCCGGTGGTTTTACTTACTTCTCTGATTACATCAAAGATAAAGTCGACCTAGATTTTGCTCGTTCCAATCAATTAGAAATTATTGACGGCAAACTCACGGGTAACGTACTTGGCGATGTGGTAACGGCGCAGATGAAGTCTGACATTCTAGTGGAATTGGCGGATGAATATGAAATTGAGCAGCACAACACGGTTGCTGTCGGTGATGGCGCTAATGATCTTGTGATGATGTCGGTGGCAGGATTAGGGATTGCGTATCACGCAAAACCAAAAGTGGAAGCTCAAGCGCAATCTGCGATTCGCTTTGCTGGGTTGGGCGGTGTGCTCTGTATTTTATCTGGCGCATTGGTGAAGCAGCAAAAGGTTAGCTGGAAAGCTAAACCTTAACCATCCATTCAAAAACACCGCCAGAAAGGCGGTGTTTTTTTTCAATTTGGTATGACTTTGAATTTACTCGGTTAACTCCAATCTAATTACAACCTCTTCAGTAATGTCTTCAAATTCACTGTAACCAACGAGCGCCGTCAACTCTTTTTCTAACTTGCTCGCTTGATGTACACCAAATTGGGTTAAGTCACTTAAATCTTGTTGCAGTAATGATGTCATCGGATCGAAAATTGGTGCAGTAGAAAGGCGAAGCACGTAAAAGTCACCCATCATTCGCGCTTTCTTTATAAATTGAATCCGCTCTTTTACGCTGTTGAACTCTTGATGAAGCTTTGACTCAATGCCTGTAATTTTATTGCCTACTTTTGCGGCGCTTATGTAGATATCCTGATGTCTGGCTTGAGCACCTTCTACACGTTTTATTGGCTCTGCGATTAATGTGCTTGTCCGGCCTTTAAAGATAGGTTCAAGTGACAACAGTTGGTCATGCCCAAGACGGGCAAAAAGCTCAATGTGTTTAGGTAGCGGCAAGTTCACCCCGATAACGGGGGTTTTGATTGAAGATGACGTACTCTTACTGATAAAAATGGGCGTGCTCAGCGTACGCGAGAGCAACATGCAGTGTAGCCTTTCAAGTAGAGCATTACTTGGTAGCGTCTCTTTTTGCGGGATTAGCTTGTCTTGATTGTGCTCGATAATGCTGTTGAAAAAAGCGATTACCTTCATGGTTTGGCTGCTTTCATCAATAACTAGCTGCACGCTACAACCGTCTGGGCTTACACGAATTACTCGGTATGGCACCGACATTAACGGCAATTTTTTATCGTAGAGTTGTAATTCTCGAAAGTTGATTCTTACCTCTTGCCCAGAACGTAACATTGTGGGCTCACTTAGCCTAATTCCGAGTCCTCGTTTGGAAAGGTCAACAGTACTGCCGCCTGTTTTAGTCTGTCCTGAGTACAACTCTAAAGGTGTTTTAAAACGATAACGAGGCTCTTTTCGACGAGACTTTGCATCAAAATAAATGCCCTTTGGATTGCCGATAACTCTTCTCGGATGGCGAAACGCGTTTAATGTATTAGCGGGTAAGCGCGGCTTTTCAGTTAGCAGGTAATCCTGCCCTGACTTTTCGTCAGCAATTTCTTGCAAAATACCAATATGAGTCAGTGATTGAGACGTTTCTGCCAACTCTGGAGAGAATGCTGCTAGGTCTTCCTGTTCTTGCTCTGATAGTTCAAAGATTGAAATTCTAAAGGCGCGCCAACTCTCTCGTTTGCCACCTAAATGCCAAAATAGCTGGCGCTGTTCGCGAGTTGCTTCTGGGCGAAACATCGAATAGAAATAGGTTCGATTCTCGTGCTCGTGAGTAAATGAATAAAGGACATTGGTTGTTCCTTTAACACCAGGCTTAATGAGTGACGCGATGCGTTGCTCGTTGAATAAGGAACCAAACATTTGCTGGTTTCTCTCATCGTGCCAGTATTGCCAAAGCTTTTGATTGTTTGGCGTTAACATTGCTAATTTTAGGTCACTACCATCAAAGAATAGAGGCAAGCTGCTAGTGTGCTTTAGTGCGATGTGCTCATAACCGCGAGTTCGAGCTCGAATAATCTTGTCTTGATTGTCGTGACGAGCCCTTTTAGCAGCACTGTTGAGCGCTTCATCTATCACTCTGGTGACGACATTGGTATCAGTTAAGCGTATGGTTCTGAGGTATCGAACTGAGTCATTTTCGTAACAGTCATCAACCGCGAGTATGCGGTATGCAAGCGGTTTCTCTATACCTGCAACGTTAGATTTGCTGGCAAATTCAGTAAACGTGACCTGAATAATTTCCCCAAGGTTATATTTAAATGCGCTCGGGACTTTGAACTTTGCGCCAGAGCTAGATAAATCAATGCTTAATCCATGAAGAAGCTGTCCTTTAGAACGGCAAATTTCAACTTGAGATTGGACTTTCAAGCGTTTTTCTTGGCGCTTTAAATCGTAGCCTAGGTGAACGGGTTCTGCTAAGAACGGGCTTTTAGGATCCGTTAACGATTGCGTTTTTTGCTGAGTAAGGCGCTTGCTCATTACGCGAAAGTTATTTCGCGTGTTGACCAATGCTTCCCACATTCCTTCCGTGTAGCAGCCAAACTTTTTGATGTTTTTATGGTAAGCGTTGAAAGCAACATCATCCAACCAATGTGGAATACCATCCAAAATATACTCGCGACATTCGCCTTGAACGCGACCTCGCAAATCAATGCTTTTTTTGCATGGAGCCATTAAGCGGTTAAGTTCCATTTTAACCAAAATTTTGGCCGAAGGCGGCTCTTCCTCGGTCAGTTGGCCAAGGACAAAGTCAAAGTCATTCGTACCGTAAACGGGAATGAGTCGTTCTGCGAGCGAGAGAATTTCAGATTGCTGCATTATTTCTGTTAGAGTATGTCGTTACTTTAAATTGTATCGGCTAAGCGAAGTAATACTTAAGTATATCAATAGTTCATTTCAGTTCAGGTCTGACTTGGCTGTGCTTAGTCACATTTGTAGAAAAAATTGAGGCATCATGGCGAAAGCAAAACGAGCGTATGTTTGTAATGATTGTGGCGCGGACTTTCCCCGTTGGCAGGGGCAGTGTAACGCATGTGGTGCATGGAATACGATAACAGAAGTACGTATCGCTGCATCGCCAACCGTTGCTCGCAATGAACGCTTAAGCGGCTACGCTGGTTCCGCAACAGAAGCTACGGTTCAAACGCTATCCGAAATTGATCTGCAAGAAGTACCTCGCTTCACCAGTGGGTTTAAAGAGCTTGACCGCGTGTTGGGTGGTGGTGTTGTGCCAGGTGCCGCAATTTTGATTGGCGGTAACCCTGGCGCAGGTAAATCAACCCTTCTGTTGCAAACCATGTGTAGTTTATCTGCGCAAATGCCAACGCTTTACGTAACCGGTGAAGAGTCATTACAGCAGGTGGCAATGCGTGCTTCCCGATTGGGCTTGCCGAAAGATCATTTAAAAATGCTATCGGAAACGAACGTCGACAAAATTTGCCAAATCGCCGAAAAAGAGCAGCCTCGTATAATGGTAATAGACTCGATTCAGGTGATGCACGTTTCTGATGTTCAATCGTCGCCTGGCAGTGTTGCTCAGGTACGTGAATCTGCGACGGCTCTGACACGATACGCAAAACAGAATAATGTTGCGGTATTTATTGTTGGTCACGTAACAAAAGATGGTACCCTTGCGGGCCCCAAAGTTCTTGAACACATTATCGACTGTTCGGTACTACTCGATGGTGGAACGGATAGCCGATTCCGCACTTTGCGTAGTCATAAAAACCGTTTTGGCGCTGTGAATGAGCTTGGTGTATTTGCAATGACAGGCCAAGGATTGAAGGAAGTGAGTAACCCATCAGCGATCTTCCTTTCTCGTGGTGAAGAAGAAACATCAGGCTCTTCCGTCATGGTGGTTTGGGAAGGTACGCGCCCTCTGCTAGTAGAGATTCAAGCGCTGGTGGATTACTCGCAGTTAGCCAACCCTCGTCGTGTTGCGGTCGGCTTGGAGCAGAACCGCCTATCACTTTTGCTCGCTGTGTTGCATAAGCATGGTGGCTTACAAATGGCAGACCAAGATGTCTTTGTTAATGTGGTTGGCGGTGTTAAGGTGACGGAGACGAGCGCTGATCTTGCTTTAGTTATGGCGCTTTTATCGAGTTTTCGTGACCGTCCACTCCCTAAAGATGTGGTGATTTTTGGTGAGGTAGGGCTTGCGGGCGAAATCCGTCCAGTGCCAAGTGGGCAAGAGCGTTTGAATGAAGCGTTCAAACATGGTTTCAAGAAAGCCATTGTGCCAGCAGCCAACATGCCGAAAGGTGGCATCCCTGGCATGCAAATTCACGGCGTTAAGAAATTGTCGGAAGCTATAGAGGCTTTTGACGAGCTGTAATGCTCATAAGAATGGTATTTGTGCAATCACAAACTGTTCTATCCGTCCTCAATAAAATGCGAATAAAGTACATAAATTGCTGTGTTTGACTATGCTTTGGGGACGGAAATTTCACGTTAAAATTTTTTTTCTTCCATCCGCACGCAAGGGTATCAGTATTGACAGAATGTGATATACTCTGCGCGCACTTTATACCTTATTAACAGAGTAAGACAATGACTGATTTATCAAAATACAGAAACATTGGTATTTTTGCTCACGTAGACGCGGGTAAAACTACCTCTACAGAGCGTATCCTAAAGCTAACTGGTAAGATCCATAAGATCGGTGACACTCACGACGGTTCAACTACTACTGACTTCATGGAGCAGGAAGCTGAGCGTGGTATCACAATCCAGTCTGCAGCAACAACTTGTTTCTGGAACGATCACCGTCTAAACATCATCGATACTCCTGGACACGTTGACTTCACTATCGAAGTTTACCGTTCTCTAAAAGTACTTGACGGTGGTATCGGTGTATTCTGTGGTTCTGGTGGTGTTGAGCCTCAGTCAGAAACTAACTGGCGTTACGCTGACGAATCACACGTATCACGTCTGATCTTCGTTAACAAACTAGACCGTATGGGCGCAGATTTCTACAAAGTTGTAGATCAAGTACAGAACGTACTAGGTGCTACACCTCTAGTTATGACTCTACCTATCGGTATCGAAGAAGATTTCGTAGGTGTTGTAGACGTACTAAGCCAACAAGCTTACGTATGGGATGAGTCTGGCCAACCAGAGAACTACGAAGTTCAAGATATTCCAGCAGACATGGTAGAGAAAGCTGCTGAATACCGTGAAATGCTAATCGAAACTGCTCTAGAGCAAGACGAAGATCTAATGATGGCTTACCTAGAAGAAGGCGAAGAGCCATCTCTAGAAGACATCAAACGTTGTATCCGTAAAGGTACTCGTGATCTAGCATTCTTCCCAACTTACTGTGGTTCAGCGTACAAGAACAAAGGTATCCAACTTATTCTTGACGCGGTAATTGATTACCTACCATCTCCAACAGAAGTTGATCCACAGCCTCTAACTGATTCAGAGACTGGTGAGCCAACTGGTGAAGTTGCGACTGTATCTGCAGACGAGCCACTACGTGCTCTTGCATTTAAGATTATGGATGACCGCTTCGGTGCTCTAACCTTTATCCGCATCTACTCTGGTAAGATGAAGAAAGGTGACACAATCCTTAACTCTGCAACTGGTAAAACAGAGCGTATCGGCCGTATGGTTGAGATGCACGCGGACGAGCGTAACGAGATCGATTCAGCACAAGCTGGTGACATCATCGCTGTAGTTGGTATGAAGAACGTTCAAACTGGTCACACTCTATGTGATCCTAAGCACGAATGTACTCTTGAGCCAATGATCTTCCCAGATCCAGTAATCTCTATCGCAGTTAAGCCTAAAGATAAAGGCGGTTCTGAGAAGATGGGTATCGCGATCGGTAAAATGGTTGCAGAAGATCCATCATTCCAAGTTGAGACTGATGAAGATTCAGGCGAAACTATCCTGAAAGGTATGGGTGAACTTCACCTAGACATCAAGGTAGATATCCTTAAGCGTACTTACGGCGTTGAGCTAGAAGTTGGTGCTCCACAGGTTGCTTACCGTGAAACTATCACTCAAGCAATCGAAGATAGCTACACGCACAAGAAACAGTCTGGTGGTTCTGGTCAGTTCGGTAAGATCGACTACCGCATCAAACCAGGTGAGCCAAACTCTGGCTTCACGTTCAAATCTACAGTTGTTGGTGGTAACGTACCTAAAGAATTCTGGCCTGCAGTTGAGAAAGGCTTTGCGTCAATGATGGAGCACGGTGTTCTAGCTGGCTTCCCTACTCTAGACGTTGAAGTTGAACTATTCGACGGTGGTTTCCACGCAGTTGACTCTTCAGCTATCGCTTACGAAATCGCAGCGAAAGGTGCATTCCGTCAGTCTATGCCTAAAGCTGGCGCGCAACTTCTTGAGCCAATCATGAAAGTTGACGTGTTCACTCCAGAAGATCACGTTGGTGACGTAATCGGTGACCTTAACCGTCGTCGTGGTATGATCAAAGACCAACAAGCAGCGTCTACTGGCGTACGTATCAAGGGTGATGTACCTCTATCAGAAATGTTTGGTTACATCGGTACTCTACGTACTATGACTTCTGGTCGTGGTCAGTTCTCTATGGAGTTCTCACACTACGCACCATGTCCAACAAACGTTGCAGAGCAAGTAATTGCTGACGTTAAAGAGCGTAACGCTAAGAAGTAATTCTTAAGTTAACTCTATAACTTGAAAGCCCCGCTTAGTGCGGGGCTTTTTGTATCTAGCAGTCTTATACGCAGAGCGTGTTTGTTTTGATGATTGTTATGATGCCGTTCTAGTACTGTTGCCTTTTAGGTCAATGGTCTTAAAGTCTGGTACCACTGACTTTTCAAATATTTCTATTTCTTCCTTCAACCATTGCGCAAACAATTGAGCTTTAGGTCTTTTTAAGTAGCCTTTTGGCGCACACAAGTAATACGCAAAGTTGGGCTTGATAGCGATATCTCCAATTCGGACCAATTTGCCAGAACGAAAATATTGATGAGCTAAACTGTGTTTTACCAATGCGACGCCTTGAAGTGATAGTGCAGCCTCAAGCACGAGATGTGATCCACTGTATTTTAAGGTAGGCTTTGCTGCGCTGTGACCCAAGGCTGCTAACCACATATTCCAATCAAGATCAGGCCAAACATCTTCAATCAGCTCAGCTTTGCTTAAATCCTCGATGTTATAGATCCCGTGCTCTTTCTGATACACCGGATGACAAGCAGGATAAAAAGCTTCGTCCATCAGCCATTGTGATTCTAAATTGGGATATTTTCCTAAACCGTAACGAACACATAAATCTATCTGGCTATCTTGAAAAGACACCAAATCATTGGTTGGTTCTAATAGCAAGGCGATATCAGGGTGACGCTGGCGAAAAGCCGTAATTTTCGGGACCAACCAATGATGAGCGAAAGAGGGGAGTGTTGATATCGAAAGGTGGTTCGGGTTTGGATCTTGATTGACTAATCTAACCCCTTGCTGCAAATGAGCAAACCCTCTTTCTGCCTGAGTAAACAGTAGCTCTCCCTCAGGTGTGAGCACGATTTTTCTGTGCTGACGAACAAATAGGTCCGTGCCTAAGAACTCTTCTAAATGACGAATTTGCTGACTAATGGCCGCTGGCGTAACAAACAGTTCTTTTGCTGCCGTTTTAAAGCTTCCTTCCTTTGCTGCAACGAAAAAGTAATACAAGCCCTGTAAGGGAGGCATTCGATCTTTCACATTAGTTTTCCTTAACTCTATGGCAGATTCTATCGTTTGAGGATATCAGCGTAGTCGCTGATTATTAAGTGGTCAACATTGTATAGGGATCTTTGAAATGGAAAACATGACACACACTTGTGAGCGTACTATACCTACTGCCCATCAGAGCGGGTTACAGTTAATTTATTCTAAACTGGCGGCTTGGAGAAGGAACTATAAGACACGTCGTCACTTGAGAGAGTTACCAAAGCACCTTTGGGACGATATTGGATTAGGTGAAAGGGAGATTAGTTGTGAAGTGAGTAAGCCATTCTGGAGAGAGTAGTCTATGAGTTTGATTCAAGCTCAAAGTTAAGTTGCACTCCCCAATGGTGTTGAGGAGTGCAAGCAAAATTACAAGTCTTCTTCCCACACGACCAATTCATCTTTTGGCCAATTGTGGCCTATCTCATGATACTTTTGTTCGAGCACATGACGTTTAATTTTAAGCGTTGGCGTCAGTACGCCATTTTCTATACTCCAAGGTTCTTTAATCATTAACACACCTTTGATTTGCTCATGAGAGGCGAGTTCTTGATTCATCCTGGCAATAACTTTACGTGTGGTACGTGCGTATCGCTCTCGATCAAAGTTAGGGAAGTCATGTGGCACAACCAAAAGAATCGGAGCGGGTAGCCCTAAACCGATGAGACACATCATCTCTACGCGACTGTACTCGAAAAGCTTTTTCTCGATAGGAACCGGAGAGACAAATTTACCTTTGGCGGTTTTGAAGTTATCTTTTTTACGGCCTTGAATCGTTAGATAACCATCTGAGTCGATAGCGCCGATATCGCCTGTGTGTAGCCAGCCCTCTGAATCAAAAGACTCTTGGGTGGCAATGTCATTTTTGTAGTAGCCAGAAAATAGCCCTTTGCCACGCACCATGATTTCATCATCAGCTGCGATTTTTAACTCAATGCCTGGCCCTGCATTACCGACACTACCGATTTTGTCAGCTCTAAATGGGTAGTTGAGCGTGCTGTAGGCAAATGATTCCGTCATCCCCCAAGCCTCTGTGATATCAAGGCCCACTGAGTGGTACCATTCCAACAGCGCTGGCGATACAGGTGCGGAGCCACAGCCTAATACTCGAGCCTGATCTAAACCTAGACCATCTGCTAGCTTTTTCTTGATCAAAGAATTGACGAATGGGATTTTCAACAGAATATTGAGCTTCTTCTGTGGAAGTTTGTCTTGAATACGTTGCTGGAATAGCGTCCATAATCGTGGGACGGAGATAAACAGAGTTGGTCGGTGCATCTTCACATCTTCGATAAAAGTGTCCAGTGATTCTGGAAATGCTGTTGGCACGCCACCCATAATCGATGAACCGAAGATATAAACACGCTCTGTAATATGAGCGAGCGGTAAATAAGAGAACAATCGGTCGTTTTCTTGGATACCAATATGATTGATAAGTTGCTGAACAGACCAACTGAATGCGCCGTAAGTTAGCATCGCGCCTTTCGGTAACCCTGATGTGCCTGAGGTATACACCAACGACATTAGCTTGTCATCGTAATGCTGCGGACGCTCTTCACTTGGCACTGCATCAGCAATGAGCGCTTGGTATTCGTGCTTACACTTAGGTGCCGTGTCATAAGGTAGAGCGATGCTAATGAGTTCAGGCATAGCATCAATGACTTGCTGAGTTGCTTTGGGATCATCGAGTTTTCCGCCAATGATCGCTTTACTTTCACTATGAGTCACACAGTATTCGATGGTGTCTGCACCGGCGGTAGGAAAGATTGGCACACTGACATAGTCACCAAGCATCATAGCAAGATCGCAAATAAACCATTCTGCACAGTTTTTAGATACTAACGCGACTTTGTCGCCAGGCTTTACACCAAGCGAGCGTAGTGCGCTGACAAGTTTTAAGGCTTGATCTGCAACATCAGAGAATGTGTACTCAACAAACTGTCGGTTAATAATTTGTTTTAGGTAGACCTCATTTGGACGCTCTTGAGCCCATTTGAGGATCATTTCATTTGGTGGTGGGAGAGCGCAACCAGCAGCGCTATTTAGATTCGGCTGATTCATTTTAAGTGACTCCATGTCTTCTCATTGTATTTATAATTGTTAACGCATTGTTAACTTTAGCATGTTAAATCGCGACACGGGAATGCATTTTGATGAAATATGTGGGGAAGATAGCGTTAGTTGTTCTGACAGTTGCTACAAATAAAGCCTAAAACTGCTGTCGATAATTTGCTGGAGACAGACCTGTTTTTTTCTTAAAAATTCGAGAAAAGTAAGAAACGTCTCGATACCCGCACTGATAAGCAATGTAAGCAATTTTCATCGATTCATTTTCAATTAGCATTTTCTTAGCTAATGAAATGCGTTTCGCCGTGACATAATCACGAAAGCACATACCCACTTTACGGTGGAAAACTTTGGAAAAGTAGTTCGGCGAGTAATGACAAAGAGCGGCTGCTTCCTCTTCTCTTAGGTCCTTATGAACGTTATTGGCGATGTAATGGACTACGTCTGAAAAGTTTGACTTGCCGCTTCGAGAGAAAAGTTTATCTACCGAGATTTGTTCTTCGTCTACTTTACTATGCAAAAAGTATTTCAATTTTATTTGTGAAAGCCAGATAGGAAGAGTGAGCTCGTTCAACTTATAATATTCCGCACAAATATGCTTGGGCGGCAAGTGAGGAGCCGTATCTTTTGGAGATACGACGATTAGTTTTTTGTCGAGGTTTTTACAGAGCGTTATAACACCTTTCAAGTGCTCTTGATGATCACAGGTTATGTAGTAAAAGAAATAGCTATGTTCTTTATCACTGAGGACTGAGATATCTTTACTGCAGTCCATAATGTCAAAGCACCCATCAAACTCACAACGAAATTGTTCCGGCAGCGAGCAAAGGGTCTCTCCTATCCAGTAAGCTTTGGTCTGTTTATCCATATGAATCCTGCTCAGTACGTACTACACCAATGTTAGTATGCATTGAGGTCAGTCGAGCCTCATTCCTTGAGCTTCAGACCTCACCCTTTCGTTTATTAAGCTTAGGCTTATATAGTCATACTGCAAGTGTGAAATGTGTCACATAGCTTACAGTGATGTGTCTTATTTATGATACATTTCGTCTCTGAAGCGCAGACAGGCAAGAAAGTACTAACCTTTGGCAAAAAAGTCCTAACCCCCCTAATTCTTGATGACTAATGTTTAAGCATGATTCGGGTGTATATGATACCTGCGTCATGGACAAGCGAGATTTGGTTAAATAAAGGGGATAATCTTATGGATAACTTTCGTAATCTAATCAAGGACTTCATGGAAGACGAAGAGGGGCTAACACTTTTGGAGTATATCCTAGGTGCGGCACTAATTGTTACTGCATTCTTGACTTCAGGCTTCTGGACAACCTTGTCTAACAAGTTCACTTCAGTAGCTGGTCGTATTAGCTCTTCGTAATGGTTAGCGAGTTAATTATTTGGTCATTACTTATTGCGATTGGAGTTTCAGACGCACAGAAACACAGAATACCGAATAAAGCGGTGCTTATGCTTTTGGTTGCAGTAACTGCAAACGTAATTTACAACCCAGCCACAACTGGTTTGGATCATTTATATGGTGGGTTGGTTGCGTTTGCGGTGTGTTTCGCGCTGTATCTTTTCAAAGTAATGGCTGGAGGAGACGTTAAGTTACTCGCCGTCATAGGGGCATGGTTGGGATTGAGTAACCTTGGGGAAGCGTCTACCGGGATAATACTCGCTGGAGGCATTGTCGGCATTTTTTATCTAATGCTACATGTGTCATCGACTAGTGTTGCTCTATCACATCAGATTAAAGGGTATTGCTTAGAAAAAGTAACACCAGGTTTTAGGTCCAGTAAGCCGTTGGTCATTCCATTCGCGCCGATAATCGTAATTGGATTAGCTTATTTTTCCTATACCCACTAAATAAAAATAATAAATGGCATGCAGCATCAGTTGGCTAAGCAACTTCAAGGAGGGGAAGTGTGATGGGCTCTGTGTATTGGGAAAAACTCGTGCCACAAATAAATCCACCAAAAGTACCTTCATCGGTAGAAGGTCTTGGCATACCTGCTTCAGTCGTTGAAAACTTAGTGTTGAAACACCTGTCAGCTTATCCGAAATGTGATTTGATCGAGTTAACACAGCGGTTATGTGTGGTTTCAAATATTGTTGAACTTGCTTTGGCGCAGTTGAGGAAACGAAGCTGGGTTGAGGTATATCAGCCTACATCTGAGAAGCTAAACCATTCGTACTCGAACATTCGTTATAGTCTAACGGAGTTAGGACTTGCGGAAGCAGACATTGCATATAGAAAAGATCCGTATATCGGTCCTGTTCCAGTTTCTTTGGAAGAGTATTGGACCGTTGTTGAAGGACAAGATCTACGCAAAAACCCTGTTACCCGTATCGATGTAGAGCGTGCATTATCTGATGTTTTTGGCTCGGATCACTTAGTTCCTGTTCTCGGACCTGCTATCAACTCTGGACGAGCTTTGTTGCTTTACGGCCACGCGGGTACTGGTAAAAGTTATGTCGCATCAAGAGTGCTCAATGCAATGAACACTTCGGTGTTTATTCCTTACGCCGTATATGCCGATGGCAACATCATCAAAGTGTTCTCAGAGCATCATCACCGTCGTTTAGACAACTCCCATTCTCAGGTTTTCGTTAAGTTGGAAACCCATTACGACAAACGCTGGGTTCTTTGTGAAAGACCAAACATTCAAGTGGGTGGTGAGCTGACATTGGAGATGCTTGAGGTAAACCACAGCGAGCATAATCGTGTATGGATTGCGCCACTTCAAATGATGGCTAACAACGGAATCTTAGTGATTGATGATCTCGGTCGTCAGTCAATGCCTGTTGATGCCTTGCTAAATAGATGGATCGTTCCGATGGAATACTTATTTGACCATCTGGCGCTGCCAAATGGTCAACAAGTAACGGTGCCATTTATGCTTACTTTGGCATTCTCATCCAATTTTGCACCAAGCAAAATTGCTGACCCTGCTTTTTTACGCCGTCTGGGGTACAAAATTGAGTTTAAGCCACTTGGTGATGATGACTATAAAGCGCTTTGGTTATCGCTGTCCAAAGACTTGCAACTCGCGTTGTCGCCTGAATTCTTTGACACATTAAATCAATTGCACCGTGAAAATAAAATGCCTAATTATCCATGCTTACCTAAAGATCTTTTGGGCATTAGCAGAGACGTTCTCGTTTTTGAAGGAAAACGAAAAGTCGTCTCATCAGACATTTTAACTCGTGCCTGGGGACTGTATTTCACAGTGGATGAATAGGGAGATCTAAATTATGAGTCGGACTCAAGTCATCATGCTATTGCTACTCTCCATTGTTTTCGGCCTTGCTGCCGTGTTGATAGCTAAACAATGGATGGATGGCAGAAACCAACCAACAGTCGAGTTAGAAGAGGTCGAAAGGCATCCCGTTTTAGTTGCCGCCATGGAGCTAGAACCAGGAACTATTCTCTCTGAGAAACATTTGTCTACTAAGCTCATGGAAGTGGACTGGATAGATGATGAAACATTGAAAGTAAAAGAACAGGCATTGGGAAGAATCGTTGCCAATACTATTTACGCGGGTGAACTTGTTAACCCTCATCGCCTTGCCTTACCTGGTGAAGGCGCAACACTTGCTGCATTAATTCCAGAAAACAAGCGAGCAATCACTATTCGCGTAAATGACGTTATCGGTGTGGCAGGTTTTTTGTTACCAGGCAACAAGGTCGATGTCCTGAATACAGTGAGTTATGGACAAGGTAAAAACGCCACAACAAAAACAGTGCTTAAAAATATCAATGTTCTTGCGGTGGACCAAACAGCTAAAACGAACGATAACAAACCCGTGATTGTACGCGCTGTGACTTTAGAAGTAACACCGAAAGAGGCAGAAAAGCTCTTATCGGCGAACAGCAAAGGCGATATACAGCTTGCTCTGCGCAACCCTCATGAAGTGGATAAACCTGTTGTAGCAAGAAAATACACGCCACGACCTAGTGTGACCATTATTAAGGGATCTCAGGCATCCAGTGTCCGAGTCAGCAATTAGGTGAATTATGAAAACAATAATATTACTTGTTAGCCAGTTACTTTTCGTCAGCTTGTCTGTTAACGCAGCTACGGCGCAGTCAGGAAAAGTCGTAACCGTTGCACATCACCAATCAACTCAATTGATGATATCAGGCCAAGCAAAGAAAGTGACGTTAGGGGATCCAGAAGTCTTGGATATTTTAGTGCTCAGATCGAACGAGCTGTTTCTTATTGGTAAGAAGTTAGGTACCACGAATGTGTCGGTGTGGGATCGCCGAGGCCGGTTAATTGAGCAGTTTAACGTGGAAGTCACGCATGATCTAAATACGCTTAAGTCGAAGCTTTATCAGTTCTTGCCGGATGAAAATATCGAAGTGCACAGTGCGCAAGAAAAAGTGGTACTTAGAGGCTTGGTCAGCAGTCAGCAAAACATGGACACTGCGGTCAAAATTGCTGAAACCTTTGCTTTGGGTGAAGCGGCAGATGAAGAAGATGATAGCTCTAAAGATGATGAAAGTATGGTCATCAATCTACTTTCTATTGGTGGTGCTCAACAGGTAACGCTAGAAGTTACCGTTGCCGAAGTACAGCGCACACTTGTAAGACGCTTCGACTCAAACTTCCACTTTTTCCAAAGAAGTGGGGACTTTACTTGGGGTGGTACGACTGCTGGTGGCGGTATTGATGGCATTGGACCGATTTTGAACGTCCCAACAGTCGAAGATTTCGGTTTTCTCGGATCGTTTATTGACAGTAATACCTTGTTTACCTTTGCGCTTGATGTGGCGAAGCAAAATGGCGTAGCGAAAGTGCTGGCAGAGCCTAGCCTTACCGCATTAAGTGGTACGCAAGCCGAGTTTGTCGCTGGTGGTGAATTCCCAATTCCAGTACCAAATGAAGATGGTATTACCATCGACTACAAAGAGTACGGTGTTCAACTCGACTTTGTTCCGTTTATTTTGAGCGATAAGAGAATCAATCTCAAACTGAACGTCAATGTGAGTGAAATTTCCAATTCTGGTGTGTTGACGTTTAATCCAAACGAAGTGAATGCCACTTTCTTTATTCCACCAATCACAAAACGAAGTGCTGGTACAACGATTGAGCTAGCAGATGGTCAAACCATTGGTATTGCGGGGCTATTGAGTGAAAACGCGCGTAACGTTGCGAATGGTATACCTGGTGCGAGTGATCTACCTGTGTTAGGCCGCTTGTTTAAGAGTGAAGAATTTACCTCTGGGGAAACAGAACTAGTCATTCTGGTTACTCCTCGATTAGCAACCCCAATTGATCGACGTCGAATCACGCTACCAACAGATGGTTTTGTTGCTCCAAACGATGTGGAGTTCTATTTGCTTGGTAAAGGTGCTGAGTTGGATTTCGATAGGTACCAGCTAAACGACATCAGTGAAGAAGATACTAACAACAATTTTATTCAATACGGTTCGTCAGAAGGTGGCTCTGAGGGCAAGTTTGGGCACAGTCTATAAGTGGGAGAGCAAGATGAAAAGCATAATGATAATGACCATTTGTTTCACATCATTCGGCTTGTTTGGCTGTGCGAATGACCCCGAGCTTGGTATCTCGGTTAGCCAGCTGCGCGCTGAACAAACTCTGAATCCAGAAGCCTGGTATGAGAATTTGGGCTACTTACCGGAAGGTAGTGGTGAGCGCACACAAGTTAGCTTAGAGGTATATAACAACAATGGGGTAGCCAAAGATGATTAAGTGATACGTTCACTTAGGAGGGGCTATGCGAAGGAATATGCATATAGCGCCAAGGAGAGCTCAGAAAGGGATTACCTTGGTATTAATTAGTTTAGTTTTATTATTTTTACTTGGTGTTGCAGCCTTTGGTATTGATTTGAATCACCAAGTACTCAATAAAACAAGACTACAAAACGCGGTCGACTCCGCTGCATTAGCGGCTGCGGTTGTCGTCGATGAAAGGACCGACGCGGCAGATTTGGCTGAGCGGCTTAGTTTAGCGACGCAAGCGGCGAATGATGCTCTGACTCATTCTGCTGCGTCTGATGGTAACCAAGAATTAGTTTACACGGGGGAAAACATAGATGTAACTTTCTCAAATTCGAACGCTAAAGGCTCATTTGTTGAAGCTGGAGAGTTCTCTTTGGGCAGTGACAGCGACATCTATGTTCGTGTTGCCGTTAGTAATGTTCTTTTGACACAGTATTTAAGTGGCATGTTTGGGCTCGACAAAGGGGTGTCAGCAAGTGCTGTTGCAGGACCAAGTGCGCCAAGCATTACTACATGTAACGTGTCGCCTATTGCTATGTGTGGCGATGTAGGCTCAGCTGATCTGGCGTGGGGATACATTCCTTCTTCAAACCCAAACTACAATGGTGCACAAGATCGAGATGCTGACACTATTCATGTATTGAAACCATCAGGGCACACGGATGGTGGCATTGGTTCGGGTAACTATCACCTTTTAGACTTTGGTTCCGGTAAAAATACAGTAAGAGAAATGCTGGCAGGGGATACTGAGGAGTGCATAACAGTCGGTGATTTAGTCACAACAGAGACTGGTAAAGGTACGGGACCAGTAGCGCAAGGTCTAAATACGAGATTTGATGGGGGTAAGCCAGATGAAGGCATTACTTCAGATAAGTACATCGAAGAGTCCAACGTAACATACGACAATTACCAACAACAATATCAGGATGCGGAAGATCCGGCCGTTGATAACGATGCGTTTTATTATGCCGATTATGTCGAAGGGTTAGCCGCTTGTACGGGGGGGCCTGGCGCGTGCAAGTCGCAATATTACCGAGCGGATGGGAAAACCGATCGAAGGGTATTACGAGTGCCGATCGTTCGTTGTGATGAAGCTCCAAAAAAAGGCGGCAAGATGGATTTAGAAGTACTGGGCCTAGGATGCTTTTTTGTTACTCAGGAAGTGCAAAACAAGGGGAATGAATCGGAAATATTCGGTCAGTTTCTAGAGGATTGTACGGTAAAAAATGCGTCGTCTGGGGTAGATCCGGATGAAGATGGAGTTGGGCCATACAAAATCGTTCTATACAAAGACCCGTCAAGTGGAGGGTCTTAATATGATGTACTCCAATAGAAAGCATCAGATGAAAAAGATGGCTAACCAGAAAGGACTGGCAATTATAGAGTTTATTCTTGCATTGCCAGTGCTACTGATGCTGACCGTATTAGTTATCGACGTGAGCCGAGCTTTTATTCAATACACAGAGGTCAACAAAGCGTTGCAAAATGGCGCACGGTATGCCGTGGTTGATACTTATGGCACGTTAGATTTTGAAGGCATAGCTGAAGAATCTGATATTAAAAATGTGGTGATCTATGGCACGCCGAGTGGCGTTGGTACGCCGGTAATCGACTATATTGAAGCTGCTGACATTATTGTGACTCAACCAACGGACACCAATAAGGTTGTCACCATATCGGCTACTTATAATTATGAGCCTATTTTCTCAACCTTACCTTTTACCGGAACCTCTTTGGCTTTCAGTATTGGCTCTTCTGCGTCAATGAGGACTAGCCCATGAAACAATGGATAAGGAAACAGAAAGGACTGACCCAAGTTGAGTTTTCGTTAATTGCACTTGCGGTAATGTTAGTACTGTTCATGATTATTGAGTTTGCAATCTACTTTTATTCAGTGCAAATGGTCAACGAAATTACCAGGCGAGCGGCACGACTTGCCACGGTTTGTTTTATTTCTGAACGTGATGAAATACCTAATCATCAAGCTTTGGAGAGTCTATATCCTTCAGGTTTTACCGCTAATAATTTACAAATCGAATATTTAGACGATACAGGTGCAACTGTTGATGTGTCGGATTTTTTGAGTACTCCACCTGCAGCATCTACAGTGTTAGATGCTCAGTTTTCAAAAATAAAATATGTTCAAGCAAGAGCAGTTGATTATGAATTTAAGTTTTTTGTGTTAGCTGCGCTTATTAGTGCAGTAGGAAAAACACCTGCTTTTGAAACTGTATTGCCGGCAGAAAGCTTAGGTGTATTAAAGCCTGAAGCTGATAACCCAGCTGTTTATTCGGATTGTTCCGCGGAGTAGCTTTATGTTGAAACCAGTCAAAATGGATAATGAAACACATAAAAGTTTAAAAACTAACTTGATTATTTGGATAGTTTATTCTACATCAAATTTTAAAATTCACATTGCTGATGAACTATCAAGGTGTGTAAATCTAAATATTGATTGGATAGAGCTAGATACCTTTAACTTGGACTTTGTGAAAAATAAGCAAGTTCCTGATCTCATTTATATTGAAACCGGTGAAAGCTGGGCTCAGAAAGTGGCTCATGTTTATTCTAGTGACAGCAGTTTACAGCATAATCATACCGCTTTGATTGTATTTGGCGATGAGAACGATACTGCATCCCTTAAAATGGCATTAAGGCTTGGGGCAACAGATTATCTGTCTCGTTCGGTTGATTTTGGCGAGCTATATCCTTTATTAAAATCTACCGCGGATGAAAAGATTGCCAATAAGAAAATGGGCGATCTAACATTGTTTATTAATACAAAAGGCGGCTCTGGAGCAACCACTTTGGCTATTAATACAGCAATAGAATTATCAAGCTATGCTAAGAGTAAAGTGTTGCTCGTTGACTTGGATATGCAGTTTAGTGATGCCGCTGATTATTTAAACTGTAAGCCTAAATACAATATTAATGATGTGATTGATTCTGTTAATGATTTAGATGAATTATCACTAGAAGGACTAGTCTACCAGCATCCTTCAGGTTTGAATTATTTGTGTTTTAACCAAAATGATCCAAAAGGTAATTACAAGCATGCGGTTCAAGTTAGTAAATTATTACCTATTTTGAGGCAGTTTTACTCACATATTATTGTGGATTTATCTCATGGCGTTGAGCACGTTTATCAACAAATTGTTTCTCCGGCAACACATGTTTTTTTGATTCTGCAACAGAATGTTACATCGGTGAAGCATGCTGTTAGTTATATACGTTCTTTAGAATTAGACTATGGTTTAAGTAGTCATCAGGTTGAACTAATTGTTAATCGTTTTGAAAAGAAATCGACAATATCGTTGAAAGACATTGAAAATGCGGTTAGTGGACATGCAATACACTTAGTACCTAATAACTTTGCTATTGCTATCGAGAGCGCTAATTTGGGCAACCCAATTGTTCAATCTAAGAAAAATAGTGCGCTGAAAGCGTCTTTGGCTGAAATATCGCACTTATTAGAAAGTCCGACCAAAGAGAATCAAAGTTGGATAAAAAAACTATTTTCTTAGTAAGGGGGAGTTATGTTTTTCAAACGGAAAGGCGTCGGGAGTTCTTTCAATTCCGTAGATGAAACAAAAGAATCCAAAGTTGTGAATGTCGAGTTGGCAAAATCTGATGAAGACACGTCAGATGAGCAAAAGTCTTTGTCGCCGGTAGAAGCCAAGATGAAAGCGATCGAGGAGCAGAAAAAGCAATTAGAACAAGATCTCTCGATAAAACACTACTACCACAAGAAACTACTGGATACCTTGGATCTCGGGCTTCTATCGCACTTGCAAGAAGATCGCGCGAAAGAGGAGTTGCGCGAAGCGGTTGTTCAGCTCATCGCGGAAGATCAAACACACCCATTGAGTTCAGAAGCGCGAAACCGCGTAATACATCAAATTGAAGATGAAGTGTTCGGCCTAGGGCCTCTTGAGCCACTTCTTGAAGATCAAACAATCTCAGATATCTTAGTAAATGGCCCGAAAAATATTTTCGTCGAACGTTTTGGTAAGTTGGAGAAAACACCGCACACCTTTTTAGACGAACGCCATTTGCGCAACATTATCGACCGTATTGTAAGCCAAGTGGGTCGAAGGATCGATGAGGCTTCACCCATGGTGGATGCTCGACTCAAAGATGGCTCACGTTTTAATGCGATTATACCTCCTCTTGCTATTGATGGGCCTTCAGTTTCTATTCGACGTTTTGCGGTTGAACGTTTGAATATGGATAACCTATTAGAACTTGGATCGTTGTCTCCTGAAATGGCGAAGTTTCTTAATGCGGCGGTTGTGGGGGAAATGAATATCCTGATTTCTGGAGGTACAGGTTCTGGTAAAACAACCACGCTAAATATTTTGTCGAGCTTTATTCCTAGCGACCAACGCATTGTAACCATTGAGGACTCAGCAGAGTTACAACTCCAACAGCCACATATTATCCGTTTGGAAACACGTCCTTCCAATATCGAGGGTAAGGGTGAAATTTCTCAGCGTGATTTAGTAAAAAACTCACTACGTATGCGTCCCGATCGGATAGTTGTTGGTGAGGTTCGTGGCTCAGAAGCGGTGGATATGCTATCCGCAATGAACACGGGTCATGATGGGTCTTTGGCTACTATCCACGCGAATACACCAAGAGATGCGTTGAGCCGGATTGAGAATATGTTCTCGATGGCAGGGTGGAATGTGTCGACAAAAAACTTGAGAGCGCAGATCGCGTCTGCCATCAATATTGTTGTGCAAATGGATCGCCAGGAAGACGGTAAACGTCGCATGGTTAGCGTACAAGAAATCAATGGCATGGAAGGTGACGTTATTACCATGTCGGAGATCTTCACCTTCCAGAGAAGAGGGGTCGATCAAGAAGGTAATGTGTTAGGTGATTACATGGCTACAGGGATTGTACCAAGCTGCCATGACCAATTAGTAAAACGAGGCTTAGACGTACCATTTGAAATATTCAATGAAAAAGCCCGTTAGGAGATTGCTATGGATAGTCAATTCCCCCTTTTTCTTGTACTGCTGTTTTTGTCCGTATTCTTTATTAGCCAAGCGTTAATTCTGCCTTCTGCGGGTAAAAAGGTTAAGCATAAGCAATTAATCAAGCGGATACACGAAAGCCATAAACATATTGATCAAGAGAGTATTTCTTTATTAAGGGAAAACTCGCTCAAGAATCTCTCGCCATTAGAGCGATGGCTTGTGAGGTTTAGTCTGTTCGATAACTTTAAGAAGAAGTTGGAACTGGCTGGGATACACATGGGGTTCAGTCGGTTTATTTTCCTCACATTCCTCGGAGGGACTGCGGTTGGTCTATTTCTGTTCTTGTTCGGGCAAGTTTGGTACCTCTGTGCTGGTGTTGCGTTTGCTTGCTGGGTGTCTGTTTACTTCTACATACAGAAAAGGATTGCTGATCGTTTAATGAAATTTGAAGAGCAACTGCCAGAGGCTCTCGATATCATCAAGCGAGTTTTGCAGGCAGGGCAGCCAATTACACAGGGTTTTGGAGAAGTAGGCAGAGAGGTTAGTGCACCGCTTGGTCCTGAGTTCATGAATACCTTTAACTTACTCAACTATGGTTATGACCTCCGCTTGGCGATTATGCAAATGTCGGAGAGAACTCCTACCGTATCGATGCTTGCTTTCTCCAGTGCTGTGTTACTGCAAAAGGAAACGGGTGGTAACTTAGTCGAAAACATTGAGAAGCTCTCCCATATCCTACGTGCTCGTTTCAAACTTGCTCGAAAAATAAAAACCATTTCGGCGGAATCTCGAATGTCGGCATGGGTATTAGTATTAGCGCCTTTTGGTTTATACGTCATCATTTCCCTTGTTCGACCTGAGTATATTGAGTTACTCCACACGCATCCAATGGGGATCAAAATGGTCATTGGTGGGATGGTAGCGTTGTTTATCGGTACGCTTTGGATTCGTAAAATCGTCAATATTGAGGTGTAGCCATGGAAAGTATTCAAGGATGGTTAAACGATTTTGCTGTCGGCCAAGAAACACTGCTTATGGGGTTGATCCTCATCACTACAGTGTTGGTTGTGATGACGTTAGGCTCGATAATTATCGGGGTTAACTCGCCAATTAAACGAAAGTTAGCCGAATTGTCTGGTGATAAGAAAGAAGTCTCTCATCACAACAAAAAAATGTCAGACACCTTGGAGTCGTTAGCGCCTTTAACTTCCCCAACCAGTGAAAAAGAGCGCCAAACGACACGCAATAAGCTGATGCATGCTGGGTTTCATGAAAGCAATGCATTATCGATGTTTTATGCCATTAAATCGGTCACGACGATCTTAGGTGTGATGGTGGCGGCACTGGTGTATTTCTCGGTTCCGGAATCTAAATACCTGTACACGTATATGGCGTTATCCGTATTTATTGGGCTTTTATTTCCTGATTTTATTTTGCGTCGAATGGTGAACAAGCGTCAGCAAGCGATTCGTGCAGGTGTGCCCGACATGCTTGATTTGCTGGTGGTTTGTACCGAATCAGGGCTTGGCTTTAATGCAGCGTTGCGTCGGGTTGCTGATGAACTGGTTATCTCTCACCCAGAGCTTGCCGATGAAATCGATACGGTGTGCAACAAAATTAAAGCGGGTAAACCAATGCCAGAAGCGCTGAGGGAGCTAGTATTAAGAACAGGGTTAGAAGAATTAATGGGGCTGGTAAGTATGCTTAGCCATGCCTCTCGAATAGGGGGGAGTTTAGTCAACTCCTTGCGTGAATATACCGAAGACTACAGGGATAAGCGTCAACAAGCAGCAGAAGAAATTGCTGCAAAAATCCCAGTCAAAATGATGTTTCCAATGGTGCTATTTATTTGGCCTTGCTTTTTTATAGTGGCTATCGGACCTGCGTTAATTTCATTGGCTGAGGCATTTTCTAATTAAAAAGCAAAATAGGGATCGTTATGTGGATTAAGAAATACGTCATCATCTCGTTGTTGGTGCTTACCGCATGTTCAACAACTGAACAGTCATCAGATTTCGATTCAACGCTGTACTCAGGTAAGCCCGTTGAGTCTCTCACTAATGATGAACCTCCCAAAACAGAGGAAGAGGCAATCTCACGAGGGGATATTGCATTAAGCAACAAAAATGTCGACTTAGCCTTGTATGAATATATTCGCTCGCTCTCTTTCCCGAATGCGGTCCATAAAGATAAAACCTTGTACACCGTGGGGCGCATCCATTTAGCTAGGGAGAATTCAGAACTCGCCGATAAATCATTTCGAGCATCTTTGGCTGAGAACCCCGATCATATTGGCTCCCTGACTGAGCTTGGTACTTTATACACGAAGCGTGGAGAAAAGGACGTCGGGAAAAGCTACTACATACGCGCTTTGAATGCTGACCAAATTCGCATGGATGGCGATCCTACCATCACTAAAGACAACATTACTGCAGAGAGCGTTGCAACATATCGCTATGATGATAAATCACCTGTCTCTGCTTACTCCGGTCTAGGTGTGCTTTACGACATTCGTGGCGACCACGATATTGCGCAGGCGTTAATTCGAAAAGCGTTGGATATTGACTCAAGAAACGTAAACGCTTTGGTCAGCCTTGGCTACTCCTACTACATGGAAAAAGCTTACTCAAAAGCGGCGCACTTTACTCAAGCCGCACTAAGTATCAAGCCAGGAGATGAGAGAGGAATCAATAATTTAGGTCTCATTGCTTTAGCTAAAGATC
The DNA here is from genome assembly GCF_024181865.1 of Vibrio sp. Y58_MX_L22. Taxonomy (NCBI): domain Bacteria; kingdom Pseudomonadati; phylum Pseudomonadota; class Gammaproteobacteria; order Vibrionales; family Vibrionaceae; genus Vibrio; species Vibrio sp. Y58_MX_L22. The sequence continues at coordinate 218,429 of NZ_JAMZAN010000005.1, forward strand.
AGCCACGACAAGCTCTGAGTATTTTTAGTCGACACATGACAGAGCCGGAAGCACTCAATAATGTTGGTTACTTCTTGATCCTTCAAGGCAAACCAGGCGAGGCGATTCCTTATCTACAACAGGCTATTGATAAGAACCCTGCCTACTATGAACTGGCAAATAAAAACCTAGAACGAGCATTGGCAATGGTGAGAGAGCGAGGGGATACCTCTACCGCGCTTCTCCAATAAATTTGAAGACCCTTTTAAAAGAAAGCCACTCTGCAAGATAGAGTGGCTTTTTCATTTACCGGGAGTAGTCCGTTGCAAAGGTGTTTGTTCAATTAGCCGTTCATTCTCTTCTTTCAGGGTAAGAAGCATAGCGCCGTAAAGCCCAACCAACTATCTTCCATAACATCACCGTCAAGAGTGTTGCGAGGTAGCCATCAATCGCATAATGCCAAGCTAAATGTACCGAACCGATTTGAATGATGACTGCGAAAGCGTAGGCAAAGTAGCCGATGGTTTTGTTGAGTCTATAAATTGATAGCGCCATCAAAACCGCAATGGAAACGTGCAAACTAGGCATTGCCGAAATGCCAGAGCCAATACCATTGGCATTCGCGATGTACTCATCCCAAAGATATTGCTGTGTAGGCAATGCCCACAATTGCCCAGCGTCCACATTGGTAAGATATTGGCTTTGGGCTTCGAGCGTTTTCATCAGAGGAACAAACTGTTCATCTCCAGTGATAAGCTCCACATAGCAAGGGCCTGCTGAAGAAAGCAGCGTGGCGAAGAAGACACCAAGAATCATCCAAGACAATGCGAACGTGAGTAAAAACTGTTGCCTTACCAACGGGTATTTTTTGTAGATAAGGAAAAAGATGAGTATACCCCACATACAAAAAAACCATGCGTTGTAGGCTACATTTAGCCCTAATGAGGCCCAAGCATTGGAGAATAATGCATGGGTCAACTCCCACGGAGCAACGCCGAAGTGTAGCAACGAATCAATATTCGCAAAGGTCAGATCCCACTTGAACGGATTGATGATTGGAATCAGCGATTTCAAAAACGTGTGGTTAGAGAAAATCAGGTTGAGTGCCATCATCGAAACAAACACTGATACAGGTCGGTACAGCGGAAAAATAAGATGCTTCAGTTTTCGTATGAAGCGCTTTGCTGGCTGTTTTTCTTTGCGCAGTATGAGATAGAAATAATAGTAGATACACCAGCTTAAACCTGTGACATACAAAGCTTGCATGAGCGTTTCAAGGTAAGTGGTAAAAGAGTAATCGATAGGGAAATCGAGATACAAAGAACAAAGGTAAATAATGGTCGTAGAGATAAAGCAATAGGTGTAGAAAATCTTATCGTTCAATAACTCATTCTTCACTGATGTGAGTAAAGCCGATGCTTTTTGCTGCCAGCTCAGGTTGAGCTCGTAATTGTTGTCTTGTTCCATCGATGATCCGTCATCTCTATCCTTCCAATATCATTAAGCTTAGTTGAGAAAACGGGCACTCGTATTTGAGTGCCCGTGGTTTATCTGGATTCAATAGTTGGCGTATCAGCAGACTAAATCATGCCCGTGACAAGGCCTGCAGCCACAAAAAACACGATCATCCACAGAACCGATAGGTTGAGCTTTTTGTGTAGATAGAAACCCGCAACCACTAACGCCATGTCGATGGGAGCAACAACTGCGCTGCTAAATACTGGCTGGTAAAGTGCCGCAAGTAGTAACCCTACTACCGAGGCATTTACACCGTTGATGGCGCCGGAGACCAGCGGTTTGCCTGCCAGTGCTTGCCAGTTTTTAAGAACGCCAAGCAGTAAAAGAAACCCTGGGAGGAATACGCCAAGCGTCGCGATCAGAGCGCCTAAAATTGGCGTAGACGAAAGCTCATAACCGATAAAAGTCGCAAAGGTGAACATTGGCCCCGGTACAGCTTGTGCAGCGGCGTAGCCTGTTAAAAATGCATCTTGGCTGAGCTGGTCGCCAACAATGTTTTGCAGAAGCGGCAGAACCACATGACCGCCACCAAACACTAAGCTACCAGCTTGGAAAAAATCACTAAACAGCCCAAGCAAAGGTAACGTATGAGCCACTAACGGTAAGCCGAGTAAAAGCACCGCAAATAGAGCCAATGGCGCGATAGACGGTTTAAACGACTCGGTTGATGGCGCGGAGTCTTTCTTTAGATATCGCATTCCGACAAAACCTGCTGCGATCAACACGAACATTTGCGTCATGATGCTTGGTGCCACCAGCAACGCAATCGCAGTCGCAACGCACAAACCCGCGGTCAGTTTACTTTGGCAGAAGTTTTTGTACATGCCCCAAGTCGCATCCGCCACGACGACGACTGCGAGCAGTTTTAGGCCGTGAACGATGTTTTGGAACACTGCGGTGTCGGTGATTTGGCTGCTCACCATCGCCAGCGCCAACATGATGACCACTGAAGGAAGCGTGAATCCGACAAATGCTGCGCATGCGCCACCTAAACCGCCACGTTTATAACCCAATGCAAAGCCAACTTGGCTTGAGCCCGGTCCCGGCAAAAACTGACTGAGCGCGACAATTTGCGCGTACTCGCTGTCATCAAGCCATTTCAGTTTCTCAACAAATGTTTGGCGAAAATAACCAATATGAGCCGCAGGGCCGCCGAAGCTGAACCAACCCAGCCAGAAAAAAGTTTTGAATATGGTGAACATGTCGAGCCTGTTTATCTAAAAAGCATTGTTGCTAATTTATCGAATGCTCTAAAATGACTCAAATTGATGATTTTAATTTCATCTATGAATGAAATGAAATGGGATGAGGATGTTGGAGTGAAAGAGGACATTCAGTGGCGCAACATTGACTTGAACTTATTGGTGACGTTTTCCTACTTGTATCGCTATCGAAGCGTTAGCGTCGCGGCAGAGAAAAGTTACGTTAGTCAGTCGGCGATGAGTCATAGTTTGTCTCGTTTAAGGTTGTTGTTTGACGACCCGCTTTTTGAGCGAAAAGGGCACAAGATGGAGCCCACCGAGCACGCTCACCACATCGCGCCAACTGTGCATCACTTGTTGGATTCTATCGCCAAAGACTTGCTCACTAAGTCTGCCTTCCAACCTAAAAATTATGCGGGTGTATGTCGCATTGGATTAACGGATTATGCCGAGTTTATTTTTGCTCCTCGGCTTTATGACGAAATACGCCAGCGCGCACCAGAGGCCCAGATCAGTTTTATTAACGTCAATCGTAGCAACTACGTGGCATTAACTGAGCACGAAAAGATCGATGTCATTATTGGCAGCATGCCAGTGTTGGATGACAACTTTGAGAGCTTGTACTTGTACACGGAAAAACACGTGTGTATGTGTGATAAACAGGCATTGAAAGGGGAAACACAGCTGTCTCTGGAAGCGTTCGCGAACATAGAGCAAGCTCTGGTAAGTCCCGATGGGAGCTTAAAGACACAAGTAGACCAAAAGCTTGCAGAACATGGCTTGAGCCGCAAAGTCACCGTGGCGTCGCGCAACTTTCTCACTATTCGGCATCTATTGAAAAAACGCGATCTCATTGCCATCGTGCCAGAAAAAATGGCATTGGCGGAGGGCTTTTCGGACGATCTCGTTACCGTTAAGCCGCCGATCGCCGTTGCGGATTTTGATATTGCTATGCTGTGGCATTCCAGCCGAAACAATGAAGACAAAGGCATTTGGCTACGCGAGTTGGTTTCTTCGACCATCACCTCTAAATGATAAACATTTGGGGCACTCATGGTGCTTAGAGTGATTTGTTGTTGAACTTCTTACTACCCGCTGAGTTATCGGCGTTATACCGAAACAGTACTGATTGAGCAAAATGAATGTCTTTGGTTGGGGGGGATGTTCCAGATTTAATTCATAAAAGAGATTAATGGAAAAGGTATCATTGAGTTGTACCACGTAGTTTAAGCTCTGTTTGCACGTATACATGAAGAGGTCGTAAGCGTCCATCTCGGTATTTTTCCACCAGTAAGTTCACTCCCTGAGTTCCCATCAACTCAGAGTGAATACGAATTGTAGACAACGGCGGAAAGGTAAAGCGAGCAGTAGGAATATCATTCATACTAATCAACGTAATATCCTCTGGTATCTTTAAGCCAAATTCATGGATTGCACGTACTATGCCAATCGCGATGGAGTCTGAATCAATGAATACTGCTTTCGGGAAGTCACCTATGGCTAGCATCTCTTTCGCTAAGTTATAACCGGACAAACTAGAGCAGGAACAATAGTGTATATCTTGTTCTGCGACCACGCCTTTTAGATAGCCATAGTCCAAAAACACATTTTCACGAATGTCAGCTGCGTCGGGCTTGTTTTGACCGCCAATATAACCGATGCGGCGGTGGCCTCGTTGTACAAAGAAATCAACTACTTGCCTACTGATTCGAATAAGGTCGACATCAACGCAATCATAAGGGCAGGTTGGATCTGAAAAGTTTATGTAGCAGATGCTATCGGCTAGACGTTTAGGTAATTTATCTACTATCTTTTGGTCGACATTTCCGACTAAAAGGACACCTGTTATCTTTTTCGTTTCAACATCAATTTCACTGTTATAGCAATTGGTTAGCGTAATACCTAGTTTGTCGCATTGCGTTTCAATCCCATGACGAATTGATAAGTAGTAAGGGTCATTCACCTCTGTTTCTTGTTTGTAGTTATATAAGGCTAAAAAGTGATGTTTTTGCTTAACTTCTTTGATGCCTTTCTTCGAGCTACTGGTGCGGTACTCCAGTTTTTCTGCAATTTCCAAAATGCGGTATTTGGTTTCTTCTTTAACGCTCAACGTTGGGTCCTTGTTCAAAACCCGCGATACGGTTGCAAGTGAGACGCCCGCTTCAATGGCGATATCTTTTAGCTTTGCCATGTAAATTTCCCGTCGGCACTGCTCACTGCCCAAGTGTGAGCTCAATAATCTGACTATTTTAAACAGCTACTTAGAGATGCACAAACCTTTAGTAAGACAGTCCTAAACACTTTAAATCATCATATCAAGCCAACTTGTTTTCATGAAATAGACTCTATTGAGTAATAAATAAAGCCGTAAACGTAAGGATTATATTGCTGTAAAAATACTGAAAAATGCGACTGGTTTGGAAACTTGCTACTTGTGGTAACTCTAGTACTTAATAGGACTCGAGCCGTTTAGAGTTTAATCAAGCAAACGTTTTATTGTTCATGTTTATGTTTTGTGTCTCATTTTATAAACAAATCAATAGGAAAGTATTCAACTCTATTTATAATCTCCGCGCTTTTAAAAGCTGTCTAACAGTATGAAAAATTAGGAAATTATAATGAAAAAAGTATTGCCATTATTGGCTTTAGGTGCAGTGGTTGCTTCAGCATCAGTTCAAGCAAAAGGTGACTGGTATGTTGGTGCTGATTTGGTAAATTCAGATCTTAAAGTTAAAAGCTTGTCAAAAGATTTTTCTGCGACAGGTCTTAGCCTGGCTGTAGGTAAAGAGCTTCAATATTCAGAAAACTTCAAACTAGCTTTTGAAGGTGAGTACATATACTTTGGCGACTTTGAAGAAACATTTTCTTACATGGGGTGGCCGGTTAAATTTAGTGTTGATGCTTCTGCGTTCAATTTCAATGCGAAGCCTAAATACCAATTCGCAGGTACAGGCTTCTATGTTGGTGCGATTGCTGGCCTTGGTGTAATGAGTGTTTCTTATGAAGTGAAATCATCTAGCACTGTTACCGATGATGGTCGTGATGTAGGCTTTAACTACGGTGTTGAGGCTGGTTATGAGTTTTCTTCAGGTTTGGTTGTATCTGGTGGCTACCGTGCTTCTTCGGTAAGTATTGATGCCGAAAACGGTGGCAGCGAAGATTTTGATTTTGACAGCCTGTACGTTGGCGTTGATTACAAGTTTTAAGATCGCGTAAGCAAAAATATAGATACTAAAAAGGAGCCGCTAGGCTCCTTTTTTGATCAGATTATCAATCAACTCATAATGGTGCTCTTGTACGCCTGCAAGGTTGCCATATTTGGGTTGGTGGCGGTCATTTTCTTTCGCGTGTTGCCAGCCAATGGTGTGACGCACAAAATGCTCTGCAAACGCGTGGGAAACTTCCAAGCAACCTGCCAGCACGGTATCAACATAACTTTGCATGATTGGGCTCTTTGCGCATGGTGGTAGTGGCTCGTCTTTTACGTAAACCCAAATGTCATGTTCTTGGTTAAAACTCGCATCTGTTTCGATTTGATCTGGCTGAAGTTGAATACGATGATAACCTCGCTCACGGCGGTCGAATTCTGCGAGCGCTTCTTCATTTACTTCGAGTAAAACGCCATTAACCTGCCCATCGCCTTGGTTCACAACCAGAGGAGACAGAGTATAGCTGTCATCAATCTTTCCCCAGTAGCGCACCAGTCCATGAGCAATGACGGGAATGGCTTCTCCCGTTTGTCCGGTTAACTTACGCGACGCAGAATTAATCAAACTGCCATAGCCAAATATGTACATTGCCGTTGCATCCCTTAACTGATAGTTGTGCCTCTCATGTTTATACCTAACCCGCATCTGAAGCACAACTTTACCTCTTAAGTATAATCTCAACTATAAACATGTATTTTTTATACATGTTTGTGGTAGCATCAATATGTAGTTGAGTTAACCAGCATCGAGAGACGCTTGAGGGCAAGATAATGCTGAATATCACCGATAAAAAAGTAGAAGAAAAAATCCCCGCATGGCTGCGATTAGGCTTTCGGCCGTTTTTTCTGTTTGGGGCGATTTACGCCATTGTTGCGATTGCGTTGTGGGTGTGGATGTTCCAAGACGGACAGCCAAACGCATTAGCTGTGCCTGCATTGTGGTGGCATGTACATGAAATGTTGTTCGGTTTTTCGATGGCCATTGTAGTTGGCTTTGTACTGACCGCGGTACAAAACTGGACTGGCATTAATGGTACCAAGCATTACATGCTTCTGGCTTTATTTGGCTTGTGGTTAGTGCCCCGCATCTTGCTTTGGACACCTGCACCGTTATGGTTAACCAGCAGTATCGAAGCGGTATTTTTACTGTTTGTCGCCTATGAGGTGGGCATTCGTGTGTATAGAGCCAAAGGTTGGCGTAATTTGTTTTTCGTTCCACTGTTTCTTTTAGCCATCTTTGCGAACTTTGCAAGCTACGCAACGATAAAAGGTATGCCGCCCTTTAGCTCTTCAGCGGTGTGGCAAGCAATGCTGTGGTGGTTTACCTTGCTGTTGTCAGTGATGGGCGGACGTGTGATTCCATTTTTTACTGCGCGTCGATTTAATTTCGAAAAAGCGCAACCATTGGCTTGGTTAGAGTGGTTTGCGAACTTGCCGTTGGTAATGCTATTTGTGCTGAGCTTTTTCCCTGTGACGTTTGCAGAACTAGGTAGTCCTTTGATGCTGTTTGCAGGTGTTGCTCAGTTGGTGCGTTTTGTTCGCTGGAAACCTTGGTTAACCCTGAGCGAGCCTTTAGTGTGGTCGCTGCATGCTGCGTATTTGTGTTTACCACTAAGCTTAATTTTGCGAGGCGTCTGGGGAGATGCATTTGCCAGCCATAACCTCATTCACCTGTTTGCGATAGGTGCGTTAGGCGGTTTGATTTTAGCGATGATTACACGGGTGACGATGGGACATACTGGTCGCATGATCTACAAAGGGCCAAACATGAGCCTTGCGTTTGCAGCGATTACCGCGGCAGCTTTGGTTCGCAGTTTCGCCGTGATCTTTGATCCAGCGAACATGATACTGTGGATTGATATCAGCGGTGGATTATGGATTGTTGCGTTTGGGCTATTTGTGTGGCGCTTTGGTGTGATGCTTGTGACCCCTCGTGTGGATGGTCACCCCGGATAAGATTCTAATGTGAGTAGAGAAAAGAGGAGCCGCGTGCTCCTCTTTTGGTTTTTGTTCTTTATAGGTTTAGTGTTTATTCGTCTTCGTCGTCCGCTTTATTCGTGAGCCCCAAGCGTTTAAATAGCCACCACTCTAGACCAAAAATGACAATTAAGGCGATGCAGAACCAGGTGAATGCCATGGTGGAATCCACGCCTGGCATTCCACCAACATTGATACCGAGTAAACCTGTTAAGAAGCTGGTTGGTAGAAAAATCGTTGCTACCAAAGTAAACAGGTAACTGTTTTTATTGGTTTTCTCATCACGATGATGTTTGATCTCTTCTTGGAAAAGCGCCACTTCTCCAAGATAAAACTCAAGTGTTTCATTTATGCGCGTAATATTATTGTGTGCGAAGCGATATTGATGAGGTCTCAAAGCAATCAATTCTGATTCTGACTCCACAAGATCACGGATAGCGTACTGCTGAGGACGAATAAAACGCTTGATAGAAATCAGTGCTTTTTGAGTAGCCATATGTTTGTACGTCGACTCATCATTCACATCGAACTGGTTTAGTGTTTCTTCAATCGTATCAAGGTAAATGTCTATTTTACTGTTTAATCCTTCAATGATCTGATGAAGTAAACTGGCAAGACTTTTTGGGCCTTTGTGTTCCGCTAATGCTTGGCGAATCTCCATGATCGCGCGTGATGGAATTTTACGAGTTGAAATGAGTGCGCCTTGAAAGTAGAGAATTCGAATACTAAGCATATCTTCTGGTGATGCATTGCCGTTCATATTGACGCCTCGTAAAATCAACATGAAGTTCTCGTCATCCAAAGGATGGAAAGATGGTCGGCTTTCGTCGGCTAATAGATGATCAACCGTAGCTCGAGGTACTTGGTTCTGCTCCAGCCAACCACGAATATCAGGATGCAGCCGTTCGCAATGGTACCAATGCTTAGCTTGAATTTGCTCTGCCGTGGTGGATTGTTGAGTTGCTTCTGGGGTTGAGAAGTCCCAATGTTCAATCATAAAACCCATTTTCTTTTCCTTGTTTGAGCCGATACCAAAATAACCTCAAGATACTTCTTTCGCGAGAATTGCATTGCCATACAGAGGCAATACTCTGAGTACGGTACTCTGAAGTCATTGATGCATTATTTTTCAAATGAGTATGATTGTATTTAACGCCAAATGTCTATGAATAGTTGTTCTTATTTGCAATCGAGTGGAGCGCACCAAGGTGTTGTGCTTAAACAACAAAACAAAAAGCCTGCAACTAAGCAGGCTTTATTGTGGGGGAGGGAGGGGAGCTGTTAGCCAACTTGAGAAAGATTAACCACTTTCTGTTGTAGCTTTTTCTTTAAATAGTCCGTTAAGGCCTGTTTTTCTTCCTCGTTCATGTAAAGACCAAGCTTAGTACGGCGCCATAAAATGTCTTCATCGGTCATTGCCATTTCATGGTTCATTAAGTAATCGATCTCACGTTGGTAAACACCACCTGCTTGTGCCGAGAACGTTTGTCCTAAGTCAGCTTCACTTGTTGTACCTTCCATTAAGTTCCACGTTTGGGTACCAAACTGTGTGACATAACGAAGAATCAATGCTTCTGGCGCCCAGGTGTATTTAGCGTGAATTTGTTTAGCTAATTGTTCACGACTACAGCTGAAGTTACCACCAGGAAGGGTTTGGTTGGCAGTCCAGTCTTTACCCATTTCAGGTAGGAACGGAGCTAGCTTTTTCATTGCTGCTTCACCTAACTTACGGTAGGTCGTTAACTTACCACCAAAAACAGAAAGCAGAGGTGCATGGTCGTATTCCGCATCGAGCTCTAGCGTGTAGTCTCGTGTGATTGCTTGCGGAGAGTCAGATTCATCGTCACATAAAGGACGAACACCACTGTATGTCCAAACTACATCTTCGCGAGTCAACTGGTGGACAAAGTGTTGGTTTACGATATCAATGAGGTAATCGACTTCGTCATCTGAGATCGACACTTCGCGAGGGTCACCTTTGTATTCCACATCTGTTGTACCAATGATTGAGAACTTATCTAAGTAAGGAATCATAAATACGATGCGATTGTCTTTGTTTTGAAGGATGTAGGCTTGCGGTTCGTTGTGGATACGAGGAACAACGATGTGCGAGCCTTTGATTAAGCGAATGTTACGAGGAGAGGCTTGCTCTAATCCATCATCAAAGAACTGTTTTACCCAAGGCCCCGCTGCATTGACTAACGCTTTCGCTTTACGTTCGAAACGTTGGTCTGTCATCACATCGTGAATAGTAACGTGCCAGATACCACCTTCACGGTGTGCTTTTTCCACGCGGCAGTAGTTACGCACTTCAGCATGGTTTTCGCGAGCCGCAAGAACGTTCAGTAATACTAAACGCGCATCATCAACCCAACAGTCAGAGTATTCGAAACCCGTTTTCATTTCTGGTTTTAGCAAGCCAGATTTCGCAAGGTTGACGGTTTTACTGCCTTGCAGCGTCGTACGTTTACCCAAGTTATCGTAAAGGAAAAGGCCACAACGAATCATCCAAGCTGGGCGTAGGAATGGGCGATGCGGTAAACGGAAACGCATTGGTAGTGCGACGTGTGGTGCTTTACGAAGAATAACCTCACGCTCTGCGAGCGCTTCCGAAACTAAACGAAACTCGTAGTGTTCAAGGTAGCGTAAACCGCCGTGTATCAGTTTAGAACTTGCTGAAGAAGTCGCAGATGCGAAGTCATTTGCTTCATATAAGCCAACACTCAAACCTCGGCCTGCTGCGTCTGCCGCAATACCAGCTCCGTTAATGCCGCCACCGATTACGATCAAGTCTAAGGTAGTGGATGAGCTAGTAGTGGAAGCATTATTTTGTATACTCATAAATTTGACCTCTTGGTGAGCGAACGAGCATTTTAGAACATAATGTAATCCTAGCTCAGGTTTCGTTTGTGATCATCTATTATTTTCGTTTGTGAGCGTTTTGTGTGATTTAGACACAAAAAAACCTCTGTCTAATTAAGACAGAGGTCATTTGAGGGGGAATTATACGATTGACGTTACTCGTTTTCGGAGTTTGATTCGTTAGCTTCAACCACTTCAAGTGGGATAGAAGCTTCCTTCAAAATTGACAAGATTTCTTCTGGTGGCTGCTTATTGGTAAAGATCATGTTGAGCTGTGCAATATTGCCTAGTTTCACCATAGCATTGCGCCCGAACTTGGTGTGGTCTACGGCAAGAAATACACTACGGCTATTGTCAATGATCGCTTGTTTTACCCGGACTTCGTGGTAATCAAAGTCTAATAGCGAGCCATCGAAGTCGATACCGCTAATGCCGAGAATACCAAAGTCGAGACGGAACTGTTTAACGAAATCGAGGGTAGCCTCGCCAACAATACCGCCGTCTCTGCTGCGGACTTCTCCACCCGCCAAAATGACTTTGATTTCAGGGTTAGGGAAAAGAATGGTCGCAACATTGATGTTGTTGGTGACAACACGCAACTGTTTATGGTTTTTATTGAGCGCTCGCGCAACTGCTTCTGGTGTGGTGCCGATATCAATGAATAGTGTGGCACCATCTGGAATGTGTTTGACTACCTCGTCTGCAATGACATCTTTTTCATTGAAGTTGAGCGCTTTACGCGTGTTGTAAGATGTGTTTTCAGAACTGAGAGGAATAGTGGCTCCACCGTGATAACGACGAATTTTGTTGTCATCGGCGAGTTCATTGAGATCGCGTCGGATGGTTTGTGGGCTGACATTGAATCTTTCTACCAACTCATCCGTGCTGACATAGCCTTGTTTTTTCACCAGCTCAACAATCTGCTGGTGTCGAGGTATTTGCTTCACTTACCACTCCCTTGTGCATTGGTAACGGCCAATGCTTCAAATTCGAAGCTCTATTGTGCTCGAATTTGCTCGTTGTGAGAAGTAAGCGAGTTCAGGAATCGGGGATAAAGCGCAAAAAGAGCGCACAAATGGCGCTCTTTTTTTCTTATGGAGATGAGATTAATCTTCTTCGTCGTGAAGTTCAGACCAGGTTTGTGCACATTTCACTGCACGTTTCCAGCCCTTGTAACGACGATTGCGTTTTTCTTCATCATCGTGTGGCTCAAAGGTGCGATCAAGTACCGCTTTATTCTGCAACTCATCAATGCTATCCCAGTAACCAACTGCAAGGCCGGCAAGGTAGGCTGCACCAAGAGCGGTAACCTCAGTTACTTGAGGGCGGTGTACTTCTGTGTTCAATACATCGGATTGGAATTGCATTAGGAAGTTGTTCGCTACTGCACCACCATCGACTCGAAGGTTCGCAAGCTTAATGCCTGAGTCAGCTTGCATCGCATCCAGTACGTCACGAGTTTGATAAGCGATGCCTTCCAATGTTGCACGGATGATATGGTTTGAATTCACACCGCGAGTAAGGCCGACAATCGTGCCACGTGCGTAGGCATCCCAGTATGGAGCGCCTAAACCAGTAAATGCAGGCACGACATAAACGCCGTTTGATGTATCCACTTTTGTCGCGAAGTATTCAGAGTCTTCTGCACCGTTTAGGATTTTCAATTCATCGCGTAGCCATTGGATAGAAGCTCCACCCATGAATACGGCACCTTCAAGTGCATAAGCTGGTTCGCCTGCAGGACCACAAGCCAAAGTTGTTAGAAGACCATGTGTCGAAGTGACTTTTTCTTGGCCCGTATTCATTAGCAAGAAACAACCCGTACCGTAAGTGTTTTTCGCTTGACCCGCTTCAACACACATTTGGCCGTAAAGCGCCGCTTGTTGGTCACCTGCGATTCCAGAAATAGGAATACGAGTACCGCCTTTACCACCGATGTTGGTTTTACCGTAAATTTCCGATGAGCGCTTCACTTCTGGCATCATAGATGCTGGAATGCCAAGCTCATCTAACATTTTTTGATCCCAACATAGATCGTTGATGTTAAACAGCATGGTACGCGATGCATTAGTGTAGTCGGTTACGTGAACGCGACCTTGAGTCATCTTCCAAACTAACCAAGTATCGACAGTACCAAACAACAGCTTGCCTGCTTCTGCGTCTTCTCGTGCGCCTTCAACATTGTCCAGAATCCATTTAACTTTGGTACCTGAGAAGTAAGGGTCAAGCACCAAACCAGTGTTGTCACGTACATAGTTTTCGAGACCGCGTGCTTTTAAATCTTCACAGATATCAGCAGTACGGCGACATTGCCATACGATCGCATTGTAAACGGGTTTACCTGTTTCTTTGTTCCAGACGATGGTCGTTTCACGCTGGTTAGTAATACCGATAGCCGCTAATTGGTCGCTACGGATGCCAGACTTAGCTAGAGCTTCTACTAAAGTAGAGCTTTGTGTTGCCCAGATCTCCATTGGATCATGTTCAACCCAACCAGCTTCTGGATAAATCTGAGTAAATTCGCGTTGCGCGACGCTTACGATGTTCGCATCGTGATCAAGAATCACTGCGCGAGAGCTTGTTGTACCTTGGTCCAGGGCAACAATGTATTTTTGCTCAGTCATGGTAAGAATCCTTTTGTTTCGTTATTTATATTTTAGTAAATGTTCGAGTTACGTCAGTTTTAAGCTCTAGCTTCTTCTGTTTCTTCTTCCGTCTCACATTGGTTTGGAATCGTACAACCGTGGCCTTGTTGTGGAAGGTAAGCGGCAATCGCTTTTGGATACAACCAACCACCAAAACACGCACCTGCAATCGGAGCAAGTAAAGGCACGATAAAGTAAGGAATGTCTTTAGCACCTGTCAGAGCGCAATCCCAACCTGCGAAGTAAGCGAACAGCTTCGGTCCAAAGTCACGAGCAGGGTTCATCGCAAAGCCTGTTAGTGGGCCAAGTGAACCACCGATGACGGCAATCAAAATACCGATCAATAGAGGGTTCATTGCGCCACGTGCTGCGCCGTTATTTTCATCGCCCAGAGCCAGAATCGCAAACATCAGCACAGCAGTGATAACGAATTCCACAGCAAAAGCACCAAAGAAAGAGAGGGAGGCATGCGGATAGGTTGAGAAGATACCAGCAGTTGCTAGTGCATCTTGGCTGCTGCGAACGAAGTTATGAGCGATTTCGTAGTCGGTGAAAAGGTTGCTGTATAAGCTGTATACCAATGCAGCAGAACAGAATGCCCCAAGCATTTGAGCGATAATGTATGGCACCACTTTCGCCTTATCAAAACCATGGAACATAGCAAGTGCGATGGTAACGGCAGGGTTGATGTGTGCACCAGAGACGCCAGCCGTACAGTAAATAGCGATGGCGACACCGAAGCCCCATACAATACTGATTTCCCATTGTCCAAATGATGCGCCTGTTAGAACTAAGGCTGCAACACAGCCTACGCCGAAGAAAATAAGTAGTCCTGTACCGATAAACTCGGCCAAACATTCTCCGAGCAGAGAGGGGTGTTTGTTCGTTGTCATGTTAAAAGTCCTTTGATCATTTTTGCCTGTCTAGCACGATACTATTGTGCATATATAAACGTTTGCGAAAACAAACGAGCGCTAAAAATGAGCGTTTGAGCATAAATTTGTTAATCAAAGTCTTCGTTTTTGTTAAATGGCGCATCTTTTAACCGGAAAAGAACACAACGAAAATAATTTATTTGTCACGAGGCCAGTGTTGAGAGCGCTCAAATTACCGATGTGAAAAAGAATGCACAACTGGTAAGAGGAGTTTTGTGAAGCTGCTACGTGCTTGGAGATTTATTACACAGAACTTGTGTAGCAGTTAACCCTAAAGGAGTAGGAGGATGTCAAATGTATCAAGGGCTAGCAGTGATATAAAAATACGCAGTCATGTTTGGACTTTTAGAAAAAATCGTCATCCCATTGATACCAATAGGATGAGTTGAGAAGAGAATAAACGCTGTTAATGTCTTGTGTTTGTGAATCATTGCTTCGGCTTGTATTCAAATAAAAAATTGTTTTTTTTATTTCGTTTGATGCTAAACGTGATCGTTTTTCAGCTTTTTAGTTATTAGTTGGTTCGGAGCGAGTAGGGCAGGCGTAAATCGCCCTTTTTACGGTTAGTTTATGTTCTAATTCGAGCCTTTGTTTCAAAGGTTTCGAATTGGAATGCTAAAGTGAGGGGTTTGAACATCAGTTTAATATTAACGAATCTTGAGTAAAGTTGAACGATGATCTAATTAATGCTCATATAATTTACTGTATTTACTTATATTTAATTCATGTGCAACATTTGTCACAGAAATAAAATCCTGACTCCATACAATTCATGAACTTTCGAACGAAGATTTATTTTGTTTCGTTCGCTCCTTTTGTGTTTTTACCATCGCATACAAAATAATGAGGTTCCTATGTTTGGAATATTCAAACCTAAGGCGCACATTGATCGTCTGTCCCCTGGCAGCATCGATAGCACCTACTCTCGCCTCCGTTGGCAACTCTTTATCGGTATCTTTGTTGGCTACGCCGGTTACTATCTAGTTCGTAAAAACTTCAGTTTGGCGATGCCTTATCTTATCGAGCAAGGCTTTAGCCGCGGAGACTTAGGTGTCGCCTTGGCAGCTGTTTCCATTGCATATGGTCTCTCTAAGTTTCTAATGGGCAGCGTTTCAGACCGCTCCAACCCTCGCTATTTCCTTAGTGGCGGCCTATTGATGTCTGCATTAGTGATGTTTTGCTTTGGCTTTATGCCATGGGCGACTGGTAGCGTCACTGCGATGTTCATTTTGCTTTTCTTGAACGGTTGGTTCCAAGGGATGGGGTGGCCTGCTTGTGGCCGAACCATGGTGCACTGGTGGTCACGTAAAGAGCGTGGTGAGATCGTTTCGGTTTGGAACGTGGCGCACAACGTGGGTGGCGGCTTGATTGGTCCACTATTTATTCTTGGCCTGTGGGCATTTAACGATGATTGGCGCACTGCATTTTATGTTCCTGCATTTTTCGCCACGTTGGTTGCTGTGTTTGTTTGGATGACGGTTCGCGATACCCCTCAGTCTTGTGGTCTGCCTCCTATTGAAGAATACAAAGACGATTACCCAGATGACTATGACAAGTCCCATGAACAAGAAATGACAGCGAAGGAAATCTTCTTCAAATACGTCTTCAATAACAAACTTCTTTGGTCGATTGCAATTGCAAACGCATTTGTTTACCTAATTCGTTACGGCGTACTGGACTGGGCACCTGTTTACCTAAAAGAAGCGAAGGATTTCTCGGTAGATAAATCGTCATGGGCTTATTTCTTATACGAATGGGCTGGCATTCCAGGAACACTATTGTGTGGTTGGATCTCTGACAAATTGTTCAAAGGTCGTCGTGCACCTGCTGGTATCTTATTTATGGTGTTAGTGACAGTTGCAGTGATGGTTTATTGGTTTAACCCTGCGGGCAACCCAACAGTAGATATGATGGCGCTTATTGCAATTGGCTTCCTAATCTATGGTCCGGTTATGCTGATCGGTTTGTACGCACTTGAACTCGCTCCGAAGAAAGCGGCAGGTACTGCCGCTGGTCTTACTGGTTTGTTTGGATACCTAGGTGGGGCAGTTGCCGCAAACGCGATTTTGGGCTACACCGTAGACCACTTTGGCTGGGATGGTGGCTTTATCATCTTAGTGGGTTCTTGTATTACTTCTATCGTGTGTTTGATGTACGCCTTCTTAGGTGAACGTGCGCACCACGAGCAAAAAGAGCGCGAGAAGGAAGCGCTAGCGTAATATTTATTTAAAGAGGCAGTGGAATACTGCCTCTTCGCTTTATCAAGGAAATAACAATGAAAACAAAGTCAGTATGTCTTACTTTTTTAGCACTTAGCCTCTCTGCTGGTGCGATTGCGAAGCCGCTTGTCATTGCGCATCGTGGTGCATCGGGCTACTTGCCTGAGCACACGCTAGAAGCCAAAGCACTTGCTTACGCAATGAAACCTGACTACATAGAGCAAGATGTGGTAATGACGAAAGATGACCAGTTGGTCGTGTTGCATGACCATTATCTCGATCGCGTAACGGATGTTGCGGAGCGTTTTCCTGATCGTGCACGTAAAGATGGTCGTTATTACGCGATTGATTTTACTCTGGCGGAAATCAAATCCTTGCGAGTAACTGAAGGCTTTAATATCGATGAGAAAGGCAACAAAGTAGCGGGCTATCCAACCCGATTCCCTATGTGGAAATCTGATTTCACCGTGCCGACATTTGCTGAAGAGATTGAGCTGATCCAAGGCTTAAACAAAACGCTGGGTTATGACATAGGTATTTACCCAGAAATTAAAGCGCCTTGGTTCCATCGTCATGAAGGTAAGGACATTTCTAAAGCAGTACTTAAAGTCTTGAAGCAGTACGGTTATGGCTCTCAAGACGACAAAGTCTACCTTCAGTGTTTTGATGCGAATGAACTTCAACGCATCAACAGTGAACTCATGCCTACAATGGACATGGACTTAAAGCTCGTTCAGCTTATGGCTTACACGGACTGGAACGAAACTATGGTGTACAAAGGCGACAAGGCAACACCATACAGTTATGACTGGATGTTCGAAGCCGACGGAATGAAGAAAGTAGCGAGTTACGCGGAAGGAATTGGACCTTGGAAGCCGATGCTGGTAGATGATAAGTCAACCAAAGACAATATCATCATCAAGCCGTTGATGAAGGCTGCAAAAGACGCTGGCTTGCAAGTGCATCCATACACGTTCCGCGCCGATCCAGGACGCATTCCAGCGTACACTGACAGCTTTGAAGGCATGATGGATGTGTACTACAACCAAGTAAAAGTGGATGGTTTGTTTACAGATTTCCCAGATAAAGCGGTCAGCTTTTTAAATCAGTAATCAGCACTCACGCATTTTGCTTTAAGCTAAAAAGTCCCCCAACAGTTTCCTGCTGGGGGATTTTTCTTAACTATTTATTAGTTGTTTTTATGCAGTTCGCTGTTCAGTTCAACCGCGCTCTTGTTTGCAAGACACTCGATTTGACCTGTTACAGAGTTACGACGGAACAGTAGGTCAGAAACACCAGCAAGATCGCGTGCTTTCACCACTTCGACTTCTTGACCGTCAGAATCTAGCATGCGTACTTTAGAACCAGCAGTTACGTACAGACCTGATTCGATAGTACAACGGTCACCCATTGGGAAGCCAAGACCTGCGTTCGCGCCTAGTAGAGAGTTTTCACCGATAGAAACCACAACTTTACCGCCGCCAGATAGCGTACCCATGATAGATGCGCCGCCGCCGATGTCAGAGCCGTTACCAACCACTACGCCAGCAGAGATACGACCTTCAACCATGCTCACGCCTGTTGTACCCGCGTTGAAGTTGATGAAGCCTTCGTGCATTACCGTTGTGCCTTCGCCAACGTGTGCGCCAAGACGTACGCGAGAAGTGTCAGCGATACGAACGCCAGTTGGTACCACGTAGTCCACCATTTTAGGGAACTTGTCTACGCAATCTACGCTTAGTGCACGACCCGCTAGGCGAGCTTCGATTTGACGCTCTGCTAGTTCAGGTAGGTCGATTGGACCTTCGTTAGTCCATGCGATGTTGTGTAGTAGACCGAAGATGCCGTCTAGTACCGTGCCGTGCGGTTGAACTAGGCGGTTAGAGATAAGTTGAAGTTTTAGGAAACCTTCAGCAACGCTTTGTGGCTGCTCGTCAGTGGCAAGGATTACCAGTACAAGTGGTTGTGCTGATTCTGCTGCTTTTGCTGCGAAAGAAGCGTTTGCCGCATCGCCGTTTGCTTCAAATGCTGCTGCCAGTTCTGCGCTTTGTGCTGCAGAGATCTCGATAGCTTGGTTGCCTTGCTCATAACCTGCTACTGCTGCTAGTGCGTTAACAAGCGCTTCGCTTGGGTTAAGAACTGGGTTTGGGAAAAACGCTTCGATGATTTTGCCGTCGCGGTTTTTAGTTGCCGTACCAAAGGCTAGAGAGAAGAAAGCCATAGTTGATCTCCATGTGTTGAGTCTTGTGTCTCGTCTGTTCACTGACAAGAAATAATTACGTTGTCAGCCATCATAAAGAGAGTATTGGGGAGTTTAAAGAGGGGAAATGGAGAAAGTCTGTAGATGGATACCTTTTGTCTTTTTAGAGATATGTTTGTCTGATGAGAAATGTGTCGCAAAAGCCTTCTCAGACCGGTTTGGGGTAAAGACACAGTGAAGTTGGAGAAGGGGGCATAGCAAAAATAAGGGGAGGACCGAAGTCACTCCCCCTACACTGGGTTTGTTGGATTTACTGGCTTTGGATAGTAAAGCGATAAATCGACTTAGAGGCTTAGCTCACCGACCTCTACTGCAAGTGCAACCGTTGCCCCTACCATTGGATTATTGCCCATACCGATAAAGCCCATCATCGCTACGTGTGCTGGTACTGAAGAGCTACCCGCGAATTGTGCATCGGCGTGCATGCGACCCATAGTGTCTGTCATGCCGTAAGAGGCAGGGCCTGCCGCCACGTTATCTGGGTGTAGAGTACGACCAGTACCACCGCCTGATGCCACAGAGAAGTAAGGCATGCCTTCACGGTTACGTTCCGCTTTGTAGATACCTGCTACAGGGTGTTGGAAGCGAGTCGGGTTGGTTGAGTTACCTGTGATGCTCACATCCACTTGTTCTTTATGCATGATAGCCACGCCTTCACGCACATCGTCTGCACCGTAGCAAAGGATCTCACCACGTGGACCTTGGGAGAAACGGCGACGTCCTACTTCCACTAACTCACCAGTTTGGTAGTTGTATTGAGTGCGTACGTAAGTGAAACCATTGATGCGTGAGATTAGGTAAGCGGCGTCTTTACCCAAACCATTTAGGATAACTTTCAACGGATTTTTACGTGATTTGTTCACGTTCAATGCGATTTTAATTGCGCCTTCTGCCGCTGCGAATGACTCATGGCCCGCAAGGAAAGCGAAACAGCCACTTTCTTCATTCAATAGACGAGCCGCCAATGCACCGTGACCGATACCCACTTGGCGTTGCTCTGCGACGCTGCCTGGTTTTGTGCACGCCTGAAGACCTTCACCGATGATGTTTGCAGCTTCTTCTGCTGTTTTTGCACCGCGGAAAATCGCCAAAGTAGTGCCCAGTGTATAGGCATCGGCAGCGCTTTCAAACGCGATAGGTTGAGTGTCCATCACTAGCGCTTTAGGGTCGATACCACGATCCATACAGTATTGGTAAGCCTCTTCCAGAGAAGAAAGTTGCATTTCGTCTAAAGTGCGACGTACAGATTCAGTAATTGGAGTGTTCATAATCTCTTTCCTCTTGGTGGCAATTATTGTTGGCGTGGGTTGATGGTAGATACGGCTTCGTCAAAACGACCGTAAGTCCCCGTTGCTTGGTCTGCAGCTTCTGCTGCAGGTACGCCTTCGTTGATGGCTTTCATCATCTTGCCTAGGTTGAGATATTGGTAACCAATCACTTCTTTGTTTTCGTCTAGCGCGAGTTTTGTTACATAGCCTTCAGCCAACTCCATGTAACGTACGCCTTTCGATTTAGTTGAGTAGCTAGTACCCACTTGGCTACGTTGAGTTTGACCAAGGTCTTCCAGTGCCGCACCAATTTCCAAGCCGCCTTCAGAGAAAGCAGATTGAGTACGACCGTAAACAAATTGAAGGAAGATTTCGCGCATCGCGACGTTAATAGCATCACATACCAAGTCGGTATTCAGTGCTTCAAGAATGGTTTTGCCTGTTAGGATTTCTGCGGCCATCGCTGCTGATTGAGTCATGCCTGAACAGCCGATCGTTTCGATCAAAGCTTCTTCGATGATGCCGTTTTTGACGTTAAGAGTCAGTTTTGCTGCGCCTTGTTGAGGAGCACAAGCGCCAACGCCGTGGCTAAGACCAGAAATCGCGATAACGTCTTTTGGATTGATCATTGCGCCTTCAACAGGGATCGGTGCAGATGCATGAAGATCGCCGCGTTGAATCGGGCACATTGATTGGATTTCGTGTGAGTATTGCATAGTGTTTTCCCAGTGTACGATATCCAGCCTATTTGTCAGACTCAACGGCGTTGACTGCTCTTATTCGCTCCATCAAATAGAAAACTATGTTCAGGAGGTTCATGCGTTTGTCGCCTTGTTGAGTTAACAACTATTTTGGATATCTTTTTAATTTTTGAGAAAACAGGAGCGGGGTTGGAGAAGAGTTGAATTGCTCACTACAGAACTCTTGCTTTCACAACACAGGCGAAAGCATTTCCAACAGGGCTGACCTGTTTTCGTTTCTGTAGGAGTCATTAGCTTTAAAGCGGTTCGAATCTTTCGATTCCGGTGGTACCCCATCACCGAACCCATTTAGACTAGATCTAAGTCACACTAATCTGCAACATGAAATTTAGAGCAATTTGGGATATTAAATCGGTTCTTTATATTCTCAGAGATATATGGAGATAAACGGAAGGAATAAAAAAACGCCGCATAATGCGACGTTTTTTCTAAACAAATGAGAGGTTTATGCAGCGTCTTCTTGCTCGCTATCTTCTTCAACAGCTTCAAGCTTCTTTGCTTTTTTTGGTGCAGGTTTACGTTTTGCACCCAGAGCGTAAAGCACTTCTTCTTTGTTTTGCGCAAGGTACATTGCAAGATCTTCTTGCTTACCTTCGTCTTCTAGAAGTTCACTTTTACCCAGCAGTGAGAATAACTCGTCTGCCATATCCAGCATTTTGTCGTATGCGTCAGCTTCCGCTTTAGAGGTAAAAGTCATTTTCTCTTCTCCATTGCGTTCTACCACGTACTTGACGATTACAGCCATGGTTGGTCCCCTAATTTGGTGTATTGATACTGGCTTTTTATACAGTTTTTGACCAATCAAGTCTAGCGACAAGCCTCAGAATGAGAGACACGTACAACTAACTGACTAGCATTTAAACTATCTTGGTTTCACTTTGCGGATTTATTCCCCAAAGGAAGGTTTGTTGGTCGCTCCCAATCTTGGCAAAATTCGATAAACGTTCTGAGCAATGGGCTTTGATATTTCTCTTTATGAACCAGTAACCAGAAGCGACGTTTCATATCTAAAGGCATGTCGAGCAGTTTTACGCGGCCGTCACGAATAGCAGGTTCTGCAGACAAACGTGACAAGCAACCTAAGCCTAACCCTGCCGATACTGAGTTGATCAGCGCTTCGGTGGTATTGAGCTGAAAAGCTTCATGCCAATGTTCCAAGCGCGGCGCGACAACGCGCATAAAAAATTCGCGTGAACCAGATCCCGCCTCTCGCAATATCCATTCACTGTTTTCTAGCTCGGTTAAGTTTACTGGCCCTTCGTGCGCGGCTGGGGAATCGGGCGCGCAAATCACGCACATTTCATCTTCGCTAAACTGGGTGGACTGCAATTCAGGGTGAAGTGTTTTGCCTTCAATGAGGGCTATGTCTAACTCGTAATCGGTCAGCATGTCGCAGATTTGTGCGGAGTTAGAAATGAACAGGCTTTGAGATCGATGGTTCGTTTGCTGACGAAATTCGCTAAGCAAATAGGGCGCGACTTGGTTGCCAATGGTGTCGCTGGCACCAATGCGAAGTTGGCCCGATAGCGCTTGGTCACCATCGAAAATGCTCTCGATGTCTTTGGCTCGGTTGAGTAACTCATCCGCCAGTGGTAGCAGTTTTTGACCTTCTTGGTTCAAAATCAGTCGGTTATTAACACGATCAAACAAGTGATGGCCGATCTGTTTTTCTAATTCTGAGAGTGCCATGCTCACTGCGGCTTTCGATAAAAAGAGACTATCAGAAGCTGCTGTGAGCGTTTTGTGCTGCGTGATCGTCGTAAACACTTTCAGTTGTTTAAGAGAAATGTGACTTGCCATACCCCACCGTTAAGTAATTCTGAACGTTTGTTTTAAATAATTAGATATATCGGAACGAAGTGCAAGCGTATTATACGTCCCATCAAGAGTGAGTCTGGTTGAGGTCATCATGATTCAAAGAACAAAAGCAAAAGTAATGGGAGCGCCAACTCCAATGGCGGGTTTGGCTCTTGGTATTGCAAGCTTGGGCTGGAGTTGGGAGAACTTCGCCGAATTACATGGCTACGGACAGTGGATTAGTGCGGGTATCGCGAGCGTATTATTGGCTATATTGGCAACCAAGTTTTTGCTACATAATCATCTATTGAGACAAGATCTTGCTCATCCGGTTGTGGGCAGCGTGGTTCCGACATTTGCGATGGGCACTATGGTGGTATCGAACTCTCTCGGCCATTTTTACCCATTAGCTGGCGATGCGCTTTGGCTGATTGCGGTGGTTTTGCACATCGTGTTCTTGGTGAGCTTTGTTTACCATCGCGCCAAAGATTTTGAACTACACCACATGGTGCCAAGCTGGTTCGTACCACCAGTGGGTATTATCGTTGCAGACGTGTCTTTCTCAGGTAACCCAGTGCTTGCACCTATTGCACACGGTGCGTTGATCTTCGGTATGGTGGCTTACGCGGTGATGTTGCCAATGATGATCTACCGTTTCATGTTCACCCATGAAATTCCGGATGCAGCGAAACCAACAATGGCAATCATGGCAGCGCCAGCAAGTCTATCATTGGCAGGGTACTTAACGGTCACTGCGACACCATCACCAGTGATCATCGCTATGCTATTTGGTATCGCGGTATTGATGACAGCCATCATCTACTTAGCCTTCTTTAAATTGCTAAGACTGCCATTCAGCCCTGGCTATGCAGCGTTTACCTTCCCGATGGTGATCGGTGCGACGGCGCTGTTTAAAATGGCGAATTGGATGGAGTTGCAAGGATTGGCTGCGCACTATGTTCAACAAGTACGAGGCTTAGCTGGTCTTGAGTTGATTGTGGCAACATTTGTTGTCTCTTATGTGGCTTTACAATACATCAACAACTTATTGATTCAGCCACGCTTGATGCACGCTCATCACGCTTAAATAGCAGAGAGGAAAAAGCCTCTTGGTCTTACAACCAAGAGGCTTTTTTATTTCAATCGGCGTCGATGTTGGACGCTAGCCTTTTTTGTAAAATCGCGACATCTCATCCAGAGAATGACGAATGATATCGACAGGAACTTTCTGTTCTTTCTCGACTTTTAACTGGCGATTCAGTTGCTGAGAGTGCCCGCCAGGGTTGACCACAAGCATCAGTTCTTTGCCGACCAATGCATAGTTGTAGTAGCTGCCTGCAATATACCAATCGCGAGAGGCAGAGCTATCAAACAAGTTATGACCAACACTGTATGAACTCGTTGTGCCTTGAACGTCAAACAGCGTATTCATC
The DNA here is from genome assembly GCF_024181865.1 of Vibrio sp. Y58_MX_L22. Lineage (NCBI taxonomy): Bacteria > Pseudomonadati > Pseudomonadota > Gammaproteobacteria > Vibrionales > Vibrionaceae > Vibrio > Vibrio sp. Y58_MX_L22. The sequence continues at coordinate 242,493 of NZ_JAMZAN010000005.1, forward strand.
ATGGTTGGCACGACGTCAAAATGGGTCGTGCGGTAATCAACTTGCTCTGGCTGACGATTTGGCATGTACACGTAAAGAGGCACATGTACTTGAACGTCACTGTAGTTACCCGTGTGGCCCCAATAGTTCATCTTATGGTCGTTAAACTCTTCACCATGATCTGATGAAATCACCACAATGGTGTTGTCTAAGTCGACATTTTTCAGCACATCACCAATCAAGCTGTCGATGTAGTACAACGAGTTCTTGTATCGATTGTGGTAAAGCGAAGCGTCAAAATCGTTGTTGAGCAAAATGTGGTCAACGCGTTCCCAGTATGGTTTGAATTTCGCAAATTCAGGTTCGGGAAATACTGTGCCGTGGGCGGCATCGTAGAACAGAAAACCAAAGTACGGCTTGTCGCTATCCTGCTTTTGGAACTCGATGAACTTGTCTGTTATCTGCTGATCGCGCTCGACAGCTGTTTCCCCAGTTTGTTTCAGGGTCAAGTCCGACACTTTTTTGAATACCGTGCGAGAAAGTGGCGGGCTGGTGAGCGGTGCCGAGCCAAAAATGCCCATGCGGTAGCCTTCTGCTTGCAGCGTATCCATAAAAACAGGAGAGCGTTGACTTGCGTAAAAGCTTTCCCAGTAGGTCGCGGGCAAGCTGTAAAACAGGCTGAAAATACCCGCTTGAGTTGAGTTGCCGCCGCTCATATGTTGTGTGAAATTCACCGTTTTTTCGGCGAACTTGCTGACATTTGGCATGACTTTCGGCGTCGCATCACTGTAGCGCCACGCGTCAACCAAGATAAACAAAACATTGGGCTGTTTCTCTTTGCTTTGCACTTGAATCGGCGCAAGCGGGTAGTTGAGTGAGCTACGTTCAATGTTGGTTAACTCTACGCGGTTCTTCGATGCAATGCTCTCATCAACTAGGTCGTGTTTGTAAATAAATTTACGAGCCGTCAGCGGGTAGTAAAGTGGCCAGTTATTCGAAAACTGACTGACTTCATCGTCGTAAAGGGCATTTTTGTACGCATGAATCATCTGTGTGCTGAGCAATACAGCAAACCAGACGCTGATCAAAACGAACTTAGCTCGGCTTTGTGCCAGTTTATTACTTACCCAAACGGTACAGGCGAGCCCGATCACCAGAACGGCAACTTCACTGACGAAGATAAGCCAACTCATCCACGAAATATCGAAGACATCACCACCACCTTCGAAAAACATACGGATTAATAGAGCGTTGATGTGAAGTTTGTATTGCTGAAAAACGAGGATATCGACTTTAAACATAATCAATAGACAGATCGCGATAGCGATCACGATACCTTTGAATGCTCGAGTCGGTAGAAAAGAGAGCAATAAACTCAACAACATAAATGGAAGAGCGATCAAGCCTAGCCAGCCATATTGAGTCGAAACCAAATAGTAACCTTGCAACAAGGTTAGCGGTTCATTCTGATTGTTAGACAATACAAAAGGATAACAAGCGATCGACAGGTACACTGCAAAGCAAGCAAAAAAAGCAATCAGCCAAGCGCTGTTGGAAGACAGTTTGCGAAACATACTTTTTGTTTGTTTATAAATTATGGGTAGAGGGAGTATAAAACAGTGTTTTTTATTATGGAATAGTTGCGACGAATGTCACATTTTGTATGGAGGTGTCAGACTTGATTGACATGTGAAAATTAAGAAGATTCATACTCTATTTGAGTGATATATAACCTTTTGTTTTTTCCGAACGCGAGATCACTGCGGGTTTAAATGGGGCTGTGCTAAGCTAGCTAACAGTTTCAATCGGCGCTCGGTATTCCCAATTTGTTTACTGTTTATCACTCCAACCAAGTTGACGTTCTTAAATCACTCCTTGTCGAACTGATTCGAATCAGTCCGCTGGAAAACCCGTTCGAAAAAGAACAAATTCTGGTTCAAAGTCCGGGCATGTCCCAGTGGCTAAAAATGGAATTGGCCAAAGAGTTTGGTGTTGCCGCGAACATTGATTTTCCGCTTCCTGCTACCTTCATTTGGGATATGTTTACGCAGGTGTTGCCAGACGTGCCAAAACGCAGTGCGTTTAACAAAGAAGCGATGACGTGGAAGTTGATGCATCTGCTTCCGGGGCTTCTCAACCAAGAGGTGTTTTCGCCGTTAGCGCAGTACCTCAAAGATGACAGTGACCACTCTAAGCTGTATCAGCTGGCTGAGAAAATTGCCGATATTTTCGATGGTTACTTGGTGTATCGTCCGGAATGGATCGCAAGTTGGGAAGCTGGGCAGAGTGTGCCAGAGCTGGAAGATGAGCATCCGTGGCAGCCGATCCTGTGGCAAGCGTTGTACGATCACACTGTGTCATTAGGACAGTCTCCTTATCACCGTGCCAACCTTTATGAGCACTTTATCGACACATTAGCGAGTTTTAACGGCAATTTTGACCATTTACCCAAGCGTTTGTTTGTTTTTGGTATTTCTTCGTTGCCGCCTCGCTATATGGATGCGCTAAAAGCAATTGGTGAACACATCGACGTGCATCTGATGTTCACCAACCCGTGTCGTTATTACTGGGGTGAAGTTCGAGATCGCAAATATCTGGCTCGTTTGGCGGCGAAACATCGTCAGCACGTTGTGTGGCAGGACGATCACTCGGAAGTGCAAGGTGAAACTGAGCAACTGAAAGGATCACTGGAAGATAATGTGATCGATGAGCTGCACACCGATGTGGTCGGAAACAGTCTGTTGGCATCCATGGGTAAACTCGGGCGCGACAATATGTATCTGTTGTCTCAGCTGGAATCTCATGAAATTGAAGCCTTTGTTGATGTTGAGCGCGACAGTCTGCTCCATCAATTGCAAGCGGATATTCTCAATCTTGAAGAACATCAAGATGACCAACAGATTGAAAACAGTCATCACAAACAAGTGGTTAGCTTGGGTGATAAATCACTGAGCCTACACGCTTGTCACAGCCCGATGCGTGAAGTGGAAGTGCTGCATGATCAACTGTTGGCGATGTTCGATGCTGACCCAACGTTAAAACCGCGCGATATTATCGTGATGGTCGCGGACATCAACGCTTACAGCCCTGCGATTCAGGCGGTCTTTGGTAACGCGCCGGGTGAGCGTTTTATTCCATATTCGATTTCTGACCGAACCGCCGATCAAGAGAGCCCAATTCTGGCCGCATTTATGCAGTTGGTGAACTTACCCAATACGCGCTGTTTGGCATCAGAACTACTCGAACTTCTGGAAACTCCAGCGATATTAAAGCGTTTTGAACTCAGCGAAGATGATTTCTTACAAGCCAAACAATGGGTTGAAGAATCGGGAATTCGCTGGGGGTTGGATGCCAATACCGGACGCGAATTTGAACTGCCGGAAACTCGTCAAAACACATGGCAATTTGGTATTCAACGAATGTTGCTTGGCTACGCGATGCCAGAATCCGCTGGTTTGTTTGAAACCGAGCAAGGCAGTTTGTCTCCGTACAACGAAGTGCAAGGCATGGGCGCAGAGCTGGCGGGCAAGTTGGCACACTTTATCCAACAAATTAGCACTTATCGAAGCAAACTTTCTCATGTTCAAACTATCGATGGTTGGCGAGAGACTTTGGTTTCACTGCTGGATGACTTCTTCTCTGTTGAGTTAGAAGGCGAAATGGCGCTCAAATCCATTCGCGATACGCTCAACCAACTCAAAGAGCAATTAGCTGATGCCGCATTTGATGATGCGTTATCGCCGTCGATCATCAGCCAATACCTTCAAAACAAATTATCTGGCACACGAGTCAGCCAGCGCTTCCTTGCTGGTCAAGTGAACTTTTGTACTCTGATGCCGATGCGCTCTATTCCGTTTAGAACCGTTTGTCTACTGGGGATGAATGACGGCGTGTACCCACGCTCCATGCCGCCAGAAGGCTTTGACTTGATGACGGGAAGAACCAAGCCGGGCGACCGTTCGCGCCGAGATGATGACCGTTACCTATTCCTCGAAGCGATGTTGTCTGCACAGCAAACGCTCTACATCAGTTATGTTGGCCGTTCAATCCAAGACAACACCGAGCGAGTGCCTTCGGTTCTGGTTTCTGAGCTGATGGAATACTGTCACCAAAACTATTGTTTAAGTGGTGATGAAGCGTTGCCCGTTGATGAGTCTGGCGACAACTTATTAAATGCGTTGGTGAATACCCACGCCATGGTGCCGTTTAGCCCAAGAGCGTTCCAAGGCATGCACGCCAGCTACGCGAAAGAGTGGATTCCAGCGGCATTGACTCAAAGTAGTCAATCGCAAGGCTATGTTCGTCGTGATTTTAATCGGGCATTAGACGACTATCTGTTAGGAGCGACGTTCCCACTTGAGCTCGACTTAGTCGAGTTGCAACGTTTCTGGCGCTTACCTGTGCAGTATTTTTTCAATCGTCGTTTAAAAGTAATCTTTGAACCGCCACTACCGGTGATGGAAGACGACGAACCCTTTGTTTTAGGTGGTTTGGAAAGCTATCAAATGCGTGATGAGCTGTTAGAAACCTTGCTTGAAGCGACATTGATGCAGCCAGAGAAAAAAACAGAGGTGCTTAAACACTTTATGAGTCAACAGCGCGCGCAAGGCAAACTGCCGGTGGGGGCGTTTGGTGATATCGAATTTGAAACCAACCGAGTTCAGGCGGAAGAGCTGGTGGATAAACTGGCGTTTTTATCTGGTGCGCCTCAAGACGATTTGGAAATCGACCTGACGTTTGATTCCTTGTTTGAGCGAAATGAAGGCGAAGAGAAAAACGTTCGCCTAACAGGTTGGCTAACCCAGTGTTACCAATCTGGGTTGATTCGTTACCGAAGCGGTAAGATTCGCTCGCAGGATTACCTTGCAGCGTGGATCGATCACCTTGCCATGTCGGCGTCGGGTTATGCCAAGAAAACTCATCTGATTGGCTACGATCGTAAAGAAGGCGCGCTGCATTTGATCTACCCAGAAATTGCCGATGTGCAGTATGCCAAACAGCTACTGACTGAATTGGTTCGCTTGTTCTTCGAAGGCATGACTAAGCCTTTGCCTTATTTCCCGAAAACGGCGTTGGCTTGTGTTGAAGCGGGCTTTAGCCGCGGTCAGTGGGTAGATGACGAAGAGAAATCTTTGAAGAAAATGGCTGACGCATTCAATGATGGCTTCATGAGCCCGGGCGAAGGCAGTAATGCGTACATCTCTCGAATTTGGCCTGCTTGGAATGATGAGTTGGCCTCAGAAGTTCGTTTGCTGACAGCATTAGTTTTGCAAGGTGCGCGCTTAGCGGTTCAAGACACTGATGACGTAAAAGCGTAATAAAGACAGTTGGATAAAGAGAAGGAAGAGTAGGGTGGCCGCCAGAAAATCATTATTTTTTGTAGGGCGTTCGCTGTACGGCCACAAGGTCAGAGGGACCATGATACTTTTGTTTAATTCATTTGAGTTGTGCCGCCAAAAGGTTTGGCTTATCTCGTGGGGCGCATACTAACGGTACGTCTTATGGATAACCGTGAGAAAGATCTCACAAAGCTCTAAATTATCCAACTTGTTAAACATATTAATAGAATTTTTAACTATAGATCACATTTATTAGGTGATACGTCCTAGTAAATAATCCGGAGAGATTCAGCGTTATGGATCAAATGTCAGGTGCAGAGTGTCCTCTACATACGTTAGACCGCACAGAGCAGCCTCAACCAACGCCACTAGAACCGATGACGTTTCCTCTGCACGGTGCGAGGTTAATCGAGGCATCAGCAGGTACAGGTAAAACCTTCACTATTGCAGGTTTATATCTGCGTCTTTTGCTTGGTCATGGCAGCGCGGAAACTCGACATCGCGTACCGCTTACGGTCGACCAAATTCTGGTTGTAACCTTTACCGAAGCGGCAACTGCGGAATTACGCGATCGTATCAGGGCAAGGATCCATGACGCGCGAATCGCGTTTGCGCGTGGACAGAGTTCCGATCCGGTGATCCAACCTTTGCTTAATGAGTTTGACGATCACAAGCAAGCCGCAGAAATTTTATTGCAGGCAGAGCGTCAGATGGACGAGGCGGCGGTCTACACCATTCACGGTTTTTGCCAACGTATGCTAACGCAAAATGCGTTTGAATCTGGCAGCCGATTTAATAACGAGTTTGTGACCGATGAAAGTCACCTAAAAGCGCAAGTTGTAGCCGATTACTGGCGTCGCAATTTCTACCCGTTGCCGTTTACCTTGGCTGGGGAAATTCGCCAGCTATGGAGCTCTCCATCTGCGTTGTTGTCTGACATCAGCAATTACTTAACTGGTGCGCCGTTAAGCCTTTCTGTTCCGGCAATGAAAGGCAGTTTGGCTGATCTTCATACTGAAAATCTGAAAAAAATTGATGAATTAAAAGCACAGTGGCGAGAAAGCCAAGATGACTTCTTAACGCTAATTTCGTCTTCAGGTGTAAATCCGAGAAGTTACAACAAAAAGTCTCTGCCGACGTGGTTGGAGGCGGTGAATGCTTGGGCGGCAACGGAAACCACAGGTTACGATTATCCAGACAAGCTGGAGAAATTCGCGCAAAACGTCTTGTTGGAAAAAACACTGAAAGGCAGTGCGCCGCAGCACGCGGTATTTGAAGCCATTGAAACATTTCTTGCTAACCCAATCAGCTTAAAAGCGCCACTGCTTGCTCATGCGATTGAGCATTGTCGTGTGATGCTGGCCAACGCGAAAAATCAAAAACAGTGGCTCTCTTTCGATGATTTGCTGACGCAACTTTCTGCTTCTATCGATACGGACGAAAGCGAGCTTTTAGCGGCGCGTATTCGTACTTTGTATCCTGTCGCAATGATTGACGAGTTCCAAGATACCGACCCGCTTCAATACAGTATTTTCAGCCGTATTTATCTGAACAACCCGGAATGTGGTTTGTTTATGATCGGTGACCCCAAGCAGGCGATTTATGGCTTTCGTGGCGCAGACATTTTCACCTATATCAAAGCGCGTAACCAAGTAAGTGCCCACTACACGTTAGGAACCAACTGGCGTTCTAGCGCAGATATGGTGCAGGCGGTAAACCAAGTATTTGCTTTGCCAGACAGTCCATTTATCTATGATTCGGATATTCCGTTCTTACCCGTTAGGTACAGTCCCAATGCCGAAAAACGCATTTGGACTATGGGTGGCCAAAAGCAACCGGCGCTGACTTATTGGTTGCAAGAAGCGGACGATAAACCGCTACCAAAAGGCGAGTATTTGACTCGGATGGCGGAGGCGACCGCAAGCCAAATCCAAACCATTTTGACGCAGGCTCAACAGGGGCAAGCGTGTCTGGTGAATGGCGAAAAACAGAAAGCGGTTCAAGCGGGCGATATCGCGGTGTTGGTTCGAACAGGTAGTGAAGGTCGAATGATCAAACAAGCGCTGGCTGAACAAGGCATTGCCAGCGTGTACCTGTCTAACCGAGACAGTGTGTTTACCAGTTCAGTGGCGCAGGATTTACAGCGTCTGCTGCAAGCGGTGCTGACGCCAGAAAATGACCGTGCGCTGCGTGCAAGTCTTGCTTCTGAGCTGTTTGCCCTCGACGCAGCAAGTTTGGATGCACTTAATAACGATGAAATTGTGTGGGAAAACGCCGTAAACGAATTCAAAGAATATCGCAAACTTTGGGTTCAACGTGGTGTGCTGCCGATGTTGCGCGCGGTGATCAGCAAACGCCATATTGCCGAGCGATTACTAGAAGAAGGCGCGAGTTCACAGGGTGAAAATGGTGAGCGAGTACTTACCGATTTAATGCACATCGGTGAACTGCTTCAACAAGCCAGTAATGAACTGGATAGCGACCACGGTCTGCTGCGTTGGCTCGCTCAGTCCATCAGTGATGCGGAAAATGGTTTGGGCGGCAGTGATGACCAAATCCAACGTTTAGAATCGGAACGTAACTTAGTGCAGATCGTAACTATTCACAAATCAAAAGGCTTGGAGTATGACCTCGTATTTCTGCCGTTTGTGTTCAGCTATCGAGAAGCCAGCGAAGCCAAATATTACGATGCAGCCAATGACCGCACGGTACTGGATATCACTGGCAACGATGCGTCCATGAAGCAAGCGGATAAAGAGCGTTTGGCGGAAGACTTACGCTTGATATACGTGGCGTTAACGCGTGCTGTGTATGCGTGTTTTATTGGAGCCTCGCCTTTGCGCAATGGCCGTTCGACCAAAGAGCCAACCGGCGTACACCGCAGTGCGATTGGCTATTTGATTCAAAATGGTCAAGAAGGTGGCATTAACGATTTGCACCAAGGTTTAACAAAGCAACAAGACGAGCTTGATTGTGTCGTTGTGGCCGATCCGCCGCAGCAACTCGAAGAGAAGTACGTAGCACCACAAGAAGAAATACACGATCTTAGCGCGAATGAGCTGCAAAACCCTATCGATAGAAACTGGCGCATCACCAGTTATTCTAGCTTGGTCAAGCAAGGCTCTCATCACGCCGAGCATGATGCCACGATTGAGGTTACGGGTTTTGATATCGACTCATCTGAAGAACAAGACGAAGCGGATTTGGTGGAGCCAGAGCGTTCTATTTTTACCTTCCCTCGTGGTGCGCGTCCGGGTACGTTCCTGCACAGCCTGTTTGAGGAAATTGAATTTACTCAGCTAGCCACGACGGAAGAGAATACACAAATCATCCTTGGCTTGATGGAAAGCGAACAGCTCGATGAAGAGTGGTTGCCCATTTTACAGCAATTGATTGATACCGTACTCGCAACGCCATTGGATGGTAAGTCTTTACTGCTGAATCAAAAAGCACCGTCGCAGCGTTTGGTGGAGATGGAATTCTTGTTGCCGATTGAAGTGTTGTCTGCACCGGCGTTAAACCGAGTTATTCAACGTCACGATCCGTTGTCGGCGAAAGCGGGGGATTTAGGTTTCCAAACCGTGCAAGGCATGCTCAAAGGTTTTATCGACTTGGTGTTTGAACATCAAGGTAAATACTACGTGCTTGACTGGAAATCGAATCATCTTGGCGACGATGTGACGCACTACCATGGTGAGGCTCTGAAATCGGCGATGGCAGATCACCGCTACGATTTGCAGTACCAGATTTATGCGTTAGCCCTGCATCGTTTCCTACGTAGCCGATTGGCCAATTATGATTATGAACAGCACTTCGGTGGCGTGTATTACTTGTTCTTGCGCGGCATGGATGGGCAGAGTGACCACGGCATTTTTGCCGCGAAACCAACTTTCGAGTTCTTACAAGAGATGGATCGTTTGATTGATGGTCAAGCACTTGAAACGCGCTCAACTCAAGCCGGGCAGATGGAGCTACTTTAATGACGACAAATCACAATCTTCATTCTGACCAAGATAGTCTATTGGTAGCGCTGGAACGCTTGGCGCACAAAGGTGCTATTCGTCAGCTCGACTACCAATTCGCCTGCTTTATTGATTCTCAAACGCATGATGAACAGTCGGACAGTCAAGCATTGGCGTTTATCGCGGGTGTTGTCAGTAGTGAGCTTGGTAAAGGACATATCTGTCTGTCTCTGTTCGATGCACAAGGGCAATCTACGGATTTAGCCAGTAAGCTAGGGCTGTTTGGTGAGTCGGCATTGGCGCTCAACACACAGTTGCAAGGCATAGACTGGATTCAAGTATTAAAAAATTCCACAGTGGTCGGCGCGCAAGGAGAAGCCTTACCGCTGATGTTCGATGGCGAGCGTCTGTATCTGCACCGCTATTGGCATTATGAAGTGACACTGGCGGAAAAGCTCAATCAGTTGGGCGCCGCAGTTAACTTGCAACCACAAGAGTTTGCGCGATTATCCGAGTTACTCAACCATTTGTTTGCACGTCAATACCATTTTCTGTTTAACGCGTTAGGCAAAGTAGTAGAAGCGGGAAGCAGCAACCAAGTGTTGCGTCAGCAATTGGTGTGTGACCACCTTGATGTGGTCGCAAGCGAATCGTTGGATTGGCACGCCATTGATTCCGTGCTTAGCAATGCGCGCAAGGTTCAAGATTTGCAAATACTGGATGAACTCGTACCACTCTCGGCTTGCGTGAACTGGCAAAAAGTCGCGGCGGCAGTTGCGTTAACCCGTCGATTTGCTGTGATTTCTGGTGGCCCTGGTACGGGTAAAACGACGACAGTAACCAAATTGCTTGCTGCTTTGATTGAACAGGCGACGCAAGAGAAAAATCTAACCATCAAGCTGGTGGCCCCGACGGGGAAAGCGGCGGCGCGATTAACCGAGTCCATTGGTAAAGCAGTGCAAGAGCTGCCAGTTTCTCCGGAGCTAAAAGCCAAAATTCCAACTGAATCGAGCACCTTACATAGGTTGCTGGGCGCGATTCCTAATAGCGCAGAATTTCGTCACAACAAGCAAAATCCACTGCATTTGGATATTTTAGTTATCGACGAAGCGTCGATGGTCGATTTACCAATGATGTACAAAGTGGTCGATGCCTTACCGAAACATGCGCGGCTGATTTTGCTAGGTGATAAAGACCAACTTGCCTCAGTTGAAGCAGGGGCAGTGTTGGGGGATATCTGTTCATTCCATGCATTGGGTTATGGCAAAGAGCAGGCGTCAGCCATCGCAAAACTGACGGGCTTCGATACTTTAGCCCATACGGGGAACAGTGCCTCCAGCATTGCCGATAGCTTATGTATGCTGCAAAAGAGCTACCGATTTGACGCTCGCTCAGGCATTGGTCAGTTGGCAAAAGCGGTTAACTCAGGTTCTGCTGCGAGCGTAGATAACGTCTGGGCGCGTGACTTTTCCGATATCGAACATTTCGCACTAAGTAGTCAACATTATAACCAAATGATGCAGACGTTGGTGCAGGAATACGGTCGTTACCTCAAACGCATTGGACAACAGGAAACTGCTCCTAAAACCGGAGAGCCAGAGTCGCTAACGCACAAAGCCAAAGCGGTGTTAGATACCTTCAACCAATGCCGACTGCTGTGCGCGATCCGTGAAGGTGACTTCGGTGTGGCTGGGCTAAACCAACGTATCGAGAAAGCGCTCGCAGCGCGCAAGTTCATTCAAGTTCAGGATGAAATTTGGTATCACGGCAGACCCGTCATGGTTACGCGTAATGATCACGGTTTAGGTTTGTATAACGGTGATATTGGTATTTGCATGCGAGATGACACTGAAGAAGAACCGCGTTTGAAAGTCTTTTTTGAGTTACCTGACGGCAGTGTGAAATCGGTCTTACCGAGCCGAGTACCTGAACATGAAACGGCTTACGCCATGACCATCCATAAATCGCAAGGCAGTGAATTTGATTACACCCTGATGATTTTGCCACCAGACTTTAGCCCGATATTAACCCGTGAGTTGATTTACACAGGCATTACCCGCGCGAAAAAGCGTTTAGCTCTTTACGCCGAACTTAATGTTCTGAAGCGAGGCATTAAGGTGAAAACCACTCGTGCGAGTGGGTTAGTACAGCGGCTTACTAACTAAAACAAGAAGACCGAGCTTATGGCTCGGTCTTCTTTTATGCATGTTTTGCAAACGCGTTGGTAAAAGACACGCTGCGTATTTTGTATTGCTGTTGATAAGCAAGAATAAAATCTCGGATAGCGTCATTTACGGGGAAAACACAGTGGACGTCTAGGCCTTCTAAAAACTGATTGTCAGCCATATCCCAGAAGCTTTGAAGCGAATTACAAATGATTGTTCTCATAACAGTGCTCGTCTCGGCTTATTTAAAGTCAGATTAACAACTGTCCTTGGTGTGCAATACGGAGCTAACTAGTTTTTCAATTGCCCAGTATTTTAGGGTGAAGGCTACATTACATCACCTAGATCCATTCGTATTGGTTAAAAACCAATCACTAGCGAGCAGAGTATAGCCAACCAAATGTATATTTAAAAGATAAAATTGGAACGAAAATCAAGCAATGGTTTGCGTATTTCTAAGTTGGTGTTTATATGATGACCCGCTAGTCCGGAGTAGGGTTTATGTGTGGCCTTACTCCTAAACAAACTCGTTCCTAAACAAGCTCGATGTGCAGGATTGAGCGTTAATGAGCTGAATCCCGCACCTTGAGGTTTTGGTATAGCGGAACGTTAAATTTAGCTTCGTGATTTAAGGCTAAGCTACAAATCTAGCGCTAAGATTTTTGACTTACGCTGGAAGTTATATAGCCCTTGTTTGGCTCCGGGCAAATAGTCGACACTGACTTCGTAAAAACCTTGCTCTCTGAACCAATGCAGACTGTGTGTCGTGAGGACAAAGATTTGATCAATGGTTTCGGATTTAGAACGATGTTTCATGTAGTTGAGCAGTAACAAACCTCGGTTTCCATCACGATAGTCAGGGTGAATCGCTACGCAAGCCATCTCAGCTTTACGCTCTTCTGGGTATGGATAAAGGGCAGCACAGCCAATAATCAAGCCGTCTTTTTCGATGATGGTAAATTTTCCAATCTCTTGCTCTAGCTGCTCTCGTGAGCGCCTAACCAGTACACCTTGTTCTTCTAACGGGCGAATGAGGTCTAAGATACCGCCAATATCGTCAATATTAGCTTGCCTCACTTGTTCAGCACTCGCCATAACAACTTGGGTTCCGATGCCGTCGAAAGAGAACAGCTCCTGAATTAAGGCGCCATCTACTTTATAACTGATCAAGTGGCTACGAGGTACTCCGGCACGGCAAGCGGCAATAGAGCCTTTAAGAAAGCGCAGTGTCCCAGTGTTGTAATCTAGGTCAGGAGACGTATTTTCAGAAAGCGTTTTGATGACATGCTCCGCCTCAATTGGTAGTAACTCGGCGACAGCATTGCCGTTGTCATCAATGACACCTTGTTCGGAGCAAAAACCAATCAGCTTATCCGCACCCAGCTTTATCGCTAGTTGGGTGGCGACTTCTTCCGATAATAAATTGAAGCACTCGCCAGTCACAGAGCTAGCAATGGGACCTAGCAGAACAATTGAACCTTGATCAAGAGTGCGGTTGATAGCGTCGGTGTCAATGCGGCGAATGCGCCCACTATGGCAATAGTCCACACCATCATCAACGCCGAGTGGCTGAGCAATGATGTAGTTTCCGCTAACGACATTGAGCTGGGTGCCTGCCATCGGAGTGTTGTTGAGGCTCATTGATAGGCGCGCAGTAATCGCAAGTTGAAGTTGTCCGGCAGCTTGCATAACAACAGATAAAGCCGATTCATCCGTAATGCGGATATTTTTGTGGTAAGGCGTAGTGAGGTCTTGTTTTTCTAGCAGCTGATTAATTTGAGGACGTGCACCATACACCACCACGACTTTGATTCCGAGGCTGTGCATGAGTGCGATATCATTAATAATATTGCCAAAATTTTTGTGTGCGACGGCTTCTCCGCCCAGCATGATCACCATGGTTTTTCCGCGGTGAGCATTGACATAAGGTGTTGATTGACGGAATCCTTTTACGAGAGCAGTACTACGAATTTTCACTACAGCCATTCCTTTGTTTAATTATGTTAAAATAATGCCTTTTTATTCACTTGGTGGCAAGGTGAAATTTTGGAATAAAGCACAAACATATTGAGGTAGGTTCTTGGTCCCGTTAAGAGGGAAGGTTACAATGGTGGCGTCTTTCCTCAATACGTGAACCTCATGTCTTCTGCTGTTAATAAGAATGCTGCGATCACTGCTTCAAATCTGTCAAAAACGTCATCTAAATCAATGCTTCGTAAGTGGCTAGAGCGTTCTCTCATGCTTATAGCGATAGTTGGAACCGTTGTCGTGTGCATGCTGTATAGTGATTTGATTACTCGAACCATTAATCCGCCCATTCCCAAATCGACAATTTATGGTCGCTGGGTTGAGCAAGATGTTGCGCCTTATGCTCGTGAAGAATTTGTGTTGAGTGAGCGCGGTGTTACCGTAAATGGTTCTACAGTGGCGACCAGTTTTGAATTCGATGGGGATTCGTTTTCGTATCGAGTGGGTTCAAATGAGCGGCACTTCAATATTGTGGGTAAGCAGCATGCAGAAATGAAGCTGGATGCCAATGCACATTATCTACCTGTATTCCGTTTAGAGGGGCGTGCAAGGATTGCGGTAAGATAGTCGTTTTTATCTTTGTCTGTTAAGCAGAGATCTCTTGCGTCTGTGAGTCACATGGATGATCACAATTTCATCTCTCAATCAGTAAATCTTACTTTCAAACATAATCCGGACAATTCCGTAATTCTTCCGCTGCTATCATGTTGTATTAACTGAATGAATTCACAACGAGTAAACGGATTGGCTTAGCGTTGAAACATTTTGTCGTTGCTTTTCAATTGCACCGTATGCATTTGTTTGCCATCCTTTTGCTATTCTCTTTTACGGAAAAGACACGTGTTAAAAAAACTCCTTCCTATTATCTCTTTGAGCCTACTCTTTGGCTGTGCTCAACAAAATGATCGTGCTCAGCAATATCTTGATGGTGAGTTTCCTCAGATCCTCAATCAAGTGGATGTGGTTGAGTCTAACAAACCACGCGATTTTACTGAATTTAACAAGCAAGCAGAGCAAGTGGTGATAAAGTCACCATCCATGGCGAAGATTTACCAACCGCTATATCAACGATTAAGTGAGTGGGCGCAACAAAGCGGAGACACCAGCGCGTTGAGTGCGTTTGGCATTCAAGCTGCGCAATTAGGCGGTGGTGATCAAAAAGGTAATGTACTGTTTACCGGATACTTTTCTCCCGTGATGGAGCTGCGTCATACACCAAACGACATTTTTAAGTACCCAGTTTATGGCAAGCCAAACTGCTCATCAGATTGTCCGACTCGCGCGGAGATCTACAACGGGGCATTAGATGGCCAAGGTTTAGTGCTAGGTTATGCGCCTAATCGTATTGACCCGTTTATGATGGAAGTGCAGGGCAGTGGCTATGTGCATTTTGAAGATGATGATACGTTGGAGTACTTCGCGTACGCAGGGAAAAATAATAAAGCTTACGTTAGTATTGGCCGCATTTTGATTGAACGTGGTGAAGTGCCGCGTGAAAAAATGTCCCTCAAAGCAATCAAAGAGTGGGTGATGGACAACGACGATGCGACAGTGCGCGAGTTGTTGGAGCAAAACCCTTCTTACGTCTTCTTTGCGCCAAAAGAGGAAGCGCCAGTAACGGGGTCGGCTGGTATTCCTTTGTTGCCAATGGCGGCGGTCGCGGGTGACCGTTCTATCTTACCAATGGGGACACCAATCTTGGCGGAAGTACCATTGCTGAATGCGGATGGTACGTGGAGCGGTGCGCATCAACTGCGAATGCTGATCGTTTTAGACACTGGTGGTGCGGTAAAACAGAACCATTTGGATCTGTATCATGGCATTGGTGCGAGAGCAGGAACGGAAGCAGGGCACTACAAGCATTTTGGTCGAGTTTGGAAACTTGGGCTGGAAAACTCACCAACTCAAGCGCCTTGGGCTTTACCGCCAGAAAAGCTACAATAGTCGTCCAAGAGAGAGGAACACTCTCTTATCTAGACATTTCATCAAAGAGTGCGTATAAATCGCACTCTTTGTTTTTCTATCGATCATCTGGACTTCAATATGCGTGAACTCGATACCCCAGCATCTGACAGCTACAATCAACGCTTTGGCGGCACTCGTCGTCTTTATGGCAACAGCGAAGTAGACATTCTTCGCGCTGCACACGTTTGTGTGATTGGTATTGGTGGCGTAGGTTCATGGGCGGTGGAAGCGCTGGCTCGTACGGGGATCGGTGAGTTGACTCTGATTGATATGGACGATGTTTGTGTCACGAATATTAACCGCCAAATTCATGCGATGACGGGCACCGTTGGCCAAAGCAAAATTGAAGTTATGGCCGAGCGTGTCAAATTGATCAACCCAGAGTGTAAAGTCAATCTGATTGATGATTTCATCACGCCAGACAATCAACATGAGTACTTAAGCAAAGAGTTTGATTACGTGCTAGATGCGATTGACAGCGTAAAAGCGAAGGCGTCTTTGTTGGCGTATTGCCGCAGCAACAAGATCAAAGTGATCACTACGGGGGGCGCTGGTGGTCAGGTTGACCCAACGCAGATCATGGTCGCTGATTTAACGAAAACGATCCAAGATCCTCTAGCGAAGAAAATCAAAGACACCTTGCGTCGTCATCATAACTTCCCTAAGAATCCGGCTCGTAAGTTTGGTATTGATTGCGTGTTTTCAACCGAGCAGCTGAAGTACCCTCAAGCAGACGGTTCAGTGTGTGGTGTGAAGTCGACAGCGGAAGGCCCAAAACGTATGGATTGTGCTAGCGGTTTTGGTGCGGCGACTGTGGTAACTGCAACGTTTGGCTTTGTCGCGGTATCGCGAATCGTTGAGAAGTTGATTTCAAAATATAAGAAGTAAACTAGAAGAAGAGCGCATCATGACAGATTTTCCCGTTTCTCCATTTGGTACAGATATCACCAGCGAAGACATTGTAGCGACTATGCAGCAATTTCAAGGCTGGGAAGATCGCTACCGTCAGGTTATTCAGTGGGGTAAAAAGCTGCCACAAATGCCAGAAGAGCTGAAATCAGAACAAGTTACCGTTTCGGGTTGTGAAAGCTTGGTGTGGTTAGTGAGCCAAGAGCAAGATGGCGTTTGGCATTTTTGTGCGGACTCCGATGCGCGTATCGTCCGTGGATTGATTGCCTTGGTGATGGCGGCTTATGACGGAAAAACGGCCGATCAAATTCAAGCATTTGATATTGATGCTTATTTTGATCAGCTGGGGCTTGTCTCCCATTTAAGCCCGTCACGTGGTAATGGCTTGAAAGCTATTGTAGAGCAGATTAAGCAAACCGCCGTGTAACGAGTCATTTTCCCAATTCTTAAAAAACGCTGAATAGCCTAGCTGTTTGGCGTTTTTTGTATCTGAGTTGAGATATTTTTTGCATATGGATAAAAAATATGCAAATGGTCGACTATTTTAGCGTTAATTAACCATTCTATTGATCCTGGTTCATTATATTGCCCACTTGGTTTTTATAAACTCAATTGTATTTAAAATTTGTCTATATTAGATAGTAGACATATGCCTCATTCGCTCCTGTTCCCCAATGCTGACACGCATTTGGAGGCGATTGGGATATTTAGGTACAAACGCTAGGAACCTCCCTATATGCAATTCACCTTGGAACATGCGCAAGACGTATTATCCGGAATGCCAGACCCCACTTTTATTCTGAGTGAAGATGGTATCTATATTGATGTTTTTGGAGGAACAGATAAAAAAGCCTATCACGATGGAAGCAATTTGATAGGTAAGACACTTCACGGCGTACTTGAAAAAGATAAAGCCGACTGGTTTATCGAACAGATAAATCGGTCACTGAAACAAGACAGTATTGTGACGATCGAGTACAAGATGTGCGCCGACAGCAT
The DNA here is from genome assembly GCF_024181865.1 of Vibrio sp. Y58_MX_L22. Classification (NCBI taxonomy): domain Bacteria; kingdom Pseudomonadati; phylum Pseudomonadota; class Gammaproteobacteria; order Vibrionales; family Vibrionaceae; genus Vibrio; species Vibrio sp. Y58_MX_L22. Next base: position 259,839 of record NZ_JAMZAN010000005.1, read on the forward strand.
TCAGGGAATAGATGCTAACAGTGGGCCAAGAGGCGACCTATACTACGAAGGCAAGATCTGCCCACTCGCTATAAAATACCGAGGTCGTCGCGTTGTCCTTATTCTTACACGCAACATCTCCAATCGCCACCGAGTTGAAACCCTTCTTCGCCATCAAAGCCAAATAGATGCTCTCACCAATATCTACAACCGACGTGTTTTTTTCGAAAAGCTCACAGAAGAGGTCATTAAAGCTCAAGAGCCGAACTATCACTCCGCGTTGTTATTGTTTGATTTGGACTTTTTTAAAGTCATCAATGATAAACGTGGTCATGATGCGGGAGACCATGTCTTAGAAACGTTAGCTGATTTGGTTTCTCACTTACTCGTCAAAGATGAAATTTTCGCAAGAGTCGGAGGGGAGGAGTTTGCGATTATTTTGCCAGAAACTTCTCTGTCGGCGGCGAAAGAGGTAGGAGAGGAAGTACGTTCCCACATTCAAAATTGTCAGTTCGAATTTGAAAAGATTGAAATTCCGGTCACGGTGAGTGTAGGCGTGGTGGAAATAGGCAGAAATGAAACCACCAAACGTTTGTATGCGCATGCAGATAAAGCGCTTTATGCTGCGAAAAGAAATGGCAGAAATTGCGTGGCGACTCTGGATAGGCAGATGGAGTAACCTTGTTGGTTACTCCAAATCAAACCGTTGGCGTTATAGCATGTCGACGGCTTTTTCTACGGCGGCGATGAGTCTATCCACATCTTCAGCCGTGTTATAAATACCAAAAGAAACGCGTACCGTGCCTTTAACGTTTAGCGCATCCATCAATGGGTGAGCGCAGTGGTGTCCTGCTCGTACCGCAATGCCTTGTTGATCGAGCAGCGTCGCCATGTCTTGGTGATGAACGCCGTCCATGACGAACGTCAGTACAGAGGCATTCGGTTGATAGCCTAGAATATGGATGTCATCCAAAGCGCTTAGTGCTTGGTAGGCCTTATCCTGAAGCACATGGAGATGATCCTCTACTTCGTGATGGTTAAAACCTTGGTACCACTCAATGGCTTTCGCTAGAGCAATCGCGCCCGCAACGTTTGGTGTGCCCGCTTCAAATTTACCAGGAAGTGCAGAAAACGTCGTTTTCTCGAAAGAAACACGTTCAACCATTTTACCGCCGCCGTGCCATGGTGGCATGGCTTCCAAAAGTTTAAGCTTGCCGTATAAAACCCCAATGCCTGCTGGTGCATAAAGTTTGTGACCTGAGAAAACGTAGAAATCGATATCTGATGTCGATAAATCAAGTTGCTCATGTACGATGCCTTGCGCGCCATCAACTACAACAACCGCGCCAACGTTGTGCGCCAGTTCAGTGATTTTTTCGATAGGTTGGCGTGTGCCTGTTACGTTGGTTATTTGTGCGCAAGCAACAATTTTACAGCGGTCAGACAGAAGCGCCTCAAATGCACTGATGTCGAACTGGCAATCTGATGTCATCGGAACTTTAATGACTTTAGCACCCGTTTGCTCTGCCACGATTTGCCAGGGCACGATGTTGGCGTGGTGCTCCATCTCGCTAATCAAGATCTCATCACCTGGTTGTAACGTGCTACGGGCGTAGGTTTGAGCAATTAAGTTCAGTGCTTCGGTTGCGCCCCGTGTCCAAATGATCTCTTTAGAGCTGTTTGCACCAATAAAGCTTGCCACTCGTTCTCGTGCCGCTTCAAATTGGCTGGTGGCATTAGCCGTTAAACTATGGCTGCCACGGTGAACATTGGCATTTTGCGCACTGTAGTAATGACTGATGACATTAATCACACATTGCGGTTTTTGCGTTGTCGCTGCGCTATCTAGATACACTAAGGGCGTATCGTTGACGGATTGGTTTAGAGCAGGAAATTGCTCGCGTACAGCATTTACGTCAAACATTATTCTTCACCAAGCTTGTGGTAGTGCAGAGTAGGCAGAGGGATCATTGGTTCAGCAACTGACCATGCGTGTTTTTTACCTGAGAGTTGAATGATTACTTCCATCGCGAACTCTAAAGCTGTACCCGGACCTTGACTAGTGATCAGGTTGTGGTTGATATCAAAGGTCACACGTTTACTGCGCCACTTCTCTACCGGGATATGCGACTGAAAGCTCGGGTGACAGGTCATCAGTGATTGTGGGAAAAGATCATGGTGTTGCAATACCAACGCTGGTGCTGCGCAGATAGCTGCGACCAATTTTCCCTCGTAGATGTGCTGCTTAAGGATTTCTATCATCACCGTACTATCACGGAAAATTTCTGCACCACCAACACCACCAGAAAGCGCTATGGCATCAAACTCATCATCAGCGATATCGACCAGCATACAATCTGCCGTTAATGTGACTCCGCGAGAAGCTTTCATCGTCAATGAGCCATCAAAAGCAGCACTCGCTACCGTAACGTCATAACCCGCGCGAACCATCATGTCGATAACGGTGACGGCTTCCATTTCTTCGGTGCCTGGAGCGATTGGCACTAAGATTTTCTTACTCATTGTTCTGTCCAGCTTTGTTCTATTTGTTTGATGCGTTGGTAAAGTTTTAAATTCTCAGGCGTATTGATGCGATGTTTCTCGGCAGCCTTTAACAAGTATCCGGTTATAAAATCAATTTCCGTTCGACGCTGATGGAATACGTCTTGTCTCATTGAAGAATAGTTCTCAGCTGTGGCGTTCACCACTTGCATTACCGTATCGAAAAGAGAGCGAAACTCGATAGCAATACCTTCTTTACTCATTACTTCAACCAGTTCTTGAGTGATGCTTTCGAGTTGTATCTTAAACTCGGGCTTCGCAAGTTCACCATTCTTACACTGGAGAATCGCAGTCAGTGGGTTAATCGCGCAGTTGATCGCTAACTTAGTCCATAACGCAGATTGGATGTGTGGATTCCAAATGACCTCTGGAAGGGCATTATGCATAACATCTTGCAGAAAAGTGCACTGCATTCCTTTGTCATTATAACCACCCGCTTGCGTTGTTCCGTGACCGGTATGCAATACGTGTTGGTTATCTGGTTTGTATGCGCCGTGCGTCGTTGTTGCGAGCACTATCGGATTGTTTGGCACAACCTTCTCCACGGCAGAGGCAGTACCCATACCATTGTGCATCAGCATGATAATCGTGTCTGTATTGATATGAGGCAGTAAAGGCTGAATGGCGTCTTCCACTTGCCAAGCTTTTACCGTGATCAAAATGAGGTCCGCTTGATTTACAGAGGAAATATCTTGATTACTGAATACGTTTGCGGGTGTGTCATCCAACTGAAGTGATTGTTGGCTTTCAGAACTTCTTCCCCACAATGAAACATTGTGCCCGGCAAGCTTAAATTTTGTTGCCCAGAGTGAGCCCACCGCACCTGGACCGAGGATAAGGATATTCACCAAACGCTCTCATTAAAAAGGTTTGCTGCAAGGATAATGAGGGAAAAAAGGAAAGCAAATAAAAATGGCGCCGAAAGGCGCCATTTTTGAGCAAACTTAGTGGTTCAATTAGAACTTGTAAGTTACAGCAAGGTAGTGGCCAAAGCCAGTTGACTTGAACCCATCAGTATCTTTGATACCGTACACGTCTTTGTAACCTTTTAGACCGTAACCCACTGCGAAGCGGTCTGAGTGCCAGTAGATACCGTTGAACATTGCACCACCGTTTGACGCGGTTGAACCAAACTTGTTACCAGCAGCATCATCCATACCGAATTGGTAATCGATGTAGCCTTGGTAAGAAATGAATGAACCGTTCTCGAAGAAGTAGAATGGTTTGAACCAGTTAGTCGAGATTTGGAAACCGTTCCAATCCTTTTTGTTGCCGTCGTAAGTGCCGTATAGGTTAACACCAACTTTACCAAACCAAGGAACCATTACGTCAGAACCTAGACCGATTTTTTGAGAGTTAACACCAGAGTTACCACCCCACTCGATTAGAGTTGCAACGTATAGCTCTTGAACTGGACCGAAAGATAGGTCTTTACCAGTTACCGCATCTAGAGACATACGTGGAGCGAATTTCATAAAGATCTTCTCTGCGCCAGCTTTGTCGCTACCTGGATCAGAAGTTAGGTTGAATACATCAACGTAGCCGTAAAGGTCGAAGATACCAGAGCGGCCGCCGAATTCCATTTCTAGGTAGTCGTGTGAAGACTCACCTGGAAGTTCGTCAAATGCACCCATTAGGTTAAATTGCATCCACTTGTAATCGTTTTTGTGAATATCGCCGTCAGAGTAATCTGCCGCCATAACTGGAGCTGAAGTAGCCGCTAGAAGGCTAAGAGCTAAAAGTGATTTACGCATAAGGGGACTCTCTATGTTTGTAATGATTCAGAACACGCAATCTGTGCTGCGCTTTCCAATTGGCGGGAATAATAGCGATAAAAATCCCAAATGAAAGTGATAAAGGGTGCAAAATGAAACGTTTTTGGTGAGTTGCATCACGAAATTATCTTTATTTACGGAACTTTTTGTTTGTTGCATTTTATTGCAATAAATGTGTGATTTGGATCGTTTGCGTGAGCGATTTTATGACTTTTTAAGCCAGTCGATTAACCAACATAAATCGTTAGTGATCGGAGTGATAAGGGATTCGTATGTATCCGTGAATCAAAGAGGACGTTTGAATGAAAGAAGTCATGTTATTCCCACTCACTTCAGTTGTACTCCCTGAAGGTAAAATGAATCTGCGCATTTTTGAGCCACGATATAAGCGAATGGTAAAGGAATGCAGCCTACAAAATGTGGGTTTTGGAGTTTGCCTAGTAGGAAGTGAAGGTGACCCTAAAGACGTGGGTAACGTTTCATCTATCGGAACTTTGGTCAGGATCGTTGATTTTGAAACACTCAGTGATGGTCTTCTTGGTATTACAGTCGCTGGTGAGAAACGCTTTGTTGTCAAACGAGTTCGTGCAGATGCGGACGGCTTACGCCATGCAGAGGTCGAATGGTTAGACAATTGGCAACATCCAGACAACTCACCAGATTTCTTCTATTTAAGCCAGCAGTTATCCCATGTTTATGAAGAGTTTCCTCAACTTGGAAACCTCTACCAGCATCGTTTTTACGATGACTCAGCTTGGGTGACCCAGCGCTGGCTTGAATTACTTCCTTTAGACTGCAATCTGTTCGAACAGCTCGTTGGCGCAGAGAACTGCATTCCTGCGTTGCAATTTCTGACAGAAGCCATAGAAGCCCCGACTAACAAAGAGGCAAGGATATGAAAGGATTTGGCAGAGCTGCGCTAACTATGGTGGCGGCATTAGGACTGGCGGCGTGTGGCTCCGACAGTGACACTATTGAGTATTCCAATTTACAAGCAGTGCACGCGTCTTCTGATGCGCCGCTTGCAAATGTGTGGATCAACGATAAACCATCATTAACGAATGTTGATTATGGTGTGGGATCTGGCTACGTTAAATTGCGAGAGGGGATGAATTCGATTCAGGTCGATGTTCAGCTCCCAGGTAATGAAACCGCGACCGTAATACCTAAAACAGAACTAGATCTTGATTCCGACCTCAATTATAACGTGTTCGTTGTTGGCGATGCCGATGGTTCGCCAAACCCAGTTGAGCCTTTAGTTGTGACTCGCAGCGCCGATTCAATGGCTGATGCCAATAGTCTAGATGTTCAAGTTGTTCATGCAGCTTCAGGCGTTCCTGCTGTTGATCTTTATGTCACTGAGCCAGGTGTTGCTCTTGCTAGCGCGACTCCAATAACTAACCTTGCTTACAAAGCTTCTACCGACGTATTGAACATCCCAGCTGGTGAGTATCAAGTTCGACTTGCCGTAGGAGACAGCGTTGCTTTTGACTCCGGCACAGTACCTCTTGCGGCTAATTCCAACTTGACGATTGCCGCTATCGGCACAGGAGATTCGAATAGCACGTCACCTGTCAAACTCTTGGTGTTGGACGGTTCGGGCTCTTCTATAATTGAAGATATGGGCAGCCAAGCTGAAGTAAGAGTCGGACACCTTGTCGATGGAGCGCCAGTCGTCGATGTTAACGTTAACGGGGCGGCCTTCGCTCCTCTTGCCGACTTAGCGTTCAAAGAGATTCGTGGTTATTTGGATCTTGCTGCTGGCGCTTACGATATTGACGTTTACGTGGATGGCACAACAACTAATCCGATCATAGATGTTGACGGGTTAATGGTTGCAGGTGGAATGGATTACAGTGTTTATGCAGTCGGTGTTGTTAGCCCAGCGATTGATATCGAAGCTCTGGTTGTTGAAGATATGAGACGCGCTGTGGCGACTAGCGCGACATTGAATGTGACACACGCGGCGGCTAATCCTATAGCGGAAATGGTGGATATTTACCTCACTACGAGTGCAGGAATAGATGGAAGTGATCCAACTATTGCTAATTTTGCGTATAAAAATAGTGTACAAGGATTATATGTCGCTGAAGGTACATATTATGTAACGGTAACAGTGGCTGGTAACCCAAGTATTGTTGCGGTTGACTCAGCACCAGTCAATGTAATGAACGGTGTTGTGTACCAAGTCGTTGCCATTGATGATGGGAACAACGGTGGTTTCAACTTGTTGGTCGATGACGTGACCGATTAGGACGAATGGGAGGAGGAGACTCCTCCCACAAATTAAGGCCGATTATGATGAGTGATAGCCCGAAAAAACTGGGGCGCAGTGATTGGAACGATTACATGGATAAAGTGAAGGATCGAGACAAAGATGCGTTCGCTTTTGTATTCCGTTTTTACGCACCCAAGCTGAAGCAATTCGCTTACAAACATGTTGGTAATGAGCAAGTTGCTATGGAGATGGTGCAAGAGACCATGGCGACAGTTTGGCAGAAAGCGCACCTCTATGATGGTGAAAAGAGCGCGTTATCGACTTGGATATATACCATAATCCGAAACCTTTGTTTTGATCTGCTGAGAAAACAGAAAGGTAAGGAATTACACATTCATTCTGATGACATTTGGCCGTCAGAGTATTATCCACCTGATCTTGTTGATCACTATTCACCAGAACAAGATATGTTGAAAGAACAGGTGGTTAAGTTTTTAGATATATTACCGAAAAACCAGAGAGATGTTTTACAAGCGGTATATCTTGAAGAGTTACCTCATCAACAGGTCGCGGAATTATTTGATATACCCCTCGGTACCGTAAAATCCAGGCTGAGGCTTGCAGTAGAAAAGCTAAGGCATTCAATGCATACGGAGCAACTATGAACAAACACCCAGATAACAGCTTGTTAGAAGCATACGCTTCGGGAAGCATTGATGCAGTTTCTGGTCTTGTGGTCGCAACCCATTTAGAAACATGCACCAAGTGCCGAGCTTATGTGAACCAAGTCGAAGCAAGTCAAGCGAACATCGTAAGTGACATACCTTCTGAGTATGTTTCTGAATTTGACGACATGTTCAATGACATCATCAACGCGGAGCCAGCGACTGATAACATCGTGATCCGCGACTCTGCTGCTGTTAATGTGGCAGGAAAAAGCTTCGCTCTTCCTAAAACCTTAGCGCGTTTCTCTGACCTCGTAGGGTCATGGAGAAGTTACGGAGGCAAGGTTTTCAGTGCTCAGATTGATCTAGGGGAAGACGCTCGTGTCAGCTTAATGTACATCGGGGAAGATGTGCAAATCCCTCAACATACGCACAAAGGCCTGGAGTCTACATTGATCCTACATGGTGGATTTAGTGACGAGGATGGCCAATATGAAGAGGGCGATTTGATGATTAGAGACGCATCAGTGAAGCACAGCCCTTACACTAAGGCCGGAGAAGACTGCTTGTGTTTAACCGTATTGACTGAGCCGATGATCTTTACTCAAGGCGTGGCACGTATATTTAATATGTTTGGTAAAGGGTTATACCCATAGACCTCTTATCTTATATCTCGCAAAACAAAAACCACCGAATTCGGTGGTTTTTTATATGTTTCGTTAATGCTTGTGACGTGCTTTTTCCAATAGAGCATCAAAGTAATGTCGTAGCGAGTACAACATAATCAAGCTTGGCACGACCATGACAGCGGTAAGCACGAAGAATGTGCTCCAATCATTGAGATAATCCACTAGCTCGCCACTGAAAGAAGCAAGAGTCGTCCGTCCGAAGTTTCCTAGAGAGGCAAGCAACGCATACTGAGTTGCCGAAAATGCTTGCCCGGTTAGAATCGTCAAAAATGAAACAAAAGCGACAGTTGAGAAAGCAGTCGTAAAGTTATCGACAATAATCGTGGCTAAGTACAAGTGCTCGTTTGGGCCTACCGAAGCAATCCAAGCAAACATCAAGTTACTGGCAGACATCGCAATACCGCCGATCATTAATCCACGTACAATACCAAACCTAACGTTGAACATGCTTCCGACAAAAGTAAAGAAGATGGTGGCTCCCCAACCGATCAGTTTGGAGTAATAGCCAATTTGTTCATTGCTAAAACCAATATCTTTATAGAACGCGATCGACATCCTGCCCAAAAACGCTTCGCCAATTTTAAATAGGAAAACGAACAGCAACAGAGTAATCGCGACACGGACGCCATTGCGATTAAAGAAATCAAGGAAAGGTTCTACAACAGTCACGGTAAACCAAGCTACGACTTTTGAACCAACCACTTCTTTGTGGCGTTGTTCAGCGGCAGACTGAAGTTGTTCGCGTTGAGTCTTCGGTTCACCGACTAAAATCGTAAAGACCATTAGAATGCCGACTATCACCGCCATCCCGTAGTACACACCATTCCAACCGACACTGTCAGCATTAACAAACGCTAAATAACCCGGTAGTGAATAACCTGTCCACCAGCCAATGACCGCCATTGCAGAAGCTTGAGGCAGTTTAGACTCTTCTGACTTTGGGAAAGTATCAATACGAAAAGCATCAATTGCGATGTCTTGTGTCGCTGAAGCCGTTGCAATGCACAAGGCGAGTAGTGACGCAAACACCAAGTTTTCCGCTGGATTAACGCCGGCAATAAATAGGGTAGCGACGAGTACGATACTTTGGCAAAAGAAAATCCAGCTACGTCTTTGCCCCAGCAGTCTAAAGAGGACTGGCAGCTTCACGCGGTCAACCAGAGGTGCCCACAGAAAGTTGATCGCATAGACCGCAAAAACGCTACCAAAATAGCCAATTGCGGAGAGGGTCAAGCCGGCATCTTTTAGCCAACCTGACATGTTTGAACCGATAAGAACCCACGGAAAGCCGCTAGAGCAGCCCAGCATGAAAACCCACATGAGTCGTTTATCGAGGTAACTTTTTACCGTTTCCAACCAAGTGATGGAAGGTAATGAAGACATAAATCAATCCAATAAAATGAAGCCGTTGAAAGAGAAAGCCCTTCGATTATTCAAAGGGCTTATCGTTTTGGCTATTTAAGTAGTGTAGCTTTGGTGATGACGATTTGCGTCTCTGGTACATCACGCATTCGGCCTACTGTCGTGGTCGGCTGCTGAGCCATTTTCTGGATAACGTCGAACCCCTCAGTAACCTCACCAAATACAGCATAACCTGGTGGTCGAGCGCCATAGTTGAGAAAGTCATTGTCGACTAAGTTGACGAAAAACTGACGAGTTGCAGAGTTTGGTGCATTAGTTCGTGCCATGGCGATGGTAGCACGGTCATTGTTTAGACCATTATTTCCTTCGTTTTTGATTGGCGCGTATGTTTTCACCATTTGCATATCTTGGTTAAAGCCACCACCTTGCGCCATAAAACCTGGAATAACGCGGTGAAAAATAGTGCCTTCATAGCTACCGTCTTCTACATATTTCAGGAAGTTCGCTACCGTAATCGGCGCTTTCTCTTCATTCAGTTCGACAGTAAATGAACCTAACGTTGTTTCAAACGCCACTTTTGGTCCGGCCCAAACGCTGCAGCTGAGTAGCGCGAGAGAAAGAATTGCCTTGCGTAACATTAGAAACGCTCCTGCATGTATTGACGAAGCTCAGGGTCATTGGCAATCTCTTTAAGCGTCAATGTCACCACATCATTCAATGTCTCTTCAATATCGGCATCAGAAGCACTCAATGTGCCAGAGCGCTTTGCTGTACCTGTATAAGTTTTGACTAGCTTGCCCTCAGGTGTCTCTGCTGTGATTTCCAGCACAACTTTAGCATCCATCTCATTTTCCATCACCGAATGCTTCACGTTGACCAACGCTTCTTGAACGCTCAATTCAATCGCGTTGTTGCTGTTTAGATCCGCATGGAAACCTTGAGATGAGAATTGCTTCTCTAATGCTTCTTCTAACGCAATACGTAAATTCTGTTTAGCATGAAGAGGAAGAATGTTCGAACGGCCGTTATCCACCAACGCCACGTATTGCGCTGCACGCACATCTCTGCTGGTCAAACTGTAAGTCTTGCCTTGAACAATTGGATTGGTGCTCAATGTGCTTTCTGGCATCAGGTTCAGCTGAGGTTGTTGAGGGGCTGAACACGCAGCAAGCAACGCAACCGAAGCCGCAAGTACCAATTTTCTCATCTTATTATTCCTTTTAACTATTTTGCTAAAGCTTATTTTGCGCTTAATTTAGCAGGATTTTTTGTAGCCTGTAAAATCACAAACTTATTGTTGGAAGCGATAAGTTTCACATTTTTATCGCCAAACAGACGTTTGAGTTTTGCGTCGTACCCGAGGTGACGATTTCCGATAACCAGTAAACGGCCATTTTCACTTAATACTTGTTTAGCATCGCAGAACATTTGCCAAGCAATATGATCGGTGATTGCCTGTTGTTGATGAAACGGTGGATTACACATAACCATAGAGCTGCTGCTGTGTTTAAAACCGTCCAAGCAATTGTTCGCTATGCACTGTATGTCTCTATTTTCACCAAGGTTGTCGCGTAGGTTCTGTTTTGCTGATTCAAGCGCCATAAAACTTTCATCAACACATGTTAGCCGAGCATTTGGATTCAACTGACCAAATTTAACAGACAGAACACCATTGCCGCAGCCGAGGTCGATGACATTGTCTATCAAAGGGTCTTGAGGCAGGTGCTGCAGCATAAAGCGTGCACCTAAATCTAAACTTTCTCCTGAATAGACATTTGGCATGTTCTTGAGTTCGATATCTTCGCCATCAACGCGCCAAGTCGTGAAAGGCATTACTTCAATCGTAGGCTCAACTGTTGCTTGAGAAAACACCAATCTGTGCTTTTTCCAGGCCAAAGATGTTTTTGTTTCGCCTAAGTATTTTTCAAACAGTTTTAGCGTCGAAGTATGAATGTCTTTGGCTTTATTGACTGCAATGACGGGGCAGGAAGCCGGTAGCGCCTTTCTTAATTGGCTTAGTATCCAAACTAGATGGCGGTTACTTTTGGGCAGTTGCAGCAAGACGAGATCAATATTGGCAGGAACGAGGTCCATCGTGGTGGCAAACGCTACTTTATTGCACTGGTTTTGCTCGAGATTTTGCTGTGCACCTTTATGTGAGATGAATGAATCACTCATTAGCGTTACATGGTGCTTTTCCGAAAACCAGCAGGAGAGAGCACCAAAGCTGTCATTAATCACGAGGATGTTTTGATTGTCTGGCAAAGCAAGCTCTTCAACATGATTAATAAGATACTCATCACCGGCATCCCACGCTTGTAGCGTTTCGTTACTACGTTTTGGGAAACGATGAAGTGTTAAGCTTCGCTCGTGAAGGTTCAGTTCGGTTTTCATAGCTAAATGTAAGTTGATTTAGAAATTAAGTGTTATTGTCGCAAATGATGACGTGTCGAGATACAAAAAGCTGTCAAATTTTACGAGTTCAGTGATGGCTGCTCTCTAGGCATGTTCATGGAGTCAAGCGCTTTGAGACAATATGTCTACAAAGTGCGTCAATAGTGAGAGTGATGTTTGAGTGATGCATGTCTGCTTTACTTAGGTATATACTTATGGAATTCGCATCAATGAGGAACGAATATGATCCAAGAAATCATAGAGAAGAAACTACACAGTGAGCTGCAACCCAGCTATCTCAAAGTGATTAATGAGAGCTACATGCATAATGTGCCACCAGGCTCAGAGAGTCATTTCAAAGTGATTGTTGTGAGTGATTCGTTCGCGGGACAGCGCTTGATTGGGCGCCATCGTCAAGTTCATCAAATTTTGGCAGATGAGCTGGATAACCACATTCATGCATTAGCTATTCATACATACACTGATGAAGAGTGGAAGCGTGAACAAGATGGCGCCCCTGATAGCCCGATGTGTATGGGTGGCGGTCACTAAAAACGCAAGATATAAAGGTGCAGAGAAAGGTGGCTTAAGGCCATCTTTTTTCGTTTTACATTCTTTAGGGACGTTAACGTGGCACAAATTCTGGTTAAAAAATGTGTTAACAGTGTTTCAACAAATGAATGGAAATTGCAGAATATTTCAGGCGATGAATATCACTTTTCCATAAGATATGTATGGAATATGGCATTTGTGCGATGGGTCAAAGTTATGACTATTCTTTGACCTTTTAGACCTGATTCTACCGAAATAACCCCTCTATTCTAATGATTGATCATGGCATCAAGTTCCTAAAAAATGCTAGACTACGGCACCTGATAAATCTCGCGTATTCCTTGTGACGAGATTTTTAATAGGATGTTGCGATTTTGATGTTTAAAACAACATCAAAACCGGACACTGATGTCGTGTCTAAAAGTTACGCAATCAAAAGAATCTTTTTCCCGATAAAAGTAGTGCAAGTGCGTATGATTACAATAAAGAAGGGCTTGGATCTTCCTATCGCAGGAACTCCATCCCAGGTGATTAATGATGGTAAGACCATCAAAAAAGTCGCCTTGCTTGGCGAAGAGTACGTTGGCATGCGACCTACCATGCATGTCCGCGTTGGTGATGAAGTGAAAAAAGCGCAAGTTCTTTTTGAAGATAAAAAGAACCCAGGCGTGAAATTTACTGCACCAGCAGCCGGTAAAGTGATCGAAGTTAACCGTGGCGCTAAACGTGTCCTTCAATCTGTAGTGATTGAAGTGGCAGGTGAAGAGCAGGTGACATTTGATAAGTTCGAAGCCGCTCAACTTTCAGGTCTAGATCGTGAAGTGATCAAGACTCAGTTGGTTGACTCTGGCTTATGGACCGCTTTACGTACTCGTCCGTTTAGCAAGGTTCCTGCAATCGAGTCTTCTACTAAGGCTATTTTCGTAACTGCAATGGATACTAATCCACTAGCAGCTAAGCCTGAGTTGATCATTAATGAGCAACAAGAAGCATTCATTGCTGGTCTAGACATTCTTTCAGCCCTGACAGAAGGCAAGGTTTACGTATGTAAATCTGGCACTAGCTTGCCACGCTCTTCACAGTCTAACGTAGAAGAACACGTCTTCGATGGCCCTCACCCAGCAGGTCTTGCTGGCACCCACATGCATTTCCTATACCCAGTAAATGCAGAGAATGTGGCATGGAGCATCAACTACCAAGACGTTATCGCGTTCGGTAAGCTGTTCCTAACTGGTGAGCTATGCACAGATCGTGTTGTGTCTCTAGCTGGCCCAGTTGTGAATAACCCTCGTCTAGTTCGTACCGTAATGGGTGCAAGCTTAGATGACCTAACAGATAACGAGCTGATGCCTGGCGAAGTTCGTGTGATCTCTGGTTCAGTACTAACAGGTACACATGCAACTGGTCCACACGCATACCTTGGCCGTTACCATCAACAGGTTTCTGTATTACGTGAAGGCCGTGAAAAAGAACTATTTGGCTGGGCAATGCCTGGTAAGAATAAGTTCTCGGTAACTCGCTCTTTCCTTGGTCACGTATTCAAAGGTCAGTTGTTCAATATGACAACGACGACCAATGGTAGTGATCGTTCAATGGTTCCAATTGGCAACTACGAACGCGTAATGCCTCTAGATATGGAGCCTACTTTGCTGCTTCGTGATCTATGTGCCGGCGACACAGACAGTGCTCAAGCACTGGGTGCGCTTGAACTGGATGAAGAAGATCTAGCATTGTGTACCTTTGTATGTCCAGGTAAGTACGAGTACGGTACGTTACTTCGTGAATGCCTAGATACTATCGAGAAGGAAGGGTAATTTTCATGGCTCTTAAAAAGTTTCTTGAAGACATCGAGCATCATTTTGAGCCTGGTGGCAAACACGAAAAATGGTTTGCCCTGTACGAAGCTGTAGCAACAGTTTTTTACACGCCAGGTATCGTAACAAATAAAAGCTCGCACGTTCGTGATAGCGTTGACCTAAAACGTATCATGATCATGGTTTGGTTTGCGGTATTCCCAGCAATGTTCTGGGGTATGTACAACGCAGGTGGCCAAGCTATTGCAGCACTTAACCACATGTACGCTGGTGACCAACTAGCGACAGTTATCGCAGGTAACTGGCACTACTGGCTAACAGAAATGCTTGGCGGCACTATCGGTGCGGAAGCGGGTGTTGGCAGTAAGATGCTACTAGGTGCGACTTACTTCCTGCCAATCTACGCAACAGTATTTATTGTTGGTGGTTTCTGGGAAGTGTTGTTCTGTATGGTGCGTAAGCACGAAGTTAACGAAGGTTTCTTTGTAACTTCTATCTTATTCGCACTTATCGTTCCACCAACGCTACCTCTATGGCAAGCGGCGCTAGGTATCACATTTGGTGTTGTTGTAGCAAAAGAGATCTTCGGTGGTACAGGTCGTAACTTCCTTAACCCTGCACTTGCAGGTCGTGCATTTCTATTCTTCGCTTACCCAGCACAAATTTCGGGTGACGTAGTATGGACTGCAGCTGACGGCTTCTCTGGTGCAACTGCTCTTAGCCAATGGGCTCAAGGTGGTAACGGTGCTCTAGTTAACACAGTAACTGGCGCTCCTATCACTTGGATGGATGCGTTCATCGGTAACATCCCTGGTTCAATTGGTGAAGTATCGACTCTAGCTCTAATGATCGGTGCAGCGATGATCGTTTACATGCGAATCGCTTCATGGCGCATCATTGCGGGTGTAATGATCGGTATGATCGCAGTATCGACTCTGTTTAACGTGATCGGTTCTGACACTAATCCAATGTTTAATATGCCATGGCACTGGCACCTAGTTCTAGGTGGTTTTGCATTCGGTATGTTCTTCATGGCAACGGACCCAGTATCAGCGTCATTTACTAGCAAAGGTAAATGGTGGTACGGCATCCTGATTGGTGCAATGTGTGTGATGATCCGTGTAGTTAACCCAGCGTACCCAGAAGGTATGATGCTGGCGATTCTATTCGCGAACCTATTCGCACCTCTGTTCGACCATGTAGTGATTGAGAAGAACATCAAGCGGAGACTAGCACGCTATGGCAAGTAATAACGACAGCATTAAAAAGACGCTGGGTGTTGTTATCGGGTTGAGCCTTGTTTGTTCAATCATCGTATCAACAGCAGCAGTAGGTCTGCGTGATAAGCAAAAAGCTAACGCTGTCCTAGATAAGCAATCAAAGATCGTTGAAGTTGCAGGCATTGACGCAAACGGTAAGAAAGTACCAGAGCTATTTGCTGAGTACATTGAACCTCGTCTAGTAGACCTTGAAACAGGTAACTTTACTGAGGGTAATGCATCTACGTACGATCAACGTGAAGCATCAAAAGATGCAGAACGTTCAATCGCATTGACACCAGAAGAAGACGTAGCTGATATCCGTCGTCGCGCGAATACAGCAGTGGTGTACCTTGTAAAAGATCAAGATGAAGTCCAAAAAGTTATCCTGCCTATGCACGGTAAAGGACTATGGTCGATGATGTATGCCTTTGTAGCCGTTGAAACTGATGGTAACACTGTGTCTGCTATTACTTACTACGAGCAAGGTGAAACTCCTGGACTTGGTGGTGAAGTAGAGAACCCTTCATGGCGCGATCAATTCATTGGCAAGAAATTGTACAATGAAGATCACCAGCCAGCGATTAAGGTCGTGAAAGGCGGCGCACCGCAAGGTTCTGAGCACGGTGTTGATGGCCTATCAGGAGCAACGCTCACTAGTAATGGTGTTCAACACACATTTGACTTCTGGTTAGGTGATATGGGCTTTGGTCCTTTCCTAGCAAAAGTTCGTGACGGAGAACTTAACTAATGTCTAGTGCACAAAACGTTAAAAAGAGCATTCTAGCGCCAGTATTGGATAACAACCCAATCGCGCTACAAGTTCTTGGTGTATGTTCTGCTCTTGCAGTAACAACTAAACTAGAAACAGCTTTTGTAATGACACTAGCGGTAACATTTGTAACTGCGTTGTCTAACTTCTCTGTTTCATTGATCCGTAACCACATTCCTAACAGTGTGCGTATCATCGTTCAGATGGCAATCATCGCATCGTTAGTAATCGTGGTAGACCAAGTGCTAAAAGCTTACCTATACGATATCTCTAAACAGTTATCTGTATTCGTTGGTCTGATTATCACTAACTGTATCGTAATGGGTCGTGCTGAAGCATTCGCAATGAAGTCTGCGCCAGTACCATCTCTTATTGACGGTATTGGTAACGGTCTAGGTTACGGCTTCGTTCTTATCACTGTAGGTTTCTTCCGTGAGCTATTTGGCTCAGGCAAACTATTTGGTCTAGAAGTTCTACCTCTAGTGAGCAACGGTGGTTGGTACCAGCCTAACGGCCTAATGCTACTAGCACCATCAGCATTCTTCCTAATCGGCTTCCTTATCTGGGTAATCCGTATTCTGAAACCAGAACAAGTAGAAGCGAAGGAGTAAGGACGTCATGGAACATTACATTAGTCTGTTAGTTAAATCGATTTTCATCGAAAACATGGCTCTGTCTTTCTTCCTAGGTATGTGTACTTTCCTTGCCGTATCTAAGAAGGTTAAGACCTCTTTCGGCCTAGGTGTTGCAGTTGTGGTAGTTCTGACTATCGCTGTTCCTGTGAATAACCTGGTATACAACCTAGTTCTGAGAGAGAACGCGTTAGTTGAGGGCGTGGACCTTAGCTTCCTAAACTTCATCACCTTTATCGGTGTAATTGCAGCACTTGTACAGATTCTAGAGATGGTCCTAGACCGTTTCTTCCCACCTTTGTACAACGCGCTAGGCATCTTCCTACCGCTGATCACAGTAAACTGTGCAATCTTCGGTGGTGTATCTTTCATGGTACAACGTGACTACAACTTTGCTGAATCGATCGTTTACGGTTTCGGCTCTGGTGTGGGCTGGATGCTAGCAATCGTTGCTCTTGCAGGTATCCGTGAGAAGATGAAGTACTCTGACGTACCTCCAGGTCTACGTGGTCTTGGTATCACATTTATCACTGTAGGTCTTATGGCGTTAGGCTTTATGTCTTTCTCTGGTGTTCAACTGTAAGTCGGGTAAACCGCAACAATTAAGGAATAGTCAATGGACATTATTCTTGGTGTAGTGATGTTTACTCTGATCGTACTTGCACTAGTACTAGTGATTCTTTTCGCTAAGTCTAAGCTTGTACCAACAGGTGACATTACAATTTCTGTGAACGATGACCCTTCTCTGGCGATCGTTACACAACCAGGTGGTAAGCTACTGAGTGCTCTAGCAGGTGCTGGCGTATTCGTATCTTCTGCTTGTGGTGGCGGTGGCTCATGTGGTCAGTGTCGCGTAAAAGTTAAATCAGGTGGTGGCGACATCCTACCAACCGAGCTTGACCATATTACTAAAGGTGAAGCGCGTGAAGGTGAGCGTCTAGCGTGTCAGGTTGCAATGAAAACTGACATGGATATCGAGCTTCCTGAAGAAATCTTCGGCGTTAAGAAGTGGGAATGTACTGTTATCTCTAACGATAACAAAGCGACATTCATCAAAGAGCTTAAGCTACAAATTCCAGATGGCGAATCAGTACCTTTCCGTGCTGGTGGTTACATCCAGATTGAAGCTCCTGCTCACCACGTGAAATACGCAGACTACGATATTCCTGAGGAATACCGTGAAGACTGGGAGAAGTTCAACCTTTTCCGTTACGAGTCTAAAGTTAATGAAGAGACCATTCGTGCATACTCTATGGCTAACTACCCAGAAGAGCACGGTATCATCATGCTTAACGTTCGTATCGCAACTCCGCCGCCGAACAACCCAGACGTACCACCAGGCATCATGTCTTCGTACATCTGGTCTCTAAAAGAAGGCGACAAGTGTACTATTTCTGGTCCATTTGGTGAGTTCTTTGCGAAAGATACAGATGCAGAAATGGTATTCGTTGGTGGTGGTGCTGGTATGGCTCCAATGCGCTCACACATCTTCGACCAACTTAAGCGTCTGCACTCTAAGCGTAAGATGTCTTTCTGGTACGGCGCACGTTCTAAGCGTGAAATGTTCTACGTAGAAGATTTCGATATGCTACAAGCTGAGAATGACAACTTCGTATGGCACTGTGCACTGTCTGATCCACTTCCAGAAGATAACTGGGATGGTTACACTGGCTTTATTCACAACGTTCTTTACGAGAACTACCTACGTGATCACGAAGCGCCAGAAGACTGTGAATACTACATGTGTGGTCCACCTATGATGAACGCTGCTGTAATCGGCATGCTGAAAGATCTAGGTGTAGAGGATGAAAACATCCTACTAGATGACTTCGGTGGTTAATTCCTCCAAGTGATTGAATCTATGGCTAGCTCTCCAAGAGCTAGCCATTATTTTTTATAGACATAAAACTGATATTCAACAGTTGATATAGGTAATCGGATTGAAATGATTGGTCCTATTTCCCATATCAATTCAACAACATTGGGAGTTAACAAGTGAAAAAGTGGCTTGTTGCATTCGCTTCTCTATTGATTTTGGCTGGCTGTGAGCAGCCTGCAGATCAAATTCATTTAAGTGGCCCTACCATGGGGACTTCTTACAACATCAAGTATATCGAGCAAGATGGTATTCCAACGCCAAAAGCGATGCAGACAGAAATTGATCGCTTATTGGAAGAGGTTAATGACCAAATGTCGACCTATCGTGACGACTCAGAGTTAAGTCGTTTTAATCAGCATCAAACGAGCGAGCCATTTACAGTTTCGACACAAACTGCGACGGTAGTGAAAGAAGCAATTCGCCTTAACGGTCTTACTTTAGGTGCATTGGATGTGACGGTCGGCCCTCTAGTTAACCTGTGGGGGTTTGGTCCAGAAGCTCGTCCAGATGTAGTTCCAACCGATGAAGAACTCGCTGCTCGCAAAGCAAATACCGGTATTCACCACCTATCTGTTGATAGTAATACACTGTCCAAAGATCTTCCTAACTTGTACGTCGACCTATCGACGATTGCGAAAGGTTGGGGGGTTGACGTGGTTGCTGACTACCTTCAATCTGAAGGGGTACAGAACTTTATGGTCGAAGTTGGCGGTGAAATGCGTCTCAAAGGTGTCAATCGTGAAGGTGTGCCTTGGCGTATCGCAATTGAAAAACCGACCGTTGATGAACGTTCAATTCAAGAAATTATTGAACCAGGCGACATGGCAATTGCAACAAGTGGTGACTATCGTAATTACTTTGAGAGTAATGGTGTGAGATACTCTCATATTATTAATCCACGAACAGGCAAACCAATTCATCATAAAGTGGTGTCTGTAACGGTATTAGATAAATCGTCGATGACTGCTGATGGTCTTGCAACTGGTCTTATGGTGCTAGGTGAAGACAAAGGCATGGCAATTGCGAACGAAAATAATATTCCTGTTTTCATGATTGTGAAAACGGAAGATGGTTTTAAAGAGTTGGCTTCGGAAGCATACAAGCCATTCATGAAGAAATAACAACAGAAGTGAGCATGTTTTTATGAATACATTTCTAATTACCTTTGCTGTGTTTGTCGCGGTAATCACTGCAATGGCTGTCGGATACATTTTCCAAAAGAAAGTCGTGAAAGGTAGCTGTGGTGGCTTAGGGGCAGTTGGCATCGAAAAAGTGTGTAATTGTCCAGAACCCTGCGATGCGCGTAAAAAACGTGAAGCGCGCGAGGCTGCGCGTGCTGAGAAATTGGCGGCGTGGGAAAAAGATAGAATTGCTTAGTATTGGTTAATCGTACTAAGAAAGTGATAAAGCTCAGCGTTCTGCTGAGCTTTATTTTTAGGCAGCTAACCAAAGCTCAGATGTCCGAGAAAGAGCCCAATACCGTGTTTTGTTGTTTCTTTCTCTCATGTTACAGAGCAAGACCACACTGATAGTCATTAGGACGAAGAAATGATTTGGTTACGTCCGTTCTCTTTGGCCATGTAAAGTCGCTCATCCGCCACTTTTATTTGTTGTTCCAGCTCCCCCTCGATGTTGCTTACACCAATACTCGCGGTCACAAGAATGTTTTTGTCCAAATAAGTTATTGGCGTTTTTTCTATGCGCTGTCTCATTTGTTCTAAGCGTGTTAGAAAGCCGTCATAGTCGCCACTGGCTTGAATACAAAACTCCTCGCCACCAAGCCTAGCGACAATATCATTTGGAAAATAGATTTTTAGAATATTCGCTATCATGACTAACACAGCATCGCCACCCTCATGTCCGTGTGTATCATTTACTTGCTTAAAGAAATCGATATCAAGCATCGCGATGTTTCTTTGAGCGTTTTCTACATGGGGTTGCTCAAACAGAAAGCGGCGGTTCCATAAGCCCGTTAGCGCATCTTGATTTGCCATTTTAAACAGTTCAGATGTTGCGTCTTTGATATCTAACAGTTGGTGAATACGGCAAAAAAATTCTTCTTGATTAAATGGCTTGTATAAAAAGTCATTGGCCCCTGCTTTTAGAAACCTAGCCGTCATTGTCTTAGAGTTACTACCCGACAAGCCGAGAATGGCTAATTGATTTTTATCCCACTTCCGACGTAATTCTCGCACCATCGTAATGCCATCTTTAACGGGCATGTCATGGTCGGTTAAAACGAGAGTGATATCTGGATTTTGCTCGACAAGCTCTAGGGCTTTTTGCCCATTGTCAGCTTCCAACGTTTGAATGTATTGATGCTCCAAAAGTTGGGCAATGTGTCTTCTTACGGTGTGTGAATCATCAACGACTAAACATTTGTGTTGTTGATTGTTGGTTAGTCGCTTGAGGAGTGGTAATAGATAGGAAACGGACGCCATGCTGTCTTTCAAAATATAGTCGAGGACACCTTTTGCGAGCATCTTTTCGCGAGTGTCTTCTTGAAATCGAGCCGTTAAAACAATGACACGATGACCATGTTCCAAAACGAGGTCAATAATCTCGCCATCTTGAGCATCCGGTAAACAATAGTCTAAAACCGCACAGAAGAGGTCCTGTGCTGAAGATAACAAGTTCTTTGCCTCCGCGTAGCTTTCTGCTGCGATGACCTCATAACCAGCTTGGCTTATTGTTTGGCAAAGAAAGTTTTTAAACGCACGACTATCTTCAACAACCAGAATCTTATTACTCAAGCGCAGTCCCCAAAATTAATTGTTTAAAATCAATGATAACTAAAATTAAACTTATCGCCATCAAAAAACACATGTCAACCAAAAGTAGAACAACTACCCAAATGTTTGACACGCATCCGTTAACATCACATCATTATTCCTGTCTTAGTTATATAATTATGTTTAGCTAACGTAGGGAGAAAGTAGTATGGAAATGCATCAACATGGTATGGCTGAGCTATTTCAACAACTGGGCCTCGGTAGCTCTCCTCAAGAAATGAAAGATTTTATTAATCAACATCGACACAAAAGAGATTCTGCGCCTTTACATGAAGCTAGCTTTTGGACGATGTCACAGGCGAACTTTCTAAAACAAGCCATCGAAGAAGATGCAGATTGGGCCGAATTGGTCGATCAACTGGACGTAATGCTTCGAGATTGACGTTCGCTTAAACACGCCCATTTCTCTTCAGGTAGATTTGATTTATACTGTTTTTTTGAACAGTGCATTGATAGCTATGTCAGATCGAATTAGAAAAATTATTCATGTCGATATGGATTGTTTTTATGCTGCCGTAGAGATGAGAGATAACCCCAGTTACCGTGGCATTGCACTCGCTGTTGGCGGACATGAAAAGCAGCGTGGAGTGATTAGCACCTGTAATTATGATGCGCGTAAATATGGTGTTCGCAGTGCAATGTCAACGGCGCGCGCGCTGCAACTCTGTCCTCATTTGTTGGTTGTGCCCGGTAGAATGCATGTATATAAGCAAGTCTCTCAGCAGATTCGTGCTATTTTTGAGCGTTATACGCCTATCATTGAACCTCTCTCATTGGATGAAGCATACCTCGATGTCACGGACTCGACAGCTTGCCGTGGCTCCGCAACGTTGATCGCAGAGTCAATTCGCCGTGATATCTGGAGTGAACTTGGGTTGACGGCATCGGCGGGCATTGCTCCGATTAAGTTTCTTGCCAAGGTCGCGTCAGACATGAACAAGCCCAACGGTCAGTTTGTGATTCCGCCAGAGAAAGTCCAAGAGGTTATCGATAGTCTTCCGTTAGAGAATATTCCTGGCGTGGGGAAGGTGAGTCTTGAGAAGCTCCACCAAGCCGGTTTTTATCGATGTGAGGACATTAAAAACAGTGACTATCGAGAGTTGTTGAGGCAGTTTGGTCGTCAGGGTGCCTCCTTATGGCAGCGAAGCCATGGAATTGATAATCGAGAAGTCGTTGTTGAGCGCGAGAGAAAGTCCGTCGGTGTGGAAAGGACATTCAGCCAGAACATCGCAACCTATGGTGAATGTTGGCAAGTGATTGAGGAGAAACTTTATCCTGAACTCGAGAAACGTTTAGAGCGTGCAAGCCCAGATAAGTCGATTATTAAACAAGGTATTAAAGTCAAATTTGCCGATTTTCAACTGACAACAATTGAGCACATCCATCCGCAATTAGAGCTTGAGGACTTCAAGATCTTGCTAAGAGATATTCTTAAACGCCAAAATGGACGGGAAATTCGCCTTTTAGGCTTGAACGTGATGCTCAAGCCCGAAGACCAAGCGCGTCAATTGAGCTTTTTTTAGGCCCTTACCGTTTCTACCTGCGTTAATACCTGCTCAAAACTTACATTTGCCATTGCACCATAACCTGCTAGCTTTGAGGCTTTTAGCTGGCTAATCAAAGGAGTGCTGATTCCGCACAAGAAGCGAGCAACGGCATCATTACTGATGACTGATGGGGACAGCTGAATAAACTCCTGCGCCCATATCGATACTTGAGATTGTTCAATATCTTCAGGTTCTGGTGCTGTGAATGTGGCGACGTGACCACGACACACGGAGCAGTGACCACATTGCTTTGGTGCATCGTGATCCGCAAAGTAGTTCGCCAATTGTGAGCTCAAACAGTGCTCGGACTGGAACAAGTGCAGCATGGTGTGGATTCTTTCGATATCTTTGCTTTCTTTGGATTGGAACAGTTCATACAGTTGTTGGATTAAAACATCCGAGCTCTGTTTGGTTGGCATAACTGAGTACACGTCCGTCAGTTGTTTGCTCTCTAGTTCTATCCAGCCGTTCTGGTGAAAATAGTCGAGCGCTGCGACAACTCGGCTGCGTTCCGATTGATAGTTCATCCATAGCGCTTCTAGGTCAACTTGGCACCATACTTTGGCTTTTTGCGAGCAGGAGAAAATAGCCTCCACAAATTGACGTCGCTCGCCTTGAAATTGATTCACAATAAATTGCTGATCGTGCAAAAACTTAAACCGATATTCCGCAAAGTAACTGTACTTTGCTTCAATGACGTTATGTAGCTCCAAATAAACCAACAAGGTTTTGAGTGGCAATTGGCGGATATTACTTTCACGCGACAAACGCAGTGGCACTACCTCCCATTGTGGAGCATGTTCTTTCGCTTGCTCGACTACATAGTTAATTGACGCAAATTCTGGTGTGTCACCATAGACAAAATTCTCCAACACCGTTAGGCCGGACGTATTGCCTAGCAGAATGCACTCCGAGCGTTGCCCGTCCCTGCCTGCACGTCCAATCTCTTGTGCGTAGTTCTCGATTGATTTGGGTAAGTCGAAGTGAATAACGCGTCGAATATCAGATTTATCGACCCCCATACCAAATGCAATCGTTGCAACAATACAGTCAATTTGGCCATCCATGAACTGCTGTTGGATTTGTTCACGAACGTCGCTTTTCATGCCAGCGTGGTATGCGTGAGCGTTAATGCCAATATGGATTAATGACTTTGCTACTCGTTCTGCTGTTTGCTGCTGCGTCACGTATACGATGGTCGGAAGCTTAGGTGAAGAGGCGATGATCTCACTGAGCTGTTCTTGTTTCTTTGTTTCCTCACACGGGATCACCGAGATATCCAGATTAGAGCGGTAGAAGCCTGTAACGGTAATATGTTCACTGGAAATATCGAACTTTTTTTGCATGTCTTCAATAACTGCAGGCGTTGCCGTTGCGGTGAGAAGTAAAGACTGTGGGATGTTCAGTTCACGTTGATATTGCGGTAGTTTGAGATAATCTGGACGAAAGTTATGCCCCCATTCGGAAATACAGTGCGCTTCATCAATGACCATCAAAGAAATCGGTACTTGGCGAATGAATTCACGAAAACGCTCATTTTTTAGTCGCTCAACAGAAATCATCAAGATTTTGATTTGTCCATTCTTCACGCCAGCCATGACCTGTTGTGCTTCTTCTCTACTTTGACTGCTATCGATAGAAGCGGCCGCGATTCCTTTACTTTGTAAAAAGCTCAGTTGATCCTTCATTAACGCCAACAACGGAGAGATCACCAACGTAAGGTTGGGTAATATGGTTGCAGGTAGTTGATAACAGAGTGACTTCCCCGAGCCTGTAGGAAAGATTGCCGCAGCAGAGTAACCATTCATAACGGCTTCAATAACGGGTTGCTGACCTTGGCGTAATGAGTCAAAACCAAATACAGATTGAAGTGTTTGATGCAGCGAGTCACTTTGCATAATAGGAAAACCTTTCTTTGATGGTAAACTTGGCTACATTAACACACCCCGAATACTAAACGCGCGTCCTAAAAGTATGAACAAAGCTGACTTAGTCCAAATTATCATCCAACATCTGGAAGAAAAACTTCAAGTTGCCCATTCATCGGCTCAGCGAGCTATCGATGCCGCCACAGATGAAGAAACTGTTCCCGAGCACAAGTACGATACATTGGCACTTGAAGCCGCGTATCTTGCTCATGGACAAGCCATGCGAATTCAAGATAGTGAAGAGGAGTTGCGTCAATATCGTTCTTTAGTGACTCGTAACTTTAAGAATGCGCCTGTTGGTGTTGGTGCTTACGTTGTTCTCGCAGATGAGAATTTGATCGAAAAGCACTTCTTTGTAGGCCCTTGCTCTGGTGGTTTGACTGTTCAATATCAGACTCTGGAAGTCTTTGTCTTAACAGCCAAATCTCCTCTGGGTCGAGCGTTGTTCGGGAAAGAAGAGGGTGATGAGGTTGACGTGAAAATAGGAGATAAAACAACTTGTTACGAAGTCGTGACGATTTGCTGACATCTCATGTATCACTCAGTGTTATGTTTAACACGAGTAATGTTAAATAAAAGAGAATGACATGAAAAAGCTTTTTACACTCTCATTGCTGATGGTCAGTGCTACTGGTTATGCAGCGCAGTGTCGTGTGGACATCAATAATGAAGTCCGTATGGATGGGCAAAGCTTGGAAATTCGCCAAACGACAGGTGATAAAGCTGTCGTGGATGAGGATAACAACCTCTTCATCAAAGGTGAGCTAATTGAACTCAATGCCGACCAAAAAGCGGCAATTGAAGACTATCGCGAAAAAATGAACGCGTATATTCCACAAGCAAAGCAATTGGCGAGTGATGGTTTAGCGCTTGCGAATGATATTATTGATGATGTTGCGGAAAGCCTCGATGCACCTGGTGCGTTTGATAATGTAAAAGTCGCAGTAAAGGACTTTTTCGCTGATGTTGAATCACGTTACTACAAAGATGGTGATTTCATCCTGCCTGCGGAGAGTTTTGAGTCTATGACACAAGGGTGGACTGAAGACTTTGCAAAAGCACAAGAGATCTTCAATAAAGAGTTTTTAGCCAGTTCGTTGGATGCTTTATCGAAAAAAATGAAGGAAGAGGGAGGGATAAACCTCACTGCATTATCAGAGAGTATGGCTGAACTCAGCGCGAAAGTAGAAGAGCGTTTAGCCGAGCATTCGAAAGAGGTAGAACAACAAGCAGAAGACTTGTGCGATTCGCTGGATGACATGGCAGGGCAAGAAAACGATCTGTTGAAGAAAATCCCTGAGCTAAAAGATTACCGAGTATTTACGATTTAATTACTCATTAAAAAGCAAAAACTCGATGAGATAAAGAAAGAGAGCACTATTGTGCTCTCTTTGCGTTTTACTCGCTTATTCTTTGATAGCTTATTGCGCATTCATCTCGGTGAGTTTATCGCCGACAGGTTTTGAGAAGTTAAAGCCATCATGCTGATCCCAGTTGATAGACCATGTCATTACTCCTGCATAATTCGGGTAATGGTACGCTGGTTTAACGGTGCCACATGAAGTGCCTTTGGTTAAACAATCTAGTGCGTTGATAATATTCTGTGTTGGAGCCTGCCCTGAATTTGCCGAGCTAGGACCTGAAGGTAAACCGATTGCGACTTGATCATCGCGCAATGGTGCAAATGGAGTGCCGTCGGCCAACTCAAAACCTTCGATAAGCATTTTAGATTGCGCTACCATCATATCCACAGAGCCTTCTGGTGCACTGCCTGGCAGGTATGGGTTTGGCAAACCGCCGTTGTTATATAACTGGACGTGAAGCAAGTCGAGCGTGCTGCGTGTCTCGTTTATCACAGGAATGTAAGCTCCCCAAATACCGCTGTAAGCCACATAGCCGCCTTGAACATAAGGGTGCTCAGGCGCCATGGTTAGGTACATATCTCCACCCATGTTTTGCTCTATTTGAAGCAAAGCACGACCAAGGCGAGCTTGAATTTGCGAGCCATGAACTAAGTTAGAACCACTCTCTAAATCCACATCTAGACCATCAAAGCCCCACTCAGCGATAAGACCTGTTAGGCTAGAGACAAAGTTGGCTTCATCTTGGTCGGTATTCAGCGTAATCGTGCCTTCTGCGCCGCCAAGAGAGAGAACAAACTTCTTACCTTTAGCTTGAAGCGCTGCCATGTCCTGCTTGAATTGTGTTGGATCGAGTGCTGGACAATCGCTGTAAATATCGCCTGAATATAGATTAAAGTGCACAGTGCCATCACTGTTGCGATCATTTTCAGCAAAGGCAATATCAATCACATCCCAAGCATCTGCCATATCTGCTAGACGAATTGGACAGCCCGCACCATTTACAAAATTGTGCCAGTAACCGATGAGTTTATGGCGTTTCTCTACTTGCTCAACCACCGTTATTGCTGCGGCGTCAGACAGTGCATTGCTTCCTGACAAATCCACAGCTTGGGCGCTAACTGTAAAGTTACCAAGTGCAGTTGGTGTCCAGTTGGCTGTGTAAGGTGCTGTGGTATCGGTTGCAACAATAGAGCCGTTGATCATGAAATCAACGTGTTTAATGCCTGAAGTTAAAGACGTTGCATCGGCGCTTAATGCGAGACTTTTGCCTAATCCGACGGTTTGACCGCTGCTTGGTGAAGTCAGAGAGACGACCAAATCTTTATCGCTGACTTCCACACCAACCAGGGACTCTGACGTGTTGTTATCATTATCGGTTGCGACGGCTTTAAGCTGGTTAGCGCCAATAAGTGTGGCGTTCCAAGTAACGGAATATGGCGCTTGAGTGGTGACCCCTAAGCTGGTGTTGTTCGCAAAAAACTCAACTTGCGTGACTGTGCCATCAGCATCGCTTGCGTTTGCCGTGATTTCGTTATTGCTGCCAGCGAGCACGACTTGTCCATCCGTTGGTGCCGTAATGGTAACTTGCGGTGGTGTCGAACAAGCACCTAGGCCACTCCAAGCATCTTGCCAGTATAGCCCTTCACCAGGCTCGTAAGCCCATGTCGCATCCGAGGAGCACCAACCAGCAACATCACAACGATATTTTTGGTTGAAGTGAGAAATCAGGTCGCCAGCTTGATAACTTGTGCCTGCCACATAAGGTACTGCATCTGCACATCCGCCCGTTCCGGTTTCTGAATTACTAATAACCAGCGCTACTTCTTGGCTCATCGTTGCGAGGTTTGTATCATCAGTCGCTTGTGCTTTGAACGAGTATGTACCTGGACTAGCGGTCCATTGATATTCGTAAGGTGCGCTAGTATCAATGGCGACAGATTGATTGTTTACGAAGAACTCAACTTGTGTGACCACACCATCAATATCGTCAGCTTGAGCGGCTACGGTTAGGTTATCGCCTACATTAAGCACTTCTGTGCCTACTGGGCTTGTCAATGAAATGCTTGGTGGCGGTAATTCGACTTGTGGTTGAACTTGGATAGAAATCGTCGTGGTGCTAACAGCTCCCTCATTATCTGTCGCAATTGCGGTCAATTGCGAGATCCCTTCAATAGCTGTCCAAGAAGCTTCGAATGGTGCTTGAGTTACCACAGCAACGGTTTGGTTGCCTGCAACAAACTCAATTTGTGTGATTTGGCCATCTTCGTCAGTTGCGTTGGCTAACAAAGTGATCGCACTGCCTTCGGGAATTTGTGCGTTGTTTATTGGAGAGGAGAACGACACCGTTGGTGATAAATTGTTGCTTCCACCATCACATTGCCCTAACGCTTTCCATGCTTCCCAAGATCCTGAGTTGGTCACGGGATCATTGCCTTGCGTCCAATATGCAGCCTCATAAGCGGCTCCTTGCGTTTTTACTAAAGCGCCCGATGTATAAGTCGCAGTGCTGTCCCAGTCGGGTAAACTTTGACAGTTATAGGCTTGAGCTTGGTAGCTGG
This sequence comes from Vibrio sp. Y58_MX_L22, assembly GCF_024181865.1. Taxonomy (NCBI): domain Bacteria; kingdom Pseudomonadati; phylum Pseudomonadota; class Gammaproteobacteria; order Vibrionales; family Vibrionaceae; genus Vibrio; species Vibrio sp. Y58_MX_L22. Next base: position 288,580 of record NZ_JAMZAN010000005.1, read on the forward strand.
CGCTGAGTGCTACAACCATCGCTCCGTGAAGTAGGGTGACCTTCATTTTCCTCTCCTTGAATCATGGGTATAAATGAGAACAGAGTAATAACTAGCTGATAAATAGACATTAGGGGGAAAAAGCGAAGCATAATATTCTGCTTTTCGACACAGTATCACGAGGAACAGTTCGTCCCTTACACCAGAGCTCATTATTTTTCGGCTCACTTCACGGCAGAAGGATTGGTAAAATTCAGCCACGTGAAACGAGCAACAGTCACGAGGCTTTTGAGCGATGAATATGAGATGTACGTTAAAATTTACAAGCTGAATGACTATAAATTATTTCAACTGTCGAGGATTTAACCGAGGTACTCTTGTTGAATAGTGAATATTGCTATAGTGTACTAGTTAGCTAGTTCAATGATATTTTTGTGTGAGTAGTATGACACAGCAAACCTCTTCTCAGCCTCGCGAGCATTTTGGCTCTCGTCTCGGGTTTATCTTAGCTGCCGCAGGTGCCGCAGTTGGCCTTGGCAATATTTGGGGCTTCCCAACTCAAGCAGCCAGTAATGGTGGCGGTGCTTTCCTGTTAGTTTATTTGGTGATGATTCTTATCGTCGCATTTCCGATGCTGGTGGTTGAAATGGCGATTGGTCGCCATGGTCAAGCCAACCCTGTAGACAGTATGCGTGCAATCACAGATAACCCTGCCGGTAAAAAGCTCGGCGGCATTGTGGGTTGGATTGGTTTAAGCGTACCAAGCGCTGTCTTAGCGTTTTATTCAATTGTTGGTGGTTGGTTGATCTGCTTTTTACTGGGTGCAATCACAGATCTAATGGGGTTAGAAGCTGCAACTCAATGGCTAAAGGGCTTTAGTGTTGAACGTAACTTGTTCGGAACCATTACTTTTTATGTACTGACGATTCTCATCGTACAAGGTGGCGTAAAACAAGGTATTGAGAAGTGGTCCACACGTTTGATGCCAGCATTGTTTGTTTTGTTTGCTCTGCTATTTGCTTACATCATGACGCAAAACGGTGCGATGGAAGGTCTGAAACATTACCTAGTGCCGGATTTTGAAAAGGTATGGGACCGCAAGTTGATTCTTGCTGCAATGGGGCAGGGCTTCTTCTCGCTTACGATCGGTGGCTGTTCAATGCTGATTTATGGCTCTTACTTGAGTAAGAAAGAGAACCTACCAAAGATGGCGATGAACGTGACCATGGTAGATACTGCCGTTGCTTTCATTGCAGGATTAGTGGTGATGCCAGCGATGTTTGTGGCAATGCAAAAAGGCGTTCAGATCTATGCAGAAGATGGCTCTCTATTAAGCTCTGATACGTTGGTATTTACCGTATTGCCATTGATGTTTGATAGCTTAGGTTTGCTTGGTCAATTGTTCTCTATTGTGTTCTTCTTATTGCTGACGATTGCGGCGCTAACGTCCTCCATTTCAATGTTAGAGTGTCCAGTGGCTTTAGTGAGTGAGCGCTTCAATACTAAGCGCAGCGCAACGAGCTGGGTTTTAGGTGGTCTCATTGCCTTGTTCAGTGTGGTGATTGTTTATAACTTTGGCGCTCTGTTTGGTATGGTCGCGACGGTTGCTACTCAGTATCTACAACCAACCGCTGCGCTCTTATTCTGCTTATTTGGTGGTTGGGTATGGAATCGCAACTCAAAAATCAAAGAGCTTGAGCAAGGTTGCCCGGAGTTTACGCAAGGTTGGTTTGGTAAGTTATGGCCTGCGTATGTGAAGTTTGTATGTCCAATTCTTGTGGCGACAGTCATCTGGGCTTCATTTGGCTAACCGAGACGCCTATCGAATAAAAGAAAAGGGCTTGATGGTAACTCATCAAGCCCTTTTTGATATTGGTTATTCTCGTTTCGGTTATCCGCCAAGCATGGTGTTGATTAACGGAATTGTCCTGCTTCTGGAAGAAAGTCAAAACCAGCAGAAGCCAGTTTTGTCTCCAGTGCTGTGCGTTCGATATCGAAGAAAGCCACCAGTTTATCTAAGTCACCACCGAAGTCGTCGCGTAGCTTCATATTCACAATGCTCATCAGCATGACAGGATCCATGGATTCAAAGTTCGCTAGATTCATTACTTATCCTCAAAATCTGAAATCAGTAGGTTTGCCGCAGCAAATGCCGCTTTTTCACGCACTTCTTTAGGCAGGGACTCATCCGCTGCAACATCGTTCAGTGCTTTAACTGCACATGAAATTGCTTGGGGAATATAAGCTTGATCGCCACTACCAATCTGAGCATAAAGCTCACGAACCAGTTCACAACAGCCGTATACTTGCATGTTTTCTTTCCACTAAATGATAACTTATCTCAATATACACACAGCGGATTTGAAACTCAAAGTACAGAGTTGTTTTGGCTCAAGTTGAAGGTTTGCTTGAGCGAGATTTAATCACTGCATTTGTGCTTCTAACTGCTGGGTGACTTCTGGTGAAAGTTGAAGTTGTTTTGCTAGTTCTTGCAGATACGCTTTTTCCATAAAGTTTTGTTCATCAGCGACGATCAAAGACGCCAGGTAAATTTCTGACGCTTGTTGAGGAGAGGTCGCCTGATTAGCAATTTCAGCAGGATCAAGCGGTTTGTTTAACTCTTGCTGAACGAGGTGACGAACGTGCTCATCTGCGCCCATATCCGCGAGAGCTTGTTCAATGCGCGCCATTTCCTCTTCATCAACGTGACCATCAGCTTTCGCAGCTCCAATCATTGCTTTTAAAATTAAGACACTGTGTTTACTGTCATCGGGGTCAAAGGTTTCTTGAACACCTTGACCGGATTGCTTGGCTTGCCAGTCGTTATACACTTTGTAGGCCAAGGCTCCAAGCGCAGCTGCGCCACCGACTTTTAATGCGTTTGACCCTATTTTTTTAGTCATTTTTTTACTTTTCTTTGAGCCCATCAGCATACCGATGAGGCCTCCGCCTACAGCACCTGCTCCTAGCGTTTTTAGACTACTTGAATTTGATGAGGATTTGATGTTGTTGGTTTGTTTGCCCAATGCATCTGCACCTTGCTTAAGTAAGTCTGATTTGAGTGCTTGGTTTAGAAGACTTTTTAAATCCATAACTGACCTCCTTTAGATGATGAAATCAGTTTAATAGCAAGAAGCTGAACCAAAGATTAACAAAGTGAATAGTTCGAAAAAGGTGGAGGGAGGATGTTGAGCTGTAATAAAAAGGGCTGACCGAAGCCAACCCTTTTTAACTATTTGAAACTACTTCAAATGCGAACTCGTCTAGTGCTTACTTTAGTTGAGCTTTTACGTGCTCAACAATGTCAGTCATTGCGACTGCTGTTTTCTCACCAGTAGCACGGTTCTTGTATTCGAAGTTGCCTTCTTTCATTGAGCGGTCACCGATAATAATGGTATGCGGTACACCAATAAGCTCCATGTCAGAGAACATTACGCCTGGGCGTTCTTTACGGTCGTCAAATAGCACTTCGATGCCCATTGCCGTTAGCTCAGCGTACAATTTCTCAGCGGCTTCTTTCACTTCTTCTGACTTGTGCATGTTCATTGGAACGATCGCTACCTGGAATGGTGCGATTGCATCTGGCCAGATGATGCCGTATTTGTCGTGGTTTTGTTCAATAGCAGCCGCTACTACGCGAGTGATACCGATACCGTAACAACCCATTTCTAGGATGACGTTCTTACCATCAGGACCCAGTACACCACAGTTCATCGCTGCGGAGTAAGCGTTACCTAGTTGGAAGATATGGCCAACTTCGATACCACGCTTAAGCTGGATAATGCCCTTGCCACATGGGCTTGGGTCACCTTCCACAACGTTACGTAGGTCTTCAACTTGACCAAGCTCTACATCACGACCCCAGTTAATACCGAAGTAGTGTTTGCCATCGATGTTCGCGCCCGCACCGAAGTCGCTCATTACCGCAACGCTGCGGTCAACAATGAACGGCAGTTTAAGGCCAACAGGGCCTAGTGAACCAGGGCCTGCACCGATAAGCGCACGAATTTCTTCTTCAGATGCCATTTCCAGTGGAGCTGCAACCTGAGGAAGGTTTTCTGCTTTCACTTCGTTCAGTTCATGATCACCACGAATAATAAGCGCGATGATTGGCGCATCAACTTCGTCAGATGCTTTCACAAACAGTGTTTTCACTGTTTTTTCAATTGGTAGTTCGAACTGCTCAACCAATTCAGCGATTGTTTTCGCGTTTGGCGTATCAACCAACGTCATTTCTTGTGTTGGTGCCGCAGCCTCAGAGGCTGGAGCTAGTGCTTCTGCTTTTTCAATGTTTGCCGCGTAATCTGACTCGCTAGAAAATGCGATGATATCTTCGCCGCTTTCAGCCAGTACGTGGAACTCTTGAGAGCCGCTACCACCGATAGCACCGCTATCTGCAAGTACAGGACGGTAATCCAGACCCATGCGATCGAATGCTTTACAGTAAGCATCATGCATTGCGTCGTATGACTTTTGTAGTCCGTCTTTATCAATGTCAAAGCTGTACGCATCCATCATTGAGAATTCACGTGAACGCATTACGCCAAAACGTGGGCGTCGTTCGTCACGGAATTTAGTTTGGATTTGGTACAGGTTTAGCGGAAGCTGTTTGTAAGAGCTCACTTCATTGCGAACAAGGCTTGTGATCACTTCTTCAGCGGTTGGGCTAAGTACAAACGGACGAACATGACGGTCAGTAAAGCGAAGTAGCTCAGGGCCCATCTTTTCGCTGCGGCCTGTCTCTTCCCATAGTTCAAACGGCTGAACAACGGGCATCAAAGTTTCGACTGCGCCTGCATTGTCGATTTCTTGACGAACGATGTTTTCGACTTTACGCAGTACACGTAGACCAGTAGGTAGCCAGGTGTATAAACCTGAAGCCAGCTTACGGATCATACCTGCACGTAGCATGAGCTGGTGGCTCACTACTTCTGCGTCGTTTGGAGTCTCCTTCAGAGTAGAAAGAAGATAATTACTGGTACGCATTAAATTTATCCGTTTATTTAAGTTAGATACTCAAGCTTGAATAAGCAGGAGTATGGGAGTTCCCGAAAGGGAAATTTGTTAGCCGTCTATAATATCAGCCAATTGCGTTTGTCAAAAGCTTTCAATAGCGGTAACCGTTATTAAGTTGCTTGTTGCTGTGAACTTTACGTTCAAGTCGAACAAATTTACCGCATATTCTTTGTCGTCCGGCTTGTTTTTCTTATATGCAGGGCGAGGATCTTGTGCCAGAACTTGTTCAATGACTGATCTTACATAGTCAGTATCGGATCGATTTTCTATCGTTGCTAATGCTTGAGCAGAAAAGGTGACTTGTGACTTTTCTGGCTCTTGGTCTGCGTATCCGCCTTGTGCTTCCGAAATAGAATCCGAATAGGGGATATAAGGCTTAATATCCACAATCGGTGTCCCATCCACGAGATCTACACTGCCTAAATCAAGATAGATTTGATCGCCTTGCTTAGTGACTCCTTTCGCTTCAACGGCTGACATTCCGATTCCGTTTGGACGGAAAGTCGAGCGCGAGGCAAAGACACCAATTCGTTCATTGCCGCCTAATCGTGGCGGACGTACAGTTGGTTTCCAACCAGCTTCCAGATTCTGATCAAATAGAAACAACAACCAAACGTGAGAGAACTGTTCTAGCCCACGCACTGCTTCAGGGCTATTTGCTGCACCTAACAGTTTTACGCGTGCTTTAGCCTCTGGTACTAAGCGTGGTTGGCGCGGAACTGCAAACTTTTCTTTGTACGGTGTCTCAATGACGCCGATGGGTTCGATGGAATACATGGTGGACATCTTTAAGAATTCATTGAGATGAAAGTATCACAAATTTCTCTTGCTTTTCTTGTTGATAATGATTATTAATTAAAACGTTATAACATAACAGTTCAATTGAAAGGAAAAGTATTATGAAACCAGGAATCCATCCTGAATATCGTCCTGTGGTGTTCCACGACACCAGTGTAGATAAGTACTTTGTCGTTGGTTCTACGTTGAAAACGGAGAGAACCATCGAATGGAAAGATGGCAAAACTTACCCTTACTTTACGTTAGATGTGTCATCAGCTTCTCACCCGTACTACACCGGTAAACAGCGCGTTGTACAAACCGAAGGTCGCATTGCGAACTTCAACCGTCGTTTTGGTCAATTTAAGAGCGAAAAGGAATAAATCATGAAGGTAGTAAAATCATTAAAAAGTGCAAAAAGTCGTCATCCGGATTGCCAGATTGTAAAACGGAGAGGGCGTCTTTATGTCATTTGTAAAACGAACCCGAGATTCAAAGCTGTGCAAAAGTAATCAACCTGCATATATCTAACTTATGGTTTTGTTTAATTGATAATGTTGAGTTAATTATCTTACATGGATGAAATATCTACATTTTTATTCAATGTTGGTTATAAATGCCTCTGTTCGTCACAGTTTGTAACATTTAGGGCTTTTATTTGACCTTCTACTCAAGTACCCTTCGCACGCTTTTTGACATTTTTGTCACATTTGCATAGGAATAAAAACAAGGAGGGAACAGATGAGTTCATCTGATTCAATTAAACAAAACTCGCCTAAGAAGCCGCTGTTTACGCGCTTTTTGGATACTGTCGAATATTTGGGGAACTTATTACCCCACCCGATCACACTATTTGCCATTTTCTGTTTAGCCATTCTGGTGATGTCGGGTATTGCAGGATACTTCGAAGTTTCCGTAGTTGACCCTCGTCCTGAGGGTGCAAAAGGTCGTGCCGCGGATGGCATGATTCATGTCGTTAGCTTGCTTAACGCTGATGGCCTTGAACTAATCGTTACCAATCTAGTGAAAAACTTTGTCGGCTTTGCACCTTTGGGTACGGTATTGGTTGCGATGTTGGGTGTTGCTATTGCTGAATACTCAGGCTTGCTATCTGCAGCAATGCGTGGCTTAGTCATGGGGGCATCACAACGCATGGTAACAGTGACGGTCGTTTTCGCGGGTATCATTTCAAATACGGCATCAGAGCTTGGCTATGTGGTACTTATTCCACTGGCTGCAATGCTGTTCCATTCTTTAGGTCGTCACCCACTTGCCGGTCTTGCTGCGGCGTTCGCTGGTGTATCTGGTGGTTACTCAGCAAACCTACTTATTGGTACGGTTGACCCGCTGTTGTCAGGCATTACTGAAACGGCGGCGCAAATGATTGACCCAACTTACACTGTTGGTCCAGAAGTTAACTGGTACTTCATGTTTGTGTCGACATTCTTCATTGCAATCACAGGTGCGTTTGTTACTGAAAAAATTGTTGAGCCAAAGCTTGGCAAATACAGTGAAGAAGAAGCCTCAGAAGATTTGTCGAACGACAAAATGGGTGGCTTAACAGACATTGAGAAGAAAGGCCTAAAACTAGCAGGTGTTGCTGTACTGGTTGTTTCAGCGCTGCTTGCTTGGACGGTTGTTCCAGAAGACGGCATTCTACGTTCTGATGCAGGTACAATTGCAGGTTCACCATTCCTGAAAAGTATCGTGGCATTCATCTTTGTGTTCTTTGCTATTCCAGGCTTTGTGTTTGGTAAAGTTGTTGGCACGATGAAGACGGATCGCGATGTAATTGATGCAATGGCGAAATCTATGTCTTCTATGGGCATGTACATTGTATTAGTTTTCTTTGCGGCTCAGTTCGTTGCTTTCTTTAAATGGACTAACTTCGGTCAGGTATTCGCGGTTGCTGGCGCTAGCTTCCTGCAAGAAATTGGCTTAACTGGCCCAATGTTGTTCTTTGCCTTCATCCTGATGTGTGGCTTTATCAACCTAATGATTGGTTCGGCATCGGCACAGTGGGCAGTAACGGCTCCGATTTTTGTTCCTATGTTGATGCTTGTTGGTTATGCACCGGAAACGATTCAGGCTGCTTACCGAATTGGTGACTCGACGACAAACATCATTACTCCAATGATGAGCTACTTTGGTTTGATTCTTGCCGTAGCGACTCGTTACATGAAGAACTTAGGTATCGGTACGCTGATCGCGACCATGCTACCTTACTCAATCTGCTTCATTGTAGGTTGGAGTGTGCTGTTCTACCTATGGGTATTCGTATTTGGTTTACCAGTAGGCCCTGGCGCAGCAACATACTACACACCGTAGAAAACGGTTACCTCACACAGCTCCATTATAAAAAGCCTGCGAACGTCGCAGGCTTTTTTATCGATTGAGACTGTGTACGCAGGCTTACCTGATTATAGATGTCGGTTTATAGCTGAAAACGCATCAACAAAGGGCGATAAAAGTGCTGAGTGAGCCAGCACAAGCTTTTCCAAATTATGCGTTTGTACCAAGGTAAGTGCGCAATATAAACATAGCTAAATTCAATTTCTGGCCGGGCTTTTCTGTTGCGTTTAAAAGCCGGAGCGCCTGAGCTCATATTAAAGCGACGCTGGTATATCATTGCATGGCGGATGGTATAGGCCGATATTCGACGATACAATGCGAGGCGTTGCGGCTTATTGGTATCGTAGCCAAAAATTGGGCAAGTCATATCATTATCAATTTCTACAATGCCTAACGTAGCCAGCATCTCTTCTTGATAAAACAGTCCCACTAAATGTACTAATTTGTTCTGGCTCACCTGTTTTAAATATTGGGTTGAAAACTGGATGTTATTGAGGCTGTATTTATCAAGGTAAAGCATGTCATATAACTCTTTGGCACGCTGAAACTCTTCATCAGTGGTCAGTGGCCTAAACTGCCAATCTTTATCATTAAGCAGTTTGAAGTCTTTCGTTAAATCTCGGTTGAAGCTGAACGCTTGCCAATCATCAAGTAAATACACTTGTCGTGTTACCAAGCTTTGCCATTGCTGCTGCTCTAATCGCTGAATAAAGCGTGATTGTTGACGTTGGTTAATGGAGCGAAGCACCAAGGGAAAGGTGGGGTATTGATCGAGTGCGACGCGACGCAGTTCATCGAGATTTAAGGCTGCCCATTGTTCGCTATACATATTGGTGGACAAGCACTGATTGTTGAGAGTTTGGACTTGATCCAATCCAGCCAATGATAAGATTGGTTTAGTCATATTAATAAGTAACTTACATACCCATCGAACAGCCACATTTTTGACTTTGTGAAGCTCTTCTTCGGCGTAGCCACTAAGCAGTGTCATAGGGGACACGGCATAACAGTTGTTTGGTATTTTTGGTGTTACGGAGTAGGGAATGGCAACATCATCGATATAGTAGCAACCAAAGCTTGCTGTGCATTCATCAATGGGATTCGACTGCATAAGAGTGATAAAGGTTTTATGCCATTCTTGAGAGGAAAGCGTCATTAGTTCAATGCCTCTCCATTCCACTCAATATCAACGGTAGAAGCGTTGCTCCACTTCGTCTTGTTCTGCCTAGCTAACCGGAGTAATTCAAACATACTCCGGATTTGGCTCCCGACCGGTAAGTTATGCTGTTGCATCACATTCACTCCAGACCACCAATCTTGCCAAGTTCGAGCCTTGAACAGGGATAACCCTCCTTCAGCGATGAGTGTTATTGGCCCTAAATGATGCAGTCGCTGTTTGGAAGGGGCAGTAAATGCCATATTAGGGAGCAGTTGACTGCATCTAGACGAGAGTAGGTGCAAACCACTAGTGGCTCTTGGGTTACATTCAATCACGTAGAGTTCATCTTGTGATTTGATGAAGTCAAACGACACTTGCCCATGATAAGTATGACGTTTACCAAAAGTTGCGATAAATCTATCTAGTCGTTCGCACGAGATCGGCTGAAAAGCACTGGCGGCCGAGCTGTTTACACAGTATTTCGGTACATAAGCTTGGTGTGCTTTAAGTTCACCATGTTCAAAAATGGCATAGTTACACACCGGAGTCCCTTGGATTTTTTGTTGCTGAACCCAAGGAAAAAGGGGCGATATCGTGGCGGCAGAAATAGACTGAGTCGTCACATCTCTTATGACTTGCCCGCCAAACCGAGAGTAAACGGGCTTTAGAACGGTCCTCTTATTAATTTCAATCTCACTTTTATCAGCGACCAAACGAGTTTTTGGAAGTGTGATTTCTGGCAAACCCTGAAGCTGTTCAAAGACGGTCAACTTGTTGTGCAGGGCATTGAGTAGTCCCACATTGGGCAGAAAAAAATCTACTTCTGGGCATTGTTTGGCAACATGAGCCAAGTAATAAACTTCTTCACAAGTGGGTATCACTATATCAATACGCATCTGAGTAATGATTTTTAGGATCTGCTGTTGATAGGTGGGAAACGCAAATCGAGGTGAAGCGGTGGGTATATAAGACTCGATACCTCGCAAAAACGATCCCAGAGGCTTTTTTAGCGAATCGGTGAGAATTACTTCATGCCCATGATGCATACACATGGTTGCCCACTCTAGTGCAACTGGTGCTCGGGCTCCGGTGATTAAGACCCGCATATGTTCACCACACGTCGTTGTTTATTCATTGGCGTCCAAATAGGCGCAGGGCGGTAACTAAATCTGACAGGATCAAGCCGCAATTGGTCAAACAACTTTATCAAGGCTTGGTGTATAACCCGATGGTGGTGAACATCCGCTTCAATTTGAATGGCTTGTGACCCTGTTTGGGTGATTCGGTAATCCACGCGACCTTTGGCAGATAGTGTTATAGCGCGGTAGATGAGATCTGGTAACACCGTAACTGGGACGTGGTTTGCGTTTAGCGTGAGGCGATCACCACATCGTCCGGCAATCGTGCCAAGAGGTTCAAATACGCCATTATCCTGTTTATTCTCAATAATATCGTCGAGCTGATAACGAATAATGGGCTGAGTTTTACGACGAAAATCGGTGATAATTGGGCTGTAATGAGTACGTTCGGTATTCAGCCAATGTTTTTCGATGTAAATAACATCCTGATTCCAGCGCATTTGTCCATGCTGATCAGTACATGCAAGAAAACCTTCGGTACATTGATAGACTTCATGGAGTTCGCTGTCGAACCGTTGAGAAATAAAGTGACGGTCACTCTCAGTTAGGACTTCTGCACCAGAAATGATCCGCTGTGGTTGAATTTCGGGTTGACCAAATTGACCGCTGAACTGGGCGCAGAGCTGAAGAGCTTGCGCACTACCAACTAAAAGCGTGGGTTGGAACTCATCTAGCTCTTTTATCCATTCTTGGTAAGGTTTAGTTAAATCCGCATAAAAGAATGTGACAGGGCCTTTCGCGACGGATTTATACAGTGGGCTGTTGGCGCGCAAGGCTAGCGCAATTCGGTGCTTTTGCCATAGGTTGGGCAACAGGCGAGCCAATATATTGCCAGCCCACAGTTGCGTTTCCTGTTTGTCAGCAAGAAACAACCCGCGTATGCCTGATGTGCCCGAAGAAAGCCCAACAGTAACATCGCCAACTTTCGAAGCGGCGAAGTTGCGTGACTGTTCTGCTTCGAGTGCTTGTTGCATTAGCTGTTCAGCATCTAAGCCTTTCGTATTCAACTCTGAAAGGTTCTCCATCATGGTTTGCTTATTCATGATAGGGAAATCACTGAGTGGTGCACCTTGAAGTGAGCGGTAATACGGTGAATGACGGCATACCCAATCCAAGTGTTGCGTTAAGTGTTGTTGCTGCCATGTTTCGACTTGTTCCCTTGAGCCGAAGGGGCGGTAGCGGGTTCGCCAGAATTCTGAGATAAGCGTTCTCACTTCATCCATCCTTCTTTGATTAGCTGCTGGATAGTTTCCTGACAATGTGAAGGCACGAAGCGAACAAAGTGGTGGGTTTGTTGGTAGCAACTTCTCAACTCGGAGAGGGTGTTTTTATAGGCTTTTGTATCATCGCAAAGCATGTTCGCCAGCCAATGTTGATCGATATTTTCACTCAAGCTCTCGATTAACCAGCATGCATCGGCGAGTAAGAACAGCCAACTTTGGTCTCTTTTAACTAGCAAGCCCACTTGACCCGCAGCATGGCCTGGCAAGCTAACCATATAAATGAATCCGTCGTCGAACATGTCTTTACAGAGCAAATTAACACCTTGGCACTGAGGAATAATTTGGCTGATTGGTACAGAAAAATCACTATGAATGAATAAGTTAGATTCAAGTTGTGGAGGAAGTAGAGCTTTTAGGTATCCTTTTCTTACGCCTCCAATTCGACCACTCTTAGTAATTGCATCCACCCCTTTTTGTTGGCAATGCAATTGAGAGTGGGAAAACTCAGACACGGCAGCAATGTGATCAGCATGGAAGTGGGAGAGTACTAAGTGTTCAATATCATGAGGTTTGAGACTTTCTTTTGCTAACTGCGCAACAATTCCGTGTTCTTTGTTATAGCGACAAGGTGTTGTCCAAGCATAAAAACGTTCAGGGAAGGGACGAGTCGCGCTAAAAAAATGCTCGTGATATCCCGTGTCAAACAGGATGTTGCCTTGTGTTGGGTGCTGAATTAACGCAACGGCTGCCGGAAATGCTCTAGGCTTGATACCAGAACCTGGTTTGACAACAAAGCCTGGGTGTACGCAGTGTCCAACCTCAAAGATTTTTATTTTTAGACCAGTTTGCATACTGCTGTATTCCTTCTTGAATTGAAAAAAGCGGTTGGTAATTCAGTGTTTGTTTCGCCTTGCTGATATCCAGAGTTTGATGATAGTTAAACAATCCTGCGCTGTATGAGGTGAGCCTTGGTTCTGGCTGATGTGGTAAGTGCCTTCGTATTTGCTCACTGAGCTTTAATAATGGTGATACAACGCCGTATGGTAATGATTGTAACGTTATTTTTAGGTTTAACCCCTCACATAAAGCTTGCAGAACAGTCTCAATTGGCATTGGTTCGTTGTTGGAAATGTTGAACACATCACCATGCTGAAGTTGGCCTGCCTGAGTGCAAGCGAGCATCGCTGCATGGGCAACGTTGTCGACATAGGTCAGATCAACCACAGGATTTCTACCCGATGGCAGAAGCAGAGTGTTGTTTTTTATCGCCTTAAGCACTCTTGGGATAATCGCGCGATCATTGGGTCCAAAAATGCCACGCGGTCTTAAAATGATCGCTTTACTTCGACCTTTTACGGCTTCAATTTCTGATAGATATTTTGTGTGTGCGTAATCATTACACCAGTATGAAGCTATGGCGTCGGTTTCTCGAATATTCCAACGGTCTTGATGGTCAAAGTAGACGCTGGTGGAGGAAATATGGATAAAACGCGAGATTTGATGGGTATTAGCCGCATTGACGAGGTTTTTGGTGGCATCTACATTGGCTTGATAAAACGCCTGCCACTTTCCCCATGGGCTTGAGAGAGCGGCACAATGGATGATTGCATCCATACCTTGGCATACCGCATGAACTGCTGAGTGGTCTCTTAAATCGACTATATGGGGTATAACATCGAATTGCTCGGCGAGTTGTTTAGCGATGACTGTATTTCGTGCTATAAAATGCAGTTCATGCTGCTGGTGAAACATTCTCAGAATTGCGCTACCCAACATCCCGCTGCCACCAGTGACCAATATCTTCATAGTTTTAGCACTCCCATCCCTAGCGACAACCCTGCGGCGGTGCCAGCTAATAACACATGTTTTCCTGCGGTTTCTGGCTGATTACGCAGCCAGTGTAAGTTAATTGGGAGTGAGGCGGCGACTTGGTTTCCCAAAGTCGAAAAGTGATTAACGGTTTTCTCTGTTGGTAGCCCGGTGAGTGAAGGCAGTTTTTTTAATCCATGCGCGCTGGCTTGATGAGGAAGAAAATAATCAATATCGCCGAGTGTTACCGGAGAGGCGTCAAACCCTTTTTTTAGAAACGCTGGTAAGGCTTTACGCACATGTTTAAAGAGTGCTTTGCCCTCCATTTCAAACTGGCAACTTTTTAAATAGGCTTGATGCTCGGAGGTATGCGGGTTGATATGACTACCTCCGCCCTTAATTTGACAAAATGAATACCCGGTATGATGCGTTTCAAAGTGACTGGTGAGCAATCCATCATCGTCGTGTTCTTCGAGCAAAAATGCGGCGGCACCGTCCGCGAATAAGGTTGCAACTTCTGGTTTGAGCGTAAAATTTCGATTCAGTGTGATGCCAGTGGCGAGTTCGCTGGTGACAATAAGAATCCGACGGTACCGTTTTGCTAAGAATAGACTCTGAGCAAGATCAAGCGCAGAGAGAAAGGATAAACAGGTGCTGTTCAAATCAAAGCTTTCTAGCCATGTTGGAGCGTCTAACGCGGCGAGAACCGCTGAGGCGTCGTAGGGTAGAGACTGGTGGTGTGTGCCGCTAGCGTAGATAAGAAGATCAACGGAGCTTAAGGTATGTGTGTTTCCTAAACACTGCTCTATTGCCTGCATTGCCATGTAAATAGCGGTCTCTTTTGTATTGGCTACATGACGATATTCAACGTCGAATTTATTTCGGCAGGTCCCTGGCGCTAATTTTAGGAAGCGATCCATCTCTCGATCAGACCATTGATTCGTTGGCAGGTAGCTTCCACTGGAAACGATGTTAAAGCCCATTATTCTCTATACACTTATTAAAAACGTCGTTCAAAATAAACCACGTTGCATATTGAAGCTATGGCGAGCGAGATGAAAAACAAACAGAACAAAACAAATGGGAGTAAGAGCACGCTTTGGGTGCAATGCTGAGAATGAATTTTCAGGAATGAGCCAGGCTTTGATTTGCTGGCTCAATTTGAATAGAGTGAGGGTTACTTCTTAAATTTCGCCAAAATACGATCCAAATGGTTTGCAAATTCGCGTCGATCGGTTTGAGAAAGCGCGGCGGGCCCACCAGTCTGAATTCCGCTTGAACGCATGGTTTCCATAAAGTCGCGGATATTTAGGCGAGCTTTGATGGTGTCTTTTGTATAGAGCTCGCCACGAGAACTGAGGGCTTGAGCGCCTTTAGAGATAACCTCATCTGCAAGCGGAATATCTGACGTGATCACCAAATCGTTGGCTTCCACACGCTTGACGATTTCGTTGTCTGCGATGTCAAATCCCGCAGGGACTTGCAGCGAGTGGATGTTGTCTCTTTTCGGCACAGGGACAACGTGGTTAGCGACAAACGTACATTCAATCCCTGTACGCTCGGCGGCACGCACAATGGTTTCGCGAATAACTTTCGGACACGCGTCTGCATCTACCCATAACTTCATGATGATTTCTCACTGAGTTTCGCTTCTAACTCTTCAATACGAATGGCTAGCATTTTTACGGTGCGTTCTAGGGCTTCAAGACGATCATTATCGGTGTGGTGCTGCGCTGCGATTTCAACCTTGGGTACGCGTTGAGCACTCTTCCAACTTTTTATTGCGGTGATTAACGCTGGCATTGGAACTGGCGTTTTCAATCGTGCTTTCACTAACGCTACGGTTGGCTCTTTTCCTTGTTGTTGCAACTGTTCCATTGCCGCTTCTAATTCTTTAGTAACGTCTTGAGTTAACATTTTTAATCCTTAACAACGATATATCTATCATCATACGTTGAGTGCGCTGATTTGGCGAATGGCATTTTGGAGAGTGTAGTGTGAGAGATCTCTTACATAGGTTGTGAGAGAAAACGATTTCGTAAGCGGAAAAAGAGAAGTTGAAGAGCTTAAGTTTCTGATAAATAATGATTTAACAACTTGTTAACCAATGTGAGAGCCAAATATTTATCTTGGATAGATTGTCTATTTTTGGAAAAGGCGTAAATTGAGAGTTGTCAGCAGGAAGCAGACATGGAACAGGAAAGCACCAAGGATTTGGTTATCGTCAGGAAGACGATTTGGTTGGTCAGGATGATTAATCAAGCATGGAGCGTAGGACATTGTAAGGATACGATCATCAATAGGATGTTGATGACTAAGGATAGACAATGGACCCCTCTAGGATTGAGGTTATGGACAGCATCAGGAAGATGCAAGGGACACCGCTCAAGGAACAAGTGACGTGTGCTAACGAGGAATGTTAGCAGTCAGGATGATAAGGACACCGCTAGGACGGCGACGTAAGGAATAAGCTGACGGAATCAGCCACTATTATGGATGATGCATGGAGCACTTTTAGTAGCCGGACTGCTGCGAGTAAGACCATGACCCCGATACTTATGTGTCGGGGTCTTTCTTATATAAAAACGATATCCAGTGTTCTCATTGAATTAAGCATCTCGATGTTACTTGGGGATATCAATATCACAAAATATATAAATTCCTAATAACACTTAATAAAAAACAACTCAGATCAATATCCTTTCCAACCAGTTGGTTTAACTTTCGGCTTCTCTACAAGGTGTTATGCCCGCAATCATTGAGCATGTTCAGCTCATCGAGTTTGTGATCTGCGGATAGATTAAGTTTGTTGTAATCAAGGAACAGATGTGGCCATAGTAACCAGAAGAATGCTTCTTCTACCCTACAATGAGTCGTTGCAACTAGAATTCGTCATGCTGAATTGCTGTGCGAAAAACCGTGCTGAATTGAATGGTCCGTATACAGTTGCGTCTGCCAAACAGATGTTTGAGAAAATACTGGATGATGAGAACATTTATAGTATGGCAGTGCTAGAGAGCACCAGTCGTGACTATATGGGGCACGTGTTCATTGCTAATCTCGATTCCGAACCTGAATTAGGGTTTATTTTTGATAAATCATATTGGGGTAAAGGGTTAGCAACAGAAGCACTAAAAGCATTTTTCCCCAAAGCGTGCCGTGAGTTGGGCTTGAATAAGGTGAAAGCTAACGTGAATAGCAATCATCAAGCTTCTATGGCGGTACTGAAAAAGCTGGGATTTGTTAAAACAAAAGAAAGTAAGGATGTATATGGTCCTTACTTTGAAATGGAATTTACAAGCGATGCGGTGGTAGGTGAAAGTTCTGCGGCCTGAAACCGACCATGGTTAACTCTCCTTGGTAGCAATCGTCACCAAGAGATGAAAACTCAAATTGATACACCGTATGCCAACGCCAGACTCCGTCTGGCGTTTTTAGTTTATGGGCACCAAAGGCGATGCTGATTAATTGGAGATCCAATTGCTCACATTTACGCGTGATGGCCGCTTTTGCGAGTTCGGCTTGGCGACGCTGTTGCCAAAACAGGTAACAGAAAAAGCAGAGCCCTAAAATTGCTAAAAGATCACCAATCATTCCTGAACCTTTCTTAGCTTTTTGTTGCTTGTTGTAAGCTTACTAGCGCATTTGCTAGTTCCTCTGATGGGTTTGAATGCAGCAAAGGCAATAACACCATTCTTAACTCTGGCAGCATCACTAAATCGGCAAATAACTGATTAAATAGGGCTTGATTACCGGTTTGAGCTAAACGCAGCAAAAACTGTTCTGCTACCTTTTCATTGGCGAGTAAGTGCCAAGCGCGACCCGCCACACCAATCAATACCTCCTGATGGCTTAAACGAGGGCTATGCAATATCGCATCTAATACTGGAGAGGCGACTTCTGTTGGTGCACCAGCAAGGGCTCGGATAAGTGCTGAAAGTAGGAATAGATCAGGTTCGCTACTTGCGATTTCTTGCTGTGCCTTTTCCGCGATACGTTCTGCTAAACGCTCTTGAAGCTCTACATGCTCAAGCGCACCTAATAGGGCATAAAGTGGCTCATTTGGTAGGTGGTTCAACGCTTTGCGTATCATTACCCCGTTTTGCTCTTTTTCCAGGCGAGCGGCTATGTCTGTGATACCTTGCAGACCTACAGTTTGCCAATTATCCCAGCCTAAACCTCCAGAGAAGTAATGCTGTGTATGCTCGTAATATTGGCTAGTAGGAAGATTGAGGTTTGCGCGGACCTGGCTATGAAACACGGCCATTTTATCTTCGGAAGGTTTGAAAGTGTATGGGTTGTTAGACAGCTTTTGCTGTTGCTCTTCAGTGATATCATCATTGAGGCGTGTTCCCATAGCCTCCACTACGTATTTAATGAAATTGCCGATATCCGCTTGCTTTAACAAACCGCGCTCGTCCAATTCAAACTTTAGAAACCAAATCCAAGGTTGCTTTTGTTCATTCCAATAAGCGATGGCAAGGTGTGCTTTACGCTGCATTGGGAATGGGTACGGTGCTTGACCTTTTTCTACATCGGCAAACTCTTTCTTAGCGATGGTTTTGATACGACGACCAAGATCGAAGATTTGATAATCACAGCGGCTGTTGTTCAACAGTTGAGTGAGGGTTTGAATGTTTTCCATTAAATACGACGTCCTAACGTTCTTTTCACAAGAAATGGTATCATTCTCGGCTAATTCAAGGTTCGAGATAGAATTAATGGTAACAAATACTCAATTGGTCGACTTACTTCACCAACTTGAAACGCAGCTTAGAGAGCATAAATTGTGGCAATACACTATGCCTTCAGAGCAAGCCTTACAAAGTGCGGAGCCATTTGCGATTGATACATTGCATCCTCATGAGTGGTTGCAGTGGATTTTTATAGCCAGAATGCACGCACTAGTGAAAAATAACCAACCACTGCCAAGAGGGTTTTCTCTCGAGCCCTATTTTTCAGAAGCGTGGAAGCAGGAACCGCAGTTCGCCGAGCTGCTCGTTACAATCCGAACCATTGACGAACTGTGTAAGTAAACGAATGCTAGAACAAGAACTAACGCGATCTTCAGAACCAGTTGAGCTGGAAATCGTTTATCAGGATGAATATTTTGTAGCGGTCAACAAGCCTGCAGGCATGTTAGTGCATCGCAGTTGGTTAGATAAACACGAAACTCAGTTTGTCATGCAAACTTTGCGCGACCAAATTGGTCAGCATGTGTTCCCATTGCATCGTCTGGATCGCCCAACATCTGGTGTGCTCGTGTTTGCGTTGTCGAGTGAAGTCGCATCACAAGTCATGCCGATGTTTGCTGAACATAAAATGGAAAAGACATACCACGCAGTAGTACGCGGTTGGATTGAGGAAGAGGGCGTCTTGGATTACGCGCTCAAAGTCGAGTTAGACAAGATTGCGGATAAGTTCGCTTCACAAGAAAAAGAAGCGCAAGAAGCGGTGACGGAATATAAGCCGTTGGCTAAAGTGGAAGTTCCCTATTCGACGGGTAAATTTCCTACAACGCGTTATTGCTTAGTTGAGATGAAACCTAAAACGGGGCGTAAGCACCAACTTCGTCGTCATATGGCACATCTACGCCATCCGATCGTGGGTGATACAACGCACGGGGATGGAAAGCACAACAAGCTGTATCGCACAGAGTTTGAATCTCATCGTCTGCTACTGCATGCTTCAGAGTTACGGTTCGTCCATCCATTTACCGATCAAGAGATTGTCATGACGGCCAATCTTGATGAAACTTGGCAGCAATTGTTTACTCGATTTGAGTGGGATGAACCGATAATCGGCGCAGTTAGATCTAGATAATGATTGAGTACAAATAAAAAGGGTTAGCATCAATGCTAACCCTTTTTAATATTTAAGACTTAACGTTTTACTTTAGTTTTTCAAGATCTGCTTCGATCTCTGCGATCTTGCTCGAAACGACTTTTTCTAAATGACGAAGGTCTGAAAGAATTTTCTCTTTTACATCAACCTCAGGTTGTTTCGTTGGCTTAGTGATTTTATTCAGCTCATCAATGACTAATGTGAGGTTACGGTTGATTTCCGTTACTTCTTTATATTTGTGACTGCCACTATCAACAAGAACATTTTTGATTTGGCGTGGGTATTTGAATTTAACGCTTTTAGCGAACAGTTCGCCTTTTTGCTTGTGGAAATAGATCTTGAGTACGTCTTTGTGTGCTTCTTGGCGTAGGGAATAACGTTCAATCTGCTTAGGGTCGTGAATGCCCAAACCAGTGAGGTGGGGATACATAGGCTACCTCTATTACATCGAATTGATATTGATATAACTGTAGCAGCCTATGTATGAGCTAGATAGCTGATATTTAGCCAAAATGCTTAACTTGTGGGCAAGATCGCTCTCGCCCTGAACCGAAAAGATTGGCAGGTTTGATCTAAGCTGCGACCTCATCAGATAACTTTTCGATCAATCTCTCTCTTAGCTCATCTTGCTGTTCTTCACTTAATCTTCCCCCTGCATCACTGGTTAAAATAAACAAGTCTTCTGCTCGCTCACCAATGGTGGTGATTTTGGCACCGTGAAGGTTGATATTTAAATCAGCAAACGTACGGCCTACTTTGGCCAACAGCCCTGGTGTGTCTAGCGCGACAAACTCCATTAAAGTGTGTTTTTTACCTTTGGTTGGTAAGAAGTCGACTTTGGTTTTCACATTAAAGTGCTGAAGTTTGTTCGGAGTACGGCGCGTTTTAATCTTGGTTGGTCGGCCTGCCTCCAGTACATGAGTGAGGTGTTTAATCACCGCGGCGTGACGAGACTCATCGATCGCTTCGCCATGTTGATCGAGTACCATAAAGGTATCAATCACGTGCCCATCTTTGCTGGTCATGATTTGTGCGTCGTGTACATTAAAATTACGCCTATCTAACTCCGCCACGACCGTCGCAAATAAAGCAGGCTGGTCTTTCGTATATACAAACACCTCAGTGCCGCCACGAGTGGCTTTTTTACTGATCAACACCAAAGGCTTAGTCGGATCTTCCATGCGAAGTAAGTGTTCGCAGTGCCACGCGATTTGCGTATGAGTATGACGAAGGAAGTAGTCAGCTTTGAAGCGTTGCCACAATACTTCAATTTCGCGCGCGGCAAACCCCTCTTTGCGCAGCATTGCGGAGGCCATTTGTTGATTGTGGCGAATTCGCTCACGCACATCGACAGGGTTCTCTAGGCCTCTACGTAAAGCACGTTGTGTGGAGTAATACAGCTCCGCAAGTAAAGTTCGTTTCCAAGCATTCCAAAGTTCTGGGTTGGTTGCACAAATATCTGCAACTGTCAGGCATACAAGATAATCGAGAGATTCTTCGTCTCTGACTTTTTTGGCAAACTCGGTAATGACATCGGGATCATAAATATCTCGGCGCTGTGCGGTGACAGACATTAATAGATGATGTCTTACCAACCAAGCGACAAGTTTCGCTTCGGGCTTCGATAAACCATGCTCAATGCAGAAGTCGTACGCTTCTCCTTCACCGATAATCGAGTGATCGCCGCCACGACCTTTCCCGATATCATGGAAAATAGCGGCAATAATCAGCAGCTCTTTCTTTTGCATTCGAGGGTAGACGTCACAGCAAATTGGGTGCTTCGCATGATTTTCTGGGTCACTAAAAGTGTTGATGTGTTTAAGTAAGCGAATACTGTGTTCATCAACTGTGTAGGCATGGAATAAGTCAAACTGCATTTGACCAACAATCTGACTCCATTGCGGTAAATAGGCCGCCATAACCCCTAATCGGTGCATGAGACTGAATGCTTTGTGCAGAGCATTAGGGTGACGACATAACGCCATGAACTTTTCACGCGCAGCAGGAATGGTGTGCAAAAACTTGTTGAGCCGACGGCGGGCGGTGCGCAGTTGACGCAGCGTTGGTGGGCTCACCCCTTCAATAGTTGAGTCGTTAGCAATATGTAAGAACATATCCAGAATAGTTTCTGGGCGAGCTTGGAACAATGCGGGTTTCCGCGCTTCAATTAAAGAACCGCGACGTTGAAAGTCCGTATCGAGAATCTCGGCACTTTCTGTCGCCCCACCATTAATGATCGCTTGGTCAAAGAGTTTGAGTAGCATTTTATTGAGCTCTGCCACACGACGAAGCGTGCGGTAGAACTCTTTCATCATCATTTCTACGCCTCGATTGCCTTCTCCGACGTAGCCTAGATTTTCCGCAACTTGTGCTTGATGGGCAAAGGTCAAGCGGTTGTCATAGCGGCGAAGCTCCATGTGCAGAGCGAAACGTACTCGCCAAAGGAAGTCCTGACATTCAACCAATTCTCGGTATTCTGCGTCAGTTAAAAATCCGTATCGGCTCATTTCTAACAATGAAGTCGCACCAAAGTGACGTCGAGCGACCCAGCTTAATGTATGAATATCGCGCAGCCCGCCAGGGGTTGATTTAATGTCCGGTTCTAAGTTGTAGGTCGTGTCGTGGTAACGCGCATGGCGTTCGCGCTGCTCTTGAATTTTAGCGCGGTAAAACGTCTCACTTGGCCAGAAGGAGTCTGATAACACGACTTTCTTCAGTGCCTGAAAGGTGTCCTCGCTTCCACACAGCAGTCGCGCTTCTTGCAGGTTTGTCGCGACCGTTAGATCGGCTTTACCAATTTCAGCACATTCAGTAACGGTGCGAACAGCGTGTCCGACCTCGAGTTTTAAATCCCACAACAGCGTAATGAATTCGCTGATTTTTGCTTCTAACGCGGTTGGCAGTTTATTGTTCGACAGAATCAAAATATCGATATCGGAGAGCGGATGCAGCTCGCCTCGTCCGTAGCCACCAACGGCAACTAGGGAAATGTTGTAAATATCCTTGAAACCAAAATGTTGCCACAAACGATTGAGAAGCAGATCCATATATTCAGCTCTGGCTAAAACCAAGCTTGTTACCGGATGATGATTGAGAAACTCTTGGTTTTGATTAGAGCTAAACTTCTCTAATTCTTGTTTGAGTTCACCGATATTGATTTGTTCATCGGAAAAGGTAAGAGGGGACTGAAGTGTCATATTTGCCATCCGTGCAAGCTAATCTAATAACAATCTAACAAATTTGCGGCAGATAAAAAATATCCCCGCCGAAGCAGGGATATAGTAAACAACGAGTGGTCGTCAGCTTTACGCGTTTTTCATTAGGCGAGGAATCGTATCGTCGCTACGAAGCGTCAGTACTTCACAACCTTCTTTTGTTACTACAATGGTATGTTCCCATTGCGCAGAGTTCTTGCCGTCGCCCGTGTAAACAGTCCAGTCATCTTGTGCATCAACAGAGCAACCAAATTTACCAGCGTTAATCATCGGCTCAATAGTAAAGCACATGCCTTCTTTTAATACGCGGCGGTCTTTGTTCTTGTAATGAACCACTTGTGGTTCTTCATGGAACTCATCGCCGATACCGTGACCACAGAAGTCTTTCACAATAGAAAACTTGTTGCGAGGATTGTTCTTGTTGTTCTCTTTGATGTACTTCTCGATAGCTGTACCGATGTCACCAACCGTTGAACCTGGCTTAACGGTACGCATACCAACATACAGTGCTTCTTGAGCTACCATGCACAGACGTTTGTTTGCAGGCGAAACATCACCGACTAGGAACATCTTAGAAGTGTCACCATGGTAACCCTGAGGACGCACGCTCAGATCGGCATTCTCATCATTTGGAACGATTACGGTAATATCAACGTTTAAGATGTCACCATCTTTTAGTACCGCCGGCTTCATTTGGCCGTTGCTACCGATTTCGTCTTTTTCCGCTGGAATACCGTGGCATACGATATGGTTGATTGAAGTACAGATCGACTTAGGGAAACCATGGTAATCAAGCGGAGCAGAGTATGCACCTTTTTCTAGAGCGTACTCATGACAGATTTTGTTTAACTCTTCTGTCGTCACACCAACTTTGATGTGTGGTTCGATCATTTCTAGAATCTCTGCGGCTAGCTTGCCCGCAATGCGCATGCGTTCTATTTCTTCAGCAGTTTTAATCTTGATTGACATTGGCTTTCTCTACTTATTCCTAAGCACGTAAACGTGCGAATGGCCGCATTCTATCAGACATCGGGGCGTTAACCCAAGTTAGATAGGAATATGCATCATTCTTAATTCGATCATATGTTTAAAGTTTTGCTTATAAATAGGAGAAAGTGGCTCGGTGAAGAAATAATTTTTACTAGCCACAGTGAGCTAAAATATGGTATAAAGCGCGCCGGAATAGAGGACTGTTCTCTTCGTTTAGCAAAGTTAAGCGGCGAAGCAAGCTTCATCCGAATAACCTTTTATCTTTAAATCACACACATTCCGTCACATATTCCGGGGTGCTGAGCAGAAGCTTGGTCGGAGTTATGGGGAATGTGGAGGCCTAACCCCATAGAGGATTTTAAAATGGCAACTGTATCAATGCGCGATATGCTAAAAGCTGGTGTTCACTTCGGTCACCAGACTCGTTACTGGAACCCAAAAATGAAGCCATTCATCTTTGGCGCTCGTAACAAAGTTCATATCATCAACCTAGAAAAAACTGTACCAATGTTCAACGACGCTCTAGCTGAACTAGCTAAAGTTGGCGAGAAGAAAGGTAAGGTTCTATTCGTAGGTACTAAGCGCGCTGCATCTGAAGCTGTTAAAGAAGCTGCAATCGCAAGCAACCAGTTTTACGTAAACAACCGCTGGTTAGGCGGTATGCTTACAAACTACAAAACAGTTCGTCAGTCTATCAAGCGTCTAAAAGAACTAGAGACTCAATCTCAAGACGGTACTTTTGACAAACTAACTAAGAAAGAAGCTCTAATGCGTACTCGCGAAATGGAGAAGCTAGAGAAATCTCTTGGTGGTATCAAAGACATGGGCGGCCTACCAGACGCTCTATTCGTAATCGACGCTGATCACGAACACATTGCAATTAAAGAAGCTAACAACCTAGGTATTCCAGTATACGCTGTGGTAGATACTAACTCTAACCCAGACGGCGTTGACTACGTAATCCCAGGTAACGACGACGCGATCCGCGCTGTACAGCTATACCTGAATGCTGCTGCTTCAGCAGTATCTGAAGGTCGTAACAAAGACGTAGCTGCAGTTGCTGAAAAAGACGGTTTCGTAGAAGCTGAATAATAGCGGCTCTGTGTCACACTTGGTCTATGTGAAACCTTTGTGTAGCATAAACTAAGTTATAGTTAGCAATGGGGGCCGACAATGTTAGGCCCCTGTTTTTTACCTTATTTCGAATCAAACGAGGAAGACAGAATGGCAACTGTAACTGCTGCTCTAGTTAAAGAACTTCGCGAGCGTACTGGCGCTGGCATGATGGAATGTAAGAAAGCGCTTGTAGAAGCAAACGCTGACATCGAACTAGCAATTGAAAACATGCGTAAATCTGGCGCAGCGAAAGCAGCTAAGAAAGCTGGTAACGTTGCAGCTGAAGGCGCAATCATCATCAAAGAAGAAAACGGCGTTGCTGTTCTTCTTGAAGTTAACTGCCAAACTGACTTCGTTGCTAAAGACGGTAACTTCACTGCATTCGCAGAAGAAGTTGCAGCTGCAGCTCTAGCTTCAAAAGCTTCTGTTGAAGAACTACAAGCACAATTCGAAGACGCACGTGTAGCTCTAGTAGCTAAAATCGGTGAAAACATCACTATCCGTCGCGTAGAATACGTTCAAGGCACTGCAATCGCTTCTTACCGTCACGGTGAGAAAATCGGTGTTGTTGTTGCTGGTGAAGGCGACGCAGAAACTCTTAAGCACGTTGCAATGCACGTTGCTGCTTCTAAGCCAGAGTTCGTTAACCCAGAAGACGTACCAGCTGACGTAGTAGAAAAAGAGAAAGCGGTTCAAGTTGAAATCGCAATGAACGAAGGCAAGCCTGCTGAAATCGCTGAGAAGATGGTTGTTGGCCGCATGAAGAAATTCACTGGCGAGATCTCTCTAACAGGTCAAGCTTTCATCATGGAGCCTAAGAAAACTGTAGGCGAAATGCTGAAAGAAAAAGGCGCTTCAGTTTCTACGTTCGTTCGCCTAGAAGTAGGTGAAGGTATCGAGAAGAAAGAAGAAATGAGCTTCGCTGAAGAAGTTGCAGCAGCTCAAAAAGGTTAATCCTTAGAGACTGTATAAAGATTAGACCGTAGCCAAGGCTGCGGTCTTTTTATGAGCAGTGAACGATTAGCCGTGATGAATAGCCATAACTGAAGTTGTGTCTATTCATGACTGTTAATCAACAACTCTCTTTGGAAGGTAAACTCCATGACTACGAACCCTAAACCAGCGTATCAACGTATTCTATTAAAACTGAGTGGTGAAGCTCTTCAAGGTGAAGACGGTTTTGGTATTGATCCTGCGGTCCTTGACCGTATGGCACAAGAAGTTAAAGAACTGGTTGAACTGGGTGTTCAGGTTGGTGTAGTTATCGGTGGCGGTAACTTGTTCCGTGGTGCAGGCCTAGCTGAAGCTGGTATGAACCGCGTAGTTGGTGACCACATGGGTATGCTTGCTACAGTAATGAATGGCCTAGCGATGCGTGATGCTCTTCACCGTGCATACGTAAATGCGCGCGTTATGTCTGCAATCCCTCTAAAAGGCGTATGTGACGACTATAATTGGGCTGATGCGATCCGTGAGCTTCGCCAAGGCCGAGTTGTCATCTTCTCTGCTGGTACTGGTAACCCGTTCTTTACAACGGATTCTGCTGCTTGTTTACGTGGTATCGAAATTGAAGCGGATGTCGTACTAAAAGCGACGAAAGTTGATGGTGTATTTACTGCTGACCCTGTAGCAAACCCAGACGCAGAGCTGTATGATAAGCTATCTTATGCAGAAGTTCTGGATAAAGAGCTGAAAGTTATGGACTTGGCGGCGTTTACGCTAGCTCGTGACCACAAAATGCCAATCCGCGTATTTAATATGAACAAGCCAGGCGCACTACGTCGCGTGGTTATGGGCGAAGCAGAAGGCACGCTCATCAACGAATAAGCTTGGCTTAAGGTGCCACTCCAAAGCGTTAGGGTGGTGCTTGCTTTGCTCAACCGTTTTAGGCTTTCTTCAGGAAAGATGACATTTTTAAGGTGAAACTGTGATTAACGAAATCAAAAAAGACGCGCAAGAGCGCATGGATAAAAGCGTTGAAGCGCTTAAGAACAACCTTTCTAAAATTCGTACAGGTCGTGCACACCCAAGCCTACTATCTGGTATTTCTGTAGAATACTACGGTGCAGCAACACCTCTAAACCAAGTAGCAAACGTTATTGCTGAAGATGCACGTACACTTGCAATCACGGTTTTTGATAAAGAGCTGACGCCGAAAGTAGAAAAAGCGATCATGACGTCTGACCTTGGTCTAAACCCTATGTCAGCTGGCACTATCATCCGCGTTCCACTTCCACCGCTAACGGAAGAACGTCGTAAAGACCTAGTTAAGATCGTTCGTGGTGAAGCTGAAGGTGGTCGTGTTGCTGTTCGTAACATCCGTCGTGACGCAAACAACGATCTTAAAGCGCTTCTAAAAGATAAAGAAATCTCTGAAGATGAAGACCGTAAAGCACAAGACGAAATTCAAAAGCTAACTGACGTTGCAGTTAAGAAGATCGATGAAGTTCTTGCTGCAAAAGAAAAAGAGTTGATGGAAGTTTAATACTCCCACACACATCACTGTTGGAAAACGCTGTGCTCACAGCTCAGCGTTTTTTTATGTTAGTCTATCCAACTGATGGAACTCAATTAACTCCCTATGCAAAATTCTCAAGCCTTCTCTGATTCCCTTCCTAAGCATATTGCCATCATTATGGACGGTAATGGCCGTTGGGCTAAGTCCAAAGGAAAACCTCGCGTATTTGGTCATAAAAAAGGCGTTAGTGCCGTTCGTAAGACCGTGGCTGCTGCTTCAAAACTAGGCATTAGAGCCATGACGCTGTTTGCTTTTAGTAGTGAAAACTGGCGTCGTCCGGAGGAAGAAGTGGGTCTTTTGATGGAACTGTTTATCACGGTCCTGTCTAGTGAAGTAAAAAAACTACACAAAAATAACTTACGGTTGCGCGTGATCGGTGATACCAGTCGATTTAGTGAGCGTCTACAAAAGAAAATTGTAGAAGCAGAAAACCTAACGGCAGATAACACGGGTATGGTGATCAACATTGCAGCCAACTATGGCGGTAAATGGGACATCACAGAAGCTGCTAAAACGTTAGCGCTAAAAGCACGTAACGGTGAAATTCGTGTAGAGGATATCAATGAGCAGCTAATCACTGAGCATTTGACCATGGCAGACCTACCGGAAGTGGATCTTTTAATTCGCACCAGTGGAGAGTGCCGCATCAGCAACTTTATGTTGTGGCAAATGGCTTATGCAGAAATGTACTTTACACCAGAGTACTGGCCAGAATTCGATGAAGACAGTTTGGTAGAAGCTGTAACTTGGTTTATCAACCGAGAACGTCGTTTTGGCTGTACAGGTGAACAAATAAAGGCATTGATGGCAGCTCAATAAGGACTAGTTAGTTTGAAACAGAGAATAATAACAGCACTAATTTTAGCTCCCCTGGTTATTTTAGGCATTTTTAAATTACCGCTAATGGGCTTTATTGCCGCTTTAACTGCAATAACGCTATTAGGTTTTTGGGAGTGGACTCAGTTTACAGGAAGCAACTCTCGCATTGCTGCCCTTGTGCCGGCAATCATTATTACCGGACTTAGTTTTCTATACATCTCGCCTGATGCATATAGCCTCAATCACTTAACGACACCTCATTATGTCGTCTTGGGTATTGGTTTTGTTTGGTGGATTATTGCTAGCTTAATGGCGATTACTTACCCCAAAACGACGAAATCTTGGCAAAGTAATTTTGTTTTACGTCATGTATTTGGTTTTCTGACATTAATCCCATTCCTTTGGAGTGTGATTATTCTCAGAGCGTATGACATCACTGTAGATCCATACCACGGCGCAAAGCTTGTGTTGTACGTTTGTTTCTTGGTATGGGCTGCAGATAGCGGCGCCTACTTTGCAGGCAAAAGCTTAGGCAAACGTAAGATGGCTCCTCATGTAAGCCCCAATAAAACCATTGAAGGGCTAATTGGTGGCATTATCACGGCATTAATCGTAGCGTGGGCATTTGCTGATTGGTTCGATATCCAGTTCACTAGCCCTGTCCATATGGTGCTGATTACGCTGGTTACTGTCGTTATTTCAGTGCTTGGTGATCTGGTTGAAAGTATGTTCAAACGTGTCTCAGGCATTAAAGACAGCAGTAACATTATCCCAGGGCACGGTGGTGTGCTAGATCGTATCGACAGCCTAACCGCAGCATTCCCAGTTTTTGCTCTTCTTTACTACGTATTCTAATTTATCAGGAGCGGCGTCGTCGCTCCTGAGCTTTCTAACGGTCTTACAACATGCAAAAGTTAACGATTCTTGGTGCTACTGGATCAATTGGTGCAAGCACGCTTAAAGTGGTCGAACAAAACCCAGATCTGTTTTCTGTCGTTGCCTTAGCGGCAAGCACTAACGTTGAAAAGATGATCGGTCTATGTCGTCAGTGGCAACCTAAGTATGCGGTCATGGCAGATAAAGCTGCGGCGTCTCAACTTCAAGCTGAGCTACACTCGGTTTCGCCAGGTACCGAAGTGCTAGGTGGTGTTGATGCGCTATGCCATATTGCTTCGCTGGACGAGGTCGACAGTGTAATGGCTGCTATTGTAGGAGCAGCTGGCTTATTGCCTACCATGGCTGCCGTGAAAGCAGGTAAGCGAGTCTTGTTGGCAAATAAAGAAGCACTTGTAATGTCAGGCCAGCTATTTATTGATGCTGTAGAAGAATTTGGCGCAGAGCTACTTCCCGTCGACAGTGAACACAACGCCATTTTCCAATGTTTACCACAGCAAGTACAAACCAATCTAGGTCGTTGCAATTTACAAGAACATGGCATTTCTCATATTTTGTTGACTGGATCTGGTGGTCCTTTCCGTTACACTGACATCGCAGAACTGGAACAGGTGACACCCGCTCAGGCGATTGCTCATCCAAACTGGTCGATGGGGCCAAAAATTTCTGTTGACTCTGCCACGATGATGAATAAAGGCCTTGAGTATATCGAAGCTAAGTGGCTATTTAATGCTGCTCGCGAACAACTGAAGGTGGTTATTCATCCTCAATCGGTAATTCATTCTATGGTTCAGTATCGTGATGGTTCGGTCTTGGCACAAATGGGAGAAGCGGATATGGCGACGCCAATTGCGCTCACCATGTCATACCCGTCAAGAGTGGAAGCTGGGGTTAAGCCGCTAGACTTCACGAAAGTTGGCGAGCTGACGTTTTTGCAGCCTGATTTTGCTCGTTACCCATGTTTAAAACTCGCAATTGATGCCTGTTATGAAGGTCAACACGCAACAACAGCATTGAACGCAGCTAATGAAGTCGCTGTTGATGCATTTTTAAATAACAGACTAGGTTTTACCGATATTGCTCGCATCAATGAGTCTGTGTTGAATAAAATCAACGCAAGCTGCAAAGCTGAGAATGCGAATAGCTTGGAAAGCTTGCTCGAGCTAGATAGAATGGCACGAACTATTGCCCTAGAAACCATACGCGAGCGTAGCTGATGACTGGTATATTGTGGAATCTCATTTCTTTTATCGTCGCACTGGGCATTCTTGTTGCCGTGCACGAATTTGGGCATTTTTGGGTTGCTCGCCGTTGCGGCGTTAAAGTTGAAAAGTTTTCAATCGGTTTCGGCAAGTCTATTTGGAGTAAAGTAGGCAAAGACGGAACGGAGTACAGCATCTCAATGATCCCTCTCGGCGGCTATGTGAAAATGGTTGATAGCCGTGTCGATGAGGTGCCAGAACATGAGAAGCACCTAGCGTTTGATAAGAAGCCGTTATGGAAGCGAACCTCTATTGTTGCGGCTGGCCCCATCTTTAATTTTCTTTTCGCAATTTTTGCCTATTGGCTGGTATTTCTAATTGGTATCCCGGCTGTTAAGCCTGTAATTGGTGAAGTTACGCCCAATTCGATTGTTGCGGAAGCTGGAATTGAATCTGGAATGGAACTTAAATCGATATCTGGTATCAAAACTCCGGATTGGGAATCAGTAAATATGGGATTGATTTCTCATATTGGCGATGATTTGATGACGGTAACACTAACGTCAGCGAATGAAGTTGGTTCAGAAGTAACGAAAACGCTCGATTTACGTGAGTGGAAGTTCGACCCAGAAACTCAGTCAGCGATGCAGTCGTTAGGTTTTGCTCCGTATACACCGGAGGTGTATCGAGTTATCGAGCAGGTCTCGCAAGGTGGAGCGGCGGAAAAAGCCGGTGTGCTTCCAGGTGATGAGGTTGTCGCAATTGGTCAACAACGCGTAACCGAATGGAAGCAAGTGGTTGAAGCGGTTCGTTCTAATCCTGATACACCGCTTGAATTGACGGTGTTACGTCAGGGTTATGAGCAAACATTGACGCTGACGCCCGGTAGCCGTGAGCTAGCTAACAAAGAAGTCGTTGGTTTTGCAGGTATTGCACCTAAAGTCGCAGAATGGCCAGAAAGTTATCGCTTCGATCTTCAGTTTGGTGTATTCGAGTCAATAGGTAAAGCAGTAGACAAAACTGGCCAAGTCATTGGTTTGACAATCAGCATGCTTAAGAAGCTGATTGTTGGAGACGTTGGTCTGAATAATCTGAGTGGACCAATATCAATAGCCAAAGGCGCAGGCGCGACAGCAGATTATGGTTTGGTCTACTTTTTAGGTTTTCTCGCTCTAATTAGTGTTAACCTAGGTATTATTAACCTCGTTCCTTTACCAATGTTGGATGGCGGTCATTTGTTGTTTTTTGCAATTGAAGCAGTCATTCGACGTCCTGTTCCTGAGAAAGTGCAGGAAATGGGCTTTAGAATTGGTGGTGCGATCATCTTCTCGCTCATGGCGTTAGCGCTATTTAATGATTTTACTCGTCTGTGATAGTTCAGAGACAAAAGCAGTAGCAAGGAATAATTAGAACAAGTATGGCGATTAAGCGAATTCTATTTGCAAGTTTACTGGCGACCAGTGTATCTGCAAATGGAGCAGAGAACTTCGTAGTTCAAGATATTGAAATCGATGGATTGCAGCGTGTAGCACTGGGTGCTGCATTGTTGAAAATGCCTGTACGTGTCGGTGATACCATTGGCCAAGGCGATGTTGCAGAAATTATCCGCGCCCTGTATGCATCTGGTAACTTTGAAGATGTGAAAGTGTTGCGTGACGGTGGTGTTCTGATGGTTCAAGTCAAAGAACGTCCTACCATTGCAAGCATCTCTTTTTCAGGTAACAAAGCAATCAAGGACGAGCAGCTACAAGAAAACCTGAACGCGTCTGGCGTTCGTGAAGGTGAAGCGCTTGACCGCACCACGCTAAGCAACATTGAAAAAGGCTTAGAAGACTTTTACTACAGCGTAGGTAAATACAACGCAACAGTAAAAGCGGTGGTTACTCCACTACCACGTAATCGTTCTGACCTTAAGTTTGTCTTTACTGAAGGTGTGTCGGCAAAAATTCAGCAAATCAACTTTATCGGTAATGAAGTGTTCAGTGATGAAGAACTGCTTTCGCGCTTTAACTTAAATGTTGATGTGCCGTGGTGGAATTTCCTTTCTGATGAAAAGTATCAAAAGCAAGTCCTTGCAGGTGATATTGAAGCACTCAAATCATTCTACCTGGATCGTGGTTACTTAAAATTTAACGTTGATTCGACACAAGTTGCAATCTCTCCTGACAAGAAAGGGGTATACATTACTCTTGGTCTAGAAGAGGGCGAGGTTTACACCGTTAAGGACGTGAAGTTCCGTGGTGATTTGATTGGTGAGGAAGCGACGTTCGAAAGACTTGTGCCATTTGAAGACAATGAGACATACAACGGCTCGTTGGTTACTTCAATGGAAGAAGGAATTAAGCGTGTGCTTGGTGAGTCCGGTTATGCTTATCCTCAAGTGAACACCATTCCTGAGTTTGACGACGAGAATCAAGAAGTTTCTTTGGTCGTTAACGTAGATCCGGGTAACCGAATTTATGTTCGTGATATTCGCTTCACGGGTAATAACTCAACCAAAGATGAAGTCCTTCGTCGTGAAATGCGTCAGATGGAAGGCAGTTGGTTGAACTCGAAATCGATTGAAACGGGTAAAACTCGTCTAAATCGTTTGGGCTACTTTGAAAATGTTGAAGTACAGACGGTTCGAGTTCCTGGTAGTGATGATCAAGTTGACCTAGTTTACTCTGTCAAAGAAGCGAACTCTGGTAGCGTTAACTTCGGTGTTGGCTACGGTACAGAATCGGGTGTGAGCTTCCAGGTTGGCCTGCAACAAGATAACTTTATTGGTAGCGGTAACCGTGTTGGTATCAATGCGATGATGAATGACTACCAGAAAAACATCAGCCTAGATTACCGTGATCCGTACTGGAACTTAGACGGTGTAAGCTTAGGTGGTAAGGTTTTCTATAACGAATTTGAAGCGAAAGAAGCCAATATTGTTGACTATACCAACGAAAGCTATGGCGCGAGCTTAACGTGGGGCTTCCCATTCGATGAGTTGAACCGTTTTGAATTCGGTGTCGGTTATACGCACAACAAGATCGGTAACTTATCGCCTTACTTGCAGGTAGAGCAGTTCTTACGAGCACAAGCAGACAACATTGATTCTAGTGGGGCGTTGAACACAAACGACTTCGACTTCAATATCTCTTGGACACGTAATAACTTAAACCGTGGTTACTTCCCAACGGCAGGTAACCATCAGCGTGCATTCTATAAAATGACCGTACCTGGCTCTGACGTTCAATACTTCAAAATGCAGTACGATGTTCGCCAGTATGTGCCATTGACTAAAAAGCACGAGTTTACCCTCTTGTTCCGTGGCCGCTTAGGTTACGGTAATGGTTACGGTCAAACGGATGGTAACGATAACTTGTTCCCATTCTACGAAAACTACTACGCAGGTGGCTTTACATCGCTTCGTGGCTTTGGCTCAAACTCTGTTGGTCCTAAAGCGGTTTACCGTGATACATCTGGTTCAAACAATGGCGCAGATACAGCAACAGATGACTCTGTTGGTGGTAACGCCGTAGCGCTAGCAAGTGTTGAGTTGATTGTCCCAACACCATTTGCATCAGAAGAAGTACAAAACCAAATTCGTACCAGTATCTTCTTTGATATGGCAAGTGTTTGGGATACGGAGTTTGACTACCGCGATTCAGGTGCGGAATATGGTGACCGTTACTACTACGATTACTCAGATCCAACCAACTACCGCTCTTCTTACGGTGCGGCGTTGCAGTGGATGTCTCCAATGGGGCCACTAGTATTCTCACTAGCGAAACCAATTAAGAAATTTGATGGCGATGATGAAGAGTTCTTCACATTCACTATCGGTAGAACTTTCTAAAGAGGAAAATATTTTGAATAAAATGATCAAAGCGGCTGGGATTGGCCTTCTTGTACTGAGCTCTTCAATGTTTGCAAATGCGGCAGAAGCTGCACAGAAAATTGCTTACGTAAATACAGCTCAAGTTTTTCAAGCTCTTCCTCAACGTGAAGTTGTACTACAAAAAATGCAGAAAGACTTCAAAAGCAAAGCTGATGAACTGAAGTCAATCCAAGCACAAGCTAAAACAAAGATTGAGAAGCTACAACGTGACGGCGAGCTTTTGGGTCAAGACGAAGTTGAAAAGCTACGTATCGATATCGCGAAGCTAGACAGCGAGTACAAAGTGAAAGCACAAGCACTTGAAAAAGCAAGTGCGCGTCGTGAAGCTGAAGAAAAAGCGAAGCTTTTCAAAACGATTCAAGATGCAGTTAAGAAAGTCGCAGACAAAAATGGTTACGATCTTGTGATTGATATCTCTGCTTTGCAGTACGGCAAGCCAGAATACAATATCTCTGAAGACGTAATTAAAGCTCTAAAATAAGAAGTTATGAAGACATTGACATTAGCCGAATTGGCGACAATTACCGGGGGTGAGCTGTTTGGTGACGAGTCTCTCGTTGTAAGCCGTGTTGCCCCAATGGATAAAGCACGAGAAGGTGACGTAACCTTCTTGTCTAACCCAAAATACGCAAAACACCTTTCTGAGTGCCAAGCTACCGTTGTTATGGTAAAGGCTGAGCATAAAGATCAATGCGTTGGAAATGCGCTAGTGGTTTCAGACCCTTATGTCGCATTTGCTCGTGTGGTCCAAGCGATGGATACCACACCAAAACCGGCAGACGATATTGCACCAAGTGCTGTGATTGCCGCTGACGTTAAAATGGGTGAGAACGTTACAATCGGCGCTAACGCCGTGATTGAAACGGGCGTGGAACTCGGCGACAACGTAAGCGTTGGTGCTGGTTGTTTTATCGGTAAGAACGCCAAGCTAGGGAATAACACCAAGCTTTGGGCTAATGTCACTATCTACCATGAAGTGTCATTGGGTGATGACTGTCTCGTTCAATCGGGTACCGTCATTGGCTCTGATGGCTTCGGTTATGCGAATGACAAAGGCGAGTGGATCAAAATCCCTCAGCTTGGTTCAGTGCGTATCGGTAACCGCGTTGAGATTGGTGCTTGTACTACGATTGACCGCGGTGCACTCGAAGATACTATCATTGAAGACAATGTCATTCTGGATAACCAACTTCAAATCGCGCACAACGTGCAGATCGGATATGGTACCGTGATGCCTGGTGGTACTATTGTCGCGGGCAGTACAAAAATTGGTAAGTACTGCCAGATTGGCGGCGCGTCTGTTCTGAATGGCCATATCACTATCGCAGATGGTGTGGCGATTACAGGTATGGGCATGGTAATGCGCAGTATCGAAGAAAAAGGCCTTTACTCATCAGGTATTCCACTACAAACGAACAGAGAGTGGCGTAAAACTGCAACTCGAGTTCACCGTATTGATGAGATGAATAAGCGCCTGAAAGCGGTTGAAAAACAGCTGGAACAGAAAGAAGAAATTTAGAACAAGTTATCTTTCGCTCTGTATTTAACGTGAAAGCTAACAGGCTCTAGTTCCATATTCTGTACGAAGACTCGCGAAATGCGGGTCTTTTTCTTCTATAATGACGCGCTCTAAGTAGATTTAACTCCAAGATGGTGCGTATTTTGCTAGTATATTGCAAAGCGATTCGGCTTTACGACCTGTTGCCACGTTTGCCATCTTGGCGGCAAAAAATTGATATAGGAAGACGACTTTGACTACTGAAAAGAAAACGATGAACATCTCTGAAATTCAAGAGCTACTACCTCATCGCTACCCATTCTTATTGATCGACCGAGTGATAGACTTCCAAGAAGAGAAGTACCTTCACGCGATTAAAAACGTGTCGGTTAACGAACCTCAGTTCACAGGTCACTTTCCTCAACTACCAGTATTCCCAGGTGTTTTGATTTTAGAAGCAATGGCTCAGGCAACAGGCTTACTTGCATTTAAATCATTTGGTGCACCAACAGAAAATGAACTGTACTACTTTGCAAGCGTAGACGGCGCGAAATTCCGTAAACCAGTGGTTCCGGGCGACCAATTGGTTATTGAGGTAGAATTTCTGAAAGAACGTCGCGGCATTGCTGCATTTAGCGGTGTAGCAAAAGTTGACGGCGAAGTGGTATGTTCTGCAGAACTGAAGTGTGCTCGTCGAGAGTTTTAATATGATTCATGAAACCGCTAAAATCCACCCGGCAGCGGTGGTAGAAGAGGGCGCCAAAATTGGTGCTAACGTAACAGTAGGTCCTTTTACGTACATCACCTCTACGGTTGAAATTGGTGAAGGCACAGAAGTGATGTCTCACGTTGTGATCAAAGGTCACACGACTATTGGCAAAGATAACCGTATTTTCCCACATGCTGTCATCGGCGAAGAAAACCAAGACAAAAAATACGGTGGTGAAGACACAACTGTGGTTATCGGTGACCGTAACGTCATTCGTGAAGCGGTCCAAGTTCACCGCGGCACAGTGCAGGACAAAGCAACCACGATCATTGGTGATGACAACTTATTGTGTGTGAATGCACACGTTGCGCATGATGTTGTTATTGGTAACCACACTCATATCGGTAATAACTCGATTCTTGGTGGTCACGTTACTGTTGATGATTATGCCGGTGTGATGGCACTGTCTGCGATTCATCCGTTTTGTACAGTGGGCGCTTACGCTTACATTGGCGGCTGTTCAGCTGTGGTGCAAGATGTCCCAGCTTATGTACTCGCGCAAGGTAACCACGCTACTCCATTCGGCTTGAACCTTGTTGGCTTGAAGCGTAATGGCTTTGAGAAACCAGAGATTCGTGCGCTACAAAAAGCGTATAAAGAAATCTACCGTTCAGGTAAGACGCTAGAAGAAGTGAAGCCTATTCTGGCTGAAATGGCTCAAGAGTGGCCGGCTGTGAAGCGTTTCTCAGATATTCTGGAAACGACGGAACGTGGCATTATTCGTTAATTGGCGAATGAACCAATAAATAAAAAGATCGTGACCGAATTTGAGGTTACGATCTTTTTGTGTTTTATGGATAAGGCAAACCGTTATCCATAGCGCACAGGAAAAATAGCGAAGTAGATATGGAAAGACCATTACGTATTGGCATCATTGCCGGAGAATTGTCTGGCGATACGCTAGGTGAAG
Source organism: Vibrio sp. Y58_MX_L22 (assembly GCF_024181865.1). Classification (NCBI taxonomy): domain Bacteria; kingdom Pseudomonadati; phylum Pseudomonadota; class Gammaproteobacteria; order Vibrionales; family Vibrionaceae; genus Vibrio; species Vibrio sp. Y58_MX_L22. The sequence goes on from NZ_JAMZAN010000005.1 coordinate 325,683, forward strand.
GCTTTATCAAAGCAGTAAAGCAGCAATATCCAGACGCAGAGTTCGTAGGCATTGGCGGTCCGAAAATGATAGCCCAAGGTTGCGAGTCTCTGTTTGAAATGGAAGAGCTTGCGGTGATGGGATTAGTCGAGGTTTTAGGCCGCTTACCGAGACTTCTTAAAGTGAAAGCTGAGCTCGTTCAGTATTTTACTCAGAATCCGCCTGATGTTTTCATCGGGATCGATGCTCCTGACTTCAACTTACGCTTGGAGCTTGACCTCAAGCAAGCGGGCATTAAAACCGTTCATTACGTGAGTCCGTCTGTTTGGGCTTGGCGTCAGAAGCGCATCTTTAAAATAGAAGCGGCAACGAACTTGGTGCTAGCATTTCTTCCGTTTGAGAAAGCGTTTTACGACAAATTTAATGTACCTTGCGAGTTCATTGGTCATACCTTGGCTGATGCCATCCCACTAGAATCAGAACAAGCGCCTGCACGTGAGTTGCTTGGTTTAGAACAAGATAAAAAGTGGCTTGCTGTCCTGCCAGGCAGTCGTGGTAGCGAGTTAAAAATGCTCTCAGAGCCATTTATTGAAACCTGCAAGTTACTCCATAACAAATTTCCAGAACTGGGGTTTGTTGTCGCGCTTGTTAATCAAAAACGCCGTGAGCAGTTTGAACAAGCATGGAAAGAGCTAGCGCCAGAGTTGGACTTCAAGTTAGTTGATGACACCGCACGCAACGTCATCACCGCATCCGATGCTGTGATGTTGGCCTCCGGTACCGTAGCGTTGGAGTGTATGCTTCTCAAGCGTCCAATGGTGGTGGGTTATCGTGTGAATGCATTTACTGCTTTCTTAGCTAAACGTCTATTGAAAACGAAGTATGTGTCATTGCCGAATATCTTGGCGGATGATGAGCTCGTCAAAGAATATCTACAAGATGAGTGCACACCAGACAATTTGTTTACTGAGGTTTCTCGCTTATTGGAAAGCGACAATAAACCGATGTTAGATAAGTTTACGGAAATGCATCATTGGATCCGTAAAGATGCGGATCAACAAGCCGCAAACGCGGTTCTAAAACTGATTGAAAAATAGAGATTTATCATGGCTGTTAAACCAAAAGCGACCAAAACCAAAGTTGAACTCCCTCCGTTTGAATATCCGCAAGGTTACCAGCTTGTGGCCGGAGTCGACGAGGTAGGACGTGGTCCTTTGGTGGGAGACGTCGTCACCGCTGCGGTTATCCTTGATCCTAACAATCCTATTGAAGGGTTGAACGATTCGAAAAAATTGACCGAAAAGAAACGCATGGCGTTGCTTCCTGAAATCAAAGAAAAAGCATTGGCGTGGGCGGTCGGGCGTTGTTCTCCTGAAGAAATCGATCAACTGAATATTTTGCAGGCGACTATGGTTGCGATGCAGCGTGCAGTGGCGGGGTTACAGGTTCAACCTGATTTGGTGTTGATTGATGGTAACCGTTGTCCGGAGCTGCCAATGGATGCTCAAGCTGTAGTAAAAGGCGATCTACGTGTTGCCGAAATCAGTGCGGCTTCAATTATTGCCAAAGTCGTGCGTGACCAAGAGATGGAAGAGTTGGATAAACTTCATCCACAATTTGGCTTTGCGAAGCACAAAGGTTACCCAACTAAAGCGCACTTTGAAGCGATTGAGCAACACGGAGTGATCAGTGAACACCGCAAGAGTTTCAAGCCAGTAAAAAAAGCGTTAGGCATAGAATAATCAAACGATCTAATTGGTGTTATAAACCCAACCTCTTTAGGTTAGAATCCCCAACAAAATAGAGTTACACGGTACCTGTTAATGTCAGATCCCAAATTCATCCACCTGCGTGTTCATAGTGACTTCTCGATGGTGGATGGCCTCAACAAAGTTCCGCCAATCGTAAAGAAAGTTGCTGAGCTCGGTATGCCCGCAATGGCGTTGACCGACTTTACCAACCTATGTGGTTTGGTGAAGTTTTACGGTACGGCGCATGGCAGTGGTGTTAAACCGATCATCGGTGCTGACTTTAAAATGCAGTCGGACGAGTTTGGTGAAGAGCTGACTCAAGTGACTTTGCTTGCGGCGGATAATGTGGGTTATAAGAACCTGACGTTATTGATATCAAAAGCGTACTTACGTGGACATGTTCAACACCACCCTGTGATTGATAAAGCCTGGTTGGCTGAAATGTCTGAAGGCTTGATTGTATTATCCGGCGGTAAAAGCGGGGAAATTGGCCGCGGCCTTTTGAAAGGCAACCGTCAAATAGTGCAGGGGTGTGTTGATTTTTATAAACAGCATTTTCCAGATCGCTTTTATCTTGAGCTACTTCGTACCAGTCGTCCAGATGAAGAAACTTATCTTCACTTTGCGGTTGAATTGGCAGAGCAGCAAGACTTGCCAGTAGTGGCGACCAATGAAGTTGTATTCCTGAGTCCAGACCTATTTGATGCTCATGAAATACGCGTAGCGATTCACGATGGTTACACATTAGAAGATCCGCGTAGGCCAAAAAACTACAGTCCGCAGCAATATCTTCGTACAGAAGAAGAAATGTGTGAGCTGTTTGCTGATATTCCTGAAGCGTTAGAAAACAGTGTCGAGATAGCGAAGCGTTGTAACGTGACTGTGCGCTTAGGTGAGTACTTCCTACCAGCTTTCCCAACCGAAGGGATGAAAGAGACTGAGTTCCTAGTCATGAAATCCCGAGAGGGGTTGGAAGAGCGTTTAGAGTTCCTATTTCCAGATGAGGAAGAGAGAAAACGTCGCCGACCTGAATATGATGAACGTCTTCAGATAGAGCTAGATGTTATCAACCAAATGGGATTTCCTGGTTACTTCTTGATCGTAATGGAGTTCATCCAGTGGTCAAAAGATAATGGAATTCCTGTCGGTCCTGGACGTGGTTCCGGTGCTGGTTCTTTGGTGGCTTACGCACTAAAAATCACCGATCTGGATCCACTAGAATATGACTTGCTGTTCGAACGTTTCTTGAACCCAGAACGTGTTTCGATGCCCGATTTCGACGTCGATTTCTGTATGGATAAACGTGACCAGGTTATTGACCACGTTGCGGAAATGTACGGTCGCGACGCGGTATCTCAGATCATCACGTTTGGTACCATGGCGGCAAAAGCGGTAATCCGTGACGTTGGCCGCGTATTGGGCCACCCATTTGGTTTTGTTGATCGTATTTCAAAGCTGATCCCGCCCGATCCAGGCATGACGCTAGATAAAGCGTTTAAAGCTGAACCTGCACTACCTGAATTGTATGAGGCCGATGAGGAAGTTAAAGAACTCATCGACATGTGTCATATTTTGGAAGGCTGTACGCGAAACGCCGGTAAACACGCTGGTGGTGTTGTAATTTCACCTACAACAATTACCGATTTTGCGCCAATTTATGCAGACGCTGAAGGTCACTTTCCGGTTACTCAATTTGATAAAAACGATGTTGAGACCGCTGGCCTAGTTAAGTTTGACTTCTTGGGTTTACGTACCTTAACCATTATTGACTGGGCGTTAGGACTGATTAACCCACGCCTAGAGCGAGAAGGGAAAGAACCGGTTCAAATTGAATCCATACCGTTAGAAGACCCTGCCTCTTTCCGTTTGTTGCAAAACTCTGAAACGACAGCAGTATTCCAGCTTGAATCTCGAGGCATGAAAGAGCTGATCAAACGACTTCAGCCAGACTGTTTCGAAGACATTATCGCATTGGTTGCACTCTTCCGTCCGGGTCCTTTGCAATCGGGCATGGTAGATAACTTTATCGACCGTAAACATGGTCGAGAAGCGATCTCTTATCCAGATGAAAAGTGGCAACACGAGTCGCTAAAAGAGACGCTTGATCCAACCTACGGCATCATCCTGTACCAAGAGCAGGTAATGCAGATTGCGCAGATCTTAGCAGGTTACACGCTAGGTGGTGCGGACATGCTTCGTCGTGCAATGGGTAAGAAAAAGCCAGAAGAGATGGCAAAACAACGTGCTATCTTTGAAGAAGGTGCGATAAAGAACGGTATCGATGGCGAGTTGGCGATGAAAATCTTCGACTTGGTAGAGAAGTTCGCCGGTTATGGTTTTAACAAATCGCACTCTGCTGCTTATGCATTGGTTTCTTATCAGACTCTTTGGCTGAAAACACATTACCCTGCCGAATTTATGGCTGCGGTAATGACAGCCGATATGGATAACACGGAAAAAGTCGTTGGCTTGGTCGATGAGTGTTTCCGTATGAAGCTCACCGTGCTGCCACCAGACATCAACTCTGGCTTATATCGCTTTAATGTTGATGAAAATGGCGCAATTGTTTACGGTATTGGTGCGATAAAAGGGGTAGGTGAGGGTCCTATCGATGCGATTCTTGAGGCGAGAAATAAAGGTGGTCACTTTAAAGACCTATTTGATTTCTGTGCTCGAGTTGATCTAAAACGCGTCAATAAACGAGTGATAGAGAAGCTGATTTACGCGGGCGCGTTGGATCGACTAGGCCCACACCGCGCGGCGATGATGGCTTCACTCAATGATGCGGTAAAAGCCGCAAGTCAACATCACCAAGCTGAGGCGTTTGGTCAAACGGATATGTTTGGTGTGCTAACGGATGCGCCTGAAGAAGTAGAGCATAAGTATACGCAGGTTCCGCCTTGGCCAGAAAAAGTGTGGTTAGAGGGCGAGCGTGATACCCTAGGTCTCTATTTGACAGGGCACCCAATTAACGCCTACGTAAAGGAACTAAACAAATACACCAGTTGTCGACTAAAAGACGCAACGCCCACTCGCCGCGATCAATCTGTCACGGTAGCCGGCCTGGTTATTGCCGCTCGTGTAATGACGACCAAGCGTGGTACACGAATTGGTATTATGACACTGGATGACCGAAGTGGTCGCATGGAAGTGATGTTGTTCTCAGATGCGCTGGATCGATACGCTGAACTTCTCGAAAAAGACAGAATTTTGGTCGTTTCTGGACAGGTCAGCTTTGATGACTTCAACGGTGGCCTTAAAATGTCGGCGCGTGAAGTTATGGATCTTGGCAGTGCGCGCGAGAAATACGCTCGTGGTTTGTCGGTATCGATAGATGCAAATCAGATCAATGATCAGTTTTTTGAGCAGTTCAGCCGTATTTTAGAACCGCACAAAGCCGGAACCGTACCCGTCAATGTATACTACCAGCGTGCCGACGCCAGAGCGCGGTTAACATTGGGCACCGAGTGGCGAGTAACGCCAAGTGATACATTACTCGACGATTTAAAACAGTTACTTGGCAAAAGCCAGGTAGAACTCGAATTTAACTAAAAATTCAGCGCAATATGTTAGACGCTGAGTAAACAAGGATTCATAGATGAGCCTAAACTTTCTTGAATTTGAAAAGCCAATTGCAGAACTAGAAGCGAAAATTGAAGCATTACGTGATGTCTCTCGTCACGGAGGTGATTCTGCGATTGACCTGGATAAAGAAATCGAACAGCTTGAGAAGAAAAGCTTAGAGCTGAAGAAAAAAACCTTCAGCGACCTAGGCGCATGGGAAACAGCTCAACTGGCTCGTCACCCACTACGTCCTTACACGCTGGATTACATCCAACACGCTTTTGAGGAGTTTGATGAATTAGCGGGTGACCGCGCGTTTGCAGACGACAAAGCGATTGTGGGTGGCATGGCTCGCCTTGAAGGCCGCCCTGTGATGATCATTGGTCACCAAAAAGGTCGTGAAACCAAAGAGAAAGTGAAACGTAACTTTGGTATGCCAAAACCAGAAGGTTACCGTAAAGCGCTACGTTTGATGGAAATGGCAGAGCGTTTCAACATGCCGATCATCACATTTATCGACACGGCTGGCGCGTATCCAGGTGTGGGCGCAGAAGAGCGTGGTCAATCTGAAGCTATCGCGAAAAACCTAAAAGTGATGTCTGGTCTTAAAGTGCCAGTAATCTGTAACGTTGTTGGTGAAGGCGGTTCTGGTGGTGCACTAGCAATCGGTGTAGGCGACTATGTGAACATGCTTCAGTACTCTACGTACTCAGTAATTTCTCCTGAGGGTTGTGCTTCAATCTTATGGCGTGATTCAGACAAAGCGCCACAAGCGGCAGAGGCAATGGGTCTAACTGCTCCGCGTCTTAAAGAGCTTGAACTGATCGACGAAATCATTGAAGAGCCACTAGGCGGCGCTCATCGCGATCATGTTCAAATGGCAGCGAATATGAAAGCGACACTACTTCGTCAGCTAGAAGATCTAGAACAATTGGATGAAGAGACGCTACGTGAGCGTCGTTACCAGCGTCTAATGAGCTACGGTTACTGTTAATTTCGGTGATTGCTATTAAGCGTTAGCTGATATCTCAAGTGATAACAGTTAAAATAGAAAGGGTTGGATGAGAGTCCAGCCCTTTTTTGTACCTATCGGATCGTTTATGGAATCGCTTTACCTGCATTTTGCTCAAGTTCTCGGCCGCTACTATCAATCAGGCACTAAGGTTGTCTTGGCGTTTAGCGGAGGAGTGGATTCACGTCTTTTACTCGAATTACTCAGTCGCTACCAACAAGCGCACTCTGTAGAGTGTCACGCTGTGTATGTGCACCATGGTTTAAGCTCGAATGCCGATAATTGGGCCGATAAATGCTTACTTTGGGCACAACAAGTGGGGATATCGTGCTCGATCGAGCGAGTGAGCTTAGACATCAGCAATGGTGAAAGTATTGAACTTCTTGCTCGTGAAGCTCGCTACCAAGCCTTAACTAAGTACATTCAAGAAGGTGATATACTGTTGACTGGTCAACATGCCGACGATCAAATAGAGACTTTTCTCCTTGCGCTTAAGCGCGGCAGCGGGCCTAAAGGGTTATCTTCGATGGCGGAGAGTATGCCGTTTTCTTGCGGATCTCTAGTTCGACCATTGCTTACTATCAAGCGGAAGACCATCGAAGAAGCCGCTACTAAATTAGGCTTGGAGTGGGTGGAAGACGAAAGCAATCAAGATACCCGTTATGATCGTAACTTTCTTCGTCATTGTGTTATTCCTGAATTGTCTGGTCGCTGGCCGAGTATCCATCAAGCGGTTCAGCGCAGTGCAAACTTATGTGCTCAACAAGAAGCGCTATTGGATGAACTATTGAGCGCGGTGTTTGAACGCGCTTTACAAACGGATCTAAGTTTGAGTATTGAAGAACTGGCTAAGCACAGTGGATTAGCGCGTGCGCGCTTGATTCGTATGTGGCTGTCTAAGCTTAATACTAGTATGCCGACTCAGGTACAACTCAATCTTATCTGGAATGAAGTCGCATTAGCTCAGCAAGATGCCAACCCCAAACTACAACTTAAACAAGGTGAAGTGCGCCGTTTTCGAAATCGTCTCTATTGGGTAACGGAAATCGCTGACGTCACTGAGTGGCAAAGTACGATTCAAGTCGATACCGTTTTATCGCTTCCAGAGCGGCTAGGGGAGCTGACCTTAACGACGAGTTCTAGCAACGCAACGATTGCGCTTCCGAGTCAGCCAGAATTGCTTCGCGTGACCTTTAATCCGGAAGGCTTATCAGCGCATCCAACCACGCGTAATCACAGTCGAAAACTGAAGAAGTTGTTCCAAGAATACAATGTGCCAAGCTGGCTGCGTCGTCAAATTCCGATTTTGATGTATCAAGACCGAGTCGTTGCTGTGGCAGATCTGTTCGTTGATCAGGCGTTTAATGGTCAAGATTGTGAACTTATTTGGCGCAGGTAATGAAAATTCATGCCACAATGTCGATTATAAAATATAAAAATCCTTAAATAATAATTGATTAGGTGAAGCAATGAAGAAAACAATCATGGGTGCAATGGTGGCGTTAACCATGTTTAGTGGGCAAGCTCTAGCTGCGGGAGATGCTACAGCAGGTCAAGCAAAGTCGGGAGTATGCGCGGCGTGTCATGGCGCTGATGGTATTGCTGTCATTCCGGGTTACCCAAATCTGAAAGGGCAAAATGAGCAATATATTATCAGTTCAATTAAAGCTTATAAAAATAAAGAGCGAACAGGTGGGCTTGCTGCTGTGATGCAAGCTCAAGCTTCATTGTTGTCTGATGAAGATATCGCTAACCTAGCGGCTTATTACGCAAGTTTGAAGTAAACGCGAGTCTGAAAAAGCTTGGACGATTGGGCATTGAGCAGTCCTCACTGGGGTTTTATCAACTCACGATATTCGCTATGTTAATTTGCTCAATCTGGATTTTCGCTGGTGGATCAGAGACAAACATTGAATGTTGCGAAACGCTAAACGATAATAAGCGCAATCGATTGAAGCTTAAGGGATGAACATGAAAAAAATTGAAGCGATTATCAAGCCATTTAAACTGGATGATGTTCGAGAAGCGCTAGCTGAAGTTGGCATTACAGGGATGACCGTCTCTGAAGTGAAAGGCTTTGGTCGCCAAAAAGGTCACACCGAGCTTTACCGTGGTGCAGAGTACATGGTGGACTTTCTACCTAAAGTGAAGCTCGAAATCGTTGTAACGGAAGATGTGGCTGATAAATGCGTAGAGACAATCATTGAAACCGCGCAAACTGGTAAGATTGGTGATGGTAAAATATTTGTCACTGATATTGAGCGTGTGGTTCGTATTCGTACTGGTGAAGAAGACGAAGACGCGATCTAAGGTTTCTTGTCACCTGTTTCGTATTTATTATGCTAAAAGGGAGCCAAGTGGCTCCTTTTTTGTTGTTTGCTTATTAGTGAAATCATTTAACCCGAGATTTGTTGTTCTAGATTTTGGGTGCCTACATTCAGGTTTGTCGTATGTTTAAGCGTTTTTTTCTGGCGTTAGCTTTTCTCGTAATGGCGGTATTGGTTGGCTTCCAGGTTATTTTCACCGTACCAGATCAGCCGCAAATTATTACTCAAACAGGTACCGAGCTGACACAAGATATCAGGTGCATCGAATTTAGCGATTCAAAAGCTCTCGATCATGACGGCAAAATCAATGTGCTTGTCTGGAATATCTACAAACAGAACCGGGCTAATTGGCAACGTGCACTCGATGAGTTTTCTGCTGATAAGCAGTTACTGTTATTGCAAGAAGCCAGCATGACACCATCATTTAAACAGTGGTTGGTGGATGGTCGCTGGGTTAGTAATCAAGTGAGTGCTTTTAAGGCGCTGGGTAGCGGTGCCGGTGTAATTAGTATTGCTCAAGGGCAACCAGAAAAAGCCTGCGCTTACACCTCTAAAGAGCCGTGGCTTCGCTTACCTAAGTCTGCATTATATAGCCAGTATCACTTGAGTAATGGCGAGAAACTCGCAGTGGTGAATGTACATGCGATTAACTTCACCGTGGGTACAAAAGAGTATGTATCTCAGTTAACGGCGCTTGAAATGCTTTTAAAGCATCATGTGGGGCCAATTCTATTTGCTGGAGACTTCAATAGCTGGAGTGAATCTCGCGTTAATGCGATGAGGCAGGCCTTAAAGGCTGCGGACTTACAAGAGGTGACGTTCTTGCCGGATCATCGAGTCCAATTTATAACAGGGTTACCACTGGACCATGTGTTTTACCGAGGTCTGACGCTTAAGTACGCAAAAGCGCCGCAGAGCGACGCTTCCGATCATAACCCATTGTTATTGTCATTTACGTTAAATGACTAGCTTAGGTTACCACAATATAAAGTGCCCAAATAACGTAGAAGAATACCCATGGCAGGCTTGCAATCACCAAAGCTTGGCCACGTTCAAACTCCGTCCACGTCAGTACAACGCCGTAGCCGAGCACAATGTACCAAGGCAGAAGCAAAGGTAACGAGCTAGCGAAATGAGACCATTCGTTAGTAAGAGGCAGCTTTAATAGACCATTGAGGCTATTTAAATCGGCAGCGTAAGTCATTACCTGACCATGCTTGAGTAGCAAGCTCGCGTAGCTTGCTACATCGCCCAATACTGCTGGGAATAAGATAGCACACGATGCGGCAAACCATTTCCAGTAACCGTATTGTTGTTTGCTTGCCTTTGTTGCAAGAAAGAACCAAAGCGCGAGCAATATTAAGGTGGCAAAGCGGTTGAATACATCATTGATGATCGCGCTTGCCATTAGCGTGTTTGGTTCTAATAGCTCAATCTGCTTCGGGTCGATTTGCTGAAATTGCGCAGCAAGTTGGTCACTGAGCCACGTGAAATCGACATTCGAAAAGTAAGCACCCCAGAATAAAAACGGACTAAGCATCAGGAAGATGAACGGTTGCCATCCCCATCCACCGCGTTGATAAAGCGCGAGAAAACAAGATGTTGGAGAACGAAAAATGTCCAACAGCATCACAAGTGGATTGCTTGATGGGTTCATACACTTACCTTCGTTACGTCAACGTACAACTTAAGCTTTTGACCTGGTTGTAAGTATTTTTTCTTGTGTAGCGAGTTCCATTTCACGATGTCGTTCGTTTTTACTTTGAACTTGCTTGCAATGCCGCTAATGGTGTCGCCAGAGCGAACGTTGTAGAAAACGGTACGGATCACAGAACCTTTGTCTGAGTCCTTCCAAATCACTAGCTTTTGACCCACACGCAATGGATCTTTAGGGCCCATACCATTCCATTTAGCTAACGATTTATACGACACTTTATTGTTACGTGCGATTGACCACAAACTTTCTCCAGACTGAACGACATGGGTGAGCTTGAGTTGACCACGAGCACGAGATTGAGTCTTGTTTAATCGGTTTTGTGCCGTTAATGCATATTTTGCATCGTCTTTTGTTGATGTCGGAATCAATAGGTATTGACCAATACGAATGTTGTTATTCGATAGGCCGTTGGCACGTCGAATGACTTTCGTGGTTGTGCCGTATTTATTAGCTAGCACGCTTAAAGAGTCACCAGATTTCACCTTGTAGCGAGCGACCTTCATCCCTTTACCGCGATTTTTCTCCACCTTGGTGAGAAAAGTCTCTTTTTTCTCTACGGGAATCAAAAGTTGGTGCGGCCCCTCAGGCGCTGTCGACCACTGGTTGTATGCTGGGTTGTAACTCTGCAACTCTTTTACGCTAATGCCGGCATAATCTGCGGCAATAGCCAGATCTAACTGCTCTTCTGGATCAACAAGCGTTAGAACAGGCTTGTTTGGAATTGCAGGAATATTAAGTCCGTACTTGTCTTGGTTTGCGATAACGTCAGCCAAGGCCAATAGCTTAGGAACGTAACTGCTGGTCTCTTTTGGTAAGTCTAATGAGAAGAAATCGATAGGTTTACCGAGCTTTTTATTCTTACGAATTGCGCTAGAAACTCGGCCTCCACCGCTGTTATAAGCGGCGATTGCATGTTCCCAGTTACCATCAAAACGCTCGTTTAGTTGTACTAGGTAGTCCAGCGCTGCATCCGTTGCTGCTGCCACATCTCTGCGACCGTCATACCAGTAGTTTTGCTCTAATCCCATCATTTTTCCGGTGCCTGGGACAAATTGCCACAACCCAGCCGCGCTACCATGTGAGTAGGCAAAGGCATCGAATGAACTTTCCACTACAGGAAGTAATGCAAGCTCCATTGGGAGTCCGCGCTCTTCGATACGTTTTGTGATCATGTATAGAAAAGGAGTCGCACGCTTAGATACCGTGTAAAGGTGATTTGGGTGCTTTAAATACCACGTACGGTAGTAGTCCACTTTCTTGTGGTTTGGGATATCCATGTCCAGCTGCATGGCGATACGTTGCCACACATCTTCTTGTTCTTGGGGGGAGAGAACTTTAGGCGCGTCGTTAGCGGATTTTTTTGCTAGTGACGATTTATTGCCCGGTTGAGCTTTTACTGCATTTTGCTTTGCAGTCTGCTCAGATTTATTGGTTTCTGGTGTAGAAGACGTTGAATCTGACTGAGTCAATTGACAGCCAGATAATAACAACGCCAACGCCCAAGTATACTTCAAACGCATGGATTCAGCCTATTTAGGGCCTGTTTATCTTCACCTGCCTGTCGCGCAACGTAATGTGCGTGGCAGTCGCAAGATAATAGACATCTTTTAAACACTAACTAATTTATAGAGGCAAAGAGCTTCTAATTATGCAATGGGGAGAAATTCAAATAGATTTATATCAACCCCAAACGTAAGAGAAGCGCCAGTGGCGCTTCTCGAAAAATCAGTCCCTGATAATACTGGGGTCTTGCAAACTTACAAGCAGAAAATGGTTAAAATTCGTTCTTCCACTCGCGTAAAGCAGTAAAAACCGAGCATGGATCGCTATTTTTAATGCGACTAGCAACAGATTGAACCACGTCAGGGTTAGAGGTTCGCAAGAACGGATTAATCCACTTTTCTTTGCGTATTGTTGTTGGAAGTGTCGGAATGTTGAGTGCTCGCAGTCGGTTTACATCGTCGCGATATTGGCGAAGTTGCTCATTGTCAGGTTCAACCGCTAGAGCAAACGCCACGTTACTCGCGGTGTATTCATGCGCGCAGAAGACTTGAGTTTCTTCTGGTAGAGACGTTAGTTTGCTCAGTGATTCAAACATTTGCTCAGGCGTACCTTCAAAAATACGACCGCAGCCAGCAGAAAAGAGCACATCACCGCAAAACAGTTTTCCGTCCCCAACGTAACCGATATGGCCCAAAGTATGGCCGGGTAACCCAAGTACTAAGAAAATCTCACCAAACAACTCCAGCTTGTCGCCTTCTTCCATTGGTGTCGTTAGGGTTGGAATTGGCTCTGATTTTGGGCCCACAACGGCGACGTTAGGAAATGCACGCACTAAGTCTGGAACGCCACCAATGTGATCGTTGTGGTGGTGCGTAATTAAAATCGCTTCTAAAGTTAATTCGTTAGCCTGCAGAAATTCTAATACTGGCTTCGCATCGCCCGGATCAACGACTGCGCAGCGCTTATCGCTATTTTGTATCAGCCAGATGTAATTATCATTAAATGCGGGTATGCTTTTGATCTCTAACACGATTCGTTCTCCGTCACCCATTTTAGTCAGGTGGTTAATGAAACCAGCACTCAGCAACAAAACTATACCACACCCGTCGACTTGGTCAGCAATGAACAACGGTCCGTGGGTGCTTGAGTCAATCCAGACCCGACTTGATGAATGGTGCCCGAAACTCTTCGGCTACCATATGCTCAAACTGGGCGGGTTGAGCTGTGAGCTAACCAGCTGTAATTGTAACATTCAACACCAAGTCAACGTAGATATCCAGAACCCGTTGCATAATGTGATTGCAGATGGTTACGAATTACCCTTTTTGGAAAAAAGCTTTGATGTTGTGATACTCGCTCATCAGCTCGACTATGCAAGCGATCCACACCGTTTGTTGCGTGAAGTCGATAGAGTGATGATGGATGATGGCTATGTAATTATTACTGGATTCAACCCATTAAGCTTGACTGGATTAGCGAGTTTGCTTCCATGGCGTAAACATAATTTGCCTTGGAGTGGACGAATGTTTACGTCGAACCGCATCAAAGATTGGTTAGGGTTACTTAATTATCAAGTGATTCATTGTGATCGTTATGCGCTGTTTCCGATGAAACGTTACCGTACGATGTGGACATGGTTGGAAAATAGTCTTGGTGATTGGGCATCACCCGCTGGGAGTTTGTATTACATAGTCGCGCGGAAACGGACATACCCTCTCAAGCCTATCAAACCGCATTGGCGCTTGAAGAAAAAGCTCACACCACTTGGGGTGATGAATCGAGAGGGTAACACTATGAGGAAAGAATCTCGCTAAGAGGGTTGGTAACCTGTATCTTCCTCAGTTGGGTTTTCTGCAGCAGTCCGGGCTAGCTCATCACACATTTCGTTCTCACGATGGCCCGCGTGGCCTTTTACCCAATGCCATTCAACTTGATGGCGTGCGGTTTCTTTGTCTAGAGCTTGCCATAAATCGGCATTCTTCACGGGTTTTTTATCCGCTGTTTTCCAACCACGCTTCTTCCAGTTATGGATCCACTGAGTAATACCTTGGCGCACATATTGGCTGTCAGTCGTTAAAGTGACTTTGCAAGGTTGTTTTAACGTCTGCAGCGCGACGACAGCCGCCAACATTTCCATGCGGTTGTTGGTAGTTAACGTATAGCCTTTGGAAAGTGTCTTTTCTACGTCTTTGTAACGCAATACTATGCCGTAACCACCTGGTCCTGGGTTACCTAAACAAGAACCGTCAGTGAAAATCTCAACGTGTTTGGTCATATTTTTTGGTACTATTAGCCGAAACATTTAATAAAGCATAGTCTGACATACATAACCTTATGAATACCAGCAGCAATTCTGAATATAACCGCATTGTCGTTCTCGATACCGAAACCACAGGTATGAACCGCGAGGGTGGTCCTCACTACATGGGACACCGTATTATTGAAATCGGTGCCGTGGAGATCATCAACCGTAAGCTGACTGGTCGTCACTTCCACGTTTATTTAAAACCCGATCGTGAAATCCAACCAGAAGCGGTGGAAGTTCACGGTATTACGGATGAATTCTTGGTTGATAAACCGGAATACGCGAGCGTGCACCAAGAGTTTCTTGAGTTTATTAAAGGCGCAGAACTTGTTGCCCACAACGCGCCCTTCGATACCGGCTTTATGGATTACGAGTTTGGCATGCTCGATCCTAACATCGGCAAAACGGACGACTACTGCAAGGTGACCGACACCCTTGCTATGGCGAAGAAAATCTTCCCTGGTAAGCGAAACAACCTTGATATCTTATGTGAACGTTACGGTATTGATAACTCGCACCGTACTCTCCACGGAGCTTTGCTCGATGCGGAGATTCTAGCCGACGTTTACCTCTTTATGACGGGTGGTCAAACGAGTCTAGAATTTAACGCGAATAAACAAGAGGGTGGAGTAGAAACCATTCGTCGTATTGAAGGAAGAAAAGCGCTAAAGGTTTTGCGCGCAAGTGCCGATGAACTAGAAGCTCACCAAAAAAGATTAGAGTTGGTGAACGACTGTATTTGGCATCAATAGGAGAAGCTATGTTGAGGGCTTTGTTGGTCGCGTTTTTAGCGATATGGAGTAGTCTCTCGAGTGCTGCGAGTGAATCTACAATGTCTTTATTAGACAATCGCTTTCGAGTTGATCCAACCATCGAGCAGATCACGTTTTTGGTTTATCGTGAGCAAAGTTCTCAGCCAGTTGTTTTAGTCCGTCCTGACGGTAAAAAATACTATGCTTGGGGCTCTTACGACAATGTACGTTGGTATCAAGAAGCCTCACTCGATATTATTTCCGTTGATAACCCTATGCCAGGTCCATGGCAGGCTGTGGGGAAAGTTACGCCTAAAAATAACATCCGCTTAATTTCTCACCTAAAGCTCAGTACGGATCTGTTCCCAAACCGATTATATAATGGGGAAGCGCTTAAGTTTACAGCTCGCCTGACCTCCGACGGCAAACCTCTTGTATTGCGCGACTTCCTTGATCGCGTGAATCTGCGCGTGACATTTACCAAGTTTGTCGAAAATGAAGATGAGCTGATCAAAGAAGCTCGTCCAGTGCCGATGGTTGTGGGTGAGTTTGCTGATGACGGCCGCGGCTTGGATGAAAAAGCAGGGGATGGAGTGTTCACGGTTCAGCTCCCAATAGACGTTGAGCCTGGTAAGTACCGCGCGCGCATCACGTCTGGCAATGGCGTATTCTTACGAGCGCAAGAACAAGTCATCTTGGTTTATCCGAACCCAATCTCTCGTACTTTTATTCAGGCTCGTAATCCCGATAAGCCACATCAATTAGTGGTGAGTGGTGAGCAAGGTATGATTGCACCAGGCTCTATTGCAGTCACAGTGAAAAAGGACGCTCCCGATGGTTTCATTAGTTACAGCCAAGGACAGGTCTCTAAAGATGGAATGAGAGTTACGTTGAACCTCAATAACGATGCTGAGCTTGGTAAGTACGCATGGCGCGGCGAGATCTTTACCACTGATTTTGCAACCCAGCGTCCGTTGGTGTTTCCTATTCCAGAGCAAACCTTCAGTGTTGTTGATGAAGTTGATCTAGAAGCTGCTCGAATTGCAAAAGAAGCTGAATTAGCCGAGCAGCGCCGTATTGAAATGGAAAAGCAAATTATCGCTGAGCGGGAGGCTGAGCGTAAGCGCAGCATGATTATTATCGCGGTGGGTAACGTGATAATGCTGCTGATTGTGATCATTGCATGGATAGTCTGGCGCAAAATTAAAGCGAAGCGCGATGCCATGCCAGAGATGCAGTTAGAAGTGCCAAAGAAATAGTAGTAACACATAAAGCGAGAAACGGAGCCAATCGGCTCCGTTTTTTCAGTTTAAGTTTGAGACAGAATTTGATGTTTCTCATGGTCATTAATCATTTTATTTTAAAGTAACACCATGATTTAACGTTGATTAATCATAATAAAGCTCGCATGATACTGTTTACGTTTCGACTTGATTTTAGTGCGTATCGACGGAGTGAATTATGACAATTGGAGAGTTAGGACTAGAACATTTACCACGACAAAAGGCCTTGGTTGAGTCAGCTTATGATGCCTTTTGTTCTGAAAAAGACGTTGTTGCCGCGGTATTGCTTGGTTCATTGTCATCAGGACAAGGTGACCGTATTTCGGACGCTGATGTTGTTGTATTTACTCAAAACAACTTCCATAAAGCCTCAGAGCCTTGCTTTACCCAGTTTGAAGCTAATAAAGACATTTTTTATCGCCTTGAGGGAGAGCACAACGAAAATGCGTGTTTCAAAAAATACATTTTTAATGACCTAACCAGTGCAGAGATTCATTGTTTAGATCTCTGTGAGCCCTTCAAACTTTCTAAGCCATTTAAGACTTTATTTGATAAAGCTGATGTGATTGGGGGCATGGTTACTGATGAACCTGCGCCAAAGCATGAAGATTTCCCAGTTTATACCAGTGGTGATCAAGGACTGATCTGGGAACTCTTTGATTGTATTAAGTGGTTGAGCAGAGATAACCATGAGCTTGCTAAGTCCTATTTGAAAAAACTCTCTGAGAAACTCTAATTTGAGAGTCATCTCCGTTCCTCCCACTGAAGTTAGCTAGGCGGTTAGGTTATGAAATACAAAAAGCGTCAGAAGTATAAATACACTCTCCATTCTGAAGAAAAGATTGAGACTCACATTTCAGTGAGTAACGCGTATGACAGCCCTTTTCTTAGTTTGTCCAAACAAGGCGTGTTAACGATTAAAAAGGGCTATGCATGGGATGGAGCGAGTGGGCCAGCGTTAGACACAAAAAACATTATGAAAGCTTCTTTAGTGCATGATGCTCTTTACCAACTCATGAGGGAAGAGGTGTTGCCACAAAGTGCTCGAAAGCATGCGGATACGTTGTTGAGAGAAACATGTTTAGAAAAAGGAATGTCTAGCTTCAGAGCAACTTATATCTATTATGGCGTCAGAGTTGTCGGTGGCTTCTTTTCTAGACCCGATACTTTGTGTGCTTAATGGGAACATCTTTCCAACGTTTAACTGTTTATTCATACAGTTTGGTTATGTAAGCTCCAAGGTGATACAAAGGAGTAGTACATAATGACAATAAGATATGAAGAGCATGTGCCAAGCCCGAAAGAATACTGTGATATGCGTATAAAAGCCGGGCTATCACCCAAATCGTTGAAAGCTGCTGAAATTGGCCTACCCAATTCGTTATATGGCGTATCTGTTCGGGATGAAGGAAAGCTCATTGCAATGGGTCGGGTTGTTGGTGACGGGGCGTGTAACTTCGAAATTGTCGACGTTGCCGTTGATTCTGATTATCAAGGCAACGGTTTAGGTAGAAAAGTCATGGAATACATCGACGGTTATCTTTCTTCTGTTGCACTTGAAGGCTCTTACGTTTCTATGATTGCTGATGAACCGGTCTTTTACGAAAAGCTTGGTTATAGGCTGGTGGCTCCTAAAAGCCAAGGGATGACAAAAAAGTTTAAGCCAAAGGCATAACACGTATTCAGCTGTGAAGATAAGCACTAGAAAACAGGAGTTTAATTTCCTGTTTTCTATATTAAATTTCTATTTAAGCCACTTCTGGAATTGGTTTGGGTGGCTGCTCTAAATCAGGCTCTTTTTGAACAGTAGGAATTTGTCCCTCACCCACAGCACTGATGTAACAGCCACTAAGTTTAATGGCAAGGTACATATCAGCTCGCAGTAAGATGCCTCCTTCACTGGTGCTGATACCAGTAAGCTCACACCATTGACGAAGGCGTCGTTTCCTTCCTGCGAGGATTAAGCGTACGCCTCTCTTTTTCAAAGTATTGTGAATATCTGCCAGTGTTGCCATCACACTGAGATCCAAGTGAGTAAAGCTCGACACGGCGTCGATGACAACGCAACTTGCGTCTTTGTGATGCTCTGCCTGCTCTAACACTCTACGTTTAAAGTAAGGAGCATTGAAGTAAGTTAGCGGTGAGTTAAAGCGGTAAATCACCATTCCAGGAATAGGCGAAGCTTTTCCTGAGTCGTCGATGGTCCGAATGGTGCCTTTTTCATCCAAGCCAAGTAGCTGATCACTCGGCCGCATGACAATACGTAAAAATTGAAACAGCCCTAGCAATACCGCCAAAGTGATCCCCGGTATTACACCCACGATCAACACAGAAATAAAAGTAATGATGGCCAGATAAAATGCATCTTTGTCACGAGATTTTAATTTCCAAATTGCTTTAAGATCGAGCAGCGATAGGGACGCAATAATCAATACAACACCAAGTGAAGCGATAGGGATGAACTGTAAAGGCTCGTAAATAAATACCGCAATAATGGCAATGGTGATTGCGGCGACAATCGAAACTAATTGAGATTTACCGCCATTTGCATCATTGACGGCTGTGCGTGAGTCAGCGCCGCTTATTGCGAAACCTTGTGAAAACGCTGAGGCAATGTTGGCAAAACCCAACGCCTGAAACTCTTTATTTGCATCAATATCATAACCGTTTTTAGCCGCGAAACTGCGGGCGGTGAGCATCATGCTAACAAAACTGACAATCGCAAGGTTGAGCGCCGGGACTACTAGTTCACGAACTTCACCTAGCTCAAATTCCGGTGTTTGAAACTGAGGGAAGCCACCTTGAGTGAGTCCGACAACCGATACGCCCATCTCTTGTAAATGGAAAAACCAAACTGACGCAGTAGTTACGAGGATCGCCAGCATGGCAGCAGGCCAAGTTGGTCGGTAGCGTTTGGTGAGCAAATAAACGACAACTGTCACGATACTCAGAGTTACAGTAGGCCAATGAAGATCGGTTAATCGTTGTGGAGCTTCCCATAAACGTTCCAGTAAATAACGTTGCTCGTATTTCAAACCGACTACTTTCGCAAACTGACCAACGATAATTGTGAGAGCAACACCGTTGAGTAGACCCAAAAGAATCGGGCGAGAAAGGAAATCTGCAAATACCCCTAGCTTGAAACGACTTGCCAGTACACACCAAATCCCCGTCATCGCTGTCATGGTCATAACCAACTGCCAATGTTTTGTGGGGTCACCTGCGGCAAGTGGTGTCACAACAGCAGCAATCACTGCACAGGTTGCTGCATCGGGTCCGACAATGAGTTGTCGAGATGTGCCCATCATAGCGTAAACCAACATTGGCAGTACACACGAATACAGACCGACAATTGCGGATACACCAGTTAACTGTGCGTAAGCTATGGCAACTGGCAGTGCAACCGCGACAACAGAAAAGGCGGCTCTAAAGTCGTTAACAAACCATTCTTTTTGATAATGCTTAAGCTGAACAAGCCCTGGGAACCACTGTGCGAGTAATATTTTAGCCAACGGATTTACCATATATGTGAGTGAGTTACTTAAAGTATACACCGCTTAGTTGGAACGTCTGTGAGTTAGTTATCACTGGAAATCGGGGAAAAGATTGGAGTGCGAGGATTTTATTGCGCAGGGGGGCTTTGTAGTGTGAGGTGTTATGAATCCGATTCTGGAAGCAATAAAAAACGGGAGCTGATACTCCCGTTTGTGGTCTCAGATTCTAGAGTTACGCGACACTATCCATCTGAGGGTATAGCGGCTTTGCGGCAAGCAGTTCCGGCTCAAAATCGTCAACGTTGATTGTATCTAGACGATGCTGTTCCGCTTCTCTGAGTAGATCGGCTTCTTCTTGCGTGATAAAGCCTTGCTCTAGCCCTTCCTGAGCAATCATATCCAAACGTAAGAATGGGCGACGCTTACCCTGCGCTTTACATACTTTGTCAAACACAGGCTCAGCTTGAAGAATGACTGATAGTGCAAGTTCAATCTTACCTGCTGCGTTGTGCTCGGTTGGTTCAAGGTATTGACCGCGACCAATGCGTGAGCGCGTTGCACTTGGCGTTTGTAGAATGCGCGCCACTTTACTGTCTAGTTTATCGCTTGGTGCTTTGCGTACGCGACCAAATGGCATGATTAATACGCGTAGCGCACGGCCAA
Source organism: Vibrio sp. Y58_MX_L22 (assembly GCF_024181865.1). Lineage (NCBI taxonomy): Bacteria > Pseudomonadati > Pseudomonadota > Gammaproteobacteria > Vibrionales > Vibrionaceae > Vibrio > Vibrio sp. Y58_MX_L22. The sequence continues at coordinate 346,033 of NZ_JAMZAN010000005.1, forward strand.
TTACTTTGTTCGGGAAGTTTGCTAAGAATTCATCTACTGCCACTTCCGCTTGTTTCAAACTGTCTTGTAGACCCCAGTGTACTAATGGTAAATCTTCGACTGGACGGCCATCTTGCTCAAAACGTTTCAACGTCGCAGAGCTCAAATATAGCTGGCTTAGAATGTCACCAAGACGTGCTGATAGACGCTCTTTACGCTTCAAAGAGCCACCTAGCACTGCCATTGAGATATCCGATAGCAGAGCAAGGTTTGCACTGTAACGGTTCAATTGTTGGTAGTAACGCTTGGTTGCATCTTTGGTTGGTGATGAAGAGCCCAGACCGTCGCTAAAACCAAACCAAATACTGCGCACTAGGTTACTCATTGTAAAGCTCACGTGACCAGCAAGCGCTTTATCAAATTTCTCGACAGCATTACTTGCTTCAGAATACGCCGCGTTCATTTCTTCAAGAACGTACGGATGGCAACGGATTGCGCCTTGGCCAAAGATGATCATTGAGCGTGTTAGAATGTTAGCACCCTCAACCGTTACTGCGATTGGCGCACCTTGGTAACCACGAGCTAGGAAGTTAGAAGGTCCCATACAGATACCTTTACCGCCTACGATGTCCATTGCATCGATGATGCTTTGCTGGCCGCGGTGCGTACAGTGATACTTCACGATAGCTGAGATTACTGAAGGCTTTTCACCTAAGTCGATACCCGCAACGGTTAAGTTGCTTGCTGCATCCATCACGTAAGCATTACCACCCAAGCGTGCTAATGGTTCTTCAACCCCTTCCATATGGCCGATAGGCTGTTTGAACTGACGACGAATACGTGAGTAAGCACCGGTTGCCATTGCCGCAGTTTTGATGCCACCTGTTGAGTTTGAAGGCAGCGTGATACCACGTCCAACCGACAGACACTCAACCAGCATACGCCAACCTTGGCCCGCCATTTTTTCGCCACCGATAATGAAATCGATAGGAACAAAGATGTCTTTACCGCGCGTTGGACCATTTTGGAATGGTACATTGAGCGGGAAGTGTCGGTTACCAATCTCAACACCTTTGACATCAGTTGGGATAAGCGCACAAGTGATGCCAAGATCTTCTTTGTCGCCTAGCAAACCTTCAGGATCGCGAAGTTTAAATGCTAAGCCTAGTACCGTTGCGACTGGCGCTAGGGTGATGTAGCGCTTGTTCCAAGTCAGGCGCATACCCAGTACTTCTTTTCCTTCCCATTCGCCTTTACAGACCACACCGTAATCTGGAATAGATCCAGCGTCAGAACCCGCTTCTGGACTTGTTAGGGCGAAACAAGGGATTTCCTTACCTTCAGCTAGACGCGGTAAGTAATGATTTTTTTGATCTTCAGTACCGTAGTGTTGCAGTAGCTCACCTGGGCCCAAAGAGTTAGGAACACCAACGGTAGACGATAGAACGCCAGAAACACCCGTTAGTTTTTGTAGTACTAGTGATTGCGCGTATGCTGAGAACTCAAGACCACCGTACTTTTTCTTAATGATCATGGCGAAGAACTTATGATCTTTCAGGTATTGCCAAACTTCTGGCGGTAAGTCCGCGAGTTCATGGGTCACTTGGAAATCACTCACCATGGCGCACACTTCATTCACAGGGCCGTCTAAAAAGGCTTGTTCTTCCGCACTTAACTTAGGTGCTTGAATTGCGTGTAGCTTTTGCCACTCTGGTTTGCCTTTAAATAGTTCGGCTTCCCACCAGACGGTACCTGCGTCTAACGCTTCTTTTTCGGTTTGAGACATAGCTGGCAGCACTTTCTTGAAAAGCACTAACGCTTTGCGGCTAATTAAAGACTGACGTACGCCAGGAACCGCGAGCACAGCTGCGGCGAGAACGTAAATCGCCCAACCAATAACGCCGACAGTACCAGCTACTGTAAGAGCCAGCATGGCTGCGGTGAGTAAGCTAATAGATTTCACGAGAGACATGCGGTGGTAGAGCGTAATGCCTAGCACGATCGCCATCGTGATGATTGAGAGCAAGATGTCCATATATATTTTCCTTTTCAGACTTTATAAGTTTTGTACGTCTGCATGTTAGGTAAGAGGTCTAACCAGTTGGTTTAAGTGTAATCAAAATATTAAGGAAATGTAAAACATAAGATTGGATAAAAAGTGATCTAAGTAGAGTTAAAATTCTAAAGTTGAGATTTGAGTGATGGTTTCATGAGCAAGTTGACAAGTTTATTACCATCACTAATCTAAATCTGTTGGTTCACTATCGACACTAATTCTCGTTTGTGGGTAAACTCAGAGTAATCAAACCCGAGTTCCGGTTTATGAAATGTCCGATACCAAATTGGTATCAGAACAATTTGCTCAGTGAGTCAAGAGCTGACTGAAGCCGAAATAATAAAGAGAACGTCTTATGTACCATGATCTGATTAGAAGTGAATTAAACGAAGCTGCTGAAGTGCTCAACAAATTTTTAAGCGATGACCATAACATTGCGCAAATCGAAGCAGCGGCGAAAATGATTGCTGACTCATTCAAGCAAGATGGTAAAGTATTGTCGTGTGGTAACGGTGGTTCTCACTGTGATTCAATGCACTTTGCCGAAGAGCTAACAGGCCGTTACCGAGAAAATCGTCCTGGCTATGCTGGTATTGCTATTTCAGATCCAAGCCACCTTTCTTGTGTGAGTAATGACTTTGGTTATGACTTCGTGTTTTCACGTTATGTAGAAGCGGTTGGTCGAAAAGGTGACGTACTGTTTGGTCTGTCGACGTCAGGTAACTCAGGTAACATCCTGAAAGCGATTGAAGCAGCACAAGCGAAAGGCATGAAGACGATTGCGCTAACAGGCAAAGATGGCGGCAAAATGGCAGGCCTTGCAGATATTGAAATTCGCGTGCCACACTTTGGTTATGCAGACCGCATTCAGGAAATTCATATTAAGATTATTCATATCATCATTCAGTTGATCGAAAAAGAGATGGAATAATCGTTTTACGGCCACCGTTTCGAGCTGTGTTGTTAGGGAGTTTTTTAAACCATGTGTGAATTGCTCGGTATGAGCGCCAATGTTCCAACAGATATTTGTTTCAGCTTTACTGGGCTCATGCAGCGTGGAGGTCGAACTGGCCCACACCGTGACGGATGGGGGATCACCTTCTACGAAGGGAAGGGCTTTCGAACCTTCAAAGATCCCAAGCCAAGTTGTGAGTCTAAAATAGCAGAGTTGGTACAAAATTATCCCATCAAAAGTCGTGCGGTCGTTAGTCATATCCGACAGGCGAATCGTGGTGGTGTTAATTTAGAAAATACTCATCCCTTTACACGTGAGCTGTGGGGTAGGTATTGGACGTTTGCGCATAACGGTCAGCTCTCTGGCTATCAAGACTTGCATACAGGTCGACATCGACCTGTCGGTGAAACAGATAGTGAACTGGCATTTTGCTGGTTATTGAAGCAAATGGAAGATCGATATCCTGAGCCACCAAAGGATATGGAGTCGGTATTCTTATATGTTGCTAAATGTTGTGATGAGCTAAGAGAGAAGGGTGTATTTAACATGCTTCTGAGTGATGGTGAGTATGTAATGACGTATTGCACCAATCATTTGTATTGGATCACAAGACGCGCACCGTTTGGAAAAGCTGCTTTGCTTGATGAAGATGTGGAAATTAACTTCCAAGAAGAAACCACGCCACATGACATCGTTTCTGTGATCGCAACTCAACCTTTGACGGGCAACGAAGCTTGGCAGCGTATGAAACCTGGCGAATACGGCTTGTTTCACCTAGGTGAACTAGTCAAAAATAATGCCTCTGAACTGGTAAATGTGCCTTTTGCGGCGGCTAAGCCGGGCAATCAAGCGCCAACCGAACCGTTAGAGTGATGGTCTCTTACTCTGAATATAAAAATAAAGCTCGCTTAATCGCGAGCTTTATTTTTATGCGTTTTAAACCGAGGGCGGATACGGATGAGCATTCTTACTTTCTAGAGTGCTGGTAGTAGAGTCCTAGTCTCGCTAAGGCTTGCTGTAAAGACGTAACTGATAGAAATTTCTCATAAAACACCTCGTCAGTCTGAACGGTGAAGAACGAACCAGATTCAGAATCTACTTTCCGAGTGTTATGTTACTCAAGTGGTTATGGGATTTTTTAGAATGTTGGGTTTTAGGTTTCTAGTCTCACTACGGCTTTCTTGAATCAAGTTTATAAGTATTAAAACAACCAAGAGCAGCCCTCAGGCTGCTCTTTTGTGCTTGGAGTTTATTATTCAGGGCTACTCATCTGAGGCGTACCCATGTACGCCAAGCTCTGCGTCATCTAAATAGGCTTTACCATCCTTCATGATCAACCGCTCGTCTACCAGCCACTTAGCCACCATAGGGTAGATTCGGTGCTCCTGCGCCTGAACACGTGCCGCAAGTACACTAGCATCATCGTCTTCGAACACAGGAACTTTTGCTTGCAGTATGACAGGGCCACCATCAAGCTCTTCCGTTACAAAGTGCACACTCGTACCATGTTCTTTATCGCCAGCATCAATTGCTCTCTGGTGTGTGTGTAGCCCAGGATATTTTGGTAGAAGAGAAGGGTGGATATTGATCATCTTACCCATGTAATGAGAAACAAATGCGCTGCTCAGAATGCGCATGTAACCAGCAAGAATAATCACGTCTGGTTGGTATTCATCTATTTGACTCATTAGCTCTGCATCAAAGCTTTCACGCGAGCTGAATGCTTTAGGGTCGACAAAGTGACCGTCCACATCAAACTTTTTTGCACGTTCTAAACCAAAAGCATCTGCTTTGTTAGAGAACACGGCTGCCACTCGTGCGTTTGGCATGCTGTCTTCGCAAGCTTCCAAGATAGCTTGCAGGTTACTTCCGTTACCCGAGATGAGGACCACAATGTTTTTTAGGGTATGGTTTTTCATGATGTCGAGAGCGCCTTGGTATTGTAGGTTGGAGTTATGTAGCTTCTAAACTACCTACTAATAGAATGGTTTTTAGTGTTCTAGATAGCAAAATGAGGACCTAGTCATCTAGTGTCCTCATTCTTCTTATCTTTTGAGCTCGATTTGCAAATTATTGGATTTCAACTTGCTCTTCGTTCGCGTCTGCTTGTGCGATTTGACCAATCACCCACGCGTTTTCGCCTTCTTCTTTAAGAAGAGCAACTGCTGCATCTGCCTGGTCTTTCGGTAGTGCGACGATTAGACCTACACCACAGTTGAATGTGCGGTACATTTCGTGTGTGTCGACGTTGCCTTTCTCTTGTAGCCACTTGAAGATAACTGGCCATTCCCAACTGTTACCATCGATAACTGCTTTCGTGCCTTCAGGCAGTACGCGTGGGATGTTTTCCCAGAAACCACCACCAGTGATATGAGAAATCGCATGGATGTCGTGTTTCTCAATCATCTTAAGTGCTGACTTGATGTAAATTTTTGTTGGTTCTAGTAGGTGCTCACCAATAGTGCGGCCTGCTAGCTCTTCGCTCTTATCTGCACCAGATACTTCTAGGATCTTACGGATAAGGGAGTAACCGTTTGAGTGTGGGCCGCTTGAACCAACAGCGATAAGTGCATCACCAGCAGCGACTTTCGTGCCGTCAATCACGTCTTCTTTTTCTACTACGCCAACACAAAAACCAGCTACGTCGTAGTCTTCGCCTTCATACATACCAGGCATCTCCGCAGTTTCGCCACCAATTAGGGCACAACCTGCTTGAACACACCCTTCTGCGATACCTGAAACAACATCCGCTGCGGTATCAACGTCTAGTTTGCCTGTTGCATAGTAATCTAGGAAAAACAGTGGCTCTGCGCCTTGCACGATAAGATCATTTACACACATTGCCACTAGGTCGATGCCGATCGTGTCGTGCTTGTTCATATCCAGTGCTAGGCGAAGTTTGGTGCCAACGCCATCAGTACCAGAAACCAGTACAGGTTGTTTGTATTTAGTTGGCAATTCGCATAGCGCGCCAAAACCACCGATACCACCCATAACTTCAGGGCGACGAGTACGTTTTACCGCACCCTTAATACGATCCACAAGCGCGTTGCCTGCATCAATATCTACACCAGCGTCTTTATAGCTAAGAGAAGAGTTGTTACCACTCACAGGGAAGTCCTCGGTATTAAGTTGGATATGAAAACGGCGCTATTCTAACAGTGCTTAAACATAGATAGCAAACGTTTGCGTCTGTTTTTTTCTTTAGTGATTTATCCTGATATCCCTGTGAAAATCATGTATAATCTGAAGGTTTGTTTAAATATTGCCAACTATAGCCGGAGATGGACATGAAAGTTGTTGAAGTAAAGCACCCTCTAGTAAAACATAAAATTGGTCTAATGAGAGAAGGTGACATCAGCACAAAACGTTTTCGTGAGTTAGCGACTGAGGTCGGTAGCCTACTTACTTACGAAGCAACGTCAGACTTTGAAACAGAAAAAGTGACCATTGATGGTTGGAACGGTCCGGTAGAAGTAGACCAGATTAAAGGTAAAAAAGTAACCGTAGTGCCAATCCTACGTGCAGGTCTAGGCATGATGGATGGAGTTCTTGAGCACATGCCAAGCGCACGTATCAGTGTTGTGGGCATTTACCGTGATGAAGAAACGCTTGAGCCAGTTCCTTACTTCAACAAGCTTGCTTCAAACATCGAGGAGCGTATTGCGCTTGTTGTTGACCCAATGCTTGCAACAGGTGGTTCTATGATTGCTACGATCGATCTCCTAAAAGAGAAAGGTTGTAACCAAATCAAAGTGCTGGTACTTGTTGCTGCACCAGAAGGTATTGAAGCGCTAGAAAAAGCACACCCAGATGTTGAGCTATACACTGCGGCAATCGATGAGAAGCTTAATGACAAAGGCTACATCGTTCCGGGTCTAGGCGATGCAGGTGATAAGATCTTCGGTACTAAGTAATTCTTTGATGTATTACTATGACTGAACAGAAAAAGGCTTGGTGAAAACCAAGCCTTTTTTGTATCTACAAGAGGAGAAGAGTAAGACACGCCACCTAATAAAGCGGCGCAAACGAACTATTTCGCGCTTTCTTCTTCCATTTGTGCGTTATCCACAACGTGGTTTTCACCTAAATCGTTTGGTAGCACAAGGTTAAGAATAATTGCCACGATACCGCATAGGCTCACACCCTGTAGACTGAACTCACCAATACCGAAAGCCATACCACCAATGCCAAACACAAGTGTTACGGCAACAATCACTAGGTTACGAGACTTATGTAAATCAACGTTATTCTTGATCAGTGTGTTGAGGCCTACCGTTGCGATGGAGCCGAACAGCAGAATCATGATGCCGCCCATGACAGGAACTGGAATCGTTTGAAGAACCGCACCTAGCTTACCTACCAATGCAAGTACGATTGCGGTGATTGCTGCCCAAGTCATGATCACAGGGTTAAATGCTTTGGTTAGCATTACCGCTCCTGTTACTTCACTGTAAGTGGTGTTTGGTGGAGCACCCACCATCGAAGCTGCGATAGTTGCCACCCCGTCACCTGCGATTGTGCGGTGAAGGCCTGGTTTTTTCAGGTAGTTTTTACCTGTAACGTTTGAGATAGCAAGCATGTCACCTACGTGCTCAACCGCAGGTGCGATAGCGACAGGAATCATGAACAAAATTGCGTTGATATTGAACTCTGGCGCGGTGAAGTTTGGCATGGCTAGCCAAGCCGCTTGTTCTACGGGAGTGAAATCAACCACACCGTAGAATAGAGAAACAGAGTAACCAGCAAGAATACCACCAACAATAGGAACGAGCTTCAAAAAGCCTTTTGTAAAAACGCTAAGTACAATGGTTGTGAGCAGTGAGACCGCCGAGATAATGATCGCAGCATCACCATTAACTAGCTGTGCAGCTCCATCACCAGTTTTACCTACCGCCATGTTCACTGCTGTTGGGGCAAGGCCAAGGCCGATAACCATGATCACAGGGCCAACGACAACAGGCGGGAGAATTTTATGGATAAATCCAACACCGCGCACTTTGATCATCGCCCCTAGAGCCACATAAACTAAGCCCGCTGCCATCAAGCCGCCCATCGTTGCACCGATACCCCAAGTTTGGATACCGAACATAATAGGAGCAATAAACGCAAAAGAAGAGGCAAGGAAGATGGGAACAGAACGTTTAGTCATTAATTGGAAGAGGAGAGTACCGACACCGGCACCAAAGAGGGCTACGTTTGGATCAAGGCCAGTTAGGAGCGGCACAAGCACCAAAGCACCAAAAGCGACAAAGAGCATTTGAGCGCCTTGTAACGCGTTTTTCATAATAATTCCCTATTTTCAAGATACGCAGACAAATCCGGCGAATACTATCATCCTGCAATCGTTTGCAATGTTGCATAGATCAAACTTTCGATTGAATTTTTCTCATAAATAGCACTTTTGAGAGTTGCTTGCTTGCAAATTGTCCTCTTTTACGTGTCTTGCGTGAAGATGAAAAATGGACAGCCTAACTTGTTGAGATAGCTTAATAAGCAATGAGTTTATTATAAAAAATAGCACTGAAGCGCTGGTTGAGGCCCGAGTTAACAAAGCTGGTCATAATACAGACAATTTACTCAGTACTTGCCTTGCTCAAGATTTGATAGTTGCTTATTATTCGGGTTCTTGTTCAGAGGATTATAAAAACTATGCGCTATTTAGCTCTCTTACTGATAGGTTGGTTGTCCCTACCAGTATATGCATTAACTCAGGTGGATATCTATCGTGCCGAAGTGGTTATCGACAGTGAGCAGAACGACGGTGAGTCTTTGGCTCGTCAACAAGGTATGCAGGATGTGATTGTTCGAGCGACCGGTTCTCAATCCTCTTTAAGCAATCCAGTGATTAAAAAGGCACTCAGCTCAAGTGCGCGTTACATTTCTCAACTGAGCTATGGGCAGGTTGATGGAAAAGCGAGCCTAAAAATGTTGTTTAACAACGACCAAATCAGCTCTCTTTTAACACAAGCACAATTGCCATCTTGGTCGCCAAATCGTGCCAATATTTTAGTTTGGATGGTTGAAGAACGGGGTTACGATCGTAACATTGCGTGGGAACATTCTGAATCTTCAAATGTTGCAGCACTTCGTAGCGCAGCGAAATTAAGAGGCCTACCAATCACTATCCCGGTTGGGGATTTTGATGATGTGACCGGTGTTAATGTCTCTGATCTTTGGGGCGGCTTTATTGAGCCAATTGGTCAAGCCAGCCAGCGCTACCCAGCTGACGCCGTTTTGGTTGTACGAGCTCAAGGTGAACAAATTCGTTGGACACTCTACGACCAGTCGCCAACGAGAATTGTAGAAGCGCAACGTTCTCCGCGTAGCGGGTCTGCATCAGGTGCTAATGCTATTGCAGAAATGGTGGATGGCATCGCAGACTACTATGCAAGTAAGAGTGCAGTTGTGGTTTCAGGAAAGTCTTCAAAAGCGCTAGCAGTGAAAGTCCTTAATGTAACCTCTGCAACGGACTTCTTCCGTTTAGAGAATGCGTTAAAACAACTTAATTCGGTTGCGGGTACAGAGATTAAGCGTGTTCAAGGGGACGAGTTAACGCTCAACATCCACCTTTTGGCATCACAACAAGCTTTTGAGAAAGAAGCTTCTTCTATTTCTCAATTAATGGTTTTTGAAGATCCTTTAGGTGAAGTTGATGCCCCAGCTTCAACTCAAGAAGAAGAGCCATTGGTTCAGAGTAATGAAGCAAAAGACGCCGCGACGCCAAAAGAAGCGCAGCCTGAAGTACCAGTAGATATTGTGGCAGAAGCAAGTGACGAAACACAACCAACTCAGCCGATGATTGTGGAGCCTGTCCGAGAACAGTATGACTTGATCTACGAGTGGCGCTCGGCATCGTAATCGCCTTGGTAGCGTTCCAGGCGTGAAACGCAAGGATCAAAGACCAATGTGGTAAGCATAAAAAAGAGTCGCAATAGCGACTCTTTTTGTTTTCTAAATTCGTATTCGAACCAATGATCAGTGATTGACTGCAATTGGCGTTATTTATTGAATTTCGCTTTTTCTTCTTTTTCTACTTGAGAGAGGCGTTTCAACTTAAGACCTAGCTCTTTGCCTCTCGCTCTAGCAAACAAAATATTGCCAGCGAAACCGAGTGAAGTCAGTATCAGTTCCACTGCCGCAAGCCAGCGTTCACCCCCATCCACATAAAGGATGGTCAGCGCATGCAAGAAATACAGCATAAGAACAAAGTTAGCCCAAGCATGAGTGTAAGGCTTACCAGCTAAAATACCAGGTAACGGAAGTAGTAGCGGAATACACCAAGCAATAGCAAGTGTTGTGCTGCTGAGGTGAGGGTGAGGGGATAACGCAAGCTGCCAAATAGCGACCCAGGCTAATAAGGCTAAGTTGCCAAATAAAGCCAGGTAACGATAGGTTTTAGCCTGTGTACCGAGTGGTGTTTGGTCTAAAGAGTCAGACATCGATTAACTATCCTTGATTTTACTAACAGACTTTTAGTTTTAACGCTGCAGTTGCCAGCCTTTTGCCTAATTGTTGTGCCAGGCGAATCTCTTCACTGCTTAGGGTTGCCTCATGGCCTACACTGCTGGCGCCATACGGAGTGCCTCCGGACTGCGTAGTGTGTAACTCTGGCTCGGAATAAGGAATGCCCAAAACCATCATCCCGTGATGCAATAAAGGGGTCATCATGCTTTGTAACGTTGTTTCTTGACCACCATGCATCGAGGACGAAGAGGTAAAGACACAAGCAGGCTTATCGATTAAGTCACCACTGACCCATAAAGATGTAGTCTGATCCCAGAAGTGCTTTAAAGGCGCAGCCATGTTGCCAAACCAGACGGGACTGCCAAACGCTAGACCGTCGCACGTTTTCAGTTCCTCTAGAGTAACAATTGGATCAGAAGGGGAGTGTGAGTGAGGTGACAATTCTTCAACTGTACGCAAAACTGCTTGGCATTGAGGAGTCGATTCGACTCCTCTTGCTATTTGTCTTGCCAGTTGTTTTGTCGAGCCATGACGGCTGAAATACAAAATAAGGATCTGGCAATCCATTTATAAAATATCCAACACTTGCTCTGGTGGGCGACCAATTTTTGCTTTGCCGTTAGCAACGACTACCGGACGCTCAAACAACTTTGGATTTTTCGCCATTGCTTCGAATAATTGCTCATCGCTGACGGAGTCTTCGCCTAAGCCAAGCTCTTTATATTCACTTTCTTTAGTGCGCATCATTTCACGTACAGATGAAAAGCCAAGCTGGGCGTACAGCGCTTTTAGTTCATCCACGTTAAGTGGTGTGTCTAGGTATTTGACGACTTCCGGTGTAACACCATTTTGCTCAAGCAGTTCAAGTGTTTGACGGCTCTTTGAGCAACGAGGGTTGTGATAAATCACGACTGACATGGTTTTCTCCATTTCGTTATTGTAATGCCATGAATCGATCTCTTTGGATCATGAGTTGGTCGATACGGGCATCGTATCGTGCTTGCTCTAAGCTGCCCAACTTGGCCATTTTACTTGCTTCACTATAATATTGAATCGCTTTATTCCAATTTGCTCGCAATGCCAAAATTTCTGCTCGAGCAGCCAACTCTTCATCGCTACGCCCCAGCGCGTGGTAGCTCTTCGATATTAGGTGCCAGCCATTTGTATCTTCAGGATAGTCATGAGTGTATCTTTGAAGAACTCGCGTGGCTTGATCGTTTTTATTGTCCTCAAGTAGCGCATTGGCGTAGTTAATGGTCAATACTTTATTTTGAGGGTTACGAGATAACGCTTTGCGGAGCATCTCGGTTGCTTTTTCTGGCTGCTTCTTCTCGATGTATAAATCCGTCATAGCGTCCAAGTAAAACGGGTTACTTGGGTCTTGTTCCAGTAACTTTTTCAAAATTGGTTCCGCTTGAGATAAGCGTTTATTGTCTAAATGCACGAGTGCTCGACCATAATCAAAAGCAGGTGTAATGTCCGCAGAGGCTTTCTTTTGGGTTCTCTCAAACCAGCTCAGGGCGGCTTGTCCATCAATGCCAGCGTAACGAGCCACAATGCGCGCGCGAGCTAGATGATAGTCTATTGAAGGCACAACACGCATTGGAGGATAGGTTCTTGCTCGCGCACGGCTATCGGTAATTCGATCTTCAGGCAGAGGGTGAGTCAGGAGCATTGGTGGCGGTTTACTCGCATAACGATACTCATCAGCAAGACGGCCAAAAAACCTTGGCATTGCTTGAACATCAAAACCGGCTTTTGCTAGTGTCGAAATACCAAAGCGATCCGCTTCTTTTTCGTTTGCACGAGTGTAGTTGATTTGACTTTGCATGTTGCCCGCGGTTGCTGCTGTAATTGCAGCCATCCCCGCTTCGGGTGAGGCAATTGAAAGCAGTAGTGCCCCCGCAAGTGCGGCTAATGTGGCCGGAGAGCGGCGTGCTTGTTCTTCCATACTCCGAGCAAGATGACGTTGTGTGACGTGCGCTATCTCGTGAGCGACAACAGAGGCCAGCTCACTTTCTGAACGAGCATGAAGAAACAACCCAGAATGCAGCGCTACATAGCCACCAAAAAACGCGAACGCGTTGATATTACGGTCGCGAATCATAAAGAAGTGGAACGGCGTTTTTACATCATTCGCATTGGCCACTAATTTGTGCCCAAGAGAGTCAATATATTCATTGATGACAGGGTCATTAACGATAGGTTTACTGGCTCTGAGCATACGCATATAGGCGTCGCCATAAATCAACTCTTGGTCTATTGAAAGCGTGCCACCAGCAGCTGTGCCAATGTCTGGCAAGTCAATGCTATTGGCATAAGTTGTCGGCGAACTGATGGCAGCAGCAAGACATAAGCAAACTAGCGAGCGAGTGCGTTTTAACATACGTTTAAAAGGTTCTCCAAAATACATAAGCATGTGGTTACAGGTCGAGAGCCTATTAACAGCGCCACATACGTTTTGGTTATCCGTGAGGATATAAGCTAACAGTAAGACCGGAAATAAATGAATTGGTTTCGTAAATTATTTTACATCCGAGCTATTTCAGCATGTGGTTAAATCATGTCAGAAGTGCTAGCACCAGCTCAAAAAGCCGTTACAATACAACCCTATCATAAGTGCAGAGCAATACAATGGAATCCATGTTACTTGATTTGCGTGAGCAACGTTGTCCTATGGCACTGTTACTTGCAAAGCGTCATGCTGCTGAGGTCTTTCAAGGAGAAGCAAAGCAGTATCATCAACTTGTCATTCAAGTGGTGGACAACAGCTCTAAACGAGACATTGTGAACTATCTTAGTGCCCAAGGGTACTCGGTTGATTGCCAATCTACATCAGAGCACTACACATTGACTGTCTTCAATAAGGAATCCGCATAAGATGTTTGAAATGGTTAGTCGTTGGTATAAACGACGTTTCTCTGACCCTCACGCAGTAAGTCTCGTCGCGATCTTGCTGTTTGGCTTTATCACCATTTACTTCTTTGGACACTTGATTGCGCCATTACTTGTCGCGATCGTTTTGGCTTATCTACTTGAATGGCCAGTTGTCAAAATGTGTCGTATGGGCGTGCCGCGCACTTTGTCGGTTATTATCGTGATCTTGGTCTTTGTCGGGTTAATGTTAATTGCGTTGTTTGGCTTGGTTCCGACGATTTGGACTCAGGTCGGTAATCTAATTAACGATATTCCGAACATGTACAACGGGCTACAAAAGTTTATTGTCACATTGCCAGAGCGCCACCCTGAACTAGCCAATTTAGAAATAGTAGAAACCGTGGTGACGAACGCCAAAAACCAAGCATTGGGGCTGGGTGAAAGTGTCGTCAAAGGGTCGCTTGCTTCATTAGTTAGCATTGCAACGCTAGCGGTATATTTGATCTTAGTGCCACTTCTGATCTTCTTTTTGCTTAAAGACAAAGAAGAAATGCTGCGAATCGCAAGCGGTATTCTGCCGAAAAACCGTAAATTGGCGAATAAAGTTTGGCATGAAATGAACGAGCAGATATCAAATTACATTCGCGGTAAAGTGTTAGAGATTTTAATCGTGGGCGGTGTGAGCTACGTAACTTTTGCCCTTTTAGATCTTCGTTACTCGGCGTTGCTTGCCGTAGCCGTTGGTCTATCGGTTTTGATTCCTTATATCGGTGCGGCGGCTGTTACTGTACCTGTTGCTATCGTTGGTTTGTTCCAATGGGGTTTAACGCCTCCGTTTTATTGGTTGTTGCTTGCTTACGGTATTATCCAGGCGCTTGATGGTAACGTCTTGGTTCCTGTTCTGTTTTCCGAGGCAGTAAACTTACACCCAGTTGCTATCATTGTGGCTGTATTAGTCTTTGGTGGGCTCTGGGGCTTTTGGGGGGTGTTCTTCGCCATTCCTTTAGCGACATTAGTCAAAGCCGTATGGCATGCATTACCAAGCACGGAAGAAAACGAACCTGTCGAACAAGAGTAGTTGTTACCAAAGGTACGATGGTTAAAAGAAAGCCCAGCAGTTTGCTGGGCTTTTTGTTTGTAGAAAAACAATAGCGTTTAAGCGTTTTCGTTTAAGTAGTTTAATACGACTTCGTGGTGATCTTTGGTTTTGAACTTGTTGAACACATGTTCGATCACGCCTTCTTCATTGATCAGAAAGCTAATGCGGTGAAGACCGTCGTATACTTTGCCCATGAATTTCTTTTCGCCCCAAACGCCGAACTGGTCTGCAACGGCATGGTCTTCATCAGAAAGCAGAGTGAAGTTTAAATCATCGCGCTCGATGAACTTGCCTAGACGCTTTACAGGGTCGATGCTTACGCCGAGTACCACCACGTTATGTGCATCGAGTTCAGCTTTGATGTCACGAAGGCCTTTTGCTTGTGTAGTACAACCCGGCGTCATCGCCTTAGGGTAAAAGTAGAAAAGTACTTTCTTGCCTTTAAAGTCTTCAAGAGAAACGGTATTTCCGTCTTGGTCGAGCAAAGAGAAGGCTGGCGCTGGCGAGCCTGCTGTCAGCGTATTCATTTTGATTTCCTTTACTTTATAGTGTGTTTTTAATGAAATTCAGAGAACCTTGTACGTTGAGCGACTTACAAAGTTCATCGAAGTCTTCTTGTAACTGCATCAAATTAAAATCCGCGCTTACAGATGCAGTAATCGCAATGTGAAACTGGTCAGAATCGAGTTGAATTTTCGACTTGCTGATGGTTTGCGCGCTAAGAGAGTCTAAACCAATCTGCTGATCAGCGAAGAACTTAGTAAATTTTTCAGTTAACCCAGGGCGGTCTTCAGACTCAATAAACACTTCCATGGTGTAGCTGTTATCGAGCAGTTCGTGCGCCGCTGTGCGTTTCATGATCGTAATAAGGTCATGTTCTTGGCCAAGCAGGGGCAATTGTGTTTCAACTCGAGTCACGCTGCTGGCGTTCCCAGTCAGGAGCATGATCAGCGTAAATTCGCTGCCAAAGATAGCGATACGGCTATCGACTATGTTACAACCAGCTTGAGTAACGAGCTGTACGACTTGGTTACAAATGCCTGGACGGTCCGTTCCAACTGCTGTAAGTACCAGATGTTGCTTCATAAATGAGCTTCTTGTCCTTTCTTCAATAGAGAGATGTTAGCACAGATATTGCGAAGAAATATCGAGCCAGTTCTTTTTTAGTCCATAAAAAAGCAGTCGGAGCTTGAGGGGAGTGGTGGGAAATAAACAGTAAATGCAGGCTATAGGATAAACAAAACGTTTGCATGATGTGCTTGCCTATTGTCTGGCCGTTTTATTCACTTAGATCTGACTTGGCTAACAAGACCAAAGAGTATATTTTCCTTGCTTGTGCTCTTCAGTATTTTCCAAATCACTGATAGATTCTAAAGTCACTCGAAAGCCCAACACGATTATCAATATTGCCGTTAATCAAACCAAATAGAGCAATTAAGTTGCTAGACCTCTAACAACTGATAATTATTCATTCATTTGTACTTTGTAAGCGAGTTTACGCTCTTGTGTTTTTCAATCGCATTACAGTACCATGCAGAAAGAGTTAAATGAGGGAGATAAACATGTTTTCAGGAAGTATCGTAGCGCTGATTACGCCATTCAAAGCAGATGGCGAAGTAGACTTTGACGGTCTGCAAAAGCTAGTAGAGTACCACGTTGAAGCGGGTACAGACGGTATTGTGGCAGTAGGCACAACAGGTGAGTCAGCGACACTGACCATTGAAGAGCATGTGAAGGTCGTTAATAAAACTGTTGAGTTTGCCGACGGTCGCATCCCTGTGATTGCTGGCACGGGTGCAAATGCAACCCATGAGGCAGTAACATTTAGCAAATTACTGGCTGATTCTGGTATTGCTGGCTTCCTGAGTGTGACACCGTATTACAACAAACCAACTCAAGAGGGTTTGTTTTTACATTACAAGGCAATCGCCGAAGCGAGTGATGTGCCTCTAATTTTGTACAACGTACCAGGCCGTACTGCTGTTGATATGCAGCCAGAAACAGTGGCACGCTTGTCAAAGCTTGATAATATCGTGGCTCTAAAAGATGCAACGGGCGATTTGGAACGAATTGCAATTCATCGTGAACTTTGTGGCGAAGATTTTATCTTACTAAGTGGCGATGATGCGACAGGGCTGGATTTTGTGAAACTTGGCGGCAATGGTGTTATCTCGGTAACGAACAATATTGCAGCTAAAGACATGGCAGACATGTTCCATTTGGCAAGTGAAGGTAAGTACGAAGAAGCAGAAGCGATTAACCAACGCTTGATGACTCTACACAAAAACCTTTTCATCGAAGCAAGCCCTATCCCAGTAAAATGGGCAGCGCAAAAGCTTGGTTTGATTGAAGAAGGTGGTTTGCGTCTTCCTTTAACTACACTTTCTGAAAAATCGCAGCCGATCGTCGAGCAGGCGCTAACAGACGCCCATATTTATTAAGATTGAGCTATTAAGATTGAGTTACTAGGATTGAAGTTCATACTGGGGGCCAAAGCGCCCTCGGTGTTTTAGGAGTATAGATGAAGCTTTCAAGCCAGTTAGTGTTAAGTTCATTAGCTGTATTCGTATTGACTGCCTGTTCAGGTGGTGCCAATCAACGTCGTCAAGCAAAAGATGACTTCGAGTATTTGAACTCCCCCAATTTGGGTGAGTGGAATGTCCCACAGGGTGCACAGCCTCAGTTTTACCCTAACTACGAGATCCCTCAGGGTAACTACGCTGGTGGTGTCGGTAAAGATGTCGACATTCGTCCACCTCAACAAGTCCTAGAGCTTATTCCCGGTGCACGTCTAGACCGCAGTAGTGATGGTGAAGTGACACTTTGGCTACTTCGTAAAGATGAACTAGATAAAGTGTGGCAAACGGTGCAAAACATGGTCGCGGCCAACGAGATTCCAGTTGAAAGCCAAACAGACTCTCGCATCGAGACAGGATGGGTGACTTGGGATTCGCCAGATGAAGAGCTAGAAATTGGCAGCCGATATGAAATCGTACGCGCTGAAGCAAATGGTCGACACGGCTTTAAGGTGAGCCTTATTGACTGGCGTGAAGGCAATCAAGTGAAAGAAGTAACGGCGACCAACCGTGAGCGCTACAATGTGTTCATGACGAACTTGGTCACCGCTCGCTACGATCAAGAAGTGCGTGAAGAAGCACAGCGTAAAGCGCAAGAGTTGGTTAAACAGATCCCAATCACAATGGGTAAAGACCGCAGCGGACTTCCAGTGATTATCGCGCGTGCGCAATACAACATGCTTTGGCAGCGTCTGCCTAATATTCTACCTAAGATGGGCTTTAAGATTGAAGAGCGTAGCCAGTCTCAGGGCACAATCACTGCGAAATATGCATCTCCGGATGATGAATTCTGGAACGATATCGGCGTTAAACCAGTGGAGTTAGCCGCTGGTAAGTACACATTCTTACTTGGTGATTTAGGCAACCGTACGTCTATCAATATCACCGACTCCTCTGGCAAGCCAGTAGAAGAAGAGTTTTTGAAATCACTAGCGCCTGTATTGGCTGCAACAGTGAAGCAGTAAACAAAGCGAGCTTAACGCGGCGTGTTTACTTAATGATAGAAAAGGGACCTAGTGGTCCCTTTTTTGATGTTTAGATTAAATGTGTCGAGATGAAGCTGGTGAGTAACTAACGAGGCTCGTTTTTGTTTTTATCTTCTTCAGCGTAGCGCTGTTTATCCAATGTGTTCAGCTTATCTAAATCGTTCTTACGGCTTTTATCCATCTGACCAAACTTCATTTTTGCGGTATATTTGAGTGCGGCAATATTACCAATGACCACGCTCAACACTACAATAATAATGACCCAAGGATTGGTTAGTATTTCTATCATAGAGCCTCCGGCGGCGTGATATTGTGAATAAATTTGGCAACGACGTTATCCAAATTATTCAGTATGACGTCAATCCCTGCAATGTTGTCGGTCTGATTTTGTTTAATCAACTGGCTTCTGAGTACATCAAGCGTCAACTGCTCGAGGCATTGCTGCCCGACAGCGCGGTGACTAATGTGCCAAGGCTCAATCGAAACGCCACCTAAATCGTGCTGATAAGGAAAGAAGAAACCGAACCGACCAAGGTTGGCTTTTAACCATTGGTAGAACGCCTGCTGGTGGCCTTCGAGATACTCCCAAGGTTCCAACTTGAGTTTTGTGTCAGCAGGCAATAAATTGCGCGCATAGACATCAAAATCACAACCCCAATGATGACGACTTCCTCCGGGCAATGCCGACCAGCGCAAAATGGCCATCAATTTCTCTTCGTCATTTAACTCTGCTTTATTCAAAGGGCGGGAGTTGATGTCGAGAATTGGCAACTCACCAGAAAACTTCCCGTTCCAGATGGCTTTTTGGCGATTAAAGTCACGAAAACCACTGGCGATTTCCATTTTGAAACCTGCTTCTGTTGCCGCTTCAATCATCTTTAGCAGATCGTCAGCCACTTCAGGGTGGAGTAGAAACGCTTTTTGCCCCACTAGTGTGGATTGAAGATGAGAATCAGTGATTCCGGTGAGTTGCTCTGGTGTCATTGTGTTCTCGCTGATTACTTCGCCAATAGGTGTTTCAACGTGTTTTCGTACATGTCCGTCAACTTTTCAAGATCGTCGACTTTCACACACTCGTTCACTTTATGAATCGTAGCGTTAACAGGACCTAACTCTACGACTTGACCTCCCATTCGAGCAATAAAACGACCATCAGAAGTACCGCCAGTTGTAAGTAGCGCTGGCTTCGTATCATTGACTTCGGCCACAGCAGCTACAACCGCGTCTAGCAGTGCGCCCGTATCGGTCAGGAATGGGTCACCGTTGAATGTCCATTTTAGGTCGTAGTCCAGCTCATGCTTGTCCAATGTTTCGGTAACACGCTGAACAATTGCGTCATTGTTAAGCTCAGTACTAAAACGTAGGTTGAACTGAACATGGAACTCGCCAGGAATAACGTTAGACGCACCAGTGCCAGCCGATACATTCGGGATCTGGAAACTGGTCGGTGGGAAGTAATCATTCCCTTTGTCCCATTCCGTCGTCGCGAGTTCATGAATCGCGAGTAGAGACTCGTGCACTGGATTGCTGGCTAGGTGAGGGTAGGCCACGTGGCCTTGTGTTCCTTTTACCGTTAAATCACCAGTGATGGATCCACGGCGTCCATTTTTCACTACATCGCCAACCACGTCGGTGCTGGATGGTTCACCAACAATACACATATCGATGTTCTCACCACGTTCCATCAACGTTTCTACAACGCGAACGGTACCATTGATAAATGGCCCTTCTTCATCTGACGTAATCAAAAAGCCAATTGAGCCTTTGTGGTCTGGGTTTTCTTCAATGAAGCGTTCGACAGCAACGACCATAGCAGCTAGCGACCCTTTCATGTCAGCTGCGCCGCGGCCATGCAAGTAACCATCAATAATGGTCGGTTCAAACGGATGTGTATTCCAGTGTTCCAATTTGCCAGCTGGTACCACATCGGTGTGGCCAGCAAACGCAAATAGCGGCGCTTCTGAACCACGTCGAGCCCAGAAGTTCGTGGTGTCTTCAAATACCATCACTTCAATTTCAAACCCGAGTGCTTTTAAGCGCTCGATCATCAAATCCTGACAACCTGCGTCTTCCGGCGTTACGGACTGTCTACTGATCAGATCTTTAGCAAGTGCCAATACTGGACTGTCTGTCATCCTTGAGTATTCCTTTATTTAAGAGTTGAAAATGCTAGCGTATTGATCAGCTTTAAAACCGATATGAAGTTGATCATTCACTTTTAAAATTGGGCGTTTAATCATCGCAGGGTTTTCTACCAAAAGAGCGATGGCGTTTTCCTCGTTAAGTGTGTCTTTCTGCTCTTGCGCTAATTGGCGGTAGGTTGTGCCACGTTTATTGAGCACCTGTTCCCAACCTAAAGCGCGACAAAATTCACTTACCATTTCTGCATCAATGCCTTGCTTACGGTAGTCATGGAAGTCGTAAGCAATATCCTCGGCTTCTAACCATTTCTTGGCTTTTTTGATCGTATCGCAGTTGGGAATACCAAACATGGTAATCGACATAGTGTTTCCTTTTTCTTTGTTCTATTTTTCACTGGCGCGGTTAAGACGCACTTAAGTGATTTGGGCTGTTAAAGCATCCTATCAAGAAGCAATCAAACTGACAAAATGCGGTGGAAAATATTTTCAGATAGATTGAGATAACTAATGTCACATAACTTATTTACGATGAATGCGCTATAAATCGAATAAAAATTCGTCTAAATCAAATGGAAAAGTCGAGTTATTGATCAAACGCAACACCTCGCTGAGCAAAAACGAAATAATGAATCAGCACAATTTTAGGAGGTGTCAATGGAATTGAGTCCTGTTTTTGCAAGGCGGCTATATTTGGCCTTGTTGGTGGAAAACCTAGAAAGGCCGAATGTGCCAAAGTTGATCGAAAAAACGGGGTGGCCTCGTCGTACTATTCAAGATGTACTCAAGGCGTTACCTGGGATCGGCATTGAACTCATATTCGTTCAAGATGGCCGACGTCATAATGACGGCTATTATCAACTTTCAGATTGGGGGCCTTTTGATAGCCAATGGGTTCTAGAGCGGGAGAGAGATATCGCTAGCAGTCTTGGATTTCGTGCATAAGCCAGCAATTGCTGGCTTTTTTCATATTCAGGCCTCATCCATTGCAGCGGTAGGCGGAACCCAGCACGCTAAATGAAGTGATAAAATCTTGTGGGGAAACCATAAAAACGGTGTCCGCATCGATAGCCGCTGCATTGTTTTTTAAATCGTTCATCGCGCCTTGCATCATCGCGTCATTAGTCATGAAAATGTAGTTATACCAATGGCCTTCACTTCCGGTGACTTCGCCTTTGTATTCGCATCGCTCAGGGTTGAATTGCGCGTCAATGCGAATATGAACATCTTGACTTTGAGCATGAGTAAGGTGAGAAGGCATCGTGCAACCCGTTAGAAGCACGACAAAAAGTCCAAGTAACAGGCGTTTCATTAGCTATTTCCCCAATACTATGTAAGCAGCAAAGCCAATCCAGCTCAGAACAAGTAGTGTCCAAGGCAGTTTGCTTGATGAATGGTTTGGCGCATCGTCGGTGATATTGTCTTGTTCGATAATCTCTTCATGCTGACGTTGTTTTTCACGTTGCTGTTTTTTCTTCGCTTTATCGGCTTGGCGGTTGCGCTCTTTTTGTTGTTTCTTATATTGCGCGATGCCTTTTTCGATACCTTGAGCGATAAGCTTGGTTTGCTCTTTGGTTTGCCCCGGTTTCTGCGTGGATTTGGCAATTCTCATCGCTTCGGCTTGAGTTTCTTGAGAAGGCGCTGGGGTAGCTGGAGTTCTTTTTTTCATGTTTCTCATCAACGTCGCTGTAAATCTTTGTTTAGTTTACCTGTGTAAGGTGCTGAAATGAACTTCAGTTCTCATCTTTGTTGGCTTGCAACTCTGAAACGATAGGTTAAAGTGACGTTTTTATCACATAAAGAAGAAGATGTTGTGCGCTATTCGTTTGACCAATATGACGCTCATGGATTTTTAAAGGCGCCGATCATTTTATGGGTGGGATGGATGTTTCTTGTGCGTTCATGGGTGGTGTTTGCCATGGCTGGTGTAAGTCGTGATAGTGGCAGCAAGCTACTCGCTATTGTTTACCCAGATTCAAGTACGTTGTATTTAGGTTTGGCGATGGGCATTCCAAGTTTGCTTCTTATGTGGTTAATGGGGCTTCGTCATCCCGACAGAGGATGGGTAAACAGAATTACTCGCTATGGTCGCGAGATCACTTTGATCTTGTGCGGTATTCAACTTGCTCAGACCATGTATCATGTGTACCTAGAACATGGAGTGTTTAATTGGGCAAACGCCCTTACCATTACCTTATTAGCTTGGTTTATGATCTATCTTCTAAATGGAAGATGGGTAAAAGACTGTTTTCATGTGCCACAATTAGCGCACGATGAACAGCAGCATTCAAAGAATTAAAAACAATAACTTCCCACTCTGGGGCAAAGTAATAGAGGAAACCTCAATGTCACAAGCTCAAACGGCGATCGTGCCAGAAGCCGGGCCATTTGCACTGTACACTCAACTCAAAGTGAACCAAAACCGTGAAAACGTATTAGAAAAACTGAAAGCACTGCCAAAGTTGGTGGAAGAGTTAAACATTACCCAGCCGGGTGCAGCGCTGACGCTTTCTATCGCATTCACAAAATCGTTTTGGGAACACCTTAATGTAGACGCGCCAGAAGAGCTTATTGATTTTACTCAACTTGGCGAAGGTGACATCGTTGCTCCAGCAACAGACGTAGATGTACTGATTCACTGTCACTCGACTCGTCACGACTTGCATTTTTACGTGTTGCGTAAGTTCCTAGAAGAGACGGCACAAGATGTCACCATTGTGGACGAAACATATGGGTACCGTTACCTTGATGCTCGTGATATGACAGACTTCATTGATGGCACAGAAAACCCGAAAGGAGAGGCTCGCGCTGATGTGGCTCTAGTAAAAGAGGGCCCATTTGCTGGAGGTAGTTATGTCATGGCTCAACGCTTCGAACATAACCTTGCCGCTTGGAATCGCTTGAATGTCAAAGCGCAAGAAAAAGTGATTGGTCGTACCAAACCAGACTCTATAGAGCTAGAAGACGTTCCTGCTGCATCACACGTTGGTCGCGTTGATATTAAAGAAGAAGGAAAAGGTCTCAAGATTGTCCGTCATAGCTTGCCATACGGGACGGTAACAGGGCCTCATGGCCTGCTGTTTATTTCTTACTGCAATACACTTCATAACATTAAAGTGATGCTAGAAAGTATGTACGGCGTGACAGATGGTAAAACAGACCAAATGCTTCGTTTCACAACAGCGGTAACAGGTGCGTACTTCTTCGCTCCTTCACAAGAAATGCTCGCAGAGCTAGCCATCAAGTAAGTTCTCAGACTTTATTTCTTAAGCCCTCCAATTGGAGGGCTTTTGTTTTCTATTTCTATTCCAATCTCTTTTCAAAAAACACTAAACTTTTCTGTTACTTGGTCGATAAGTACTCAAAGCCTTAATTTTAGGACTCTTTATTCGTGGCGATCACCGTTAATACCAATGTTGCAGCACTTGTCGCACAACGTCATTTGACCAGTGCAACGGATATGCTGAACCAATCCATGGAGCGTTTGTCTTCAGGGAAGCGTATTAATAGCGCAAAGGATGACGCTGCGGGTCTGCAAATCTCCAACCGCTTGCAATCACAAATGCGTGGTTTAGATGTTGCGGTTCGCAACGCGAATGACGGCATTTCCATCATGCAAACTGCGGAAGGCGCGATGAATGAGGTGACCAATATCATGCAACGTATGCGTGATTTGTCGCTACAGTCAGCCAATGGTTCAAACAGCAAAGCGGAGCGCAATGCACTGCAAGAAGAAGTTTCTGCTTTAAATGATGAGTTAAGTCGTATTGCAGAAACGACCTCCTTTGGCGGACGTAAATTGCTGAATGGCACATTCGGTACATCGTCTTTTCAAATCGGAGCAACGGCTGGTGAAGCGGTACAAATTGGCCTGCGGACCATGCAGCCGGAATCTTTAGGTAGCTTTTCAATGAGCTCATATCAAAGAGTCAGTTCAGATTGGACGGTTCAAAACGGAAATAATGAAATTGTTATCAGCTACCGTGATAACAATTTTGAAGAGCAGGAGATCCGTATTGAAGCTAAAGCTGGCGACGATATAGAAGAACTCGCGACTTACATTAATGGGCAAACCGATAAAGTGAAAGCGTCTGTTAATGAAGAGGGGCAACTGCAGTTACTCATGTCCCACAAGGACGCCATAAAATACCCTGGACCAACCTTCAGTGGTGGCCTGGCTGATGAGTTAGAACTTGGCAAGTATGTCACCGTAAATAGAACGGTAGATAGTATTGATATTAGCACGGTCGGTGGCGCTCAGATGGCGGTCGGCATTTTAGATGATGCTTTGAAAACGGTAGATGGCAGTCGTGCGGAGTTAGGTGCATATCAAAATCGCTTCAATCATGCGATCGATAATCTAGATAATATCCACGAAAACTTAGCCGCTTCCAACAGTCGTATCCAAGACACTGACTATGCCAAAGAAACTACGCAAATGGTGAAGCAGCAGATTTTACAACAGGTCAGTACTTCTATTCTGGCGCAAGCAAAACAAGCGCCAAACCTAGCATTGACCTTGCTTGGCTGATGAACGGCCTTGCCCGAATTTAACGCAAAACCTGCCTGTATCGACAATTCGAAAAGAAGCTTTAGCGAAAAATGAAAGTTTTTTTGCTTTTTTATCCGCTTTGTCACGATTACCCCTCCAAACGAATTATTTTCAAAAAAATCTAAAATTTTCTCTAAAGAAAACAGGGCATGCGCCGTTAATAAAAGTAACTTTGAGAGAACTACTTGGTTTTCCGAGACGTCGGAAACCGCTACACCGGAAAATCAATTGGAGAAATCACCATGGCAGTGAATGTAAACACTAACGTATCAGCGATGACCGCTCAGCGTTACCTAAACAACGCAAACTCAGCTCAACAAACTTCTATGGAGCGTTTGTCTTCAGGTTTTAAAATCAACAGCGCAAAAGATGACGCTGCGGGTCTACAAATCTCGAACCGTTTGAACGTACAAAGCCGTGGTTTGGATGTAGCGGTTCGCAACGCGAACGACGGTATCTCGATTGCACAAACTGCTGAAGGTGCAATGAATGAGACCACTAATATTCTTCAACGTATGCGTGACTTGTCTCTGCAATCAGCAAACGGTTCAAACTCGAAAGCAGAGCGCGTTGCGATTCAAGAAGAAGTGACCGCTCTCAACGACGAACTAAACCGTATCGCAGAAACCACTTCTTTCGGTGGTAACAAGCTACTAAACGGCACACACGGTGCGAAATCGTTCCAAATCGGTGCAGATAACGGTGAAGCAGTGATGCTTGAGCTAAAAGACATGCGTTCAGACAACAAAATGATGGGCGGTGTGAGCTACCAAGCTGAAAGTGGTAAAGGTAAAGACTGGAACGTTGCTGAAGGTAAGAACGACCTAAAAATCAACCTAACGGACAGCTACGGCCAAGAGCAAGAAATCAACATCAGCGCAAAAGCGGGTGACGATATCGAAGAGCTTGCGACTTACATTAACGGTCAAACTGACCTAGTGAAAGCCTCAGTAGACCAAGACGGTAAACTGCAAATCTTTGCTGGCAACAACAAAGTCGAAGGCGAGGTCGAGTTTTCAGGTGGTCTATCTGGTGAACTAGGCTTGGGCGAAGGCAAAAAGGTAACGGTAGATACTATCGACGTAACCTCAGTTGGTGGCGCACAAGAATCTGTTGCTATCATCGATGCGGCACTGAAATATGTAGACAGCCACCGCGCAGAGCTGGGTGCTTTCCAGAACCGTTTCAACCACGCAATCAGCAACTTGGACAACATTAACGAGAACGTGAATGCGTCGAAGAGCCGTATCAAAGATACTGACTTCGCGAAAGAAACGACGGCAATGACCAAGTCACAAATTCTATCGCAAGCGTCAAGCTCAATCCTTGCGCAAGCGAAACAAGCGCCAAACTCAGCGCTAAGTCTGCTAGGTTAATTTCAAACCTAAGACGAGAACCTCATTGGCTCGTGGTGAGAGATGAGCGAGTAAACCCAGCTTCGGCTGGGTTTTTTTCTGTCTTTTGGGGCCCCAGGATTTCTGCGAATCACGACATTAGAGCTTCATCACATTTCAGTAAACCAAAGAAAATAATCGCAAAAAATTGAAAATTTCTTCTAAAGGATATTCATCGGTCGCCGTTAAAGGGACTGAGAGAAATGAGATGTACCTAAGTGAGGTGAGAGACACGACGGTACATTCACTAAAGCCTTAAGGAGATCAATTATGGCGATTAACGTTAATACTAACGTTTCTGCGATGACTGCACAGCGTTACCTAAACCAGGCAGCTGACGGTCAACAAAAATCAATGGAGCGTTTGTCTTCGGGTTATAAAATCAATAGCGCGAAAGACGATGCTGCAGGTCTACAGATTTCAAACCGCTTGAATGCACAAAGCCGTGGCCTAGACATGGCAGTGAAAAACGCAAACGACGGTATTTCTATTGCACAGGTTGCTGAAGGTGCAATGAATGAATCTACCAACATCCTACAACGTATGCGTGATCTTTCGCTTCAATCTGCGAACGGTTCTAACTCAAAAGCAGAACGTGTAGCGATCCAAGAAGAAGTAACAGCGCTAAACGACGAGCTAAACCGTATTGCTGAAACTACCTCTTTCGGTGGTAACAAGCTTCTAAACGGTACTTACGGTACTCAATCTTTCCAAATCGGTGCGGACTCAGGTGAAGCAGTGATGCTTTCTATGGGTAACCTACGCTCAGACACTTCAGCAATGGGTGGTAAGAGCTACGCAGCAGAAGAGGGTAAAGACGCATCTTGGACTGTTGGTGAGAAAACAGAGTTCAAAATGAGCTACACCAACAAGCAGGGTGAAGAGAAAGAGCTATCAATCAGCGCTAAGCAAGGCGATGATATTGAACAGCTAGCGACATACATCAACGGTCAAAACGATGATGTAAAAGCCTCTGTTGGCGAAGATGGCAAACTACAAGTATTTGCTTCTTCTCAAAAAGTTGAAGGTGATGTTGAGTTTTCTGGCAACCTAGCAGACGAGATCGGCTTTGGTGGTCCGAAAGACGTAACAGTGAAAGACATCGACGTAACCACAGTAGCTGGCTCTCAAGAAGCAGTAGCGGTTATCGACGGCGCTCTTAAGTCCGTAGACAGCCAACGAGCTTCACTCGGTGCTTTCCAAAACCGCTTCAACCACGCAATCAGCAACCTAGACAACATTAACGAGAACGTTAACGCGTCTAAAAGCCGTATTAAAGATACTGATTACGCGAAGGAAACCACTGCGATGACTAAGTCGCAAATTCTTCAGCAAGCAAGTACTTCAATCCTGGCTCAAGCGAAGCAGTCTCCATCTGCAGCGCTAAGCTTGTTGGGCTAAGTGGTAAACCCAGCCTGAGGTCAACACCTTAGTGCTGGGGCACCAAAGCGATAGATTCTATCGTTAGCCCATAAGGTGGAAGGGAGATTGTAATGGATATATCCTCCTACGCATCGAACATCCAGCCTTACGGCACGCCAAATGGCACAAAGTTTGCAAATAAAAATGGCAATGATATAGGCACGTCTAGCCCAGCAAATTCAAATGGTGAGATTTCGCCGCAAAAAGCGAAAAACACCGAATACGACTTCTCTGTTCAAGCTGCGCTCGAGATGGCTGAAAGCCGTCAAGAACTGAACAAAGAAGAACGTGAAAAATTGGTCGCACAAATGAATGAATTTGTAACGTCCATAAACAAAGGAGTCGCATTTCGAGTGGATGAAGAATCCGGACGAGATGTGGTGACGATTTATGAAGCCAATACCGGTGACGTGATTCGTCAAATTCCTGATGAAGAAATGCTAGTGGTATTGCGTCGCCTAGCTGAGCACACAGCCAACAGCGGGTTGTTGACTGAAAAAGTGTAAGTCGTTTTTAGAGGTGATTTGATGAGTTTAGGCCCTTTGGGGATGTCTGGCGGCATGGATGTTAATTCCATGGTCAGCAAAATTGTGGATGCCGAACGCGTACCAAAGCAGCAACGCATCGACAACGAACGCACGACAATTAATGCCAGTATCAGTGCTTACGGGCGACTCAGAGAATCATTGGATACGATGAAAAATCTCATGGCGAACTTTCGTCAGGAGAAAGCATTTGCCGTTCGCACTGTCGAAACGACCAATGACAATATCGTATCTGCCACGGCAACCACAGATGCTATCGCTGGCAAATATGCTATCGATGTGTTGCAGCTTGCTCAGAGCCATAAAGTCGCTTCTGACGTATTGCCAGAAGACGCAAAATTTGGCCCTGGTAAGCTGCAGATTTCGCTTGGTGATGAGCGTTTTAATATCGATGTTCGTTCCCGATCTAAGCTCATCGATGTCGTACGTGGCATCAATGGCGCTAAAGATAACCCTGGCGTTCGTGCATCTCTTATTAACGACGTCGAAGGTCCACGCCTTATCCTTGCTTCTAACCTCTCTGGTAAGGATCATCAAATCAG
Organism: Vibrio sp. Y58_MX_L22; assembly: GCF_024181865.1. NCBI lineage: Bacteria > Pseudomonadati > Pseudomonadota > Gammaproteobacteria > Vibrionales > Vibrionaceae > Vibrio > Vibrio sp. Y58_MX_L22. The sequence goes on from NZ_JAMZAN010000005.1 coordinate 374,621, forward strand.
AGTCAGTGTGGAGGCAGAAAAAGGCAACCCTCTTAAATATTTCGAATACCAAACACTTGAAGACCGCGTCAACGCGCTTGAAGAAGCTCGTTCAGCGGCGGAAGATGTCTTAGGTCCTCTTAAATTTCCGGAACAACCAGCAGAAGAGCTGGATGCAAACGGCAATCCTCTACCTCCAGAAGAGCAAAAAGCGGCAGACGATGTACAAGATGATGCATCGCAGGCGCCAATCTCTGCGGCGGGTGCAGAAGCAGCCAAAGCTGGTCAAGAAGCCATTGATGAAGCCAATCGACGCGCGAGCTTACGCCCTGAAGACAGAATTCCAGGGTGGACAGAAACTGCGTCAGGTACTTTGTTGGACTCTTATGAAGAACCAGAGCTCGAACTCGACGAAAAGGCAATAGAGAAGGCACCAGATGTACCAGGCTGGAATAATGCCGCATCGGGCACCCTAACCGATTCTTACGTTACGACGAAAGAGGCTAAGCAGCTTCTTGAGCAAGAAAAAGCGGAAATCGAGCAAAAAATTGCGAGTGAAAAGCAAGCGTTAGACGAAAAAGTGGCACGTGGTGAACTTTCCGAAGCGCAAGCTAAGCAAATTCATCGCGCTAAACTTGATCCTCAAGAACGTGAGCGTCTGGAAAAAATTGATGAAGCAGAAGCGAAAATCGCAAAGGCACAATCTGCTTTTGAAGAATACCTTGGGATGACAGAAGTACAAGCAGGGCAAGATTCAGAAGTTCTGCTTGATGGCGTGGCAAAGCTATCTAGCCACAACAATGTGATTGAAGATGCGATCGAAGGTGTTGATTTAACACTAAAAGGCAAATCAGAACCGAATAAACCGCCTGCTGAAATTGGTGTCGAGTACGACCGTCAAAGTGTACGCAACGATATCGAAAACTTTGTGGCAGCGTATAACTCGTTTTATCAAACCTCCCAAGCGTTGGCGAGTGTGGATCCGGTAACGGGTCAAAAAGGGCCGTTGTCAGGTGACAGCACCGTACGTAGTGCAGATTCACGATTAAAATCGGTCTTTTCTACTCGAATCGATAAAGCACCTGAAAACCTAAAGTCCTTAACAGAATTTGGCATTACGACCACACGTCAAGGCACCCTAGAAATCAACTATGACATGCTAGACCGCCAGTTGAACAATAACTTCAACGAGTTAGAAAAGTTCTTCGGTGGCAACACAGGTTTTGCTAAACGAGTAGAAGATGCGATTCACGGTATCACAGGTATTACAGGCAGTATTCGTACTCGAGAAAAAAGTCTCACAGAACAAAACTACCGTTTGAGTGACGATCAAGCGGCATTAGATCGCCGCATGGAAAGCCTAGAGAAGCGTACTCATGCGAAGTTTACCGCGATGCAAGATGCAACCGGTAAAATGCAAGGCCAGTTAGGCGCTTTGATGAGTGCGTTGGGTTAATAAATGCAAAAAGAACTCATGGAAATTAGTGATATAGATCAACTAATTACGCAAGAATTAGAAAAAATTGATTTTAATGCTGAAGAAATTCTTCGCTTGGTCGATATCAGGGAACGGTTATTGCAAAACCTGTTACCAATTATTCATCAAAATCCTTTGGTTAAGCAGGATGCAGAGTGGCAAGCGTTGCTAACTCGTACCAAAAGAATTGTCGAGCTGATGCAATCGGAAACGTCAAAGGTCGGAAAAGAGCTCCATAAGTTTCGTTATGGCCAGCGTTCACTTCAGCAGTACAAAAAATTTATTTAAAAGAGGATTACTATGCGCGGTTCTTTGCAAGCATACAAAAAGGTATCAGTCGACAGCCAGCTTAGCGCGGCTTCTCCGCACAAAGTCATTCAAATGCTTATGGCTGGTGCGATTGAGCGCCTTATTCAAGGTAAAGCAGCCATGCAAGCAGGCAATATTCCAGCAAAAGGTGAGCGCTTGGGTAAAGCCTTAGACATCATTATCGCGCTACGCAGCTGTCTATCTATGGATGACGGTGGTGATATTGCTTCAAACTTAGATTCACTGTATGAGTTTATGATCACGCAAATTTCTGCTGCTAACCATCAAAATGAGCCTCAGCTGATCGACGACGTTATCGATATTATCCGTGAGATCAAGTCCGCTTGGGACCAAATCCCAACAGAGTTTCATAATCTTACCGCTGCTGAAGTTGGTATTTAATAGTCAAAACAATGCGTTAAGATACTAGACGAATATATTTGTCAATTGCGCAACGAGTTGTGTAGCAAAGTTTCTATCAAGCTCACACCTCTCCATTGCTTGGTTGCCTTATTTTTATATTCAAATAAAATAGAAGCCATTAGTAGCCCTAATGGCTTTTTTGTTGCTGATTTTCCTATTTTGTCTATCGTAAATTGAGTGTGGTGGTTCTGCCTTCTTTAGCACCCAATTGCGCAAATCAAGGTTTGGCCGCAACGCACCTAAAATAAAGGCAATCATTCTTACTTATGCATGGTTTGGCAAAGCTGCTTGTAATTGATGATGACGCATCAAGTCGTTTAAATTTAAGCAATATATTGGAATTTGTTGGAGAAAATTGCGAAGCGGTCAGTTCTGATCAGCTCAGCGATGTTGATTGGTCTAGCGTATGGTCGTGCTGTATTGTTGGTAATATTCCAGCAGGTCAAGCGGCGAGTACGGTTATCTCTCATTTAAACAGCGCTTACCACATCCCTCTTCTAGTCATGGGCCGTTTTCCTTTACCTGTTGATGATCTTCCAAATTTTGTTGGTGAACTAGAGCTGCCGCTTAATTACCCACAGCTTAGTGAAGCGTTACGCCACTGCAAAGATTTTCTGGGGCGAAAAGGAGTGAATGTTGTTGCTAGTGCACGCAAAAACACGCTTTTTCGCAGCTTAGTTGGTCAAAGTAGAGGTATTCAAGAAGTTCGACACCTGATTGAGCAAGTATCAAACACGGAAGCAAACGTGTTGATCTTAGGTGAGTCCGGTACGGGTAAAGAAGTTGTTGCGCGTAACATCCACTATCACTCTTCATACCGCGATGGCGCATTTGTACCTATTAACTGTGGTGCAATACCGCCTGAGCTCCTAGAAAGCGAATTATTTGGTCACGAAAAAGGCGCGTTTACTGGTGCGTTAACTGCCCGTAAAGGTCGATTTGAGCTCGCAGACGGTGGCACTATCTTTCTTGATGAGATTGGCGATATGCCAATGTCGATGCAAGTAAAGTTGCTTCGTGTATTGCAAGAACGCTGCTTTGAACGTGTAGGTGGCAATAGTACCATCAAGGTAAATGTTCGAGTTGTGGCGGCGACACACCGTAATCTAGAAAACATGATTGAAGAAGGCACGTTCCGAGAAGACTTGTTCTATCGTCTGAACGTGTTTCCAATTGAGATGCCAGCGCTGAAAGAGCGCAAACAAGATATACCATTGCTGCTGCAAGAACTGATGACACGTTTAGAGGCGGAGGGCGGACAACCTATCTGCTTTACACCTCGTGCAATCAACTCACTGATGGAGCATAACTGGCCGGGTAACGTACGCGAGTTGGCTAATCTTGTTGAGCGAATGATTATTCTGTATCCAAATAGCTTGGTGGATGTAAACCATCTACCAACCAAATATCGCTACAGTGACATCCCAGAGTTCCAACCAGAGAGCAATCCATTTGTTTCGGTGGAAGAGCAAGAGCGTGATGTATTCCAAGATATCTTCTCTGAAGATTTTAGCTTTGAAGATCAAGACGACCTTGATCACAGCATGAACGCCCCGCAAGCGCTGCCACCGGAAGGGGTTAATTTGAAAGAGCTGCTGGCTGATTTAGAAGTTAATATGATCAGCCAAGCATTAGAAGCGCAGGGTGGCGTTGTAGCAAGAGCGGCCGACATGCTGGGTATGCGACGTACTACGCTGGTGGAAAAAATGCGTAAGTACAACTTACAGCGCTAGGTAAAGTGAAGTTTTAAGACGATATCTGAATTATCACTTGTGCTAGTTAACATCGTTTTTCTGGCATCCAAAACTGTTATCTCTGAGTGTCAACTTATTGTCGATAGCTTAACGTCCTGATAAATATAAAAAATAGCTTGGTACGCTAATTGCTTACCAAGCTATTTTAGTTTTAGCGGCGATATTTCGACAGGCAGTAATGGATAACAACACCAATCAATCCCATTTAGATTCCGTAGAGAATCAGGTTGAGCGCTACAAACAGGTGCTCGATGTGATGCCTGCTGGAGTGATTTTGCTCGATACGTACGGAGTAGTGCGTGAAGCAAATCCAGAAGCGCACCGAATTCTTGAGATTCCACTGGTTAACGAAAAATGGTTCAACGTTATCCAGGCGGTGTTTGACCCACGTGAAGATGATGGCCACGAAGTTTCATTACGTAATGGCCGTAAAGTTCGACTCGCCATCTCGGCGTCCCCAACAGGTCAATTGATCCTGATTACCGATTTAACCGAAACCCGTTTACTTCAAGCTCGTGTCAGTGATTTACAGCGCTTATCGTCGTTAGGACGTATGGTTGCGTCGCTTGCTCACCAAGTAAGAACGCCGCTGTCGAGCGCTATGTTATATGCATCCAATTTGGGAGCGCCAAATCTTCCTCCAGCGACAAAAGATCGCTTCCAAACCAAATTAATGGATCGACTGCACGATTTGGAAAAGCAGGTTAATGATATGCTGCTTTTTGCTAAAGGTGGTGATAATAAAGTCATTAAGCCATTTACGATTGCCCAGTTGGTAGCGGAATACCAGCCGATGGTCGAAACCGCGCTAAAAAACAACAGTATTGATTACTGCCTAGAAGTGGAAGAAGAACAAACTGAACTACTAGGCAATGCGAACGCCATTGCATCCGCATTAAGTAATCTGGTCATGAACGCGATTCAAATGTCTGGTAAAGAATCGCAAGTCGATATTTTTTTCCGCCCGGTAAATGGTGAGTTACGCATTTCTGTGCAAGACAGCGGACCGGGTGTGCCCGAAGAACTGCAAGCCAAAATCATGGAGCCATTTTTTACCACACGTTCTCAAGGAACTGGATTAGGGTTGGCAGTTGTTCAAATGGTTTGCCGTGCCCATGACGGTCGATTGGAACTTATTTCAGAGCAGGGTGATGGAGCCTGCTTCACCATGTGCATTCCGCTAGAGCGAGTGCAAACAGAAGCGCAATAAGCGGCTTTTGGTAATAACAATTTCTGGAGAATCATAATGGCGCAAAGCAAAGTGCTGATCGTAGAAGACGATGAAGGTCTTCGTGAAGCCCTAGTCGATACTCTGGCTCTGGCAGGGTATGAATGGTTGGAAGCGGACTGTGCTGAAGATGCACTGTTGAAGCTGAAATCGAATACGGTTGATATCGTCGTTTCTGATGTGCAAATGGCGGGTATGGGTGGCTTAGTTCTGCTCAAAAGCATCAAGCAGAATTGGCCTAACTTACCAGTATTGCTAATGACGGCGTACGCCAACATTGAAGATGCCGTGTCTGCAATGAAAGATGGCGCGATCGACTACATGGCGAAACCATTTGCACCAGAAGTGTTGCTAAATATGGTCAGTCGTTATGCACCGATAAAAAGTGATGACAACGGTGATGCCATCGTTGCTGATGAGAAAAGTCTGCGCTTACTCGCGTTGGCCGATAAAGTGGCACGTACAGATGCGAATGTTATGGTGCTAGGTCCGAGTGGCTCAGGTAAAGAAGTGATGTCGCGCTATATTCACAACGCGTCAAATCGTAAAAATGGTCCTTTTGTCGCAATTAACTGTGCCGCGATTCCTGACAATATGCTCGAAGCAACACTGTTTGGCTATGAAAAGGGCGCATTTACTGGTGCTGTTCAGGCATGCCCAGGAAAGTTTGAACAAGCGCAAGGTGGCACAATCTTGCTTGATGAAATCAGCGAAATGGACTTGAACCTGCAAGCGAAGTTATTGCGTGTTTTGCAAGAGCGAGAAGTAGAGCGCCTTGGCAGTCGCAAAAGCATCAAGTTAGATGTTCGTGTGTTAGCGACGAGTAACCGTGATCTTAAGCAATACGTGTCAGAAGGAAACTTCAGAGAGGACTTATATTACCGCCTGAATGTATTCCCAATTTCGTGGCCTGCACTTAAAGAACGTAAAGGCGATATTGCACCGCTTGCCAAGCATCTTGCTGAGCGTCATTGCAGCAAAATGGGCATGCCAGTGCCTCAATTCTCGACCGTTGCGTTAGAAAAACTATTGCAATACCCTTGGCCGGGTAATGTTCGTGAATTGGATAACGTGGTTCAACGAGCGCTGATATTAAGTGAAAATGGCGACATCGATGCAGAGCACATTTTGCTTGAGGGCGTAGATTGGCAAGATGCCAATAGCTTGCAACACGTGGTGCAAAATGCAGATATGGTCGTGCCCAATGTTAAGCCAGTTGCTCAAGCTGAGAGTGTTAGCCGCCCAGTAACTGGTGGAGAAGGCTTAGGTAGCGAGCTGCGCGATCAAGAATACGCCATTATTTTGGAGACTTTGGTTGAGTGTAATGGTCGACGCAAAGAAATGGCGGAGAAACTGGGTATAAGCCCTCGAACCTTGCGCTATAAGCTTGCCAAAATGCGTGATGCTGGTATAGATATCCCGAATTAACACAGACAACAGCCATAAGACGAAAAGTGTAAGTAAATTGATTGCTAATGTCTTATGGCACGTTAATTGCTGTGTCAATAATCAGTTTTGTTAATAGTCAATCTTTTGGCTTAGAGGTGCTAATGAAAATTGATGGTATTCAGGCAGAAATGCGCGCCATGATGGTAGAAGCAACCAATACGGCTCCTACTGCAAGTGGGGCGAAAGTTGGAGCGGATTTTAACGATCTCCTAACTAAAGCCATCAATAACGTGAACACACTTCAAAAAGCATCTGGTGATTTACAAACCCGTTTTGATCGTGGTGATGCCGATGTATCCCTTTCTGACGTTATGATCGCTCGTAACAAGTCTAGTGTCGCTTTTGATGCGACGGTTCAAATTCGCAATAAACTCGTTGAGGCATATAAAGATCTCATGAACATGCCAGTGTAATTTAGGTAATAAGTGTGGCAGACAAGTCTACAGATTTAACCGTCACTGAAGGCGGCTCAGATGGTGCACTGGTAGCAAGTTCCGATGTGGATGTGGAGAGTCAAAATCCAGATCTAGAAGAGCGCAGTGCGTCAAAATTCGATATGGCAGTGGGCGACCTCGATTTACTTCGTCAGGTTGTGCTTGTGCTGTCGATATCCATCTGTGTTGCATTGATCGTGATGCTGTTCTTTTGGGTCAAAGAACCGGAGATGCGCCCACTTGGTGCGTATGAGACCGAAGAATTGATCCCCGTTCTGGATTATCTGGACCAGCAGAAAATCAATTATAAGCTTGATGGCAATACTGTTTCTGTTGAATCGAGTGAGTACAACTCGATCAAACTTGGCATGGTTCGTTCCGGCGTTAACCAAGCTACAGAAGCAGGCGATGATATTTTGCTGCAAGACATGGGTTTTGGTGTTTCACAACGTCTCGAGCAAGAGCGTCTCAAACTCAGTCGAGAGCGCCAATTGGCTCAAGCAATTGAAGAAATGAAGCAAGTTCGCAAAGCACGAGTGTTATTGGCACTGCCAAAGCACAGCGTGTTTGTGCGTCATAACCAAGAAGCGTCTGCGTCGGTATTTTTGACATTGTCGACAGGCACGAACCTTAAGCAGCAAGAAGTGGATTCTATTGTCGACATGGTAGCGAGTGCCGTGCCGGGAATGAAAACTTCTCGAATTACCGTCACAGATCAGCATGGCCGCTTACTCAGCTCAGGCTCCCAAGATCCCGCTTCTGCGGCGCGACGCAAAGAACAAGAATTAGAACGCAGCCAAGAGCAAGCGCTGCGCGAAAAAATTGATTCCGTACTATTACCGATTTTAGGTTATGGCAACTATACGGCGCAGGTTGATATCCAAATGGATTTCAGTGCGGTTGAACAAACTCGCAAACGCTTTGATCCGAACACCCCTGCGACCCGCAGTGAGTACGCACTCGAAGATTACAATAACGGTAACATGGTAGCGGGTATTCCGGGTGCGTTGAGTAATCAGCCTCCAGCGGATGCCTCAATTCCGCAAGATGTGGCTCAAATGAAAGATGGTTCTGTCATGGGGCAGGGTTCAGTTCGTAAAGAGTCCACGCGTAACTTTGAGCTAGATACCACCATCAGCCACGAGCGAAAGCAGACCGGGACGGTGGCTCGTCAGACCGTTTCTGTTGCGATTAAAGACCGTCGTCAAGTTAACCCTGATACGGGTGAAGTGACTTATACCCCAATGTCCGAATCTGAAATTAATGCCATTCGCCAAGTATTAATTGGTACCGTTGGCTTTGATCAAGGCCGTGGCGATTTGCTGAATGTATTGAGTGTAAAGTTTGCTGAGCCAGAGGCTGAGCAGCTAGAAGAACCACCAATTTGGGAGCACCCTAACTTCAGTGATTGGGTTCGTTGGTTCGCAAGTGCATTAGTGATTATTGTGGTTGTGTTGGTTCTGGTTCGCCCAGCAATGAAGAAATTGCTTAACCCTACCAGCGATGATGAAGACGAAATGTACGGACCAGACGGCTTGCCGATTGGTGCGGATGGTGAAACTAGCTTGATTGGCAGTGACATCGAAAGCAGCGAACTGTTCGAGTTTGGCTCAAGTATTGATTTGCCAAACCTTCATAAAGATGAAGATGTATTGAAAGCGGTTCGCGCTCTGGTTGCGAATGAACCTGAACTGGCTGCTCAAGTAGTGAAAAACTGGATGAATGACAATGGCTAACGATATCGTACCTCAAGATGACAACGCCGCGGGAATGCCAGTAGAGCTGGATGTTTCAACCATTACTGGCGAAGAAAAAGCGGCAATTTTGCTACTGAGCCTTAATGAACAAGATGCAGCTGGCATTATCCGTCACCTAGAACCAAAACAGGTTCAGCGTGTTGGTAGTGCGATGGCTCGCGCGAAGGATCTCAGCCAAGACAAGGTATCTGCTGTTCATCGTGCGTTTTTGGAGGATATCCAGAAATACACCAACATTGGTATGGGCAGCGAAGACTTTATGCGTAATGCACTGGTTGCCGCTCTTGGTGAAGACAAAGCCAACAACTTAGTTGACCAGATCCTACTTGGTACGGGCTCAAAAGGCTTGGATTCTTTGAAATGGATGGACCCACGCCAAGTGGCGAGCATTATTGTCAATGAACACCCACAGATTCAAACTATCGTACTGTCTTATTTAGAAGCAGACCAATCTGCAGAGATTTTGTCTCAGTTCCCTGAGCGCGTGCGTTTGGATCTGATGATGCGTATTGCCAACCTTGAAGAAGTTCAGCCATCAGCATTGGCAGAGCTGAACGAAATCATGGAGAAACAGTTCGCGGGTCAAGCGGGTGCACAAGCAGCCAAAATTGGCGGCCTGAAAGCAGCAGCGGAGATCATGAACTACCTAGACAACAACGTCGAAGGTTTGTTGATGGAACAAATTCGCGATCAGGACGAAGACATGGCGACGCAAATCCAAGACCTAATGTTTGTTTTCGAAAACTTAGTCGAAGTGGACGACCAAGGTATTCAGAAGTTGCTGCGTGACGTACCACAAGACGTGTTGCAAAAAGCACTCAAAGGTGCAGATGACTCGTTACGTGAGAAAGTCTTCAAGAATATGTCTAAACGTGCTGCTGATATGATGCGTGATGACATAGAAGCGATGCCGCCAGTACGAGTGGCAGATGTAGAAGCCGCTCAGAAAGAAATCTTAGCAATTGCCCGTCGAATGGCGGATGCTGGTGAGCTCATGCTATCTGGCGGTGCTGACGAATTCTTATAATTTCTATTGCTTCGCAATTATCCTATTGCGGAGCACCCTCACTTCTTAATCGAACACACAATAGGTAACCCATGGCTGGCGATAGAAAACGTGGATTTATCCGTCCTGATGAAGATGATTCGATGATCGAACCTCAACGTTGGGGGCTGCCTGATTATGGCGAGCCTAAAGCCAAACAAGCAAAACAAACCGCGTTCAACTATGACCCGGGATGGGTGCCGAATTTTGATGAGCCTGAAGAAGAGCAGCCACTTGCGCTAACCGAAGAGCAAATTGAACTGATTAAGCAAGGTGCTTATCAAGAAGGCTTACATCAAGGTCAGGAAGCTGGCTTTAAGCAAGGTTACGACAAAGGTAAAGAAGAAGGGTTGCAAGCCGGCCATGCTGAAGGTCTCGAGCTCGGAAAAGCTGAAGGGGTAACTGCAGGGCAAGAATACATTCAGCAGCAAGTTGAAACTTTTATGAACTTGGCCAATCAGTTTGCTCAACCTTTGGAGTTGATGAATGCTCAGGTTGAAAAGCAGCTGGTGGATATGGTGCTCTGTTTAGTTAAAGAAGTGGTGCACGTTGAAGTACAAACCAACCCTCAAATTATTTTAGATACAGTGAAGCAGTCGGTTGAAGCGCTACCAATATCAGGCCACCCTATTACCTTGCACCTGAATCCAGAAGATGTCGCGATTATTCGTTCAGCTTATGGTGAAGAAGACCTTAATTGTCGCAACTGGACGTTAGTTGCTGAGCCATCGCTAAATCGAGGTGACGTCCAGATTGAAGCCGGTGAATCAAGCATTAATTATCGCATGGAAGAACGCGTCAAAAGCGTATTGCACAGCTTTTGTGGCGCAAACCGTCATCAAGAGGGTGAGTAATCCATGCAAGCACTCGCTGACCGCTTAAAAAGCTACAAAGTTGAAGGCCTTACGACGCGCCCTGTCGCCTCTGGCAAACTGGTGCGTGTGGTTGGGTTAACGTTGGAAGCAACCGGCTGTCGCGCACCAATTGGCAGTTTATGCTTAGTGGAAACCATGTCAGGTCAGATGGAAGCCGAGGTTGTCGGCTTTTCAGGTGACAACCTATTTTTAATGCCAAGCGAACAAATTACGGGCATTTTACCTGGCGCGAGAGTCACCCCTTTAACCAGTGACGCTGGTTTGCCTGTCGGCATGGAGTTACTTGGGCGCGTGATAGACGGGGTTGGGAATCCACTTGATGGACTTGGCCCTTTGTATACCGATCACCGTGCCTCTTTTAATGCCGAACCAATCAACCCGTTGGCTCGAAAACCAATTTCTGAACCGCTCGATGTTGGCCTAAAAGCCATCAATGGTTTGTTGACGGTTGGTAAAGGTCAGCGTATCGGTCTGTTTGCAGGTTCTGGTGTGGGTAAATCGGTCACGCTTGGCATGATGACGCGAGGCACCACCGCACAGGTTGTGGTCGTCGGCCTGATAGGTGAGCGTGGACGTGAAGTTAAAGAGTTCATCGAAGAGATCTTGGGTGAGGACGGTCGTCGCCGCTCAGTGGTGGTCGCGGCGCCTGCCGATGCTTCACCTCTAATGCGCTTAAAGGGGTGCCAAACGGCATTAACGATTGCTGAATACTTCCGGGACCAAGGGTTAGATGTTCTGCTATTGATGGACTCGTTGACTCGTTTTGCACAAGCACAGCGTGAAATCGCACTTTCTGTTGGTGAGCCGCCAGCGACGAAAGGCTACCCGCCTTCTGTATTTGCCAAGCTGCCAGCGCTGGTTGAGCGAGCGGGTAATGGAAGTGCCGAACAAGGCTCGATTACGGCGTTCTTTACCGTGTTGACCGAAGGGGATGATTTGCAAGATCCGATAGCGGACGCATCGCGAGCCATTCTTGATGGCCATATTGTACTTTCTCGTGAAATGGCGGATGCAGGCCATTATCCGGCGATTGATGTCGAGAAGTCGGTGAGCCGTGTTATGCCGCAAATCACGACTGAAGAGCACGTTTTGATGTCAAAAGCGGTGCGACAGGTCTTGTCTATTTGTCGCAAGAATCAAGATTTGGTCTCGATTGGAGCGTACAAACCGGGTACCGATCCTGCTATTGATGGCGCATTTACTTTGAAACCGAAGTTAGACGAATACTTGCGGCAGAGCATGAAAGAATCGGTGCCATACGATATGTGCGTCAATATGCTTAGAAACATTTTGGGTGGGTGATAGCGCATGAATAATGCGATGGAGTTTCTACTTGAGCAAACTAAGGATCGTGAAGACCAAGCTGTGCTTGCACTGAACAAAGCGCGTTCTGAACTCGAAGATTATTACCGTCAGGTTGAACAAATTGAAAAGTATCGGCTTGATTATTGCCAGCAACTCGTCGACCGTGGTCAGGCGGGCCTAACGGCAAGTCAATATGGACACTTAAATCGATTCCTTACCCAGCTAGATGAAACTTTATCTAAGCAAAAGCAAGCAGAAAGTCATTTCAAAGAGCAGGTTGAAAACTGTAAAGAATATTGGTTAACCGTGCGTAAAGAACGCAAATCCTATGAGTGGATGATAGACAAACGCGAAAAAGAGAAACAACTTGCTGAAGCTAAGCGCGAACAAAAGCAAATGGACGAGTTTTCCACCTTACTTTACAGTCGAAAACCACATCGTTTCTAAAGGTTATCGGTTCGATATTGCATTACGGTGTTGCAGTTGACTACATCTCTACCGTTTCAAGTAAGGTAACTTTGATTGAGTCTTGTTCAATTAGCTCAAATACCTTCGGTCGAATCTCGCGAACCCACCACTCGTTGTATGTTTTTTCGTAGAGAGCCTGGCGTGCTTGTTCATTGTCGAACTCTCGAAGCCAAACAAAATAGTCATGTCCATCATCACCAGTGTGGACGTAAGTATTCAGTACACGCATGCCTTGTGAGCGTTGATAGGGCAACAGTTCTTCCTTCATCCAACTTAGCCACTGTTCTGTTTTGCCTGCTCTGATTCTATATTGGCGTAATTCTGTGATCTTCAAAGTGATTCCTTAATTGTTAAGCCAAGTGTCTGTTTACGCTTATCGTTTTTCAAAGTCAATCAAGTAGCTGTACATCATGTTAGGAACCAGGTTATCGGATAGTATTGTTGATGTTTGTTCCATAAACATGCCATCTATTAGCTTGCCGAGAATTGGCCCAATATTGTGGTGTGATTTTTGCATTTTAGCTGTCAGTGTCGGGTCTTTTTGACCTTAGTTTGCCGCCAGTATTGCTGCCTGCCAGCGATATACTCAGAGCCACGAGAACGAGAGTTTCTAAATGAGTGTGAATTTGTCCCATGTATCTGCGACTACCAAGACGCCAGTTTCTGATGTGTCCGCTAAAGCGTCCGCAGAGAGCACTGAGAGCACTGAGAGCACTGAGAGCAAGGGATTTTTAGAAACGTTAACCGATGCGTTTGCTGGTAAACAAAAGCCCGAAAAAGTAGCAACAGAATCGACAGTGGTTGAAGAAAAAGAAAGAGCGGATGTAGGCAGTACTTCTTCTGCTAACGTCTCGGACGAATTGTTGGCGCAAGAAAGCCAAGGATCCGTCAGTGACGAGACCCATGGTTTTGATGAAATATCAGCAAACAAACCGAATGCAACCTTAAGTGAAGAAGCAAGTTTACAAAAGGCGAGTAACAGCACACCTTTGGAGAATGATGTTGAAGCTATTGAAAAAGTGAAATCAACATCAATCGATACGAGCAACCCATCAAATACAGTGGACGTAAAAAGCACGATGGGCGAAGGACAACAGCTTCTTGGTCGAATTGAACAAGCGAATCAAACCCTGAATGCGAGTAATGCATCCATCGATAGTGGCAAAGTTTTGCCTCAGAGCGCGAATTTAGTGCATTCGTTCCACGAGCAAGCAACCGTTTCGACACACCTTGATGAGCTGGCTTTGAATGAAACGCCATCAGTTCATTCGCTTGAACAAGCACAGATGATCCCAGGACAAGACTTAGAGCCAATTTTAGATAAGAATGGTCAACCTATCGATGTCGACAAACTTTCGCCTGAGTTTGCTGCTTGGCAAGAGCTAGCGAAACAAGCCAGCCATCCGACGGCTAAGAGCGCAGTCAGTGGTGAAGTAGCTAATGATCTGTCGCCGTTGTTAACAGACGTTGATGGTTCCAACATCGACGCGCTTCCACGAGTCTCCTTGGATGAACTTGAAATTATAGATACCAAGTTGGCGCAAGGAAAAGCACTGACTCAGCAAGAAGCTCAGATCATTGAAGGGTTGAAACAAGGAAGGATCACGGCGGATATTCCTGATCAAGACCTTGCCCAATTTGTTGCGCTCCCTAATGACATTAAACAGATTCTCGCAGAGCAACAAGTACAACATAATTTAACTCGCCAGGCTGGACCTATGGCAGTGTCTCAGCAAATCCAGCATACAGCGGCTCAAGTACCCCAGCCACAAACTGCTCATAGTGGAGATAAAGTCGCATTATCTCCAACGCCCGATATGTTGATAGCCGCGCAAGTGCCGACGTCGCTTCAGGGTGTGAAAGACGGAGAGATTAGCCAGAAAGTGATGAACGCAGCATTGGCGACTGGTGCGCTAAAGGCGACTGCGGATAAACAAGATAAGCCGGACCTCCAACATGGCTTCGCTGGACAGCTTCAGGCTATGGCAGGTCAGCAAGGAATTAATGTGCAGCAACAAGCGCGTATTGATGCTGCACAACAAGCTCAGCTTCCGTTGCAACTAACTAAAGAGCTAGCTAACGAGCAAGTTGCGGAAAAAGTGCAAATGATGATGTCGAAGAATCTGAAAAATCTCGATATTCGTCTTGATCCACCAGAGTTAGGTCGTATGCAAATTCGTATGACCATGAATAACGACGTTGCCAATGTACATTTTACAGTGAACAACCCGCAAGCTCGTGACATTATTGAACAGACGCTCCCTCGTTTGAGAGAAATGCTAGCGCAACAAGGTATGCAGCTGGCTGATTCTTCCGTCCAGCAACAAAACAGCGGGCAACAGCAAGGTAGGTATACTGCTGAACAACATGGTCAAAGCGCGCAAAGTGGCGGTTTTTCTGGACAGTCCGAAGAGGGTTTTGAATCTGATGTCAATCTGGATTTGAATGTCGCTTCAAAGCGTGATGGAATTAGTTTTTACGCATAAAAGGCCGTTTAACGGCAATGGAATACGGTTACCAAGCAACTTACTAAAACGTCTTGGTAACTCAAAAGAACAATAAGAGACAAGAATGGCAGAAGAACAGTTACAAGGGGCCGATGCGCCGAAAGGAAAAAGCAAGTTACTTATCATCATCATCGCTGTTGTAGTATTACTACTTGGTGGCGGGGCAGCGGCATTTTTTCTAATGGGCTCTGATGAACCTGCTCAGGCTGAATCGTCTCAACAGGCTCAAGTGAAGGCATCGGATGCTGCGCCCATCGCGTATGTGAATCTTCCTCAGGCATTTGTATTTAACGTTACTGGGGATAGCCGCGATAGGTTGGTTCAAATTAAAGCGCAGTTAATGGTTCGCGGTGCAGAAAATGAAGAGTTGGCGCGGTATCATTCGCCACTGATTGAAAGCTCTATGCTATCAACGTTTGCTTCCGCGACGGTTGATCAATTGCGCTCTCCTACAGGACGAGTGGAATTGCGCGATCGTGCTTCCGAAGATATCAAAGCAGCGCTGAATGCTGCGGTCGGTAAGCCAGTGATTGAAAAAGTACTGTTTACAGATTTTGTTATTCAATAGGTAAAACGTGACCGATCTATTAAGCCAAGACGAAATTGATGCGCTATTGCATGGGGTTGACGATGTTGATGACGTCGATGAACCGATAGAAAACGACACTGAGGGTGCCGTCAATTTTGATTTCTCGTCGCAAGACAGAATCGTACGTGGTCGAATGCCGACGCTCGAACTTATCAACGAGCGCTTTGCACGGCACATGCGTATTAGTCTGTTTAATATGCTGCGTAAAACGGCAGAGGTGTCGATCAATGGCGTGCAGATGATGAAGTTTGGTGAATACCAGAACACATTGTACGTGCCAACCAGTTTGAACATGGTGCGTTTTCGTCCGTTAAAAGGCACTGCGTTGATCACCATGGAGGCTCGTTTAGTCTTTATTCTGGTAGAAAACTTCTTTGGCGGTGATGGTCGATTCCACGCCAAAATCGAAGGCCGCGAATTTACCCCAACGGAACGCCGCATCATTCAGTTGTTACTGAAAATTGTATTTGAAGATTATAAAGAAGCGTGGTCGCCAGTGATGGGGGTAGAGTTCGAATATCTCGACTCTGAAGTAAACCCAAGCATGGCAAACATTGTCAGCCCGACAGAAGTGATTGTCGTGAGTTCATTCCATATAGAAGTTGACGGCGGTGGCGGCGATTTTCATGTCGTTATGCCTTACTCCATGGTTGAGCCTATCCGTGAACTATTGGATGCAGGTGTTCAGTCCGACAAGATGGAAACGGACGTTCGCTGGAGCTCAGCACTACGTGAAGAGATCATGGATTGTCCGGTTAACTTCCGCGTGAACTTGCTCGAAAAAGACATTTCTTTGCGTGATCTCATGGAGCTGCAACCGGGCGATATCATCCCGATTGAAATGCCAGAACATGCGACGATGTTTGTAGAAGACCTACCGACCTATCGCGTAAAAATGGGTCGATCGGAAGACAAATTAGCGGTGCAAATTTCTGAGGAAATTGAGCGCCCACATGTCGTCAAAACAGATTTAGCTTTCTTAGGTAAAGACATCATGTCCGAGCTTGAGAGTGAAGACGATATAGACCATTAAGATACCTTATTAAATAGACATGCTATGGCATGAGTAAGGCGTAACACAGGATAGAAAAATGGAACCAAGTGACGATCAAAAGCTAGCAGACGAATGGGCAGCCGCTCTTGGCGAAGACCCGTCTGCCCCTTCTGTAGACGTAGATGAAGTATTGGCTGCGCCACTGGAAGAGCTAAAAGACACTTCAAGCCCAATTAGCGAAGATGAGCGTCGTAAACTCGACACTATTATGGATATCCCGGTGACGATTTCGATGGAAGTCGGTCGTTCTCAAATTAGCATTCGGAACCTGTTGCAGCTTAACCAAGGTTCGGTTGTTGAGTTGGATCGTTTAGCCGGTGAGTCGCTCGACGTATTGGTTAACGGTACTTTGATTGCTCACGGCGAAGTCGTGGTCGTCAACGATAAGTTTGGTATCCGTTTGACGGATGTGATCAGCCAAACTGAACGAATTAAGAAGCTGCGTTAAGATGAGTCGTTCAATCAAAATGCGATTGAAGCAAATCACTGGAGCACTGAGCTTAATGCTAAGTGCTCCTTGTGCATTTGCTGCCGCACCAAATAATCTGGATCTTGCGACGACACTTGGCTCGCTTGTGCTTGTAATCGGCGTGATTCTTTTGCTGGCTTGGTTGCTGAAACGTATGCAAGTGCCAGCGATGGGACAACAAAAGGGCTTGCGTATAGTGAGTCAGTTGCCAGTGGGTACAAAAGAAAGAATCGCAGTAGTTCAAGTGGGTGAAGAACAGTTTTTGGTTGGGATTACTAGCCAATCGATCCAAACTTTAGCCAAGTTAGATAAGCCACTGAAAGAGGAAGAGTTGGCGACCAATGCTTTTGCGACTCAATTTAGCCAGCTGATCAAAAAACATGACAAAGGGTAATCCAATTCGTTTGCTCCTGAGTACGTTGTTACTTTTTGTCGGCGTGCTGTTTTCTTCATTTACCTTTGCTGAAGCAGAGGAGTCAGCGCTGCCAGATAACTTAGCCGATGGAAGTAGTGTTACAGTTCAGGCTATGCAAAGTGATACTGGTGCTAGCCGTGCTATGTCCGTTTCTAGTGGCGGTGGTATTCCAGCATTCACCATGACCACGAACCCTGATGGCAGTGAAGACTACTCGGTTACACTACAAATTTTAGCGTTAATGACCATGCTTGGCTTCTTGCCTGCCATGGTGATTCTGATGACCTCGTTCACTCGAATTGTGGTGGTGATGTCGATATTGCGTCAGGCAATGGGTTTGCAACAAACGCCTTCTAATCAGGTTATTATTGGTATTGCGCTGTTTTTGACCTTTTTTGTTATGTCTCCTGTCCTGAACGAAATCAACGACAAAGCTGTTCAGCCTTATTTGAACGAGCAAGTCACGGCGCGAGAAGCGTTTGATGCTGCACAAGCGCCAATGAAAGCATTTATGCTTAAGCAGACCCGAATCAAAGATTTGGAGACGTTCGTAACCATGTCAGGAGAGCAAGTCGAGAATCCAGAAGATGTGTCGATGGCGGTGTTGATTCCGGCTTTTATCACCTCAGAGCTAAAAACTGCATTCCAAATTGGCTTTATGCTCTTCTTGCCGTTTTTGATTATTGACCTTGTAGTCGCTTCGGTACTGATGGCAATGGGTATGATGATGTTGTCACCAATGATTGTTTCGTTGCCGTTCAAGTTGATGTTGTTCGTATTGGTCGATGGTTGGAACTTGATACTCTCGACACTTGCGGGCAGCTTTGCCCTTTAGATAAGCGCAGATAGAGGATAAGACATGACACCAGAAATGTTTGTCGAGCTTTTCCGTGAAGCACTTTGGATGGTGCTTATCATGGTCTGCGCTATTATCATCCCAAGCTTGCTTATCGGCCTTGTAGTCGCGATTTTTCAAGCTGCGACATCCATCAACGAACAAACATTGAGCTTCCTACCGCGTTTGATTGTCACGCTTTTGGCCCTGATGCTGTTTGGGCATTGGATGACGCAAATGTTGATGGAATATTTCTATGGCTTGATTGAACGCTTACCTCAGGTGCTTTATTAGAGGCGCCTATGGAGTACCCCACTAGCGTTGTCTTAGATTGGATCGCAAACTACTTCTGGCCCTATGTTCGTATCTCATCCATGTTGATGGTGATGACAGTAACCGGGGCCCGATTTGTTTCGCCAAGAATCCGCCTTTACCTCGGTTTAGCCATCACTTTCGCTGTCATGCCAGCCATCCCCGCCGTACCTCAAGACATTGAGCTACTCTCGTTTCGTGGCTTCATGACCATTGCCGAGCAAATGATCATCGGCATAGCGATGGGTATGGTTACTCAATTTATGATTCAAACCTTTGTCCTACTTGGTCAAATATTGGGTATGCAATCAAGTTTGGGCTTTGCTTCTATGGTTGATCCCGCAAATGGTCAGAACACGCCATTGCTTGGCCAGTTATTCATGTTCTTAACGACAATGTTTTTCCTTGCCACCGATGGACACTTAAAAATGCTGCAATTGGTGGTGTTCAGTTTTAAAACTTTGCCGATTGGCTCCGGCTCGCTCAACGCGGTTGATTTCCGTGAAATGGCAGGCTGGCTTGGTATTATGTTCCAAACGGCACTGAGTATGTCTCTATCTGGCATTATTGCGCTACTGACCATTAACTTGTCGTTTGGTGTAATGACCCGTGCCGCACCACAGCTGAATATCTTCTCGCTTGGTTTTGCTTTTGCTTTGATGGTGGGTCTATTACTTTGTTGGTACATACTGGCTGGTCTATACAGTCATTATGAAATGTTCTGGACAGTGGGTGAGGCGCAGATTTGTCGGCTTATTCGCTTGGAGTGCTAAGATTTGGCAGAATCAGACGGTCAGGAACGCACCGAAGAAGCCACGCCTCGACGGTTACAACAAGCCAGAGAAAAGGGGCAGGTCGCTCGATCTAAAGAGCTCGCATCAGCATCTGTGCTGATCGTTGGCGCCATTTCATTGATGTGGTTTGGAGAGGCGTTAGCACGTTCATTGTTTTCCATCATGAGCCGTTTATTTGATCTTCAACGAGAAGAGATTTTCGATACTGCAAAACTGTTTGATATCGCTTTGGGCGCGATGAGTGATTTGTTGTTCCCACTATTTTTGGTGTTAGCGACATTGTTTACCGCCGCCATGATTGGAGCAGCAGGTGTGGGAGGAATCAGTTTTTCTGCCCAAGCAGCCATGCCCAAGCTGTCGAAAATGAATCCGCTTAGCGGCTTAAAGCGAATGGTTGGAATGCAAAGCTGGGTAGAGTTGATCAAATCAATCCTTAAAGTGGTTCTGGTCACCGGTGTCGCCATCTATTTGATCCAAGCATCACAGGCCGATCTGATTCAATTGAGCATGGATGTGTATCCGCAAAACATCTTCCATGCTTTAGATATTTTGCTGAACTTTATTTTGCTGATCAGTTGCTCGCTATTGATTGTGGTTGCCATCGATATTCCATTTCAAATCTGGCAGCACGCTGATCAGTTAAAAATGACCAAGCAAGAAGTCAAAGACGAATACAAAGAGACTGAAGGTAAGCCGGAAGTGAAAGGCCGTATTCGTATGTTGCAAAGGGAAGCGGCTCAACGTCGAATGATGGCGGATGTTCCTCAAGCTGATGTTATTGTTACTAACCCAGAGCACTTCTCGGTAGCGCTTCGTTATAAGCAGAAGACAGACCGTGCGCCAGTCGTGATCGCTAAAGGTACTGACCACATGGCGATGAAGATTCGAGAAGTCGCACGCGAACATGACATTACGATTGTGCCCGCACCACCTTTGGCTCGTGCGTTGTACCACACGACAGAGCTCGAGCAAGAGATCCCCGATGGGTTATTTACTGCCGTCGCTCAGGTTTTGGCATTTGTATTCCAATTGAAGCAATACCGAAAACGAGGTGGACAGCGCCCGAAAATTCAAGATTATGATTTGCCAATCCCGCCCGAGCACCGTCATTGATACGAAAAGCGGTAAAGCCTTAAAAAAGCTCGTTTGATCAAAAGCTAAGCTCTATTTGAGTGTTTAGTCATTATTTTGGCGCTAATTATGGTACATAGATTGCTTAAAACGCTTTAATTATCAACCCTACCTAAACTTTTAGGCTAAAGCGGTCGCGTATTAATAGTAAGAGCTTACGTGACGCTTCAATCGATTGAGATCTCTCGCAGTATGAAGTTAAGCCTGCCGTTTGCAGATAAATTGCCACGAATCCCTCAACGTGAAATGCCAGCTATTGGTGCTCCGGTGATGGTTTTGGCCACCCTAGCGATGGTGGTACTGCCGATTCCAGCATTTTTGCTGGATATGTTCTTCACCTTTAACATCGCGCTGTCGATGGTGGTGTTGTTAGTGACCGTTTACACACGTCGCCCTTTGGACTTCGCTGCTTTTCCAACGGTATTGCTGATCGCCACGTTGCTCCGCTTGGCTTTGAACGTTGCCTCGACTCGTGTCGTCTTACTGCATGGTCATGAAGGCGGTAATGCGGCAGGTAACGTAATTGAGGCGTTCGGTAACGTCGTTATTGGTGGTAACTACGCGGTCGGCCTAGTGGTTTTCCTCATCTTAATGATCATCAACTTTATGGTGGTGACCAAAGGTGCGGGTCGTATCTCTGAGGTAAGTGCTCGCTTTACGCTTGATGCGTTGCCGGGTAAGCAAATGGCGATTGATGCCGACTTGAATGCCGGATTGATAGACCAAGAGCAGGCAAGAGTTCGTCGTTTTGAAGTGACCAAAGAAGCGGATTTCTATGGCTCGATGGATGGTGCCTCGAAGTTCGTAAAAGGTGACGCGATTGCCGGTATTTTGATTCTGTTTATCAACATCGTCGGCGGTCTGTCGATCGGTATGGCGCAGTATGGATTGGGTTTCGGTGAAGCGATTGAAATCTATACCTTACTGACAATCGGTGATGGTTTGGTCGCACAAATCCCATCGCTATTGCTGTCGATTGCAGCGGCAATGATGGTGACGCGCCAAAACACCGATGAAGACATGGGGGAACAACTGGTCTTCCAGATGTTCGACAACCCAAAAGCGCTGATGATTACTGCGGCTATTCTTGGTGTGATGGGCATCGTACCGGGCATGCCACACTTTGCGTTTTTGAGCCTGGCAGTCGCGGCCGGTGCAGCGGCATATTTCATCGACAAACGGCAGAAGCAGAAAGCGAAAGAGCCCGCTTTACCAGCAACAGCAGACGAAGGTACAGAACCTTCCTCACAGCGCGAACTGTCTTGGGATGACGTCCAGCCAGTCGATATTATTGGCTTGGAAGTCGGTTATCGCTTAATCCCTTTGGTGGACAGAGACCAAGGTGGGGAACTGTTAGAGCGCGTAAAAGGCGTGCGTAAAAAGTTATCGCAAGATTTTGGGTTCCTAATTCCAGCGGTTCATATTCGTGACAATCTTGAGCTGACCCCAAACAGTTACCGAATTACATTGATGGGGGTTGCGGTGGGCGAAGCAGAGATTCGTCCGGATCAAGAGCTAGCGATTAACCCAGGTCAGGTGTATGGCATGATTGATGGTGAGCCAACCATTGACCCTGCTTTTGGACTGGAAGCCGTATGGATCCGAGAAGATCAGCGTGAGCACGCGCAGGCTCTGGGTTATACGGTTGTTGATTCATCAACGGTATTAGCGACGCACCTGAGCCAGCTATTGACCAACAACGCGTCACAGCTAATTGGTCATGAAGAAGTAGAGAATTTATTAGAAATGTTAGGACGCAGCGCGCCTAAGTTGGTCGAGAACTTTGTTCCTGACCAATTACCATTAGGTGTGGTGGTGAAAGTCCTACAAAACTTGTTAAACGAGGCCATTCCAATCCGCGATATTCGCACGATTGTTCAAACTTTGGCTGAGTACTCAAGTAAGAGTCAAGAAGCTGACATATTGACGGCAGCAGTTCGAATTAGTCTTAAACGTCTAATTGTTCAAGAAATCAATGGTATAGAGCCTGAGTTACCAGTGATTACTTTGACCCCCGAACTGGAACAAATATTGCATCAAACTATGCAAGCATCAGGAGGCGAATCCGCGGGGATTGAACCGGGACTCGCTGAGCGATTGCAATCTTCACTAAGCCAAGCGACACAGGAACAAGAACTGAAAGGCGAACCTGCCGTTCTGCTTACTTCTGGTGTATTACGCTCGACGTTGGCGAAATTTGTGAAGAACACAATACCTAATCTCCGGGTACTGTCTTACCAAGAAATCCCGGATGAAAAACAGATCAGAATTGTGCAAGCCGTGGGTAACTGATCTCACGCATCATTAATGGATTCATAGTTTGAAAATAAAGCGATTTTTTGCCAAAGACATGAGAACGGCGCTGCTCCAAGTGAAAGAGGAGTTAGGCGCGGAAGCGGTGATCATGTCAAACAAGAAAGTGGCTGGTGGAGTAGCGATTGTTGCGGCGATAGATAGTGAATCTAATCCGTCTCAAGCAAGCGCAGCGTCACAGCAAAATCGCGGTGCTTCTCAATCGAATCGCTATAACGAACATCGTCAAATGTCATCGTCTTCTGCTGATCGTTACCAAGATCGTCATTTAGATGAAGATAAAATTAGCCTGAACAGTAATAACAGTAACAATGAAAAAACAGGCTCAATGACGCAGCGATTCGCTAATATGCTTAAGCAATATAGCGGTGGTGCAGCAGATGCTGACGACCACGTAGCGGAAAATGAAGATTCGCTCTCGGCTTTGCTGCAACGCCAAAATAAGCATCGCGACGGCTACAACCAAGAAAAGCCAGCGCCATATCAACCAGATTCACCTTTGGCGAAGCTAATCGCACAGGACAATCGATTTGAACGTCCGACGCCCAAGCTGGACCCGACGCGCTATGACCGACGTCGCCCAAGCGATGAGCGTGGCGAATCGGCCGATGAGCTAGAAAGCATGCGCGAAGAGATGACGTCAATTCGTCGTCTGTTGGAGCACCAAGTTTCTGGCCTGATGTGGCAAGAAGTAGAACGCCGTGAGCCGCTAAGAGCGATGCTGATTAAGCGCTTAGAGCGAATGGGCGTTTCTCCGGAGTTAGCAGACCAGATGGCCTGTTATATCCCGGAAGATACAAAGCCAGCGCGAGCGTGGAAAGCGTTATTGTCGCTGGTGGCGGATCAAATCAATATTCCTAAACAGGACATTTTAAAACGTGGTGGCGTAGTCGCATTGTTGGGTCCGACGGGGGTTGGGAAAACAACAACCGTAGCGAAACTCGCAGCACGCGCAGCCATGGAATACGGTGCCGACAATGTGGCCCTTGTGACAACAGATACATATCGCATAGGTGCACATGAGCAGCTCTCAATTTATGGAAGAATCATGGGTTGTCCCGTAAGAGTTGCTAAAGATTCTAACGAGTTAGCCGATGTTATATATCAGCTAAGAAACAGAAGACTGATTTTGGTCGATACGGCAGGGATGGGGCAACGAGATGTGAGGCTTTCCGAGCAGCTCGACACTCTAATGCAAGAGAGCGGGGAAGTGATTCACAGCTACCTTGTTTTGCCGGCTACCGCACAACGTCGTGTTCTACAAGAAACGCTGGATCACTTCCGACGTATACCACTTTCGGGTTGTATTATGACGAAGCTTGATGAGTCATTAAGCCTAGGCGAATTCATCAGTGTAGTGATTCAAAACGCAATGCCAGTAGCTTACATCGCTAATGGTCAACGCGTACCAGAAGACATTGTGATAGCGCAACCAAAATATATGCTTGCGAAAGCAAATGAACTGTTAGAGAAGTCGACAGAGAACGAACCTCACTTTTGGAACAGTGACAGTGAAGGACTCTAAGGCGGCGGACTACTATGACTGAGAATATGATACACGATCAAGCAAGCGGCCTCCGTCGCTTAACACAACCATCGTTGACCAAAGTGATTGCTGTTACTGGCGGCAAAGGTGGTGTGGGGAAATCAAACGTAACACTGGGTCTGGCGATTTGTATGGCTCGCCAAGGCAAGAAGGTGATGGTTCTCGACGCTGATTTAGGTCTGGCCAATGTGGACGTGATGCTCGGAATTCGTGCAAAACGTAATCTAGGACATGTCTTAGCGGGTGAATGTGAGCTAAAAGATGCGATTGTCGAAGGGCCTTATGGTATAAAGATAATTCCTGCAACTTCTGGCACACAGAGCATGACAGAGCTTTCTCACGCTCAGCATGCTGGACTCATTCGAGCATTTGGTAGTCTTGAAGACGAAATGGATGTCCTGCTGATTGATACCGCTGCTGGTATCTCTGACATGGTAATCAGTTTTTCGCGAGCAGCTCAAGATGTGGTTGTAGTTGTGTGTGATGAACCGACGTCAATCACAGATGCCTATGCATTAATCAAGCTGTTGAGTAAAGAACACCAAGTTCAACGCTTTAAAGTTGTAGCAAATATGGTCAGAAGCTACCGTGAAGGGCGAGAATTGTTTGCAAAGTTGACACTAGTCACAGAGCGATTCTTGAATGTTAGCCTTGAACTCGTAGCATGTATTCCATTAGATGATAAAGTACGACAGGCTGTAAAAAGACAAAAAATTGTCGTTGATGCGTTCCCACGCTCGCCTGCCGCTTTAGCTATCAGCTCACTAGCAAACAAAGCGTTGACGTGGCCACTACCGAAAACACCAAGTGGACACTTGGAATTTTTTGTGGAAAGGTTGCTAAATCGTACCGAATTCGCAGAGGACCCTTTTGGTGAATAAAGCGATAACCTATGACCAACATGGCAAATTTAATAGCCAGCAGGCGTTCATTGAACGTTATTCAGTGTTGGTTAAGCGCATTGCTCACCACCTACTAGGCCGTTTACCGCCGAGTGTTCAGGTAGAGGATTTAATTCAGGCCGGCATGATCGGTCTTATCGAAGCTCAGCAGAATTATGATGGTTCTAAAGGTGCGAGCTTTGAAACTTATGCAGGTATCCGTATTCGTGGCGCAATGTTAGATGACATGCGTAAAGGCGATTGGGTACCGCGTTCTGTTCATAAAAATAATCGAGAGATTAACCAAGCGATTGCGGAGCTGGAAGGCGAATTAAATCGAGATCCTACTGATTCTGAAGTAGCCACGCATCTCGGTATGACACTGGATCAATATCATAGTGCTCTTACCGATATCAACTGCTCAAAATTAGTCGGTATTGAAGATTTAGGCGTTTCTGATGATGTGATTTCACCGGCGGATGAAACCGATGACAGCAACCCATTCAAAGGGGTAGTTGATGAATCATTTCGAAAAGCACTGGTTGAATCAATAAAACAGCTTCCAGAGCGTGAAGCTTTGGTTCTTTCGCTTTATTATGATGAAGAACTCAATTTGAAAGAAATTGGCGATGTGTTAGGCGTAAGCGAATCTCGCGTAAGTCAAATACTGAGTCAAGCGATGCAACGTTTACGTACCAAGCTCAGTGCGTGGACACAAAATGACTAAAAACACTGATTTTACGATTCAGTGGAGGCAATTTTGAATAAAAACATGAAGATCCTTATTGTTGATGATTTCTCAACAATGCGCCGTATTGTTAAAAACCTGCTTCGTGACTTGGGTTTCAATAACACTCAAGAAGCGGACGATGGTTTAACCGCATTACCAATGCTGAAAAAAGGTGACTTCGATTTTGTTGTAACTGACTGGAACATGCCAGGTATGCAAGGCATCGATTTGCTTAAACACATCCGCGCGGATGCAGAACTTAAGCATCTGCCAGTTCTAATGATCACGGCTGAAGCGAAGCGTGAGCAGATCATTGAAGCTGCTCAAGCAGGTGTAAACGGCTACATTGTTAAGCCATTTACTGCTGCAACATTAAAAGAAAAATTAGATAAAATTTTCGAGCGTTTATAACTCTCTCTTTCTCTTTGTTATTCGAGTCATTCATACCAATTATTAAATACCTATTAAATGACTCGTTTAGCGTTTTCAAAGTGATAAGAAGAACTAAACGTAAAAGGGTCTATTCAGAATGATCTCACTAGAGCAGGCGAAGTCACTCGTTCAAATGCTAGAAAACGGGGAACAAGACCAAGCCAATATGCTTGTTGCCTCGATCTACGAAGGTGCCGATAACCCAATGCTGCAAGAAATTGGAGCGTTAACTCGAGACCTTCACGAATCACTCAAGCAGTTCAGTCTCGATCAGCGCATGACCGAAATTGCGAAAGACGAAATCCCTAACGCTAGGGATCGTCTCAATTATGTGATCGAGAAGACAGAGCTTGCAGCCAACAAAACAATGGATGCGGTCGACTGCTGCCTTCCTATCGCTGACAACCTGCATGATTGCCTTCTAAAAGTTCGTCCTCAATGGAATGAACTCATGCACGGGCGCATAGAATTAAGCGAATTTAAAGCACTGTGCCACCGAATCGACGGGCTATTAGTGCAAGTCGAAGGTGACAGCACTGAATTGCGCGGCCAATTGACCGAAATTCTCATGGCGCAAGACTTCCAAGACCTAACTGGCCAAATCATTCGCCGCGTAATTACATTGGTTAATGAAGTTGAAGGCCGCTTAGTGGAAATCCTAACCGTATTCTCTGGAAATAAACTTGAAGAACACATTCAAGTTTTGTCAGAACCGGCAGATAAAAAGAATACACAAACAAGCGAAGCCGAAGGCCCGATTCTTCATCCAGAACTGAGAGAAGATGCGGTTTCATCGCAGGACGAAGTCGATGACTTGTTGTCCAGTCTTGGATTTTAAAGGTAACGTATGAGCTACGATTTAGACGAAGATATTCTTCAGGACTTTCTCATTGAGGCTGGGGAAATTCTCGAGCTGCTTTCTGAGCAGTTGGTTGAATTGGAAAATAACCCAGAAGACAAAGACTTACTTAATGCTATTTTCCGCGGGTTTCATACCGTAAAAGGCGGTGCCGGCTTCCTTTCATTGGCAGAGCTAGTCGATACTTGTCATGGTGCGGAGAACGTGTTCGACGTTTTACGAAACGGTCAACGCACGGTAACGCAAAACTTAATGGATACGATGCTAAAAGCCTTGGATACGGTTAATACCCAGTTCCAGGCTGTTCAAGATCGTGAGCCGTTAGAAGCTGCGGACCCTGAGCTTCTTGAAGAACTTCATCGTCTATGCAAACCTGAGTCAGAAGATGAAGTAGCGGCAACCGTAGTTGAAGAACCAGTGGCTACTCCAGAGCCTATTATTCCCGAGCCTATCATCGAAGAACCTGCTGCGCCGTCAGCACCATCAAGTGTCGGCTCTGTTGATGAAATTACCCAAGACGAATTCGAAAAGCTACTTGATGAGCTTCATGGTAAAGGTTCAGCGCCAGGCACCTCAATGTCTGCGACACCTACAACGCCATCTGAACCGCCTCAATCGAGTGCGCCATCAGTTGAAAGTGGTGATATCACTGATGATGAGTTTGAACGTTTACTCGATGAACTGCACGGTGTAGGAAAAAGCCCTTCTACGGCAGAGGCTGCTGCATCTGCATCTGCATCCGTACCAGTAGAGCCACCCAAAGCGGCAGAGCCTTCCGCTCCAGTGGCATCTTCATCAAATCAAGACAGTGACTTAATGACGGACGAAGAGTTCGAAAAGTTACTCGATGAGCTACATGGTTCAGGTAAAGGCCCAACGCTAGAAGAATTGGACATGGCAACGAAGCCTGCTTCAGCAAACGTAGAGCAAAGCCCTGCGAAACCTGAGCCTGTTGCTAAGCCAGCACCTGTTCAAGCAGCGCCAGCACCAAAGCCAGAATCTAAACCAGTCGCGGTAAAAGAAGAAGCCAAAGCACCAGCGGTTAAAAAACCTCAGGCTGAAGCAACCGTTCGTGTTGATACCTCGACGCTTGATACCATCATGAACATGGTGGGTGAGCTCGTATTGGTGCGTAACCGTCTACTAAGCCTTGGTTTGAATAGCGACAACGAAGAGATGTCCAAAGCGGTCGCTAACCTTGATGTGGTAACTGCGGATCTACAAGGCGCGGTAATGAAAACGCGTATGCAGCCAATTAAGAAAGTGTTTGGCCGTTTCCCACGCGTTGTCCGTGACTTGGCTCGTAACCTAAATAAAGACATCGTGCTAGAAATGCGCGGTGAAGAAACCGATCTCGATAAAAACCTTGTAGAAGCATTGGCCGATCCGTTGATTCACTTGGTGCGTAACTCGGTTGATCACGGTATTGAAATGCCAGACGCACGCGCGAAGGCAGGCAAATCACGCACAGGTAAAGTGATTTTGTCAGCATCGCAAGAAGGGGACCATATTGAACTATCCATCGTAGATGATGGTGGCGGTATGGACCCGAACAAACTGCGTGGCATCGCGGTGAAGCGTGGCATGATGGATGAAGATGCGGCGGCACGTTTAACAGATAAAGAGTGCTTCAACCTTATCTTCGCACCTGGCTTCTCAAGTAAAGATAAAATTTCTGACATTTCTGGTCGTGGTGTGGGTATGGACGTGGTTAAGACGGCGATCAATACCTTAAACGGTTCAATCGATATCGATTCTGAGCTAGGCAAGGGCACTAAGATTACGATCAAAGTACCACTAACGTTAGCGATTTTACCGACTCTGATGGTTGGTGTTGGCGGTCATCCTTTTGCTCTACCACTGGCTTCGGTGAGTGAAATTTTCCACTTGGATCTTAGTCGTACAAACGTGGTAGATGGTCAGCTGACGATCATTGTGCGTGAGAAATCTATCCCACTATTTTACTTACAAAACTGGTTGGCATCCAAATCGCAAAACGTTCAAGAGCGTACTGGTCACGGTCACGTGGTGATTGTACAGATTGGTAACCAGCGCGTTGGTTTTGTTGTGGATACGCTTATTGGTCAAGAAGAAGTGGTTATTAAGCCACTCGATAATCTATTACAAGGCACTCCAGGTATGGCTGGTGCGACAATTACTAGCGATGGCCATATTGCATTAATTCTAGATGTGCCTGATTTACTTAAGCGATATGCTGCGGCTTCACGCCTTTAAGCAAAGCTGACGTTATTAAAAGGAATAAGATGGCGATTAAAGTACTAGTCGTTGATGATTCGAGTTTTTTCCGACGTCGCGTGAGCGAAATCATCAACTCAGAATCGCGCCTAGAAGTGATTGACGTTGCGGTAAATGGTAGAGAGGCGGTTGAGAAAGCCAAATCTCTCAAACCTGACGTCATCACTATGGATATTGAAATGCCAGTGATGGATGGCATTACAGCTGTACGTGAAATTATGGCCGCTGCTCCAACGCCAATTCTAATGTTTTCGTCCCTGACCCACGACGGGGCGAAAGCTACGCTTGATGCGCTAGATGCGGGCGCATTGGACTTCTTACCGAAAAAGTTTGAGGACATTGCGCGTAACCGTGAAGAAGCGGTGTCATTACTTCAACAGCGTGTGATTCAGATTGCCTCGAAGCGCGCTTTCATGCGTCGACCTATCGCTCGCCCAACAGCGAGTACCAGCACGACTACTCGATCATTAGGTTCAAGAACGGCTTCACCTGTGACTCCAACACCAACTCGACCTGCTGCGACAAAGTACCGTGCTTCTGGTAAGAAGTATCAACTGACGGCAATTGGCACATCAACAGGTGGCCCCGTTGCTCTACAAAAAATTCTGACGCGCTTGCCGATGAACTATCCGCATCCGATTGTATTGATTCAACACATGCCAGCAACGTTTACTGCTGCGTTTGCCAGTCGTTTGAACACCTTGTGTAAGATTCAAGTGAAAGAAGCACAAGATGGCGATGTGTTACAGCCCGGTGTGGCATACCTTGCACCAGGTGGGAAACAAATGATGGTAGATGGACGAGCGGGCGCTGCTCGTCTTCGCATTATTGATGGCGGCGATCGCATGAACTACAAACCATGTGTGGATGTGACTTTTGGTTCTGCCGCAAAAGTATATGGCGACAAAGTGCTCTCTTTAGTGTTGACAGGCATGGGTGCAGACGGTCGTGAGGGCGCTCGCATGTTGAAGTCTTCAGGCTCAACAATTTGGGCACAAGATGAAGAAAGTTGTGTTGTTTATGGCATGCCCCAAGCGGTTGCTAAAGCAGGCATTTCTTCAGAAGATTTACCGCTTGACCGCATTGCTGAACGCATGTTGGTGGAAGTTGGCCTAGCTTAGGATTCATCATGATTGTTTGGAGTGTAGCTAACCAGAAAGGAGGCGTGGGTAAAACCACCTCAACAGTGACATTGGCGGGCTTATTGAGCCAGAAAGGCCATCGAGTATTGATGGTTGATACTGATCCTCACGCCTCACTGACTACTTATCTCGGTTATGATCCTGATGCAGTAACTTCGAGCCTATTTGATTTATTCCAGTTGAAGACGTTTTCTCGTGAGACGGTTAAACCGTTGATTTTAGAAACAGAGCTGGAAGGAATGGATATCATTCCCGCGCATATGTCCCTTGCCACGCTTGATCGCGTAATGGGTAATCGCAGTGGTATGGGATTAATCTTAAAACGGGCGCTGCAAACTGTCTCACAAGACTATGACTATGTGTTGATTGATTGTCCGCCAATCCTTGGCGTGATGATGGTGAACGCGTTGGCAGCCAGTGACCGAATTTTGATTCCTGTTCAAACAGAGTTTTTGGCGATGAAAGGTCTAGAGCGCATGATGCGTACGCTAACCATTATGCAAAAATCTCGCCCGGGCGGTTTCAAAGTGACTATCGTCCCAACCATGTACGATAAGCGCACGAAAGCGTCATTGCAGACATTGATGCAACTGAAAAAAGATTACCCAAATCAAGTGTGGACCTCAGCGGTGCCTATTGATACCAAGTTCCGCGATGCCAGTTTAAAGCACTTGCCAGCGTCGCATTTTGCATCTGGTAGCCGTGGTGTGTTTGCCTATAAACAGCTACTGATTTACCTGGAGAGGTTGGCGTTCGATGAGCAGTAATGATGTGCTGTCCAGTGAACAAGCACTTGATGACTACTTTAATGCATTACTGGATGATGAAACTGAAATAACGACTCTTGAGGAAGACCTTGACCTGTTGGCTCAAGAGGTATCATCTGCAGAGCCAGAGCCAGAGCCAGAGCCAGAGCCAGAGCCAGAGCCAGAGCCAGAGCCAGAGCCAGAGCCAGAGCCAGAATTGCAGCTACAATACTCGGAGCCAGAAACGTACCAGTTTCAAGAAACATATCCGCCAGAGTTGGAAGCTCCAAACCTGGAAGATGTTCAAAGGCTATTAAGTCAGCTTGAAGCAAGCAACCCAGTGGCTGAGTTGGATATTGATCGTATTCTTGAACAAAATACGATTGATATTGCAGCAGAGATAAAAGCGGCTGAGCCTGAGGTACAAACCTTTAGTGAGGTGTCTGAGCTTCAGGGTGTTGAGGAAATACAGGACTGGGTGATTGATGAGCCAGTTTTTGAGGAAGCTCAACCAGAGGTGGATGAACCTCACGCAGTGATCGAACAAAGTATCAATATAGAATCGAACGTCGATACTGAACTCGAAACACAAGCAGATTCCGATATACCAACGGCCTGGGAGAGTACGAAGCGAAGTGAGGACTTCCAAGTTCTTTACTTTGATGTGAATGGTGTCACGTTTGCTGTACCTCTTGATGAGTTAGGTGGTATTCATCGCATTAGCGAGCTTAACCATTTGATAGGAAAACCCGCCTGGTATTTGGGGCTACAAACAAATCGCGAGCAACAGTTTGATGTCGTCGATACCGCGAAATGGGTGATGGCAGATAAGCTTCGTGATGATAGCTATAAAGATAACTACCAATATGTCGTCATGCTTGGTGAGAGCATGTGGGGGTTGGCCAGTAACCAATTAATGGGGACTGAAACGCTTAATATCGACAAGGTTCGCTGGCGTGAGCAGGCGGGTAAACGCCCTTGGCTAGCGGGCATGGTAAAAGAAAAAATGTGTGCCTTAATTCATGTCCAGGCGCTCATTGACATGCTAAACGCCGGTTTAGATGTCAAATCACTGAATTAGATTTAAGTCGGGAACGACATTAACGAGGATTAACTATGTCTCAAGCTTTTGAAGTAGAAGTGAAGAAAGATGCATCGAATGACGAAGTTCTTCAGTGGGTGACGTTCCAGCTAGAAGAAGAAACGTACGGCATCAACGTAATGCAAGTTCGTGAAGTACTTCGTTATACTGAAATTGCCCCTGTTCCAGGTGCACCAGATTATGTACTTGGTATCATCAACCTACGCGGTAATGTAGTTACTGTTATCGATACACGTTCACGTTTTGGCCTGATGGAAGGCGAAGTCACCGACAACACTCGTATTATTGTGATCGAGTCTGAGCGTCAAGTGATTGGTATCTTAGTAGATAGCGTGGCAGAAGTCGTTTATCTGCGTTCTTCTGAAATTGATACGACGCCTTCAGTTGGTACCGACGAGAGTGCGAAGTTCATCCAGGGTGTGAGCAACCGTGACGGCAAGCTTCTTATCCTTGTGGATTTGAACAAGCTGCTAACAGATGACGAGTGGGACGAGATGGCTCACCTTTAATGGCTGAATGATGATGGCTGAAGAGACTCTTTTATCTGCTCCATTCCTTGCGGGTGGCGTCGCTTTTATCGTGTTAGTATTGGTTGTTTTGCAACTGCGGATTCGCTCGGGGTTACAAAAGCAGTTAGACCAACAACGAGCTCAATCTCGACACGCAGATAAAGAAGTGCAAAAGTTGAGTAAGCAGTTACTCGAAGTGCGCTCGGTTGTCGTTGGTCTTGGGCAAAAAGTGACGGAGCAACAAGACATTATTCAGCACTTAAACGAGAGAATTCGCGAACTCGAACACGCTGATACTGATGGTCGCTTGTACAGTCGCGCTTCTAAAATGGTACAGCTTGGCGCTGATATCAACGAGCTGATTGAAGAGTGCGAACTACCAAAAGCCGAAGCTGAGTTGATGCTTTCACTGCAGAAGAAACTGGCAGGGAAAGAGAAGATTCCACCATTAAGTGGTCAGCCATCAGATGACGCAGAATATCCAGCGCGTGGACGTCGTCGACGCTAAAGGTTATCAAGCGATAAAAAAGAGGCGTTATTACGCCTCTTTTTTTGTTTTTAGCCGCTAATGCTCTTCTTAAATACACCCCTAGATAACCTTCAGTCGATCTTGCTCTTAGCTCTGGCCTCTCAAATTCAAAATGAGCGCTTATAACTACTTATAGTTAATTTTATTAAAGTGTGATGATTAATTAACAAAAATACATGAACTTACATGTAACCTAGCCCTCTTATCCTGTTTTGTCATAACTAAGCTGTGCTAATATAGCGGCTCGTTCATTTTTTAGTTGAAGCTCTATGTTAGAAGTGTCTAACCTGACAGCAATCCGTGATGAAAGGGTTCTGTTTGAAAACCTGCAGTTTGAAATTAAGCCTGGTGAATTGGTCCAGATCGAAGGGCGTAATGGTACTGGTAAAACTACATTGCTACGGATTGTGACAGGGTTAGGTGATAGAGAAGAAGGTGTCATTAAATGGAAAGGAGAAGAGGTTGAAAAATCTCGTGATGTTTTCCATCAAGATCTGCTTTTCTTAGGACATCAAACAGGAGTGAAACGAGAGCTTACCGCATTAGAAAACTTACGTTTTTATCAATCTATTCAAAATAATCGCTCTTCAGACGAAGAAATCTTTATCGCTTTGACTCAAGTAGGATTAGCTGGTAGAGAAGATGTGCCTGTAGCACAACTTTCCGCAGGTCAGCAACGACGAGTCGCATTGGCAAGGTTATGGCTCAGTAAGCAAATTTTATGGATCTTAGATGAGCCGTTGACTGCCATTGATAAGCAAGGTGTCAAGGTGCTTGAATCTTTGTTCGCAAGTCATGCTGATAATGGCGGTATTGTTGTGTTGACGACGCATCAAGATATGTTTGCGGACAGCCCGAAACTTAGAAAAATAAAGCTGGGTGACTGATATGATTTCCTCGATGACCACCATCATTCGTCGTGAGCTCCTAATCGCATTTCGCCGTCAGGCAGACATTCTGAACCCGCTGTGGTTCTTTATTATTGTCATTACTCTCTTTCCTCTGAGTATTGGACCAGAGCCTAATTTGTTAGCACGTATTGCAGCGGGCATCGTTTGGGTTGCCGCATTGCTGTCCGCCTTATTATCATTAGAGCGTCTATTTCGTGATGATTTTCAAGACGGTGCACTAGAACAAATGATGCTAATGCCGATTCCATTGCAACTTGTAGTGGTTTCAAAGGTCATAGCACATTGGTTGTTAACAGGGTTACCTCTGATTTTAATTAGCCCATTATTGGCGGTTTTACTTTCGCTCGACTTCAATACTTGGCTATCGGTTGTATTAACCTTGATGATCGGTACACCAACACTAAGTTTTATTGGTGCCATTGGTGTGGCGTTGACTGTTGGGTTGCAAAAGGGTGGCGTTCTTTTGAGTTTGCTTATTCTTCCGCTCTACATCCCAATTTTGATTTTCGCAACATCGGCAATTGATGCTGCCGCACTCGGTATGGCGTATAACGGTCAACTAGCGATTTTAGGTGCGATGCTAATGGGGGCGATGACATTAACGCCTTTTGCCATCAGTGCCGCATTACGAGTTAGTGTCAACTAACTCAATAAAGTGCCAATGAAGCGGCGCTTGATCAAAGAATTATTATTAAAGCACTGCTACGGTCTCAACCCTTTAGACAGTGTCCCTGAAGTAAGAGTGAGAACAAAACATGTGGAAATGGCTACATCCTTATGCCAAGCCAGAAGCAGCTTATCGTTTGAGTGGTAAGTTTCTGCCTTGGTTTTCTGTATTGGCCCTCGTATGCTTATCGGTTGGTACGGTTTGGGGGCTTGCATTTGCGCCTTCAGATTACCAACAAGGTGACAGTTTCCGAATCATCTACATTCATGTCCCATCAGCTATTTGGTCTATGGGCGTTTATATGTCGATGGCGATCGCTGCATTTATTGGCCTAGTATGGCAAGTTCGCCTATCTGATATGGCGGCACTTGCGATGGCTCCGATTGGTGCAGTATTTACTTTTATTGCTCTACTTACAGGTGCTGTTTGGGGCAAGCCTATGTGGGGCACTTGGTGGGTATGGGATGCCCGTCTTACATCTGAATTGATTCTTCTATTTCTCTACCTTGGTGTGATTGCGCTTTACCATGCGTTTGACGATCAAAAAACCGCCGCAAAAGCTGCTGGTATTTTAGCGATCGTAGGCGTAGTAAACCTACCTATCATTCACTTTTCCGTGGAATGGTGGAACACGCTTCATCAAGGTGCGACGATCACGAAATTTGAACAACCTTCTATTTCACCCGACATGCTTTGGCCGTTATTGCTGAACATCTTTGGCTTTGCGTTCTTCTTTGGTGCCGTGACGATGGTCCGTTTTCGTAACGAAATCATCAGTAAAGAAAGTCACCGCCCTTGGGTGCGCAAACTCGCAACAGAACAAACTCAGTGAGGTAACTGATTATGCATTTTGAATCTCTGAGCGACTTTTTTGCCATGGGTGGCTACGCATCATACGTATGGAGTGCGTTTGGTATTACTTTCTTATCCATGCTGATTCTTCTGATCACTAGCCTTCGCCGCGGTGATGCATTATTGAAAGAAGTGAAAGCAAAAATTGACCGTCAAGCTCGTATCGACGCAGCGAAGAACATGGAGAACACCTTATGAACCCGAGACGTAAAAAGAGGCTAGGTATTGTACTAGCGATCTTTATCGGTATTAGTGCCACCATTGGTTTGATACTTTATGCGCTTAACCAAAATATGGACCTTTTCTATACTCCAACGGAATTGGTTAATGGTAAGCCAGATGGCACCAAGCCAGAAGTAGGCCAGCGTCTGCGTATCGGTGGAATGGTGGTTGTGGGCTCAGTTCGTCGAGATCCTAATTCTTTGAAAGTGAGTTTTGACCTGCACGATGTCGGTCCGAAAGTGACGATTACCTATGACGGTATTCTTCCTGACTTGTTCCGTGAAGGGCAGGGTATTGTTGCTCAAGGTGTACTGAAAGATGCCACGACAGTTGAGGCATTTGAGGTCCTAGCGAAGCACGATGAAGAATACATGCCACCAGAAATTGCAGAAGCGATGAAGAAAACGCATGAACCGCTTCAATACAGCACCGAACAGAAACAAGGAAGCGGCCAATGATTGCTGAAATCGGTCACTTTGCTCTCATTCTTTCGCTTGCAATGGCAGTGCTGTTGAGCGTATTGCCATTGTGGGGAGCATCGAATAATAACACCATGCTAATGAACACAGCGCGACCGCTATCTTGGTCTATGTTCCTGATGCTGTTGTTCTCTTTCGCCATTTTATGTTGGGGATTTTATACCAACGACTTCACGTTACAGTATGTAGCGAGCAACTCGAATAGTCAGCTTCCTTGGTACTACCGTTTAACCGCAGTATGGGGTGCACACGAAGGTTCACTGTTGCTATGGGTTTTAATCCAAGCTGCTTGGACTGTCGCTGTAGCGACGTTTAGTCGTGGTATGCCGCAAGAGTCGGTTGCACGTGTACTTGCTGTTATGGGCATGATCTCAGTGGGTTTCCTACTGTTTATCATCTTAACGTCAAATCCATTCCTACGTACGTTACCGTTCTTCCCGGTTGACGGACGTGACTTGAACCCTCTGCTTCAAGACCCTGGTTTGATTGTTCACCCGCCAATGCTTTACATGGGCTATGTTGGTTTCTCGGTTGCATTCTCTTTTGCGATCGCATCCCTAATGACCGGACGCCTTGATACGGCTTGGGCTCGTTGGTCTCGTCCTTGGACAACCGCTGCATGGGTATTTTTAACACTTGGTATCGCACTAGGTTCTTGGTGGGCTTACTACGAACTTGGCTGGGGTGGCTGGTGGTTCTGGGACCCAGTAGAAAACGCATCATTCATGCCTTGGTTAGCGGGTACCGCATTAATGCACTCTCTTGCCGTGACAGAAAAACGCGGCACATTTAAAGCGTGGACGGTACTATTGGCAATCTCTGCATTTTCGTTGAGTTTGTTGGGCACCTTCTTAGTCCGTTCCGGTATTTTAGTATCGGTGCACGCGTTCGCGTCTGACCCGTCGCGCGGTATGTTTATTCTAGGCTTCCTCGTTTTCGTTATCGGCGGCTCTTTATTGCTGTTTGCCGTAAAAGGGGCAGCAGTGCGTGTACGAGGTAACTTCGACTTAGTCTCACGTGAAAATGCGCTCTTAGCCAACAACGTATTACTTATCGCCGCTCTTGTTGTGGTGTTAGTGGGGACACTGTTGCCGCTCGTACACAAGCAGCTTGGTTTGGGGTCGGTTTCTATCGGTGCGCCATTCTTTGACATGCTATTTGCGTGGTTAATGATGCCATTCGCTTTCCTGCTTGGTATTGGTCCTCTTATTCGTTGGAAGCGAGACAATTTATCTAAACTTGTGAAACCAATGCTCGTTTCAGGTGTGCTTGCTTTCGCTTTGGCCGCGCTATGCGTGTACCTGTTTGCCGATTTCTTCTCAACCATGGCTTACATTGGTTGGGTGATGGCGATTTGGATTATTGCGATGCATGGCTTTGAATTGTACGAGCGTGCAACGCACCGTCATAGCTTTAGTGAAGGTGTTCGCAAGCTGCAACGTAGCCACTGGGCAATGATGTTGGGTCATGTTGGTCTGGCGGTATCTGTTATCGGTATTGCGATGGTACAGAACTACAGCATCGAGCGAGATGTACGTTTAGCACCTGGCGAACACTTCCAAATTCAAGGTTATGATTTCTACTTCTCAGGCTTGCGTGATAAAGATGGTCCAAACTACGATGGCTACATCGCAGACTTTGAGATCACACATGATGGCAAATACGTGAATACGCTTCACGCAGAGAAGCGCTTCTACCGTACGGCTAAGTCTATGATGACTGAAGCAGCCATTGACCGTGGTATTAGCCGCGACCTATACATTGCAATGGGTGAACGTTTAGACGACAACCGATCTTGGGCTGTTCGTATTTACTATAAACCGTTCGTTCGTTGGATTTGGGCTGGCTCTTTGATTATGGCATTAGGCGGCGCACTAGCGATTTCTGATAAACGCTACCGCTTCCGTAAATCGCCGAAGAAAAATGCGAAGTCAAAAGAGCAGGAGGCATAACATGAATAAGAAAATCTTATTTATTCCGCTTGTCGCTTTCATGATTCTAGCGGGCATTTTCGCAACCCAATTAATGCGTAACCAAGAGGGCGATGATCCAACTAAATTGGAGTCGGTTTTGGTTGGCAAGCCAGTTCCTGAGTTTCATTTAGAAGACCTGGCTGAGCCTGGAAAACAGTACGACCAATCAATTTTTAAAGGTGAACCGTTGCTCTTGAACGTTTGGGCAACGTGGTGCCCAACGTGTTATGCAGAGCATAAATACCTAAACGAATTGGCGGGTAAGGGCGTTAAGATCATCGGTATGAATTACAAAGATGATCGTAATAAAGCAATAGGTTGGCTGAATGATCTCGGCAACCCGTACTTGATCAGCCTATTTGATGGCAGTGGTATGCTTGGCCTTGACCTTGGCGTTTATGGTGCTCCAGAAACATTCATTATTGATGCAAATGGTGTGATTCGCTATCGCCATGTAGGGGATGTAAACCCACGTAATTGGTCAGAAACACTGGAGCCGCTTTACAACAAATTGGTTGAGGAGGCGAAGCAATGAGAAAGCTAATTCTTGCCGTTTTTGCTGCGATGACATTATCTCTTGCTGCTCACGCTGCCATTGAAGTGTACGAGTTCGATAACTTGGAACAAGAACAGCAGTTCAAAGAGTTAAGCCATACGCTCCGTTGCCCTAAATGTCAGAACAACACGATCTCGGATTCTAACGCTGAACTTGCTCAGGACTTACGCCATAAGGTGTACGAAATGACCAAAGAAGGTAAGTCCAAAGATGAGATTGTTGATTACATGATCGCCCGTTACGGTAACTTCGTGACTTACAACCCACCATTTACGGTCGCGACTGCGATTTTGTGGCTAGGGCCACTCGCTGTAGTACTGGGTGGTTTTGGTTTGATTGTACTGCGTAGCCGTAAATCTAAAGTTAAGGCAAAAGCGAGCAGTGACGAGCAATGGGATGAGCAAAAAGAAGCTCGTTTAAAAGCATTGCTTGAAGAAGAGAACAACGGAGATAAGAAGTAATGACACTATTTTGGATTTCCACCGTTGCTCTCACGCTTATTGCTTGTGCGCTGGTGGCTTTGCCGCTGCTTAAACAAAAAGTGAACAATGATGATGTGTTACGCGATGAGCTCAACAAGGCATTTTATAAAGACCGACTATCTGAGCTTGCAGAAGAAACTGACGAAGGTCTGGTTGAAAGTGAAGACGAACTGATTTCTGATCTAAAGCAATCACTGCTTGACGATATCCCTGGTGATAGAGCGCAAAAAGAAACCAAGGTTTCTCCAATCGCAGTTTTAGTTCCATCGGTAATTCTGACGGTGGTGCTGAGCTATGGTTTGTATTATAAATTTGGCGCGTCAGACGATATTGTTCAATGGCAAGAAGTGTCTGCAAATCTACCTGAGTTATCGAAAAAGCTGATGTCGGCTTCTTCTGAGCCGCTGAGTGACGATGAAATGGCGGATTTGACCCTTGCCCTTCGAACTCGCTTACATTACCAGCCGGAAGACTCGACAGGTTGGTTACTGCTAGGTCGTATTGCGTTAGCAAATCGTGATGTCACCACAGCTATCGATGCGATGGAAAAATCGTACCGCCTAGAGCCAAAAGACCCAGATGTGATGTTGGGTTATGCACAAGCTCTGATGCTGTCTCAAGAGGAAATGGATCAAGCGGCGGCTCGCTCATTACTCGGCAAGCTGATGCAGCAAGACTATGTCGATCTGCGTGTGTTTTCTTTGTTAGCGTTCGATGCGTTTGAGCGTCAAGACTTCCCGGCAGCCATAAAGTACTGGGGAATCATGCAGCAAATGATTGGTCCAGAAGATAGCCGCTACGAGATGTTGTCACGCAGTATTGAGAGTGCTCGTAAGCAAATGGGCGAAGCGGTTTCACCGGATAAGAGTGTAGCTGTGACAATTAATGTGGCACCAAATGCTCAGTTGGATCCAAACGCAGTTCTGATTGTGTCAGTACATCGTTCAGATGGCTCTCCAATGCCTGTGGCTGCTGCTCGTTATCCGCTAGGTACTTTCCCTCGCACAGTCGTATTAGATGATGGCAATGCCATGATGCAAGGGCAAAAGTTATCTTCACTCGATAAGCTAATCGTCCGTGTGCGTGTAGATTCTGACGGTAACGTAGCAACGCGTGATCAAGATTGGCACGGAGAAAGTGACGTCGTTGAATTTGGCGCACCAGTAGAAGTGACCATTGATCAGCAGTATTAATTGTTAACATCTGTCTCTGAAACATGACAACGAGGTAGAGTCAGTTGCCTTTAGTGGTATGACTCTAAACGATCGAGTAGAATACCGAAGGCCAGCGATTGCTGGCCTTTATTTATTCCCATATCTGAGTCATCTTTACTATGTATCCTGCTCAACATACGTACAATGGTTAATCGGGGTGACTTAGGTACATTAATAGTCGTTATGGAAAATAAAATGTATAACAAGGGTAAATCTACCTTCTTGTTGCTGTTAGCCGTTGGACTGGTTGGCTGTTCAAGTGCGCCTGATGAAGCAGTAACAGGACAAGAAACAAATCAAACGACTTCTGATGTGTATGACCCGTTGGAAGGCTTTAACCGAACCATGTGGGAACTCAACTACGAATATTTAGATCCGTATTTGGTTCGTCCTGTATCACTTGCGTATGTAGAATACACGCCAGTTCCTATTCGTTCTGGTAT
This sequence comes from Vibrio sp. Y58_MX_L22, assembly GCF_024181865.1. Classification (NCBI taxonomy): domain Bacteria; kingdom Pseudomonadati; phylum Pseudomonadota; class Gammaproteobacteria; order Vibrionales; family Vibrionaceae; genus Vibrio; species Vibrio sp. Y58_MX_L22. Next base: position 416,074 of record NZ_JAMZAN010000005.1, read on the forward strand.
CGCTAACTTCTTATCGAACTTAGATGAGCCAGCAAGCATGGTTAATAACTTAATCATGGGTAATGGTACGAAAGCCGTGGACCACTTTAACCGTTTTTGGATTAACTCGACGTTCGGTATTTTCGGTTTATTCGATATTGCAAGTGCCGCGGGTATTACGAAGTACGACGAGAAAGCGTTCAGTGATGCAGTAGGCCACTATGGTGTTGGAAATGGTCCTTACTTCATGGTTCCAGGTTATGGTCCGTATACCTTACGTGAAGTGACAGATACCGTAGATAGTACGTATTTACCCCTCTCTTATCTCAACTTCTGGGCGAGTTTGGGTAAGTGGGCGTTTGAAGGAATGGAGAAGCGTGCTTTATTAGTACCGCAAGAAGCGCAGCTAGACTCGTCGCCGGATCCATATATTCTAACTCGCGATGTTTATATCCAGCGTCAAAACTTTAAAGCAGAAGTTGAAACGGTAGAAGAAGTTAACATCGAAGAAGAAGAGTATTTAGATGAATATCTAGAAGACTTTTAAGCGTTGTTCTTCACAATAGAGAAATGAAAAAAGGCTTAGCTGATGCTAAGCCTTTTTTGTATTTTGTGTGCCGTCCTAAATAAGGTTGACACTTTCTACCCCCAAAATTGGAGAGTGTTATGAAATCAACAACTAAAAGAACTCAGCGCGATTACTCCCTCGCTTTTAACTTACTGTAGTTGATGAGGTTGGAAAAGGAAGCCTCACTTACAAACAAGCCCAAGAGAAGTATGGCATCCAAGGTTGCTCTACGGTTTTGGTTTGGCTTCGTAAGCATGGTCGACTAGATTGGTCTAAAGGGACACCTAACTTT
>NZ_JAMZAN010000006.1:0-355501 GCF_024181865.1 Vibrio sp. Y58_MX_L22
GCGTTGAGCTAACCTGTACTAATTGCCCGTGAGGCTTAACCATACAACACCCAAGGGGTTTTGATGGACTCAATGAAAGAACATTGAATGTGTAAGAACGAGAATTAAAAAACAGCTTTCCGAATTAAAGAATTTGCTTGGCGACCATAGCGTTTTGGACCCACCTGATTTCCATGCCGAACTCAGAAGTGAAACGAAATAGCGCCGATGGTAGTGTGGGGTTTCCCCATGTGAGAGTAGGACATCGCCAGGCTTTAAATTTAAGAAGCCCGCTCGAAAGAGCGGGCTTTTTTGCATCTATAGCGTTTTAAAATTAGCTCACTTTATACCTAAAAAGTGTTCATCTAAGGTGCGATATACTTGCTCTCTGCAACCTTCCAAAAGGCTTTAACAAGCGGATTTTCCAGCTGAGTTTTGTTGCAGCAAACACCAAGTTTAAAAGGTTTAATTGGTAAGACTTTTAAACGATTTATCTTTTCTCTTACCGGACTGTTGTTGATTACAACATCAGGTGCGATACCTACTCCACACCCCAATGCAACCATACTTACGATGGCTTCATGTCCGGAGGTTTGTGCGTAGATCTTTGGCTTTATTTTCATTTGTTTGAGCCAAGTATTGGCCCTGTCCCTTGCCGTTCCTGCTTCTGGGAGTATGAATGGAATGACCGACCAGTCTGGTTTTTCTTTTTGTAGCTCTTCAGCAAACGCACTAACCCCAACAGGTACGATGACAGAAAGTGGGATTTCACTGATCGTTTCAAATGCGATTTTATTTGGCATCTGTTCTGACTTGGCTGATATGGCAATATCGGCTTCATCTGCTAGTATTTTGTCGATCGCTTGAGCTGGATCGCCGGTTGATAGTTTGAACTCAATGAAAGGGTTCTGAATACGAAAGTCAGAGATTAGCTCCGGAAGATGGCTGTAGCTTGCAGTAACAGAACAAAAGAGACGGATTTCTCCTTTCAATTCATCCTCGGTTCCCTTCAGGTGACTCTGATACTGCTGCCATTCGCCAAGAATCTTTAAGGCAACTGGGACTAGCTTTTTACCTTGGATAGTTAAATCAACGCTACGGTTGTCGCGTAAAAACAATTGTTGGCTGGTTTCCTCCTCTAATTTTTGTATCTGTCGGCTTAAGGCTGAAGGGCTAATATGCATTGCCGCTGCGGTCTTGGCGAAACTTTTACTCTCACAGAGATGAATGAAAAGTTGCAGGCTTTTGATATTCATTAAATTTTCATTTCCATGTTGCATAAATTGCAATAACTAATTGTGAATATATCACTTTAAGCAATCTCATGTCTGTTTTAGTATGAAGTTATTCGGTAAGGCAATTACTGACCTCAATGGAAGAATCTCAAAGGAGCACCCAGATGGCTAATTATTTCAATACCCTAAACTTGCGCGAGCAGTTGGACCAATTAGGTCGTTGTCGTTTTATGGACCGCAGTGAGTTCGCTTCAGAAGCGGATTATCTGAAAGGTAAGAAAGTAGTCATTGTAGGTTGTGGTGCTCAAGGTCTTAACCAAGGTCTGAACATGCGCGACTCTGGTCTAGACGTTGCTTATGCGCTTCGCCAAGCCGCGATTGATGAGCAACGCCAGTCATTCAAAAACGCAAAAGACAACGGTTTTGAGGTAGGTAGCTACGAAACGCTAATTCCACAAGCTGATCTAGTAGTAAACCTTACTCCAGATAAGCAGCACACAAACGTTGTTGAGACGGTAATGCCGTTAATGAAAGAAGGCGCAGCACTAGGTTACTCTCACGGTTTCAACGTTGTTGAAGAAGGCATGCAAATCCGTAAAGACCTAACGGTAGTAATGGTTGCACCTAAATGTCCAGGTACGGAAGTTCGTGAAGAATACAAGCGCGGTTTCGGTGTACCGACTCTTATCGCTGTTCACCCAGAGAACGACCCAAAAGGTGAAGGTTGGGATATCGCGAAAGCTTGGGCTGCAGCAACAGGCGGTCACCGTGCAGGCTGTCTAGAGTCTTCTTTTGTTGCTGAGGTGAAATCTGACCTAATGGGTGAGCAAACTATCCTTTGTGGCATGCTACAGGCTGGCTCTATCGTATGTTACGAAAAGATGATTGCTGATGGTATCGATCCTGGCTACGCTGGTAAGCTTCTTCAATACGGTTGGGAAACCATCACTGAAGCACTGAAGTTTGGTGGTATCACTCACATGATGGATCGCCTAACTAACCCTGCAAAAGTGAAAGCATTTGAGCTTTCTGAAGAGCTAAAAGAACTGATGCGTCCGCTATACAACAAGCACATGGATGACATCATCACCGGTCACTTCTCTAGCACTATGATGGCTGACTGGGCAAACGACGATGCAAATCTACTAGGCTGGCGTGCAGAAACAGGTGAAACTGCTTTCGAAAACTACCCAGAAACTGACGTAGAAATCTCTGAGCAAGAGTACTTCGATAACGGTATCTTGATGGTTGCTATGGTTCGTGCGGGTGTTGAGCTAGCATTCGAAGCGATGACGGCATCTGGCATCATCGATGAGTCTGCTTACTACGAGTCTCTACACGAGCTGCCACTTATCGCAAACACTATCGCACGTAAGCGTTTATACGAGATGAACGTGGTTATCTCAGACACTGCGGAATACGGTAACTACCTGTTCGCTAACGTAGCAACGCCGCTTCTACGTGAGAAGTTTATGCCAGCCGTAAATACTGACGTAATTGGTAAAGGTTTAGGTGAAACGTCTAACCAAGTGGATAACGCGACTCTTATCGCTGTGAATGAAACAATCCGTAACCACCCTGTAGAGTACATCGGTGAAGAGCTACGTGGTTACATGACTGATATGAAGCGTATCGCGGTGGGCGGCTAAATGACTCCATTTCGGTGTCGAAGGTGCTCGTTTACTATCGTAAAGTCCGCGCCTTCTCCTAGAAATGAAACCTTAATACAGCGTAATTTACTTAGTCTCAAGTAACGCAGTAGATAAACTCCAGGCAGACTGGAGTGATAGATACAAAATAAAACACAACATCTAATCAAAAGGCTTGGTCGCCGTTGACCAAGCCTTTTTGTTTTTAGCCGATTTATCTGCGCGCCGATAAGAAAAACGCTCCTTTGTGAGGAGCGCTTTGATACTTATTTTTCAGCAAGCTTTTCTTCAAGTTGCGCCAACTTCTGTTCCATTTCTGTTAGCTTTTGACGTGTACGTAGTAAAACTTGAGTTTGAACATCAAACTCTTCGCGACTTACAACATCTAGCTTGTTTAGCTGGCCTTGGATTACTTGACGAACTTTCTGATCGACATCAGAGCCCAATTCTTTTACAGGTTGAGGCATTGAGTCGTGAATCTGTTTAGCAATTTGCTCTAATTTCTTTGGGTCAAACATAGTGGCTAAAACTCCTTTTGATTTGTCCTCATTTTAAGTAAATGATACGTGAAAGTCGCCACTTAGATGGCAAAAAAGAGAGCGGCAATAAAAAAGGCCACCGAAGTGACCTTTTTGAATGCCTTAATAGCTTATCTGTTATCCGCTAATTCACGATGAGCTGCTTTCGCTTCGTCAACTCGCGCTAACTTCTCCAAGTCTTTGTCTTCAACAAATACTGGCAGAGGTTTGTGTTTTTCAGCTAGGTAGCTGTAAATCACAGGTAGTACGAATAGTGTGAACAGTGTACCGATTGCAAGGCCAGCAACGATGACGATACCGATACTGAAACGTTGCGCGGCACCTGCACCTGTTGCGTACATCAGCGGGATCAGACCTGCGATCATCGCTGCAGTGGTCATTAGGATAGGGCGAAGACGCACTTTCGCAGCTTCCATCACCGCATCAATACGAGACAGTTTATTATGTAACTGCTCTTCTTTGGCGACTTCACAGATCAAGATACCGTGCTTGGTTATTAGGCCGACCAGCGTGATCAAACCAACCTGCGAGTAGATGTTCATCGAGGCCGTACCCCAGGCCAATGCGATCAAGGCACCACATATTGCCAGAGGTACAGATACCATGATGACAATAGGATCGCGGAGTGATTCAAATTGAATCGCCAGAACGAGGAAGATGATCGCAAGTGCAAGACCGAAGGTTGCATACAAGGCACTACCTTCCGTTACAAACTGACGAGATTCGCCCATGTAATCGTGGTTATAGCCTGCAGGCAGCTTGGTTTGTGCAATATTCTCAAACCAGTCGATTGCGTCACCCATAGCAACACTAGGCGATGGTACTGCACCCACAGTCGCTGAGTTTAGCTGGTTGAAGTGTGGCAAAGAGCGAGGCTCAGCCACCACATCGATAGTAATCAGACTGCCTAATGGAACCGCTTTACCATCCACAGAGCGTACATAGTAGTTCTTCATCGATTCTGGGTTTAGACGCCATTTACGCTCAACTTGAGGAATCACCTCATACGAGCGGCCATTCAGATCGATTCGGTTTACATAACCATCTGCCATCATGGTGCTGAGAGTGATGCCAATGTCTTGCATAGTCACACCGTAGGCACCCGCTTTGTCTTTATCGATCTTGATCTTCATCGTTGCTGAATCGTAGTTCAAATCCAGGTCGGAATAGACAAACATTGGGCTACTTGCAACATCGGTTAGAATATCGCTAGCGATAGTAAACAAGCTCTCGAAGCTATTTGGTGTTGTAATTACAAACTGAACAGGTAGACCTGAGCCTGCACCTGGAAGCTCTGGCATTTGGAATGCAGTGACAGACATACCAGGCACACTTGATACTAGGCCACCCACACGTTTCGTGATTTCAGATTGGCTTGCCTCTCGTTCACTCCAAGGCTTCAATGTTGCTAGGCCAAACGCTTGGTTTGAGTTTGGTACACCATTAAAGACCTGTGCGTATTCCACCTCCGGTTGATCTGAGAGTATTTGGTTTACGTCATCCATGGTATTTTGGATATAGTCCAAGTTCGCGTTTGATGGGGCAGTACCCATCAGCATGACCACACCTTTATCTTCAGATGGTGCTAGTTCGCTAGGAATAAACTTGAACAAGACCGGTAAGCTTGCAAATACAATGATTGCAAACGCAATAACAACCGGACGATGAGCCATTACCGCTTTCAACATGCCTTCGTAACGAGTGGTCATGCCATCAAGGATATGGTGAACTTTTTGCTCAAACTTGCTTGGCTTCTCGTTCGCCTTCAGCATCTTCGAACACATCATTGGTGATAGTGTCAAAGCGATGATGCCGGATACGAATACTGAACCTGCCAGTGTCAAAGCGAACTCTTTGAACAATGAACCGGTGATACCACCCATCAATGCGATCGGCGCGTACACTGCACCTAGCGTCAATGTCATCGCGATAACTGGAACCGCAATTTCACGCGTACCAATAATTGCAGCTCGGAATGGCGATTCCCCTTCTTTGATGTGACGGTCAACGTTTTCTAGTACAACGATCGCGTCATCCACCACCAGACCGATGGCAAGCACCATCGCCAGTAGCGTCATCAAGTTCCAAGAGAACCCCATTGCCTGCATCACCATTGCCACACCAATCAATGAAAGTGGAATGGTCACGATAGGAATGATTACCGCGCGGAATGAACCTAGGAACAGTGTGATAACCACAAGTACGATTACTGCTGCTTCAAGAATCGTTTTCACTACTTCGTGAATCGATTCGTTGATGGCGATAGTTGAGTCGTACATTACGTTCATTTTGATGTTACTTGGTAGGTTGCGCTCAAGCTGAGGCAACAGTTCAAGTACGTCTGCTGCAATGTTTATTGGGTTAGCACTTGGCGCTGCGTTGATCGCCGCAACCACAGCTTCTTGACCGTTTGCACTTGCGCGATAAACGTCGTGACTCTTCTCTAGCGTTACTTTAGCGATATCACCTAGGCGGATGACATCCCCTTCACCAGTTTTCACGACCAATGCTTCAAGTTCAGCAACGTTTGATACCTGAGTATCTGCGCTACCGTTATAAAGCACGAACTCACCCGTCGCTTGACCGGTTGCAGATTGGTAGTTGTTGGCGTTAAGAACGCTCATCACATCGGTTGCGGTCAACTTCAAAGCGCCCATTTTGGCAGGATCTAACCATACGCGCAGTGCGTACTTCATACCACCATACAGGTCAACTTTGGACACACCGTTTACGGTGAACAACTGCGGGTTGATTACACGCTCAAGGTAGTCAGTGATCTGGCTTGAAGATAACTCGTCACTCGTAAAGCCGATGTACAGTACCGCCGTTGTCGAACCTGTCGACATGGTTACGGTTGGGTCTTCGGCTTCTTTTGGTAGCTGTGAACGTACCGAGTTGGTTTTCGCCAGAATGTCAGACAACGCCGCATTTGGGTCAGTATTCAACTTCATGTTGACAGTAATGGTCGATTTACCCAGTACCGATTGCGAAGTCATGTAATCAATATTATCGGCTTGCGCTACCGCTTGCTCCAATGGCTGAGTAATAAAGCCTTGGATCAAGTTGGCACTTGCACCGTAGTAACTGGTGGTCACGGTGACCACCGTATTCGTCATTTCAGGGTATTCACGAACCTGCATTTTGAACACCGCTTGCAAACCAAGCAATGCAATCAAAAAGCTGATCGATACCGCTAAAACTGGACGTTTTATAAAAACATCTGTAAAGCGCATGATGCCTCCAACTTAAAGCATTGGTGTTTCAGCAGGTGGGGTAGTTGCATCGCTTTCGACAATGCTTACTTTCGCATGGTTACTCAAACGGACTTGACCCGATGTCACCACTACATCACCTGGCTTCACGCCTTCTAGAATGTGTGCGATATCTTTAGAGCGTTCGCCAACTTTTACCACATGCTGCTTAACGCGTTTTTCGCCATCTTCTTCTGTTACGATGTAAACATTGTCGCCATACAGCGTAAATGTGATCGCGGTTTGAGGTAGAGTGACCTGATTTTCTAATTTAGGCAGAATGATGTTTGCACGCGCGAACATACCACTACGCAGTTTGCCGTCACTGTTAGGGATATCCGCTTGAACTTGAATCAAACCACTTTGTACGTTTACAGCTGGTTCAATCGCAGAAATAGACCCTTTGAAAGGTTGGTCTGGATAAGCGTCAACAAAGATATCCACTTCTTGATCGATATTGATACGTGAAATATCGGTTTGTGGCACGGTGAAGCGCAAGCGCATCACGCTGGTATCTTCAAGGCGAACAATGTCGGTGCCCGCCTGTAGGTACTGACCGAGGTACACGTTACGAATACCTACCACACCATCAAATGGCGCTTTGATTTCGCGTCGGTCGATGGTCGCTTTCAGGCTTTCAATGTCTGCTTTTAAGGAGAAGTAGTTTGCTTCTGCTTCGTCATACGCTTCTTTAGAAATAGAGCCTTTTTTGAATAGGCCTTGGTAGCGTTTGTATTTCGCTTCTGCCGCTGGCAACTTAGCTTGCGAGCTCTTCAAATTTGCTTTTTCGACTTCAGAATCAAGCAGCACTAATGGCTGACCCGATTTAACTTGAGTACCGGAATCAAATGCGATTTTATCGATAACACCGCTGGTCTCATTTGCTACCGTCACGCCTTGGTTTGGCTCGATAAAACCAATTGCTTCGATGACTGGTACCCAATCCACCGCTTGCACTTCTGTCACGGTTACTGGGAACTCAGGTTCAGGACGGTTTGCCATGTATTCAGCGATCTTTTGTTGCTTAAATAAATTGAAACCTATCACGCTGCCGAACAAGAGAACGGCGATAAGTAACATAAAGAAAGTCCACTTTTTCATTCTATTAAGAACTCCAAGTTAGTGTTTAATAATTGCATCCCAACTGGCTTCAATAGCGGCCTCTAATGCCGTCTTATCCAGTTGATAAAATCCCAAAGCGTGTTTCCGAGCAAGTGCAACACTTGCCTCAAAACTTAATCCAGAAAGTACTTCGTTATCGAGAAGCTTGAATACTCCCTCGTCTTTACCCTGATTAAAAAGAAGATCTACTTGGGCAAACATTTGTCTCTCAAGTTCCCGAGCTTTGCTACTATTTGAACAGGGTAAAGATTCATATTGGACTCGGTTGCTGATCGCACTTAAGTTCGAGCTCGCTAGATTCCAAATATTGAGCCACATGGTTCGATAACGCTGTTTTAAAGGCATCTCTTCACTAACACCTAGTTGCACCGCAGTAGCAACACGCTTAGCAACGTTAAGGCGTAGTTCCTCTAAAAGATGTTCTTTATCTGAGAAATAACGGTAAATCGTCCCTGCTGCGACACCTGCCTCATTGGCGAGCTTTTGCATGGAAAGCCCTTGAAAGCCAGATTCAGCAATGAGTTGTTCAGCAGCGACTAAGATTTGTTCTCGTTTATCTACAGCAGGGTTATCCTTCATAATGTCACCCTTTAGTGAATGAACGTTCATTCATTATAGCTTAAATACCCGCCATTTATGCAACAGAATATTGCACTTAATTGGTGTGAAAATTACAAGAAATCAGCATAGCTTTCACGAGGCCACCCCTTTATCATAGGCGCCACATTCATCACCCGCAGAGAATTTCTATGAAGCTGAACCCTAGTCAAGATGAAGCCGTGAAATACGTGTCTGGTCCATGCCTAGTGCTAGCTGGTGCTGGCTCGGGCAAAACTCGTGTTATTACCAATAAAATCGCTTATCTGGTTCAGCAATGTGGTTACAAAGCGCGTAACATTGCTGCGGTGACGTTTACCAACAAAGCAGCACGTGAAATGAAGGAGCGTGTAGGTCAAACGTTAGGGAAAGGTGAGTCTAAAGGTTTGATGGTATCAACATTCCACACTTTAGGATTGAACATCATCAAGCGTGAGTACAAGCATTTAGGATTGAAAGCGGGCTTCTCACTGTTTGATGACCAAGACCAGCTAGCGCTGCTCAAAGAACTTACTGAAAAGCAGCTTGATGGTGATAAAGATCTGCTACGTCAGCTTCTGAGTTGTATTTCCAACTGGAAAAACGACATGTTGACGCCAGAGCAAGCCAAAGCGCGTGCGCAAGGTGAACAGCAACAATTGTTTGCGTTCTGTTTTGATATGTACCAAAAGCAAATGAAAGCCTATAACGCGCTCGATTTTGATGACCTAATTTTGATGCCCGTTTTACTCTTACGTAATCATGAAGATGTTCGTCAGCGTTGGCAGAATCGTATCCGTTACCTACTGGTTGACGAGTATCAAGATACCAACACGAGTCAGTATGAGCTGGTCAAATTAATTGTCGGAGAACGTGGGCGATTGACGGTTGTAGGGGATGACGATCAGTCTATCTATTCATGGCGTGGTGCGAAACCTCAGAACCTCGTGTTGCTGGGTGAAGATTATCCAAATTTGCGTTTGATTAAGCTAGAGCAAAACTACCGTTCAACGAGTCGAATCCTGCGTGCGGCCAACATTTTGATAGCTAACAACCCTCACGTCTATGAGAAGTCCTTGTTCTCTGAAATTCCTGACGGTGAAAAACTCAAAGTGTTGTTGGCTAAAAATGAAGAGCATGAAGCAGAGCGCGTAACGGGTGAACTAATTGCGCATAAGTTCCTAAACCGTACCGAATATAAAGATTATGCGATTCTATACCGTGGTAACCACCAATCACGTTTGATTGAAAAGTCTCTGATGCAAAACCGTGTACCGTATAAAATTTCTGGCGGCACCTCGTTTTTTGCGCGCGCAGAGATTAAAGACATCATGGCGTATTTGCGCGTTTTGGTTAATCCGGATGACGACAATGCATTTTTGCGCATTGTGAATACTCCACGACGTGAAATTGGCCCAGTAACGTTAGAGAAGTTAGGCAGTTATGCCAATATGCGAGGGAAGAGCCTGTTTGAATCGAGCTTTGAAATGGGGCTCGAACAGCACCTAACGGGACGTGGCCTAGAAAACCTGCGTCGTTTCACCCAATGGCTAGTGGCGATTGCTGATCAAGCTGAGCGTGGTGATACCGTCGAAGCGGTTCGTTCGCTAGTTCGTTATATCCATTATGAAGATTGGCTATACGAAACTTCAGCAAGTCCGAAAGCCGCTGAAATGAGAATGAAGAACGTTTCTGACCTTTATTCCTGGATAGTGGCGGACCTAGAGGGTGACAACTACGATCAAGAAGAGAAAACGTTAAAAGAAGTCGTTCAACGTTTGACCTTGCGTGACATGATGGAGCGCGGTGAAGAAGATGAAGACAGTGATGCAGTACAACTGATGACCTTGCACGCATCAAAAGGCCTTGAGTTCCCATATGTATACTTAATTGGGTCCGAAGAAGGTATTTTACCGCACCAAACCAGTATTGATGAAGATAACGTGGAAGAAGAGCGTCGCCTGATGTACGTTGGTATTACTCGAGCGCAACGTGAACTGACTTTCACTATGTGCAAAGAGCGTCGGCAGTTCGGCGAGTTGATCAAACCGACTCAAAGCCGCTTTTTGGATGAGTTGCCATTTGATGACGTTGAATGGGAAGTAAACAAAAAGCCAGTATCAGCAGAAGAGCGTATGGCGAAAGGTCAAGCACACATTGCCAATATTCGAGCAATGTTTAAGAAGTAAAGTAACCTTGTTCTCACTGACTAAAAACAAAAAGGCTTGCCAACTGGCAAGCCTTTTTCGTTGATGTCTTTACTTATAGACCTTCAATCATGTGGTCAATTGCTGCGATGATTTCATCGTCAGAACAGTCCATACAGGTTCCTTTGGCTGGCATCGCATTGAAGCCTTCTAATGCGTGCTTCACTAACGTATCTTTGCCTTGTGCAATACGCGGTGCCCAATCATCGGCATTACCTGTTTTAGGTGCGCCGTTTACACCAGATGCGTGACAAGCAATACAAAAAGTACCATAAACTGTGGCGCCATCACGTGGACCGGTTGGTTCTTCTTTCACTGGCTCAGAACCCGCTAGATAAACATCACCGACAGGTTGGATGCGTTCTGCGATCGCATCGTATTCAGTTTGGCTGATGTCAGAAGCTAAAGCTGCCGTAGAAAACGTTAAGGCAGCGAACAAAACGCTAATCATTTGTCGAGACATATCCATTAAACCCACTTCACATTCCCGAGGTAAGTGACTTACCTATTTATATAGTTAGAGTATTAATGCCGAGCAGAGAAATCATTAAATTCCACTGAATGGCATAGAATGATTAGACAACTTGGTTGCAGCTGTTAAATCAATGTAAATAATGGGTGATTATATCCCGATAACTTGTTGCAATAAACAACAAGTTATCCATGACAGGGCGTGAATCACATCAAAAATCCACTTTAACGGAAGATAACTGTCGAAAAAGAGACCAAACGATAAAAAAAGTAAAAAAAGTACTAGACGGCATAGTGTGATATCCGTATTATTCCACTCCGCCGATAGGGCATGCGCCCGTAGCTCAGTTGGATAGAGCGTTGGCCTCCGGAGCCAAAGGTCGAAGGTTCGAATCCTTTCGGGCGTACCATTGCCTCGGAGGATACATCGGTAAAAATCAGTGGTGGCTATAGCTCAGTTGGTAGAGCCCCGGATTGTGATTCCGGTTGTCGCGAGTTCAAGTCTCGTTAGCCACCCCATTCTTTCTTTTTTAGATTGAATGCGGTAGCATTGCTCCCAATCTTGATTCAATCAAGATAAAACATCGTCGGTGAATAGCGCAGCTTGGTAGCGCATCTGGTTTGGGACCAGAGGGTCGGGGGTTCGAATCCCTCTTCACCGACCACTATTTAGTTTATGGCTCTAATAGAGCGGTAAACAGCAAAAATTGATGGTGGCTATAGCTCAGTTGGTAGAGCCCTGGATTGTGATTCCGGTGGTCGCGAGTTCGAATCTCGTTAGCCACCCCATTAATTAAGGTGACTTCTTAGTTGAAGTGTCCTGTCTGATTTGAGAAAATCAGTAAATACAGTTCGGTGAATAGCGCAGCTTGGTAGCGCATCTGGTTTGGGACCAGAGGGTCGGGGGTTCGAATCCCTCTTCACCGACCACTATTAGAAAGCCTGCTTTTTAGCAGGCTTTCGTCGTTTTAGAGTTTATGATCTCGCTTGGACTGTATTAGTCGGTAATGTATCAATGGATTTGAACCCAAGTGGGGTTCGCCTGAAGTTAGAATTCGGCTCTTCACCGACCGCTATTTAGAGCCCCAGTCGAAAGACTGGGGCTTTTTTACATCTCTCCTGAAAAGAATCGGCATTCCATTTCAATTTTCCCCCAAAAGTGTACAGCTCTAGGGGCTTTTGACCACCTATGATCTAAATGCTTTTCGAGCTGACAAAATAAACCCCAGAGCAGTGTCTGGGGTTTTGTAGTTTTCTAATCCGCTGCTTTTATTGGGCGAGTGTTTTAAGGATTTCTTTCAGTTCTACCGTTTCTTGGATTTCAAAACTTGGCGTTATATCCGTTGAGTTGCTTGCGCCTGTCGCATTCACCCATACACTCAAAATGCCCATATTGTTAGCGCCAGCAATGTCAGCAGGTAAAGAGTCGCCCACGTGTAGAGCCTCTTCTGGTTTTACTTCGACCAAGTCGAGCGCTTTTTGGAAAATACTTGTAGCAGGTTTCTCTTCTGGCTCTTCTCCTCCCACAATAATATGGTCCACCCAGTTGCTCATTTGTGTCGCGTTTAATTTAGGGTGTTGAGAAAAAATCGGACCGTTAGTGATCACGACGAGTTTGTAATGTTGACGAAGGTCGCTGAGCATTTCTTTTACACCAGGGAAGAAGGTGAACGCGCCCATACGTGCAGAGTCAAAGTAGTCTTGAGCTTGTTGAGCCTCTTTTGCAGTGATGCTGACGCCTTGCTCCGCCAAGATGTTTTGGATCAGGCCACAACGGAAGGCATTTTCATCGGGTAGCAGAGCAACAAGGTGAGGGAACTCAGCATTCAGCTTTTTGTATACACCCTGTAAGTAGCGCTGCAAAAAAGCTTTTGGCTCAGTCACTTGTGGGTAGGTTTTATGAATCCAAGTTGTAAACGCTTGTCCTGCAACTTTATCGGCTTGTGACGTTGCACATAAAGTCTCGTCCATATCAAAAAAAATCGCTTTAAGCACAGGGGCTCCTTTTATTTACGGCTTGGCTTTGACACTGTTCATCTATTATCCCACTCTCAATTGTGTCGTAAAGGGTTAAAACCGGCGAGTTTTCTTATGACGTACGAATGAAGATAGCGGTACTTTCCTTTGCTTAGTCAATAAACCGCTTAAGTGGCGCATAATCTGCATTGGAGCAGGATTTGTGTGGTTTTGCTGTTTTGTTCACGTTTTGACCTATCCTTTCTCTTCCTAAGTTTGGCTTTTTGTATTTGCCGACTATTTTATTAATAGTTTTTTATGTTGAAAAAACACTTTTTGCATATGATATTGTTTGTTAAATGTTAATAAATGCACATGAATAATATGGTTAATGATCTTGTTTAGCTCATGTTTACTTTTAGAGCATTTTTCTAGTTTTATTGGTGCATGACGCACAAAAATAGTGTGATATGAAAATGGTTAAGTACTTGTTAATGCATTTTTATTCGCTAATTGTGCGTTTATTTAATGTTTTTTCGGCGGAATATACTTTAATTGTTGCTTTTTTGTGTGATTTTTGCCAAATTATTTCCGCATTAAGATTTCAGAGTATTATTCTGAATTTGAACGGATTCATTCAGGTGATGAATGGTGCCTTTGGCATGATTCGATACCACAGACAAGGCAGTAGAGGTCTGAAATGTCACTATTAGAAGTGAAAAACCTTCGTATTGAATACCCATCCCGACACGGCGTTCACGCTGCCGTGAAGTCACTTTCTTTTCATATTGAACGTGGTGAAATCGTGGGTGTTGTTGGCGAATCAGGTGCGGGTAAATCCACCGTTGGTAACGCCGTTATTGATTTGCTTAGCCCTCCAGGTCGCGTTGCTAGCGGCGATGTTTTCTTGGATGGAGAAAAAATTTCTGGCCTATCACCAGAAGCGATGCGTAAGGTTCGCGGCTCGAAAATAGGTTTTATTTTCCAAGATCCGATGACCTCGCTCAATCCACTTTTTACTGTTGAGCAACAGCTGAAAGAGACGATCCACGCCAACATGAAGGTCTCTGATGAAGAGGCGTATCAGCGCGCGCTTTCTCTTATGCAGCAGGTTGGTATTCCGCAACCAGAAAACCGCTTAAAACAGTACCCGCACCAATTCTCTGGTGGTATGCGTCAGCGTGTTGTCATTGCCATTGCTTTGGCTGGTGAGCCTGATCTCATCATTGCGGACGAACCAACTACGGCGTTAGACGTTTCTATCCAAGACCAAATCCTCAACTTGATCCGCGAGCTGTGTATCAAGAACAATGTCGGCTGTATGTTGGTTACTCACGATATGGGTGTCGTCTCCAACGTCACCGATCGCGTGGCGGTAATGTATCGTGGTGACTTGGTGGAGTTTGGACCAACAGCCAAAGTATTGGGCGATCCTGATCACTCTTATACTCGCAGTCTAATTTCAGCGGTACCACGTTCAGACAGAAAGCTAGATCGTTTCCCGTTAGTAAGCTATATCGAAGAAGCGGCGGAAATGGAGCCACTCGATATCAAGAACCACTGGTTAGGACAAAGCCAAGATGAGCGTGAGTACACTGGCCCGCTTTTGGACGTGAAGAACGTCAATCTTCGCTTTGTTACCAAAGACTCTTTGTTCGAGAGCCGCCGAGAATACGTGCAAGCATCTAATAATGTGAGCTTTGAAGTGCACGAAGGCGAAACCTTTGGTTTGGTGGGCGAGTCTGGTTCAGGTAAATCGACCATTGCACGTGTGATTGCTGGTTTATACCAACCTAACTCTGGTCAGGTGAAATTCGAGGGCATTGACCTGACCGCTTTAACCTCTGAGAAAGAGCGCCGCCCGATGCGTCGTCAAATGCAGATGGTGTTCCAAAACCCATATACTTCAATGAACCCTCGTATGAAGGTATTCGATATTATTGCTGAGCCAATCCGTTTCCATAAATTGACGAAAAACGAGTCGGAAACTCGCCAAATCGTGAATGACCTATTGGATCATGTTGGTTTGGGTCGAATGGCTGGGCTTAAGTACCCTCATGAATTCTCCGGTGGTCAGCGTCAGCGTATTTCTATTGCGCGTGCGTTGGCGACTCGTCCTCGACTTTTGATTTGTGATGAACCGACCTCAGCACTGGACGTATCGGTACAGGCACAAATTCTAAACTTGCTGAAAGATCTGCAAAGTGAGCTGAACTTGACTATGTTGTTTATCAGCCACGATTTACCTGTTATTCGTCAGATGTGTGACCGAGTAGGTGTGATGCAAATGGGTACACTTTTAGAAGTGGCACCAACAGAACAGTTATTCACGGCACCTCAACACGAATACAGCAAAAAATTGATTTCTCTGATGCCGGAGTTTACTGGCTTGCGAGAAGAGATCGAAACGGCATAAACCAAGCAATTCGCTTGGCTAACCTTTAGTCATAACAAAGACGCAAACACAACAACAAGGGATCCGTATCCCCGCATGAAGGAGTTATGCAAATGAAAACCATGAAAAGCAAATTAGCAGTGGCGCTAATGGCTGCGGGCCTAAGCTTTAACGCAATGGCAGCAGATATCAAAGTTGGCTATGCAGCTGACCCAGTATCGCTTGACCCACATGAGCAGCTATCAGGTGGCACACTGCAAATGTCACACATGGTATTTGATCCGTTGGTTCGCTTTACTCAAAAAATGGATTTCGAGCCTCGCCTAGCAGAAAGCTGGGAACGTATTAACGATACGACTGTTCGTTTCAAACTGCGTGAAGGTGTGAAATTCCATTCTGGCAATACTCTAACGGCTGACGACGTCGTGTGGACGTTCCAGCGTTTACAAAGCTCTCCTGACTTTAAAAACATCTTCGACCCGTACGAAAAAATCGTCAAAGTTGACGACAACACGTTCGATCTTGTAACTAAAGGTCCTTACCCACTAGTGTTGCAAACCGCAACGTACATTTTCCCAATGGACAGCAAGTTCTACACGGGCAAAACTGCGGACGGCAAAGACAAGTCTGAGTTAGTGAAGCACGGTAACTCATTTGCATCGACTAACGTATCTGGCACGGGTCCATTCATTGTGACTTCACGTGAACAGGGCGTAAAAGTGGAATTTGAACGCTTTAAAGATTACTGGGACAAAGAGTCGAAAGGTAATGTTGATAAGCTAACACTTGTGCCAATCAAAGAAGACGCAACTCGTGTAGCAGCGCTGCTTTCTGGCGGTGTAGACATGATTCACCCTGTAGCGCCAAACGACCACAAACGCGTTGAAGACGCAGACGGCATCGACCTAGTTACGCTACCTGGTACTCGTATCATCACGTTCCAACTAAACCAAAACAGCAACGAAGCATTGAAAGACGTTCGCGTTCGCCAAGCGATTGTTCACGCAATCAATAACGAAGGTATTGTGAAGAAAATCATGAAAGGCTTCGCAACGGCCGCTGGTCAGCAAAGCCCGGCAGGTTACGTGGGTCACGATGACAAACTGGTTCCTCGCTACGATCTGAAGAAAGCGAAAGAGTTGATGAAAGAAGCGGGTTACGAAAATGGCCTGACGCTAACGATGATCGCGCCAAACAACCGTTACGTGAACGATGCGAAAGTAGCACAAGCGGCGGCGGCAATGTTGTCTAAGATCGGTATCAAGGTTGATCTGAAGACCATGCCAAAAGCGCAGTACTGGCCTGAGTTCGACAAGTGTGCGGCAGACATGCTGATGATCGGTTGGCACTCAGATACAGAAGACTCAGCGAACTTCAACGAGTTCCTAACGATGACTCGTAACGAAGAAACCGGTCGTGGTCAGTACAACTGTGGTTACTACTCAAACCCAGAAATGGACAAAGTGGTTGAAGCTGCGAACGTAGAGACGGATCCTGCGAAACGTGCAGAAATGCTGAAGGGCGTAGAAGCGACACTATACAACGACGCAGCATTCGTACCGCTACACTGGCAAAGTGAAGCATGGGGCGCGAAGTCTAACGTGAAAGCGGCAGATATCGTTAACCCAATGGTAATGCCTTACTTCGGTGACCTAGTGGTTGAATAATCACGGTTAGTCGACTTTGAGGAGGGATGGGTTTCCCTCCTCAACTTAAAGCACTCGACTCAGTTTTGTTTCAGTCGGATTGAGTTGGTTATTTAGACTGAATTTTCTCTCTAATTTAGAGATCTATGGATAGTTAAGGGGCAAGGAATGTTTTCGTTTCTGGTCAAGCGCCTGTTTCAGGCACTGATAGTGATGTTTGTGATCAGTTTGGTGGCGTTTGCCATTCAGGACAACCTGGGTGATCCGCTGCGTGAGCTTGTAGGTCAGTCGGTTTCGGAATCGGAGCGTCAAGCGCTACGCGACGACTTGGGCCTGAACGATCCCTTTATCACAAAGTACACGCGCTTTGTGGGTAATGCATTGCAAGGTGATTTGGGTACCTCATATTTTTTCAAGCGACCTGCGGTTGAGGTGATTCTCGACAAGCTGGTAGCTACATTAGAGCTCGTGTTTGGCGCGACGCTTATCATCATTGTTTTCTCTATTCCGCTTGGGGTGTACTCTGCGATTCATCCTAAGAGTGTTTTTACCAAATTTGTCATGGCGATGAGCAGTGTCGGTATCTCGATTCCGGTGTTCTTAACTGCAATCATGCTGATGTATGTCTTCTCCATAGAACTCGGTTGGCTGCCTTCCTACGGGCGGGGCGAGACCGCTAATGTGCTCGGTTGGGAATCTGGCTTCTTTACCATTGATGGTATCAAGCACCTCATCCTACCTTGTATTGCGCTAGCGTCTATCATGCTGCCGTTGTTCATCCGTTTGGTACGTTCAGAAATGCTGGAAGTACTGAGTTCGGAATACATTAAGTTCGCCAAAGCAAAAGGTTTGAACTTACAAAAGATTTATTACCAACATGCACTTAAGAACACCATGCTACCAGTATTGACGGTAGGTGGCGTGCAGATTGGTACCATGGTGGCCTACACCATTCTTACTGAAACCGTGTTCCAATGGCCGGGCACTGGCTTCCTTTTCCTAGAGGCAATCAACCGTGTAGATACACCGCTGATCACTGCCTACGTTATCTTTGTTGGTCTGATCTTCGTGGTAACCAATACCATCGTTGACTTGCTGTACGGCATCATCAACCCAACTGTGAACCTAACTGGAAAAGGAGCTTAATCATGAGCCAATCAAATTTAACACCAGCTCCTGCTCCATCAGCGTGGCAGCGTTTCAAAGAGTCAGATTTTCTGTATTACTTCAAACGCGACAAAGTGGCGATGGCGAGTTTTACCGTCTTTATGATGTTCTTAGTATTGGCATTGGCTGCACCGATTCTTGCGCCAACAGACCCGTACGATCTGACGTCTATCGACATCATGGATTCTGAGTTGCCACCTTCGTGGATGGAAGAGGGCGATGAGCGTTTTGTTCTTGGTACTGATGAGCAAGGCCGTGATATTTTATCGACCATTCTTTACGGTTCTCGTTTGTCTTTGACGATCGGCTTTTTAGCCGTCGGTCTTCAGTTGATTCTGGGTATCATCATTGGTTTGTCGGCGGGTTACTTCGGTGGTCGTATCGATAGCTTCTTGATGCGCTTTGCGGATGTTCAACTATCGTTCTCAACCATGATGGTGGCGATCATCGTATCGGCCATTTTCAAAGCCAGCTTTGGCAGCGATTTTTACAGCCAATACGCGGTGGTGATGCTGGTGGTGATCATCGGTGTGGCTGAATGGCCGCAATACGCACGGACTATTCGTGCCTCGGTATTGGCAGAGAAGAAGAAAGAATACGTCGAAGCGGCACGTGTGATGGGCTTTAAAGCTCCGCGAATCATGTTCCGTCACATTCTGCCGAACTGTCTATCGCCAATCTTGGTTATCTCGACGGTACAGGTAGCGAACGCGATCATGTCGGAAGCGGCACTGTCATTCCTAGGTTTGGGTCTTCCTGTTGATCAGCCGTCACTAGGTGCGCTGATCAGCATCGGCTTTAACTACATCTTCTCAGGTGCGTGGTGGATTACTGCCTTCCCAGGCATCGTGTTGGTTACACTGGTTCTGGTTATCAACTTATTGGGTGACTGGTTACGAGATGTATTCAACCCGAAACTGTACAAAGGTTAAGAATTTTCCCGCCAAGCGTTGTAAATTCGCTTAATTCCTTCCTAAACTGAGAGCCGGATGCAAATTCCGGCTCTTTTTTTGCTAGTTATTCTTTGTTCACATTTTTTTGGCGCTTTGCCGCCATAATGACCTTACCCACTAATTTAGAGTGAAGTGTATGGAAATGAAGAAGGCCCAACGCCCATCTAACGTCTTCCAAGCAAGCCTGGCTTTGGGTTTGTTGCTGGTATGCGCCCAGTTTTCTAATCCAGTTGAGGCGGAGGAGTTCCTTTGCCAAGCCACTCAAGCCAGCGAGAAAGAATTACCGATGCTTGAGAAAACGTGCCCAATTGGTAACGGAGTATGGGGAAAGAAAGTGCCGCAAGGAGGCAACTACCTCTACTGGATTCAATGCGGATTACTACCAAAGCCAATGTCACTCGCGAAAGCAAAGCCGCTTTACAGCAAGATTACGACCGACGTGTGGATGAAGCCTGAATCCAAAGGTTATCGCTGTTTGATTGGGCCTTACAAAGATCTGTCTGATGCGAGGGGAGATTTGCGAGGAGTCAAAACCTTGTCGAATTACAAAGAGGCGTTCATCCGAGTGGTTGGGAAAGGGACGAAACAACCAGTAACACCACCTACACCTAAATCTACTGTATCGTCGAAATCAGCCGCATCTTCGGTTAAGCCAACACCGACGGTGACCCCGAAACCCGCGCCAGTTCCTGCTGTGCGAGCTGATACCGACGCCTTTAAAGCGCGGGCAGAGAAGCCAGATACCAAGGCAAAAAGTTCGCGTGATAGCTCTTCGTCTACGCCTGTTGCTAAGACCAAAGCGAAGCCAATTGTCACTGGAAATGATGACATTGAAGTTCGGTTGAGAACTTCAGTACAGGGCAAAACGTACGTGGTCCCATATTTACTCGATCACCATAATCAGTTTTACATGGAACATGGTAAGCCGTGGAACCGCCTCAACTACGAAAACTCGCACAAAGTATGTCAGCAACTGGGTATGAACTTAGCTAACCCTGCAGAGTTTAAAGCGCTGAGGGCGTCTGGGGTGATGGAAAAAAATCAATGGCCACTGCAACTGCCGTATTGGGGCAAAGATAAGAAAGGTTTGTTCGCCGATCGTGAGCCCAATCAGCTCACCGGGACCTCATTATTGAACGTGGTGTGCGTGAAATAACGACTCAGATATTGTGGTCAAAATATAGAAGAAAGCCCCGAGTTCGGGGCTTTTTTGCGGTCTCAAATATTATCGCTATTTGAGTGGCGTTTCTTTGTGACAGTTAGAGCAGATATACACTTCTTTGATGCCGACCAATCGTTCCCAAAGTGTTCTGCGTCTTCTACGCAAATGCACGCTATCACAGCAAGGGTTAACGATGGTTGCTTTAGTCATCATCACCAGGCTCCAAAATCGGTAGTGAACTCGCGATGCTTGTCATGGCTTCTTTGCTGTTAGAGTACAGACCATATTCCGGTGCGGATTCATGACCGTTTTGTTCTTTACTCCAACGAATACCAATATAAAAGTCACCAAAATCGCGGTTGATGTAACGATGACGAGTTTTGTAATCTGACTCTGAGCCTGTTTCTTCTAGAATCAGCAGTTCACGGTCTTCATCATTCTGGATTTCCCAATTACCTGGAGTTTGGAATCCTGTTGGCATGAACGAAGTGTAGTTGTAAGTATCAGTGTCGTATTCGTACGCACCTGACGAGTATTTCAGGACTGTGTCGTCGCCTGTGCCATTACTTTCTACCATCAAGTCATGCTCTACCGTGCCGTGTTTGATGTGTTCTGCAACCGAAAGTGATTCTGCAAATAGGGTATTGCTTGAGTCCATCCAGAACAGCTCATCATCTGATATTTTAACGATCATTTGAGTGTCGTTATGCTCGGTTTTGTGCTGGTACAACATTTCATACTCGTCGCCGTAGCTGTTGTATAGCTTACCGTCTTTCAGCTCAACGTCGTTACAGTCTTTATTGTTGTATTCCGTGTAACCAGTTTGTTGGTCCAGATCGGCAAGAGTGGCGTAAGCATCGTGTTCCCATGTGTCTTTTAGGAAGTCACTGATGTTCGCTTTGTACTCTTGATTCATCTCATCGTGGTTTGAACCCCAGCAGAATAGTAGGCCTTCAGAATCTTGCATCAGCATGGCGTAGCCGATTTCACCGTCTTTTTGAGCGAAGCTACCCATTTTCCATTCTTGACCGTTGAAGTGCTCGTGAGTGAAGCCCAAAGTCGGTACTACTGGTGGTGGCGTGACGCCTTCGATAACCGTTGGCATGCTGAGCGCAATTTGTACCGCGGTATGGCCATCTGTTGCGCTAATCGCAAGTGTTGCTCCAGCTTCACCTGCTTTTGTTGGTGTGCCTTTAATGGTGATAATTGCATTACCATCCTCAGATACTGTTAGACCTTCAATGTCCACATAGTCCGCTGAGTAGTCGGTGATATGACCGTCTTTATCTTGGAACAAGCTAGAAATATCGAGCGTTTGTTCAAATACTTCACCTTGTTGTAGGTACCAACCATCAACGATGGACTGCAGATGCGCTTGTTCTGTTTCTACAACCATTGGTGGTAAGTTTGCCGATTCGATTTCGAACTTAAATACGGTGCTTACCGTACCCAAAACCTTACCTGACGAATCAATGTCTTGCGCCGTTAGAACAATCTCAAAATCACCAGCTTTCTCTACGATTGCAGTTGGTTGTAGAACAATCAGGTTGCCAGTTTGCACAACTTCAATGCCTGTGCCTGCAAAGTTGTGCGTCAGTTTGGTTGTCACAAGGTTTTGGTCTTTGTCTGCAAATAGACCTTCAATGTCTAGATCTAAGCCATCAAAGTCCACGCCTTGTACGATTTTTGGTAGTTTTTCTAGCTTATCTTTAGCTGCCTTTTCGACGATTTTGTTTACGGTTAGCTTGTTATTAACTGCCGTTTCAGGTGCTAAAGTGTCGCTGTCTGGGGTCGCGTCAGTGATGATTGGACGTAGATTTGGGTCATTGATGTTTTCGCCAGATGCAACAAGACGTTCCACTTCTTGGTTTGCCGCTTGAGCAAACTCCGTGGCTTTTTTCTCGTAGTTCGTTGGGTTTTGTGCTTTCGAGTCGGTCAGAATCTGAGCGGTTTTATGTAGTTCGGCGTTTTTTGTCGCACCTTCAACAAAATCACTGTACAGATCAATTGGTGCTTCTTCTGAGCCTCCTAGCGCTTGGTTTACTTTCGCTTTCGCGTCTTCTTCACTAATGGCTGGATCTTTTGCCATTTCAATCGCAACAAGGTCCGTGATAGGTGAAATCACGTTTGACGATGTTGGTGCACGGAACACGATTTCGTGGGCCATGGCTTGGCCTGGATGATCCATATCAACCGTGTATTTGCCAGCGTACTCTTTAGCATCCAAAGCGATAAGCTGTTTCTGCTTTGCACCGTTTGGTGTAATGGTCTGCAGCGCTAGAGTGCTTTCTGGTTTTGCATCCAATTTAAGCTGACCTTTCTCATCGGTCAGACCAAGGAATGTTTCTTGAGTGTCCCATTGGCCGTTGTTGTTCGTATCTTCAAAAACAACGGCATGCTTGAAGTAGCCGTCAAAACCTGTGATCACAACGCCGTCGTTAGCACTGTTTGAACCACCATCTGAACCGCCACAGCCTGTAAGAGCGATAGCCACTGACGCTGCTAGTAAACTCACCTTATTCATTATTTATTTGTCCTTGTTTCGTTTCCGAATGAGAAAGTCGCTTTTTTTATTATTTTTTTCCTTATATCTCACTAGTGAGATATAAGAGAGTGGTGTCTTTTTAATGACTATTGAGCTTAGGTTCAAGACACGAAAATCCGCACAAAACCCGTAAAATTTATTTCTATTTTTTGTCTATGATGGAAAATTGATAATTTGATCACGCTTCCAGTTTTATTTTGGTGATGATTGTTTTGTCAAAATAACCACCTGTAAAGAGAGGTTTATTGGGTGTCGCTAAGGACAGGGGCGTGATAAATCATGTTGATCTTAAATTCCTCAACGCGATCAGCGAGCTCAGGTTTCGGACGTAAAATGTAGCTATACACCTCGCCATCAAGTAGTTCATCGTAAGGGGAATAGTTAAGATCAAACGATAACGATTGTTGTCCAGTAGCAGGGGCGCTGATGAACTCGTGGCAATCAATTTGGTAAGTCGGATCGTCTGGGTTAGGGTCTGATATGATGTCTATTTGATAGTCTCCTTGACCAGCAATGACATGGCTGTGATACCAAATGGCGACATCGCTACAATACAGGTTAGGACCATAAGTTCGTAAATTGAGATCGGATTCGAGACTTTCACCATGCGGACCCACGACTTTAGTACCATAGTGATAAATATAATTGCCAGCTTCAGCAACCAGATACCCCCCGCTTGGGAGAGGTAACAAATAGTCAAAAAAGGATATCTGGCGTAAATATCGCCCTGTCGGTGCGTTGATGCGCTTTTCCATCGATTGCTTGTTTTTTTGCATGGTGTAGCTTTCGAATTGTTTACCATCAAACACGGTGGTGAAGTAGTTCCGAGTATCTTCATGAACCTGAGATGGGTATTCTTTTTTGATGGTCCAAATTTGGCGTACACCTTGGACATAAACGATCAACGAGTCATCACTGATTTTGTACTTGCCCACTTTTTTCAAGTCTCCCTTTTCAGGACACTGGCGTTTGTTGTGTGAGGCGGCATAACTTACTTCGCCCCCCTCAAACTGAAAGGCCTCGCAATACACCACTTCATACGCGTACGCGATACCTGCAAGATTTTGTGTCGTCTCTAGGCGATAAACTACATCGCCAACTAACGAGTGTTCTGTGTCATTTTGATCGGGTGTGATAACGGGTAACTCAAAGCGCGTTGTGACCCATGCATGATCGCTATTACCGTGATAATCATCGCGCGCTGCTACCGCCAAATATGTGGTGGTTTTTATTTCCTCAGGCGCTCCTTGCACCATCATTTGTCCTTGGTTGAGGACTCTTAACCCATTGGCGTTTTCAAGCCAAATCTGAGTGGTGAGGAGATCGCCATCTGGGTCTTCAAAAAGCTGGTTAAGGTTGAGCGAATAACTCACCGGAGAGTTTTGTTTCAGCTCCCAAGCATAAATAATGGTTTGTAGCTGCTGTTCCACAGTGAGGTTGATGATGGGTTTATTATTCTCTGATGGGTCCTCTTGTGGTCGGCTGTTCTTATCACCCAATGCTGACTCGTAAAACGTGTTGTCTTCTGTGGTATGAAATGGATTCGTAACAGGGCCTGGTTGTCCTAAAAGGGCGGAGTTAAATGCGTCATCTCCCGTTTTTTTAGGAGTGCGATCCAACGCAGAACCTGTCAACGCTTGCTTTACTTCAACTAAAGATGTGCGCTCATATTGACGATGTGCTTGCTGGGTTGACTTGTCGGCGTTGTCTGACGAGTCTTTCACAGATGCCAAATTGTGTTTGTTTGAAATGAAGTAAATACCGAACAAACCGACGCATACTGCGCCGATTATCCAAAGCTTTTTGTTCATGATTACGTGTGCGCCATTCGTGATTGTAGCCAACTGCGAGAGAATTTGAGGTCTTTCTCTATCAGGCTTGCGCTGCACTCGAGTAGCTCACTGATTTCTTGGTTTTTCATGCCCATTAAATACTTGAGTTTGAGTGCGCTCGATTGGCGTGGATAGCGGCTACTGAAACTATCCAGAGCTTTATCCATGATAATCAATTGTTCGAAACGATCTTCTTCATCTCTCATCAATGTAATGTGTTGACGCTTTTGTGCTTGGTGCGAGCGTGCGTTGTCGATCAAGATTTGACGCATCACTTTGGCGGCCATCAAAAAGAAATCGCGCTTTGTTTCAATTTCACTCATGTCGCAGTTGGACATTTTCAGGTAAGCATCATGAATTAATGCCGTGGTACTGTTGACGCTGTCTGCCAGTACTTTGTTGTCGGTGCCGTACTTTTCTGCATTTCGTTCACGCTCGTGTTGGGCGATCTTACGCAACTGTAAATAAGCAAACTGATAGAGCTCGCTCTCAGCTCGTTTATCACCAGATTGCCATTGTTGAATGATTTGTGTCAGTGCTACTGCTGTTGCCATGGTTATACATCCTCGCTCACTTTGACAAATTCAGAAATGGTGTGGGTTTCAATGCGATCGGAACCGTCTTGGTTGCGGAGAACATCTTGTTGATAGCGATATAAAATGCCTTGCTCCCAAGTTGCACCAGCAGGCAAGTATTCCCAGGTGGTGTAATTGATTTCGGATGGGGTTGTTGACCAACGTACCATGACGTTCATTTGCGCGAGTTCGGCTTTGGGGGCGCTATTGTTGACCCACCACATGTCGGCAAATTCGCGGGTAACATCTTGGGTGTACAGGCTTGTATCGGTTGGGCAGGTGTCCGTATTTTGCGGCAGTCGCATGACTTGTTGATGGCGCATCAATAGGCACGATTGTGTCATGGACTGTTGGTGGTATTCGGTTTGCTGCCACACACCGAGGTAGTCAATATCGTGTTCGCTAGTATTTGGATACGTAAACCAGAGCATTTCTGTGCGGTTATTGTGTTGGATGTTTTTTTTACGCCCGAGACCTTGTACTTTTTCCATCAATAACTCGGTGCTCGGATCAAAATTGAGGGCAACGGAGCGGTACTTCCAGTCACCTTCATCATCGAAGTCTTCGAGAGAGAAGCCATTCAAGTCGTTGCGGGTGCACCCTGTGATTGAACAACCAACGATATTAAACCAATCCGCAAACTTGCTTATCGGTTCGACGACATCTTCCGTGATAGGGCGCTTCATCGAGAGGAAGCAGCCTTGAAAATGGTCGCCAATGCTTGGGTGTTCAATCAATGAGTCTTTGGTGATAGTGAATCGAGTTTCACCAATAGGAGGACGATATTTGGGATGATGCTGATAGCGTAGATCGTAAGCACAAGCGCGGCCTTGCCAATCCTTCTTTTTGATGACGATGTTTTTGAACGTCATGTCGCGAGGTTCAAAAATGATCTCATCAGAGGAAAAGTTTTTTTCAATGTACTGCTGGCTTTCGTTTAGGTGCTCAATCGCCTCATTGACAGATACCCAATCGAGATTGAGGTAGCGTTTAGCGTCATCCAGGTAATTGAGATCAAGGCCTTTGAGCTGGCTTTGAAAGTGAGGATCAGAAAGCACACGGTTTGCTAGGACAATTTCCTCACGATTCTCAGGCGTGCTGTCGAGAGAAAGCAGCAGACGCGTCATATTGATGCTGCGGCTAGGTTTGGTTGTCGCCATCGTCGGCGTCAGCACTTCTTGGCTTGATAAGGTCGTCAGCAGATAACCTTTATCATCGTTACCAAGGAAGAAGCTAATTACATCACCGGGTTGGTAATGAAATGCACCTTGCTGAGTGACGCCAGTGATATTGGAACTGGTTTTGTAATACAGGCCAGTCACTGGGGCGTCGATAAAGTAGCCTTGCTTCAAGGTTGAAGCTGGTGGGTGTGAAGTGGCAACTGAAACGTCTGCTGCCAACGTGGACGTAGCCGTCAATGCAGACAGCCAAAATACCACTGAACGTGTATACATCTTGTTTTAAGCCTTATTGGTTGGTGCTGTCCTTAGACGCACAATTTGGCTGACAACTCATTGGTGTAGTTAGGTGCTTCTCTGGCACCGGTGTCATCATCGCCAACAACATTTTTTGTTTTATATGTTTGGGGATATCTGGGTTAGAGAGTATCCGCCTTCGTGTTAACTCCATCATGGAGTTCACTGAGAGATGTTCGACATTTTGCCCCTTCGCGTGGAAGATGAGGCGAGTCATTTCGTACATCATATCTTCTGCAATCTTCTTCTCTTGTTGCAGCTGGATATTCTTTTGCATCATGGCGCTGCCAAATAACACACCAGAGAGCACAATGATGCCTGACAATACCGAAGCAAGGGGACGTCGTTGTACCAAGCGAAAGGCGCTATACAATGGCCAGTTTTTTTTCTGCTCGATTGGACGGCGTTCGATAATTCGTTCGATATCAATGCGCAATGCTCGAACATTGATATATCGCATTTGAGTGGCAGGACGCGTTGCGCGTCTTATCACCCAGTAAACATCAGACCAAATTGTTGGTGATGGAAACATCAAAGCGAGAATTTTGCCTAAGGAGTACACGTCGCTTTGCTCTGTTAGAACCTGTCCTGCTTGCTGCTCTGGGCTGGCAAAATTTTGGCTAAACGCAATCAGCGCTGAGGGTGAATCTTCTCGGTTGGAGTGCGCTTTTTGAGTCAAGTTGAAGTCAAGCAGCTTGGGACGCTTGCTACGATCAATCAGTATATTTTCTGGTTTTAGATCGGCATGCAAAACCTGGTGCTGGTGGGCGTGCTCCATCGCCTGGCAGATCTGCTTAAACAACAGCAGCTTCTCCGTTTTTTCTAGCTTCTTTTCAGATAGATACTCATCCAAAGTTTGACCAAACACCCGCTCCATCACGATGTAAACCGAATCTTGATGAAGACCGCCGTCAAACACTTTCGCGATGTAAGGATGGTTTAGACGCGCGAGAAGTTGAGCTTCATCGAAGAGTGCGCGTTGCCCTAACACATTGCTCAAATTGCTTTGAATAAACTTGATAGCCAGATCTTGCTCGAACGTTTCATCTGCACGTAGAGCGGCGTATACGACACCCATGCCACCACGCCCCAACTCATGAGTTAGGCGGTACTTACTGATGATTTCTCCGCTTAGATCGACGTCTTGGTTCGTTGCCTGATGAGCACCAAAATAAAGTAACTGCGTTAGTTGTTCTTCCGGTGTCTCGTTGGCTAAAAGAGGAACGAGTTGTCGATACAGCTCAGGTTGACTTCGTTGCAATACTTGGAGGTATTGCTGCTTTTGGGAGTCGTCCAGATCAAGCAGGTGGTAGTAAATCTGGGTTTCGCTAGAGCCTAACTGCACTGTGACTAATGTCTTATTCTTTTAGGTACGGCATTTTATAAGAACTTTGATATAAATGTCATTTATTTATTCGGTTTTGATTCACAATCCATGAAACGCAATTTGATGGCTAGTGGAGTAATAACGTCATGATTTTGCGAATTATTTTCACTGAGCTTGTCGGCAGAGAGTCTATTCGTCATAATGTTACTTGTAACATTACTGATAAATCACATATTTATGGCTCAACAGA
Organism: Vibrio sp. Y58_MX_L22; assembly: GCF_024181865.1. Lineage (NCBI taxonomy): Bacteria > Pseudomonadati > Pseudomonadota > Gammaproteobacteria > Vibrionales > Vibrionaceae > Vibrio > Vibrio sp. Y58_MX_L22. The sequence goes on from NZ_JAMZAN010000006.1 coordinate 28,313, forward strand.
ATAAGAAAACTCGTACGACATTGCAGGATGTCGCAGACCAGGTTGGCGTCACGAAGATGACCGTTTCACGCTATATGCGTAACCCTGAATCGGTGGCAGAAAAGACTCGGGCCAAGATTGCGACTGCGATTGAAGAGATGGGTTACATCGAAAACCGTGCACCGGCGATGTTGTCAAAGTCCTCCAGTAAAGCCATTGGTATTTTACTGCCGTCTTTGTCCAACCAAATTTTTGCTTCCTTTGTTCAGGGCATAGAGATGGTGACCAAAGCCAATGGCTATGAGACGCTTTTAGCGCATTTTAGCTACGATGAGCTTGAAGAAGAGCGCAAGATCGCGTCATTACTCTCTTATCAAGTCGATGGGCTTATTCTAACTGAAAGCCATCACACGCCGCGTACATTACAGATGATCAAAAATGCGGGCATTCCGGTGGTCGAAACCATGGAACTGCCATCGGAGCCGATTGATATGGCGGTTGGACTCGATCATGAAGATGCGTCGTACACCGTGGTTAAGCAGATGCTAGATACGGGGAAGAGTACAATCGTCTATTTTGGCGCGCGTCTGGATACGCGAACCAAATTGCGGATGCAAGGTTACGATCGCGCGATGACAGAAGCAGGGCTAGAACCCAAACATGTATTAACTGGTGATCATTCTAGTTTTTCTTTAGCACATGATTTGCTCGAACGTGCACTGGAAACGCACCCAACGCTCGATGGGGTGTTCTGTACCAACGATGACATCGCAATTGGCACCATGCTGAGTGCGCAGCAACGTGGCATTCAAGTTCCACAGCAATTGGCAGTGGCGGGCTATAACGCGCTGGATATCGGTCAAACCATCAGCCCGAAACTGACCAGCGTTGATACGCCGCGTTTCCAAATTGGTGTAAAGAGCGCAGAGCTATTAATTGCACGCCTGAAAGGCGAAACGCAAGAAGAAAAAGTCTTCGATATGGGTTATCAGATCACGTCGGGAGAGAGTGTTTAACTAATTGTTAACTGCTCTTTGTATTCGCTCATCAATGGTATTGGTAGGTTAGGGTATGGCACATCAGCTGGATGCATTGGATCTCAACTTAATGCGTTTATTAAAAGCAGTGGTGGAAAACCGCAGCATCAAGCTGGCCGCAATGCAGCTTGGCATTTCTCAACCGAGCGCCAGCCGCGGCGTGATGAAGTTGAAGCAAGTGTTTGATGACCCGCTTTTTGTGCGTAAAGCACATGGGGTAGAGCCATCACCCATGGCGATTCGTCTCGCCGCCGAGTTCGACAATATGGTTGCGCCACTGGAAAAAGTGGTGCAAGAATTTGAAGTGTTCGACCCACTGCAATACCAAGGGCAGATTGCGATTGTAACTGACCCTTATTTGATGGATGAACAAGGGCAGCGACTGCTCACTGGTTGTCATCGAGCCTTTCCCAAAGCGCACTTTGCCTTTTCCAGCTGGAATACTTACTCGCACGATGAAATGTTAGAAGGCGAGCACGATTACTGCATTCTTGACCAAGAGACCGAGCTGTCGAAAGACATTTACATGCGCCCGTTATTCGTTGAAAAACGAGTGATTTTGGCGCGCAAAAACCACCCAACGTTGTCGAAAGTCAGCAATGATTGGGACACGGTCTCTAAACTGCCCCTTGTTTCTTTACCTGCGCCCGCGTCATATAAACCGCTTTGTACCGTGGAGTCCGAGTATCGACGCATGGGTTATGAGCCAGTAGTGTTACTGAAGTCCTATAATTTGCGTTTGGCTTGCCAAATGTTGCAAGAAACCGACGCGATTATGTATGCCAGTCAAAGCTCGGCATTGTTGATGCCAGAACTCGCCTCTTACGCAATGCCACCCGTTAATCGTGAGTTCAGTCAGTTTGTGGTCTCTGGCGGTTTCCTTCAAACCAACCGCAACCATCCTTTGCACAGACACCTACATAAAGTGGTGCGACAAACCCTCAATACGCCGCTGATTTTTACGCAGTGACGTCACCTGATGGCATCGGCTGAATGAGAGAGTAGATGCTTTAACCTTATCAATATTATGTGATTACATAGACAACTTACTTCTTAAGATATTCAAAAATGAATATCTCAATTACCTGTCTCTTTTTCCTACCCAGCGCTAATCTTATCTCAAATAGTCAGGAGAAGTGGCTCATTTTTATCTTTTTAACTTTTTGAATGTCGATACAGGTACGCGACATTCACCATTCTCCGTTATGCATTTTTTTAATTTCTGATGGAGGATTAATCATGCTAGTTGCACGTCTATTTTTATTGCTCGCTATCGTGGCCGAAGTGGCTGGTACAAGCACTATGTCTCTTATCGGGCAGGGGCACGGGTGGTGGGGCTACATCGTAATGTATGTGCTGATCGCAATCTCTTACTACTTTCTCGCGTTTGCCGCGAAGAAAATATCGATAGGTGTGGCATACGCTGTTTGGGAAGGGTTAGGTATCTCGTTGATCACCGTGGTGTCGATCATCGCCTTTGATGCCAACTTAAACTATCAAGAATTGTTTGGTTTGATGTTAGCCGTTGTCGGCATTGTGTGTGTGACCTTAGGGGAATCACACGGTCAACCTAACGCCAAGAAAAACGCCGATAAACCGGCAAAAGAACGTTCATTTTCTACTAGTACAAGGTGCGAATCATGAGCCAATTTTTTACGATGTCATTTGGATTTGTCGTGATGGCTGCCTTGGTCGATATCATGGCCAATATGGCGCTGACACGCTCAAAAGGTTTTAAATATAAAGGCTGGGGCATTGCGGCGATTGTGTTGGTACTGACAGCATTCACGCTGTTGGCACAAGCGGTGAAAGAGATCGACTTAGCCATTGCTTATGCCTCTTGGGGTGCGATCGGTATCTTGGGTACCGCAGTGGGTGGAGCCTTGCTGTTTAAGCAGAAACTCAAGCCAATCGGCTGGTTTGGTATCTTTGTGGTGATTGCTGCGGTCGTGGTGATGAAGACCGCTTGATATAATTTACTGAATGCTAGATATCGTCATTCTGAGCAGCAAGAGACGAGCGTGATTCAGGATCTACCAACAAAAAGTGCTGTAGCAGAGGTGTTTTCTCTGGATTCACAGCACGTTGAGAGTAGATTCCTGATCTCGCTTAGGCTCGTCGGAATGACGGATTCATTCGTTTTTAGAAAGAACAGAGGCCAATCCTAAAGTTCGTCATTTTGAACAGCGAGGGACGAGCGTGATTCAGGCTCTACCAACAAAAAAGTGCTGTGGCAGAGGAGTTTTCTCTGGCTTCACAACACGTTGATAGTAGATTCCTGATCTCGCTTAGGCTCGTCGGAATGACGGATTCATTCGTTTTTTAGAAAGAACAGAGGACAATCCTAAAGTTCGTCATTCTGAACAGCGAGGGACGAGCGTGATTCAGAATCTACCAACAAAAAGTGCTGTGGCAGAGGAGTTTTCTCTGGCTTCACAGCACGTTGATAGTAGATTCCTGATCTCGCCTAGGCTCGTCGGAATGACGGATTCACTTTTTTAGAAAGAGCAGTGACCAATCCTAAAGCTTGCCATTCTGGACAGCGAGGGACGAGCGTGATTCAGAATCTACAAACAAAAAGTGCTGTGGTAGAGGGGGTTTCTCTGGCTTCACAGCACGTTGATAGTGGATTCCTGAGCTCGCCTAGGCTCGTCGGAATGACGGACTCATTCATTTTTAAAAAGAACCGAGGCCAACTCCAAAGCTTGCCATTCTGAATAGCGAGGGACGAGTGTGATTCAGAATCTACCAACACAAAAGTGTTTCGGCAAAGGGGGTTTTCTCTGGCTTCACAGCACGTTGATATTAAATTCCTGATCTTGCTTGGGCTCTTCGGAGCGACGGATTCATTCGTTTTTAGAAAGAACTGAGGCCAATTCCAACGCTCGTCATTCTGAACAGCGAGGGACGGGCGTGATTTAGAATCTACCAACAAAAAGTGCTGTGGCAGAGGTGTTTTCTCTGGCTTCACAGCTCGTTGATATTAGATTCCCGATCTCGCTTAGGCTCGTCGGAATGACGGATTCATTCGTTTTTAGAAAGAGCGGTGGCCAATCCCAAAGCTCGTCATTCTGAACTGCGAGGGACGAGCGTGATTCAGAATCTACTAACAAAAAAGTGCTGTGGCAGAGGAGTTTTCTCTGACGTCATAGCATGTCGATATTAGATTCCTGATCTCGCCTAGGCTCGTCGGAATGACGGATTCATTCGTTTTTAGAAATAGCGGTGGCCAATCTCAAAGCTCGTCATTCTTAATAGTGAGGGACGAGCGTGATTCAGAATCTACCAACAAAAAGTGCTGTAACAGAGGGGGATTTTCTCTTGCTTCACAGCACGTTGATAGTAGATTCCTAATCTTGCTTAGGCTCGTCGGAATGACGGACTCATTCATTTTTAAAAAGAACCGAGGCCAATCCCAACGCTCGTCATTCTGAACAGCGAGGGACGAGCGTGATTCAGAATCTACCAACAAAAAGTGCTGTGGCAGAGGAGTTTTCTCTGGCTTCACAGCACGTTGATAGTAGATTCCTGATCTCGCCTAGGCTCGTCGGAATGACGAGGTCTTTCTTCTAGCCTTAAACAATAAAGCTTGCGCCTTCTTCTGCACTCGATACGTTTTGGCGGATCACGCTAAACAAGCCTCGTCCCCATGTTTGTTGGGTCGATTCGGTATCGAAATGAATCAACTCGCGTCCAGTGGTATCGCTTAAGTTGTTCAGTTCGCCCGTTTGGCAATCCAGACGAATCAAATCACCGTTGCGCACCAAACCAATCGCGCCACCACGAATGGCTTCTGGAGAAACATGAATCGCAGACGGAATTTTACCGGATGCACCAGATAAACGACCGTCAGTAACCAGCGCCACTTTAAAGCCCGCTTTTTGCACGTTACCTAAAATTGGCATCAGTTTGTGCAGTTCAGGCATGCCGTTTGCCGCTGGGCCGTTGTGTGTGACCACAACGATGCAATCTTTGTCCAGCTCGCCACGTTTGTACGCGGCTTCCACTTCGTGTTGGCATTGGAATACGATCGCAGGTGCCACTATTACGCGTTGCTCTTCTTTTACCGCAGACACTTTCACCACAGCTTTGCCCAAGTTGCCAGTCAATACGCGAGTGCCGCCAGTATTTTGGAAAGTGGCATCCGGTTTGGCGATCACGTCACCGTCTTGGCTGCCTTGGCACGGTGTCCAAGTCAGTTGTCCATCGACAAGGCTCGGCAGCGTCATTTGGTCTTCAAATTCACCAAACACGGGTTTCACATCGCGATGCAAAAGCTCGGATTCGTTCAAGCGGTGCAATAACGCTGGCACGCCCCCCGCGTCTTGGAACGCGTTCATATCGGCTGGGCCGTTCGGGTAAACGCGAGCTAACAAAGGAACCACATCCGACAGATCGCTGATGTCTTGCCACGTGAGCAAGATACCAGCAGCACGCGCCACGGCGATCATATGAATGGTGTGATTGGTACTGCCGCCAGATGCGAGTAGAGCGATGATGCCGTTGACCAAGCTCTTTTCTGTGACCACTTCTGCCAACGGACGGAAGTGTGCAGAACCCGCCGTCATTGAGGCGATTTTCAGAGCCGCGTGATCGGTTAACGCTTTACGCAGTTGGGTATGGGGATGGATGAATGCCGAACCTGGCAGCATTAAGCCCATGGCTTCGAACACCAACTGGTTGGTGTTGGCTGTGCCGTAAAACGTACACGTCCCCGCAGAGTGGTAAGCGCGACACTCCATATCCAGCAGAGCGTCTTTGCCGACTTCACCCGCTGCGTATTTTTGGCGCACGTCGACTTTCTCTTCATTGCTGATGCCTGTTGCCATCAGACCCGCTGGTACAAACGCAGTCGGTAGATGCGCGTAAGACAGCGCGCCCATCAGTTGCCCCGGGGCGATTTTGTCACAGATACCAAGCAGTAATGTGGCATCAAAGACATTGTGACTCAAAGACAACGCCGTTGATTGCGCAATTAAGTCTCGCGAAAACAGCGACATATCCATGCCTGCTTGACCTTGAGTCACCCCATCGCACATCGCTGGCACACAACCTGCGACTTGCGCCGTATGACCGTAGTCCGCCAGCACTTGTTTGATTTGCGCTGGGTAGTCTTGGTACGGCTGGTGGGCGCTCAACATGTCGTTGTAGGCGCTGATCAGCGCGACATTGGCATGAGTAAAATCGAGAATATTTTTCTTTTCAGAAGAGCAAGATGCGGCGACTGCATGGGCTAAGTTACCACAAGATAAACCAACACGGCCTTTGCCCGCTTCGGCTTGCACTTCGGTGCGAGCAAGAAACGCAGCGCGCGCTTCACGGCTGCGCTCGGTCAAACGTTGTGTAACCTCAAGAACAACAGAGTGAGTCATTACGCCACCTCGATCGCTTGCATTTTGATTAGCTCAGCGGCAGAGCGTTCCACCACGTCGCTGATGTCTCCGTCGATACTGACGATCAGAGTTTGAGGCTCGTTGTCTGGGCGCTCTAGTGTCTCGAATTGGCTCTTCACCATGTTTTCTTTCATGAAGTGGCCTTTGCGCATACGCATGCGATTAAGGATCAACTCCATATCGCCATCAAGGAACAAGAAGGTCACGTTGTTGTTACCTTCGCGGATCTGATCGCGGTAAATCTTTTTCAGTGCTGAACAGACAATGATGCCGTGTTCGTTTTTGCTTTCTAGGCTGTACGCCGCATCACGAATGCGTTCTAGCCATGGCTTGCGATCATCATCGTTCAGAGGCTGGCCCGATGCCATTTTCTGAATGTTCGCTCGTGGATGAAGATCATCACCATCAATGAATTTACGCCCTAGCTTTTTCGCTAGATGCTCACCAATTGTGCTTTTACCACTAGCACAAACGCCCATAACGATGACACTACTACCAGCCATAACTTATCCTCATAACCAAATTTGCGCGTGATCTCAATTTTTGAATTCACTTTAAAATATGGGTTTATCTTATTAATGTTATCGGTAACATGTTACCGGTAACTGAAATAAATGTGAACCATAACACAAACAATAATTCTTAAAGGTGAACCTATGGAGCAATTAACCCAAGCCCCAGATCCTACGTTCCTACTGACGATTGCAGGCCTTGCCATTGCAGCGTTACTCGTTCTGATCATTAAACTGAAAGTCCATGCTTTTGCTTCCCTTACTATGGTGAGTTTAGGCACAGCAATCGCCACTGGCGTTCCTTCTGAGAAAGTCGTATCGACCATGATGGGCGGCTTCGGCGGCACACTGGCTTCCGTGGCATTGCTGGTTGGTCTTGGTGCGATGATCGGTAAAATTCTTGAAGTGACTGGCGGTGCGAAAGTGCTGGCAGACACTTTGATTGGTCGCTTTGGTAAAGAGCGCGCACCATTTGCTTTGGGCGTCGCTTCATTACTGTTTGGCTTCCCAATCTTCTTCGATGCTGGCCTTGTAGTGATGATGCCAATCATCCTAAGTGTGGCGGCTCGTTTTGGTGGCTCACCAATTAAATACGCGTTGCCTGCAGCTGGTGCTTTTGCGGTTATGCACGCGTTTGTTCCACCACACCCAGGTCCGGTTGCAGCGGCAGAATTCCTTGGTGCAAACATCGGTCTGTTATTGGTGGTGGGTATTCTGGTGGCTATTCCAACTTGGTACCTTGGCGCTTACCTATTTGGTTTGTACGCGGGAAAAAAATTCGATATCCCACTATCTAAAGCCTTCTTTAATGGCGAAGCGATGGTGGATGAGCGCAACGCACCAAAATTTGGCACGGTTATGACCATCCTTGTGCTGCCAGTCCTGCTAATCTGTTTGGATACGGTACTGAACACACTGGCGGTTGCGGGTGTGATTGATGGCAAAACGGCACTGGTTGAGTTCCTACGTATGCTAGGTAAAACTCCAGTCGCGTTGCTGATTACTTTGATTGTCTGTCTGGCTGTGTTTGCCAAAGACTACGGCATGGCAAAACTAGAAAAATTGTGTGGTGAGTCATTGGCTCCTATCTGTGGTGTTATCCTAGTAACGGGTGCAGGTGGCATGTTTGGCGGCGTACTGCGCTCAAGCGGCATCGGTGATGCACTGGCTGACGTTCTTACAGATACAGGTATGCCTGTGATTGTGGCGGCGTTTGTTATTTCAACCTGTCTGCGTGTTGCTCAAGGCTCGGCAACGGTAGCGCTAACCACTACGGCAGCTCTTATCGCGCCAGTTGTGGCTGCATCAACAGGTTTGAGTGAACTAGACCTTTGCTTTATCGTAATCGCGATTGCGGGTGGTGCAACGGTACTGTCTCACTTCAATGACTCTGGTTTCTGGTTGGTATCTCGTCTGCTTGAGATGGATGAGAAAACCACATTAAAAACTTGGACGGTAATGGAAACGTTACTTGGCGGTATCGCGTTTATTATCGTCGCAACATTAAGCTTTATTCTTTAGAGGTTCCCCATGACAACACTTGAACAACGATTAAGAGATATCAAAATCGTCCCAGTTATCGCAATCAACGACGTAGCACACGCTCTGCCACTGGCAAAAGTGTTGGTAGAAAACGGTTTACCATGTGCGGAAGTGACATTCCGCACCGAAGCGGCGGCGGAATCGATTCGCATCATGCGTGAAGCGTACCCAGAACTGTTGATTGGCGCGGGCACCGTTCTGACCACAGAACAAGTGGATATCGCGATCGAAGCGGGCGTGGACTTTATCGTTAGCCCAGGCTTCAACCCAACCACAGTGAAATACTGTCAGCAACGTGGTGTGACTATCGTACCGGGTGTAAACAACCCAAGCTTGGTTGAGCAAGCGATGGAAATGGGTCTGCGTACGTTGAAGTTCTTCCCTGCTGAGCCATCAGGCGGCGTAAACATGCTGAAAGCACTCACGGCGGTTTACCCAGTGGAATTCATGCCAACAGGTGGCGTGAGCCCATCCAACGTGGAAGATTACCTAGCGCTGAAATCGGTTGTAGCTTGTGGCGGTACTTGGATGGTGCCAACCGCAATGATGGACAACGGCGATTGGGAAGGCATTGCTGAATTGGTTCGCGCAGTTAAGTAAAACGCACAAACGGCTCCGAAATACCCCCGAACGTTAGAAAAAGTGATACGAAAAAGGGTCATCAAGTTACTTGATGACCCTTTTGCTTTTTGGGATGAAACGGCTTTAGAAGTGATGCTTCATAAAGCGCTTAATAAAGCGAATGAAATCGGCTTCGGCTAGCTTCGCGCACTTCAATGTTTGGGCGTGAGACAATTCTACATCTCCCAAGCCTTCTGCCATGTTGGTGATCGCACATACTGCCAATACGGGTAAGCCGCAATGCGCCGCAGAAATCACTTCTGGCACGACCGACATGCCCACGACATCACCACCGATGATTTGCATCATGCGGATTTCGGCTGCGGTCTCAAAGTTGGGGCCTGTGTAAGAGACAAACACACCTTCATTCAGGTGAATACCATTGGCTTTGCCGACTTCAAACGCTTCTGCGCGCAGGTCTTTGTCGTACGCATTGGCGAGGCTGAAGAACCTCGGGCCGTACTCTTCATCATTCGGACCGATCATTGGCGATTCAGGCATGGTGTTGATGTGGTCATGAAATACCACCAGAGAGCCGACATCAATACGCTCAGGGCGAAGTGAGCCTGCCGCGTTGGTGACGAGCAGAAACTCACAGCCCAGCTTTTTAAAGGTTCGTACGGGTGTTGTCATGACCTTCATTGAGCCGTGTTCGTAGTAGTGACCGCGACCTTTCATGCACACTACGTCTACGCCGCCCATGGTGCCAAGTACCAACTCACCAGAGTGGCCTTGCACGGTGCTAACCGGAAAGCCTTCGAGCTCTTCGTATGGAATGACCACTTTGTCTTGTAGCTCGTCTGCCAATACGCCTAAGCCAGAGCCTAAAATAAACGCCGCTTTAGGTTGGAAGTTTGGTTTGCGTTCGCGAATGGTTTGTAGTGCGCCGATTACTGGATCGTGATTCATGTTAGTCACCTTCTGGTTGTGTGTTGATTCCATTGTGTGACTTTCTGCGCTGGTTATCTTTGCTTTATTCGCTACTATTATCCTTAAAAAGAGGATGATGAAATTCGCTAGGACTCAATTATGAAGTCAGAACCATTTGAGCGCGTGACGCTGAAGATGCTGCGTTACTTTTACGAGGTCGCACAAACCAAGCATTTCACTAAGGCGGCCGAGAATCTCAATATCACCAATTCGCCGTTGAGCAATCGCATCAAAGAGTTGGAAGAGGTGCTTAACGTCAAACTGTTTGAGCGCGATTCAAGAAACGTCATGCTGACGGAGGCCGGGCGATTGTTGGAGTCCAAATGCCAACTGATTTTTCAGACCTTGGATGTCTCGCTCAATCAAGTGCAGCAAGTGGGGTTGAACCAGAGAAATATCCTGCGAGTTGGTGTGGTAAGTAGCGCATTTTGGGGCGGATTTGATCGTCTGTTACAGCGTTTCCATGCTGAGCATGACACTTATCACGCCGACATTTTTGACCTTAACCCAGAGACGCAAAAGAAGCATCTGAGCGAGAAGAAAATCGATGTGGGCATTGTGCGTTTTGCTGATGCACTCAACATTTATCCGTATCAGTCGGTATCTTTGGGCAAAGATGTGTTTGTGGTGGCGGTGTCGGAGCAACATGAGTTAGCCAGCAAATCTTTGCTGCGGCTCCAAGATTTAAAGACGTGTGAGCTTGCGTTTATGAGTTTGGCGAATTCTGCCTCGGCAAACTTCATCATCAATGCCTGTCTGCAAGAAGGCTTTTCACCCCATATTGGCAAACAAGTGGTGGAGCCAAGCACCTTGATGGCATATGTAGCAAACAGCAATACCGTGACGTTGGTTCCGTCGACGTTTTCTCAGCATCATTGGCATGGGATTCGTTTTATCAAGCTGAAAGAGTCACTGCGTGCAGACTTGTGTCTGATTCATGATGGTAAGCAAGAGAGTGCTATTAAAGCCGAGTTTATTCGCACATTATTAGAGAATGCGAGTTAAGCATGGGATAACAAAAAAAGGTCATCCTAAGATGACCTTTTCAAATGATTCGCTGAAATCAGCAATGCGATTAGCGCGTAATTAACGCATCGTTACGAACTCTTCTGAGCCCGTTGGGTGGATAGCCACAACAGAGTCGAAGTCTGCTTTGGTTGCGCCCATCTTCATTGCTACGCCGAAGCCTTGGATCATTTCATCTACCGTGAAACCGATGCCGTGTAGGCCAACAACCGTTTCTTCTTCGCCCGCACATACAAGCTTCATCTTACATGGTTGACGGTGCTTAGTAACAGCGGTGTACATCGCAGTAAAGCCAGATGTGTAGACTTTGATGTTGTCTTTGCCGTACTTCTCTTCTGCTTCTTGCGTTGTTAGACCGATAGTGCCGATTGGTGGGTGGCTAAATACCACAGTTGGTACCAAATCGTAGTCCATCTTCGCGTTTGGTTTGTTGTTGAAAAGACGCTCAGAAAGTTGACGACCCGCTTTCACTGCTACTGGTGTTAGTTCGATACCGCCTTCCATGATGTCACCCACACAGTAGATGCCTTTCACGTTGGTTTCTTGGTATTCGTCTACCTTGATGTAGCCTTTTTCGTTCGTTGCCACGCCGGTTGACGTTAGGTTGATTGCGTCTGTCGCTGGGTGACGACCGATTGCCCAAATCAGTTGGTCAACGTTTTGGCTTTCACCGTTTTCTAGGTGCAGAGTTAGGCTGCCATCGGCTTCTTTTACCACTTCTTTTGGTACAGAGTGGGTGTGCAGTTTTGGACCTTCTGCGTCCATCACTTCAACCAATGTATCGATGATCATTGGATCGAAGCTACGCAGTGGTGACTCTTTACGTACGAACAGGTGCGTTTCTGTACCTAGCGCGTGCAGTACGCCAGCAATTTCAACTGCGATGTAGCCTGCGCCCACAACCGCAACGCGTTTTGGTTGCTCTGCTAGGTCGAAGAAGCCGTTTGAATCGATGCCGTATTCAGCGCCTGGAATGTTTGGAATAGTAGGACGACCACCAACCGCGATCAGTATGTGATCTGCTGTGTAGTGTTCACCGTTTACTTCGACAGTTTTTTCGTCAACAAACTTAGCAAAGCCTTTAATCACGTTTACTTTGTTGTTGCCAAGAACGCGATCGTAAGATTGGTGAATACGACCGATGTATGCCTGACGGCTCTCAACCAGTTTGCTCCAGTCGAAACCTTTCACGTCGACATCAAAACCGTAATCTTCTGCGTACAGGTTCATTGCTTCTGCGATTTGCGCGCCATGCCACATCACTTTTTTCGGTACACAACCTACGTTTACACAGGTACCGCCAAGGTCTTGAGCTTCGATTAGCGCAACTTTCGCGCCGTACATCGCCGCACGGTTTGCAGATGCGATGCCGCCACTGCCGCCACCGATACAGATATAGTCAAAATGAGTCGCCATTACTTTCTCCAAGAGCTTATAAATTTTATCTGGTACATAGATAGATTGGGATGACCTTGCCCGAACTCAATGCCACCGTTATCCCACTATCATAAATCGAATTCGACTAATTCCTAAATGGGAAAAAGCGACAATACTTATGACAAATAGCGATGAGAGGCACAAAAAGAAGAATAAGCACGATTGGAGGGAGAAGGTGAGAGCATAAAAAAGCGCAACGAGAATATCGTTGCGCTTGAAGATATCAGTACTGAAGTGCTTACTCTGGCACAATCCAGTCCACTTTCCAGTGGCCAGTTGCTGGTGCGATCGCGTCTTGCAGGAATGGCAGAATCTCTTTCATCTGGCTTTCCAGTTTCCATGGCGGGTTAATCACAATCATGCCGGATGCCGTCATGCCGCGCTCGTTGGTATCTGGTGCAACACCTAACTCGATTTGCAGAATTTTACGAATGCCCAGTGCTTCCAAGCCTTCGATCATATCTTCGATGTCGTGACGGTTTACCACTGGGTACCAAATCGCGTAGATACCGGTTGCCCAACGTTTATGGCTCTGATGAATCGCTCGCACCACATCGCGGTACTCTTTCGCGAGTTCGTATGGTGGGTCAATCAGCACCAAACCACGACGTTCTTGTGGCGGTAAGCTTGCTTTGAGGCGTTGGAATCCGTCTTCTTTGAAGATGCTCACTTGGCGATCACGATGGAATTCTTGCTCTAACAATGGGTGATCGGCCGGGTGCAACTCGGTCAGCACCATGCGATCTTGTGGGCGGATTTGCGCGCGCGCCACACGTGGTGAGCCTGGGTAGTAACGCAGCTTCTCGCCATTGTTGAGCACTTTAATGGCATCGATGTAGCTTTTGATGTCTTCGGGAATGCTTGGGTTATCCCAAATACGTGCGATGCCTTGTTTGTATTCGCCCGTTTTTTCAGACCATTCGTGAGTCAGATCGTAACGGCCCACACCCGAGTGGGTATCGTGATAAACGAATGGCTTATCTTTTTGTTTCAGCGCATCAAGAATGAGGCTTTGAACGATGTGTTTGACCACGTCGGCATGGTTGCCAGCGTGGAAGCTGTGGCGGTAACTTAACAAATTAAACTCTCGAAACACTCTTTGGTTGAGTGTGGTCTGTGATTTTCACTCTATGGCGGTATTATACTCAAGTAACTTAAAGATGTAGAACTTCCAATCAAATCTGTTCCTCTGATAAGGGGACGCTATTGAAATTTCTTTAAGTCACCCACACTTACTATTGGTAATCGAATTGAACTAGGTGAGTTTCTCGCACTCAAAAGGGTGTGAAATTTCATTTAGGTATAACAAGACTCAAGGACAGAGTAGCGCTGGTTGACTATATGATGGTCATCGCAGCATAGAGAAAGGGAACGGAGCTCCCCCAATCCATGTTGCTGGCTCGTCTGTACATTGAGTTGGCCTATCTACACAAAATAGACAGGCAATCACAGAGTCAAAACACAAAAGGAATTATTCATGTCTAATCCTCTACTGACGTTTACGGACCTACCTCCGTTTTCTCAAATTAAACCAGAACACATCAAGCCTGCCGTTGAGGAAGCGATTGCTGACTGCCGAGCAAAAATCGATGAAGTTCTACAAGACAACGCTCACCCAACTTGGGACAGTGTGATTGCGCCAATTGAAGAAGCGGATGATCGCTTAAGCCGCATCTGGTCGCCAGTGGGTCACATGAACTCGGTAGTGAACAGCGAAGAGCTACGTGAAGCTTACGAAAGTTGCCTACCAATTTTGTCAGAGTACGGCACTTGGGTTGGTCAGCACAAAGGGTTGTACGAAGCGTACAAAACCATCAAAGCGAGCGAAGAATTTGCAACGTTAACTCGTGCCCAGCAGAAAACCATCACTGATGCACTGCGTGATTTCGAGTTATCAGGCATTGGTTTGCCATCCGATGAGCAGCACCGTTACGGCGAGATCAGCAAACGTATGTCTGAGCTGAGTTCTAAATTCTCTAACAATGTGCTGGATGCCACCATGGGTTGGACCAAGCACATCACAGACGAGAAAGACCTAGCAGGTATGCCAGAATCGGCGCTGGCAGCAGCGAAAGCTGCCGCAGAAGCAAAAGAGTTAGATGGTTACCTCATTACGCTAGATATCCCATCTTACCTACCTGTCATGACGTACTGCGATAACCAAGAGTTGCGTAAAGAAGTGTACGAAGCGTACGTGACGCGCGCTTCTGATCGAGGTCCAAACGCAGGCAAATGGGATAACTCAGAAATCATTACTGAGCAGCTAAAACTGCGCCATGAAATTTCACGTATGCTAGGTTTCAATACTTACAGTGAAAAGTCGTTAGCAACAAAGATGGCTGAAACGCCGGATCAAGTGCTGGGCTTCCTGAATGACCTAGCGACACGAGCGAAACCGCAAGGTGAACGTGAAGTCGAAGAGTTACGTCAGTTTGCGAAAAGTGAGTTTGGTGTTGAAGAGCTGAACGTTTGGGATATCGCTTACTACAGCGAGAAACAAAAGCAGCACCTGTTCCAAATTTCGGATGAAGAACTGCGCCCATACTTCCCAGAGTCAAAAGTCGTGAGCGGTCTGTTTGAAGTGCTAAACCGCGTGTTTGGCATGACCGTTACTGAGCGTGAAGGCGTAGACACTTGGCATGAGTCCGTGCGCTTTTTCGATATCTTTGATGCTGAAGGCACACTCCGTGGCAGTTTCTACCTAGATCTCTATGCACGTGAACACAAACGTGGCGGCGCGTGGATGGATGATTGTCGTGGCCGTCGCGTTACGCTATCTGGCGAGCTGCAAACGCCGGTTGCGTATCTAACGTGTAACTTCAACCGTCCAGTGGGCGACAAACCAGCACTGTTCACGCACGATGAAGTCGTGACGCTATTCCATGAGTTTGGTCATGGAATCCACCACATGTTGACGCAAGTTGATACAGGTGCTGTTTCAGGTATTAATGGCGTGCCTTGGGATGCGGTTGAGCTACCAAGTCAGTTCCTAGAAAACTGGTGTTGGGAAGAGGATGCGCTGGCGTTCATTTCTGGTCACTATGAGACAGGTGAGCCGCTACCGAAAGCGATGCTAGACAAAATGCTCGCAGCGAAAAACTTCCAATCTGCGATGGGTATTTTGCGTCAGCTAGAATTCGGCTTGTTCGACTTCACGCTTCACACCGAATATGACCCTGAAGTGGGTGCGCGTGTACTGGAAACTCTGGCGAAAGTGAAAGAGAAAGTCGCGGTAGTTCCTGCGGTTGAGTGGGCGCGTTTCTCACACAGCTTCGGCCATATTTTTGCTGGTGGCTACAGTGCGGGTTACTACAGCTACCTGTGGGCTGAAGTGCTGTCGTCAGACGCGTATTCTCGCTTTGAAGAAGAAGGCATCTTCAACAAAGAGACGGGTCTAAGCTTCCTGAACAACATCCTAGAAATGGGGGGCAGTGAAGAGCCAATGGAGCTGTTTAAGCGCTTCCGTGGCCGCGAGCCACAAATTGATGCACTGTTGCGCCATTCGGGTATTGCGGCGTAAATTGAGCAAAAAACATCAAGGCCAACCGAACGGTTGGCCTTTTTTGTACATTTTTTATAAAAAATTTTACGGATTTACGTTGCGGTTGATCGGGTTCTGCAACGATATCAATGTCTCCGTGGACTGAACCTCATCAATGGCTTGCAGCTTGTCGATCAGTACAAATTGCAGCTCTTCAATCGATTTGCACATCAATTTGACGAATATGTTATACGCGCCCGTGGTGTAGTAAGCTTCAACGACTTCGTCGAGCGCGTTGAGTTTTTCTAACGCGGAGTGGTAATCACGAGCTGCATTGAGGTTAATACCAATAAAGCAGCACACATCGTAGCCAAGCTTTTTAGTATTGATGATCACCTCCGTTCCTTCGATGATGTCAGCCGACTTCATCTTCTCGATACGCACATGGATAGTGGCAGGGCTGACATCGAACTGCTTTGCCATTTCTGCGTAGGGCGTTCTGGCGTCAGCCATCAGTGTTTTTAATATTGCGCGGTCAAGGTCGTCGAGTTTCGGCAGGCTCGCATTCATACTATGATTTCCGTTAGGGATAGAGTTTTACCTCCCTTTTATACTCATAGCGGATAGGATTCACAAGGTTTGGCAGGAGTAACTGCGGGTTAACTCCGAGCTATGGAGATAATGTGCAGCGTTTTCTGGTTATTGCCGCGCTATGTTGGAGCGCGTTTGCTACGGCCTCAGATCCGAAGGTGTTGGTCGTGCACTCCTATCATCAGGGTTTTTTCTGGACGGACTCCATACAGCGAGGCATCGAGCAACAACTGGGCGATCGAGCGCTGGACATGCGTGTGCTCTATCTAGACTCGAAACGTAACCAGAGTGAGCAGTTTTTTGCGCAACTAAAATCCTTGTATCTTACGAAATTACGCAAAGAGCGATTCGATGCCATTTTAGTGAGCGATAACAATGCACTTGAACTCATGCAGCGTTTAGCCCCAATCATCAAAGACACCCCAGTTATATTTAACGGCATTAATAACTACCATCCTTCTTTACATCGTTCTCTGAATGCAACCGGAGTCATGGAAGATGTCGATTTGGAAGCGAATCTCGCTCTTATTGAGCGCTTACATCCGAACTACACACAAGTTCTCATCGTCAGTGACCACTCGGTGACCGGTGAGGTGTTGCGTTATCAAATCGACAATTTTGTCCTCAAGTTCCCGCAATATCGAGACAAAATCGTACAACTTGTCCCAGACAGCATCATCGATCTAAAACAACAAGTCGCAAAACTGAGTTCCGATAAAGTCGTCTTGTTCTGGACCTATTACCGAGATAAACAAGGTATGGTAGGTAGCGAGCGTGACTGGGTTGGTGTCAACAAAGTCTCAAACGCGCCGCTGTTTATGGTGCATGACATTGGTTTGGGTCATGGCGCAGTTGGAGGGGTTATTCAAAGTGGTTATCGGCATGGTATTGAGAGTGCAGAGATGCTTGAATTCGTTTTGGATAACCCTGATCAGCCTCTGCCTGAGGTGAAAAAAAGTGATTCTGAAATAAAGCTCGATTACCAAGCGGTAGCGCGTTGGGGATTGGGGGCTGAACAAGAGGTTTCTGCGGTATTTTTTAATAAGCCAATGAAGCTTTCTGAACGTTTTGCCAAGGAAATTCGCCTGTTTGGTAGTCTGTTTGTGGTGATGTCGGTGGTCATTTTGCTGATGGGTTATTATTTACAGCGGATGCGTCGCAGTGAGAGCGCTGCGCGAGAAAGCCAGGCTATTCTAGAATCGATTTTCGATCAGAGCATGCAGTATATGGGCATTTTGGATGCCAACGGTGTGCTTAAATCGGGCAACGATCACCTTCAATCCTTACTTTATCACCAAGGACTGCGCTTAGACCGACCACTTTGGTTTCACCCCAACTGGAGTGAAAAAGCACAAGCGTTGCTAGAGGAGTATTTCCACGCGCCTCACCATCAAGTGTCGACGTTTGAAGCTGAAATTTGGAGTAAAGAACACGGCGCATTGGTGTTAGAAGTTTCGCTCAAGCCTTTTTCTCAGCAAGTAGGGAATCATAAGCAATACTTGTTTGAAGCGCGCGATATTACCAGTCGTAAATTGATGGAGGACAAGCTCTACCAACGTGAGTCAACCCTACGCAACTATTACGAGCAGCAGCCCGTGATGATGGTGACGCTTGATAGTAATAACCGAATTCAAGAAGTGAATCGATTTGCTCAACTACTTCTTGGCTACAAACCGATGGACATGCTCGGACATCGCCTGAGGGAGTTCTATTTTGATGACAAAGTGCTGTTCCCTCGCCAAGTGTTATTGCAACCCAACCAGCAAGTGCATGGTGTTTGGCGACGTGAAGTCGAGTATCGTCATGCAAATGGTCATCGTGTTTGGGTGCGCGAGAATATTCGTCCGCTGAGTGAATCTGAGCAACTGCTGATTGTGGGCGAAGATATTACCGAAACCAAACTGCTCTCCGAGAAATTGGAATACCAAGCTCGCTATGACTTACTGACGGGGACTTACAACAGAAACCATTTTGAACTAGAGCTTAAGACCGCACTGTGCGAAGTGGACAGCCATCGTCGAGTCCACGCCATGCTGTACCTCGACTTAGATCAGCTAAAAGTCCTCAATGATACGGTTGGGCATGATGCAGGTGATGCGGCGATTCAATTCTGCGCCAGTATGCTGGAAGGCGTTCTGCCGTACAATTCCATCTTGGCTCGAATGGGAGGCGATGAGTTTGCGGTGTTACTCAAAGACTGTGACGAATATGGCGCCATCAATATTGCCAAACTGATCATCTCGACACTAAGCGAACACCTCTTTATTTGGGAAGACACACGCCTGTTCATCAGTTGCTCAATTGGCATCCGTATCATCGATCATACCGCTGATACGCCACAAATGGTGCACGCTCAAGCAGACTCTGCTTGTCACGCCGCTAAAGAGCAAGGCCGTAACCGCTATAATCTATTCAGCTTAGATAACGAAGAGTTGCAGCGTCGTCAGATGGAAATGCAGAGCGTCAATTTGGTGCATGAGGCATTGTCGAATCAACGTTTAGAACTGTTTGCTCAACCGATAAAAAGCTTACAAAAGCACGAGACTCAAATGTATTTTGAGATTTTGGTGCGTATTCGCAATGGGTACGGTGATTATGTTTCTCCTGCGCTGTTTATCCCTGCTTCCGAGCGCTACAACATTGCCCATTGGATTGATAAGCAGGTTATTACTCAAACGCTAGAGTGGTTTGAACAGCGTCCTGAGGTGATTGAACAGCTTGGTCGCTGTTCGATAAACCTTTCAGGTCAATCTATGGGGAATCAAGAGTTTATTGACTTCTTATTGGAGCGATTGGAAAGTTCGACTCTGCCGTGTGAAAAAATCTGCTTAGAAATCACCGAGACAGCGGCGATGAGCAATCTGGATCAAGCCATTGAGCTGTTTACCAAGCTAAAGGCTTTGGGTTGCATGATTGCATTGGATGATTTCGGATCTGGATTGTCTTCATTTGGTTACTTAAAGAAACTTCCTGTCGATATCGTGAAAATTGATGGTCTTTTCGTGCAAGATATCAACGTAAATGAAATGGACCGCGTGATGGTTCGTTCAATCAATGACTTGGCGAAACAACTAGGCAAAGTGACGGTGGCGGAGTTTGTCGAAAATGACCAGGTCATGCAGCATTTGATAGACCTCGGTGTGGACTACGGCCAAGGCTACGGTATTGGTCATCCTAAGCCGCTTTCTGAGCTAGTGGAGCAACTGACGGTTGTATAACCTCTGCGTAGCAAGCTCAACCTAGCATTAATAGGTAACTTAGGTATACACTCAGCGCCAGTTACCTCGATTTTTATTGGAGCCTCCTTTTGCAACTGCAATTGATCTGTGAAAACCTGTCTCAACAATCTCATCTTGATGAACTCGCTGCGCGTTGGCGGCTTTCTCATACTGACGATAGCGATTTTGCTTTGGTGCTAACCACCGAGCGTTTGGAGCTACGTAAAGTGGATGAGCCAAAGCTGGGTGCAATCTTTGTGGATTTGATTGGTGGTGCGGTCGGTCATCGTCGCAAGTTCGGTGGTGGTAAAGGTCAGGCAATTGCGAAAGCTGCGGGGTTGAAAAAAGGGGCAACGCCAACCGTGTTAGACGGCACGGCAGGTCTTGGTCGTGATGCGTTTGTGCTCGCCTCACTAGGTTGTAAAGTGCAGATGGTCGAGCGTCATCCAGTCGTCGCGGCTTTGTTAGATGATGGCTTGGATCGAGCGAAACAAGACCCAGAAATCGGCACCTGGGTATCTGAGCGCATGTCGCTAATCCATGCTTCTAGCCATGATGCGTTGGAACAATTGGCGCAAGATAAAGACTTTGTCCAGCCAGATGTGGTGTATCTTGACCCGATGTATCCGCACCCAGAAAATAAAAAGAAGTCGGCGCTCGTGAAAAAAGAAATGCGCGTTTTCCAATCGTTGGTTGGCGCCGATTTGGACGCCGATGGCCTACTAGAACCAGCCATGGCGTTAGCCACAAAGCGTGTAGTAGTTAAACGCCCAGACTATGCTAACTGGCTGAACGAGAAAAAACCGACCATGGCGATTGAAACGAAAAAAAATCGCTTCGATGTCTATGTTAAAGCATCGATGGCATAACTTCCTGACGGCTCAACTTTTCTTGTCACAGTACGGTGTATCGTGCTGTGACTCAGCTTCTCTTTCCTCGTCTCTATTGATAGTTTTCTCTTGCTAATTCCCTTTCCTGACTGTATATCTAACTAAGAATTATTATTATTTCACTTGTTGTGATGCGGTCGATAACTGGGAAGCTGGAGTAGTAGAATGGCTAAACGTTTATGTAAAATGAGTCGCAAACAGATCGCGGCAGAACTTGGTGATATCCATCGTTTAGTTGTCGCACCAAAATTCGTTTGTCGTTCTTGCGCACGCTCTTCATCGGCCAAAGATACCCTTTGTAAGCCAACCGCAATTCCTCCACAAAAATGCCAAGACAAGCCATTGAGTGAGCAACAAGCATGTGGCTTATTGGTTGAAGCTCTGCCATCACAAGCGATTCCAGTGACCACTAAACAAAGCAACGAAAAAGCCGCGATTGTGAAGCGTGTTGTTGAGCGCGTGAAAGAGAAAAAACAAGCCGAAAAATCTCCGGAGCCAGTAAGAGCCGACGCATCAGTATGGTTTGATTTAGCGGATAAAAAATCGCTCAAGAAAGCGAAAAAAGCACTGAAAAAGCACTATAAGCAGCAAAAGAAGTTGCTAAAAGTGGCGAAAAAACAACAAAAGTTACTTAAGCGTCAGCGTAAACTGGAAGCGCGTAATGCGAAACTAGAAGTGTTGCTGCCAACGCCACCTAATGCTTTGATGAACGCAATCTCACAAGCCAAAGTGCATTAATCAAATAAAAAAACGCTCTCCAGTCGGAGAGCGTTTTTTATTGTCGAAATGTTTATAGGATTAGCTGCGTTACTTATTGGCGTAGCTCATCTCTACGCGCTTTTTCACCCAGGTTTCGTTAATCCATAGGGATAGCATGATGATCGCACCGCCAATGGCGAGTCGCATGACATCAACATCGCGGTTCCAAATCACAATGTTTACAATCAAGCCCGCCGGAACCAATGCATTGTTCATTACTGCCAGTGCACCTGCGTTCACCATAGTCGCGCCTTTGTTCCAAGCAAAGTAACCAAAACCAGAAGCAATCAACCCAAGGTATGTCAGAATGCCCCATTGTGTTGCAGTGGTAGGTAGTTTGTCGAGGTTACCCATGAGCGCGAAAGCCACGGTTGCTACACAAAGTGCACCTAAGTAGAAGTAGCCAAACACGGTGTGTTGTGGCAAATCGACGGGTTCACTCTCCATGATATATTTGTAGCCCACCTGACCGATGGCAAAGCAGAGGTTTGCTCCTTGTACGACCAAAAAGCCCAGTAGGAAATCTTCATTAATGCCTGCAAATTTAATCCAGGCGGCACCAAATACGGCTATTGCAGCGGTAACTAAGTACCAAGGTGAAAAGCGACCTTTCAAGAAGTCATAGATTAGCGTGACGTAAATGGGTGTGAATACGGTGAACAGCAATACTTCTGGCACGGAAAGGAGCAAAAAAGATTGGTAGTAGAAGCAATACATCAAGCCGAGCTGGAAGCCACCGACGGTCATCAGTTTCGCGATCAGGGGTTTGCTAACGCCACGGAATTTCAAAAAGGGAATGAAAACCAGGCTCGCCAGTGCCACGCGCATGAACACCGAGAACCAAGAATCAACCTGACCGGCGAGGTAAACGCCGATCAGGCTAAATGAGAATGCCCAAAGTAGGGTAACTGCGGATAGATAAGCCATGGATGAGAATCTTTATCAACAACAAATGTGCCCGCAGTCTAACCAAGTTTTATCGCTGCGCCAATCAGTCTTTTAGCGGTACGACCAGCATATCGACTGGTGAGCAGTTAATCAGCTGTCGAGTCGAAGATAGAATCTTGCTCCAGAAATCTTGGTGATGACCACAAACCACCAAATCAATACTGTAATCTTGAATGGTATCGCACAGCTCATTACTCAAATCGCCACTACCGACTAAAGTATGGGCAATTGGGTATTGCGCATATTCAGCGAAGTTTGCCAATTGTGTGCGCGATGCTTCCATTGCTTGATGTTGCGCTTCTGCCATATTGATATCGATAAGCCCGGTGTAGAGTTCTGCGTAGTTCACGTCGATGTGAATAAAAGAGACTTTCGCATCCAGAGGTTTAGCCAGTGATACGGCTTTCTTAATCAACACTTTACTGTCGTCTGAAAGGTCGACTGCCACAAGTATGTGTTTGTAACTCATATTGCTATCTCCTTGTAAGGTCATAGTTTTAGATTAGCACCAACCCCAAAAAAAATTTGCTGAAGTGATCTCATATCGGTGCCGTAGGTACAAAGTCTTGTCTCAGTAATCATGTTATAGTGGCGTTATACCCAAGTGACTTTGATATGCTGAAATAAGCGTAGTGTTACTGACTAGAGTTGAAGTGAAACTTCGCCGTGTCTGCCAGACCAAGCTATTCTCGCAGCGTCATTTATTTCGAGGTTACTTGGGTATATTGCATGCACAATAATAGGAGTTAACATGCTGTCTCAAACTATGGTCGAACAATTGAATGAGCAAATTAACCTAGAATTTTTCTCATCCAATCTATACTTACAAATGAGTGCTTGGTGTGAAGACAAAGGTTTTGAAGGTGCGGCTGAATTTTTACGCGCTCACGCCGTAGAAGAAATGGAGCACATGCAACGCCTATTCACTTACGTGAGTGAAACTGGCTCAATGCCAATCTTAGGCGCTATTGATGCGCCAAAGCATGACTTTGCGAGCCTAGGTGACGTTTTCCGCGAGACATTTGAACATGAGCAAATGATCACGGAAAAAATCAACAAACTGGCGCACGTTGCATTTACTAGCCAAGACTACTCAACGTTTAACTTCCTACAGTGGTACGTGTCAGAACAGCACGAAGAAGAGAAGTTGTTTAAAGGGATTTTAGATAAGATCGAACTGGTAGGTGAAGACGGTAAAGCGTTGTTCTTCATTGACAAAGATCTAGCACAAATGGCGAAAGAAGGTTCATCTTCAATCATGGATGCTCCAGCTGCGTAAACGCGTTTTGGGACGTTGTAAGTAGCGGGTAAAGACGAAGTGTTGATCGTCTTTTTCTCTTGAGCATTGTTGAAGATGTAGGGAGGAAAAGATGATCAGTGGAGACACAATCTTATTTGCGCTAATGGTGGTAACTGGAGTTAATATGGTCCGGTATCTCACCGCTCTTCGTTCTCTAATTTATATCATGCGTGAAGCGCATCCGCTGTTATATCAGCAAGTTGATGGTAATGGTTTTTTTACTACTCATGGAAATGTCACCAAGCAGGTGAGGTTGTATCACTACATTAAAAGTAAAGAATATCATCATCACCACGATGAAATTTTTACTGGTAAGTGTGAAAGAGTGCGTGAATTGTTTGTTCTATCGACCGCGTTGCTCGGCGTGACGCTACTTGCGGCCTTCATTCTCTAAGAGTCAATAATCCAGAAGTTGTTCTGTCTGAGATTTTGCGGACATACAGAGCGCTTAGAGTTTAAGCGCTTTTCCCTTTCGGTATTTGTCGGTAGAATGTCGCGCCTAGAAAGCAAGGATGTGCAATGTGCACATCCTTTTTTATTTTGATTCGATACCAATCAGTCTAAGAGCTACCGATGAGTAAGAAATTTGATGTTGTTGTAATTGGCGCAGGCGCAGCAGGTTTAATGTGTGCTGCAGAAGCAGGCAAGCGAGGCCGCCGTGTTTTGGTGCTCGATCATGCTAAAAAGCCAGGACGTAAAATCCTTATCTCGGGCGGTGGTCGTTGTAACTTCACTAACTACGACGTTTCAGCTAATCACTATTTGTGTCAAAACCCGCACTTTGTTAAGTCGGCGCTCTCCCAATACACTAACTGGGATTTCATCTCGATGGTGTGTAAACATGGCATTGAGTTCGAAGAGCGTGATCACGGCCAGTTGTTTTGTGTCGATGCATTTACGGCCAAAGATATCGTGAAGATGTTGTTAGCTAAGTGTGACATGCCGAACATCGAGCAGCGTTACCAATGCGATGTTCATTCGATTGAAAAAATTGATGAAGGCTTTCGTTTGCATGCTGGTACTGAGATTGTCGAATGTGAGTCTTTAGTTATCGCAACAGGTGGCTTGTCGATGCCAAAACTGGGAGCGACACCATTTGGTTATAAAGTCGCGGAACAATTTGGTCTTCGAGTTATCCCAACCACGGCAGGGCTTGTACCATTTACTCTGCATAAAGAAGACAAAGAAGACTTTGCTGAGTTATCTGGTATCGCGGTACCTGTGGAAATTACGGCTGAAGATGGCACCATGTTCAAAGAAGCCCTGTTGTTCACACATCGTGGGTTATCTGGTCCAGCAGTGTTACAGATTTCTTCATTCTGGCGGGCCGGACAAAAGGTGTTGATCAATCTTGTGCCAAACGATGATGTTGCTGAGTTATTAGAACGTAGTCGTGAGAAGCATCCAAATCAGTCACTCAAGAATACGCTTGCCAAAGTGCTGCCTAAGCGTCTGGTTGAAGTCTTAATTGAACGTAAAGAGCTAGTCGATAAACCGCTAAAACAGTTCAATCAAAAGGAGCTTGCGGCGATTGTGGAGCGTCTAGAGCATTGGGATATCGCCCCGAATGGCACCGAAGGCTACCGAACTGCGGAAGTGACACTCGGCGGTGTCGATACTGATCACTTATCCTCGAAAACCATGGAATGCAAAGACATTAAAGGGCTTTATTTTATTGGTGAAGTGATGGATGTGACTGGTTGGCTAGGGGGCTACAATTTTCAGTGGTGCTGGTCGAGCGGCTTTGTTGCGGGGCAGTGGGTTTAATCAAACACCAAACGCAGCCTAACTGCATAAAAGATAAGATACAAAAAGAGCACTGAGTTTTATTCAGTGCTTTTTTTGTATTCCCATAGCGAGTTACTCGTCTTGATACTTTTCGAGTTTGTTATAGAGCGTTTTCACGCTAATGCCTAACTCCTGCGCTGATTCCGTTTTATTACCTTGATTCTCTTCAAGGGTATTGAGAATGGCGGCTTTTTCTAGCTCTTCTAACGAAACGCCCGCCGGAACAAGGTCTTCGATGCTGGTGCCTGTTTCCAATGGTGGTGTGTCGAAGATAAGGTGTTCATTTCGGATGGTGTCATCAGCCAAAATAAATGCACGTTCGATCGTGTGTTTGAGCTCACGGACATTACCTGGCCAGTCGTGTGCAGCGATTTTTTGGATCGCAGAGTCAAGAATCGTTTTGGTTTTTGCCTCATTGGCGTTGCGGTGCGCGATAAAGTGCTTGGCCAGACCGACGATATCACCGCCTCGTTCTCGCAGTGGCGGTATCGTTAATGGGAAATGCGATAACCGGAAAAACAGATCTTCACGCAGGAACTGCTCCTCAATGGCGATTTTAGGATCACGGTTTGTAGCAGCAATGATGCGAGTATTAGCGATATGAACTGTATTACTGCCAACTGGGCGATACTCTCCGGTTTCTAGCACCCGCAATAGCTTCACTTGATGCTCGATAGGCATCTCGGTGATTTCATCTAAAAATAGTGTGCCGCCCTCTGCCTGCTTAAATACACCTTGGTGAGTTTTATTTGCTCCGGTAAAAGCGCCTTTCTCATGACCAAACAGTTCACTATCAACCAATTCAGGGCTAATGGCACCACAGTTAATCGCTATAAAGGGCTGTTGTTTACGCTCACTCGCTAAGTGGATGGTCTGCGCCACCAGTTCTTTGCCTGATCCACTTTCACCGACAATAAGGACGTTGGCTTCTGTTTTAGCAACGCGCCTGATCATACGATAGAGCTGATGCATCGGAGAGGAAGATCCGACCAAAAGACCAAATTGGTCAAGATCGCTGGTGGACACTTTACGCCCTTGATCTTGTTTGTGTTGATAGTACTGGCTGACTTCGCTCAGGGTGTCCGTCAGAATGGCAATATCAACGGGCTTTCTGTAGTGAAAAATAGCACCCAAGTTCATCAGTTTATCCAAGTTCTCGTTTGGAGCGCCTGAGCTAATGATGATCAAGTCCATATCGTAGATGTCTTCGATATTAGAAAGACGTTGATAATCTGCACTAGTAAAGTGGGCGACTTCAACAATCGCAACTTCCGGTTTGAGTTGTAGGAAATCTTCAATCCATTGGTCTGCGGCATCGATGTCATGCAGACGAAATTTGTTCAGTTCCTGGCAAGAAGCGATGGCATTTTTAAGTGATGGATCTTGTATTCTTAGAAACAGGCTTGGCATCGACATAGAAATGTCCTCTTTACTATGACAGAAACAATGTACGTGGATTATTCTCACTTCACAAGACAAAATATTGTCAGCATAGATTTAAGGATTTGTTCGGTATTTTTATGTTGTTAGCCCCTTTTTGATATATATCGGTGAGAGCCATCAGTAGATATTTCCTTTTGTTCAGATTTTTATTTTTAAAATAATAATTTTGCTATTAATTGATCCTGGAGAAATAGCCTTTCTGTTTTATCAGGTTATTTCTGCACAAGTGGCGGAGGCTTTATCACCGATTAAAAATTACATTTTTTACGTGTAAATAATTCATGCTTATACTTTATTGCTCATCTCATTTTTACCTCTTTCCTTTATTAGTCACTTAAAAACAATGAGTTATAAAGTTGGCACATGGTTTGCTCCTAGGGAAGTGCAACGTCAATAAAGGAGAATTACCATGAATAACATCGCAGCTAAAATTGTACTTACGTCAGTTCTTGCTACTTCATCTACAGCAGTCTTAGCGAGTGATAAATGGGAAAAAGAATCCATGGACGCTTGGCTAGATGGTAAAGCTGAAACCACACTACTGCTAAACAGCAATCTCAACTCTTTTGATATCAATACCGATGTAGAGAATCAGGTCGTTACCCTTTCTGGTTCGGTAAACAATGATCTTGAAAAATCACTTGCCGAAGAGCTTGTTACTGGTCTTGATGGTGTGAAAAAAGTAAACAACGAATTGTCAGTAGTGAATGAAGGCAAGAAAGAAGCTGATTCAGAAGCTTTAGCTACACTGACCGATTCTAAAATCACGACTATAGTTAAAACGCGCCTACTAATGGATACCAATGTGAGTGGTACGGATATTGATGTAACGACAGAACGCAAAACGGTAACGTTGGCAGGTAAAGTTAATTCAGATGCGGAGCATGATCTTGCAATTTCAATTGCAAATAACACCAATGACGTAAATAAGGTGATTGATAAGCTAGAAGTGGTTCAATAATAGCGAGCCGAGTGATTTAACCCACTTTTATTAGGAGGTAACACTATGGTTCGTTGGATGTTTATTTTTCTGGCACTGGCACTAATTTCTGCACTATTAGGCTTTACCGGTATTGCAGGAGCTGCTGCCTCTATCGCGCAAGTGATATTTTACCTATTCCTATTGTCATTAATTGTATCAATAGTGATTGTTCTGCTGGGAAGAAAAAACGTAAATAGATAGGAGATTCCATGCGACTTACGTCATTTATTTACCGTATCGCCGCAGTATTCGGTTTGGTGTTTGCGTTGGCAGCTTGTAGTGAAGAAGGGCCAATGGAACAGGCCGGCAAAAAGATAGATGAAGCCGCCGAAGAAACCCAAAATGCGATTGAAGATGAATGTGAAAACATTAAAGAAAACCTAAACGCTGAAGACCAAGACTGTTAGCCGAATCAGGTTAGGTTTTTTACGCATAGCTATGTAAGAGAGGGGCGGTCAATCACCGCCCTTCCTTTTGTCCCAATTGTTTACAATCAGATAAGGAGTCAAAGATGAAAAACATATTTGATGTACTGAAAGAGAGTCATGAAAAGCAGCGCCTTTTACTCGATGCTCTGATGGAAACGTCTGGAGATTCCCCCGCTCGTGAAGAGTTTTACCACAACCTTAAAGAGGAACTCGAACAGCACGCAGCGGCAGAAGAGCGATTTTTCTACGCGCCTTTAATAGATAGCGATAAGACCATTGATCTCACTCGCCATGGCATCGCAGAGCATCATGAAATTGATAAAGTGATTGCACAGCTTGATGCAACCGATATGAGCTCGCCAGCGTGGCTCAACCTAATGAAAGCCTTGCGTCACAAAGTGTTGCACCATCTTGAGGAAGAAGAGCAGCGTTTCTTCCAGTTAGCCGGTAAGGTAATGACCGATAAGCAGAAAATGAAACTAGCGGATGGTTATGTTGAAGAGATGGCAAGCTAGGTAGAGTGTTGGACCTTTTCGTGCCATTTCGGCACGGGAAGGCACTCAATCAAGGCGTTTACTCAAGTTCATGTATCCAAGCTCAATCCCCCGCGTATTCTAACTTCCACTAAAAAGTGCACTCGCTGAAGGCAAGGAGAGCGAATGTTTATCATCAAATATTATATTCTTGGCGCTCTGATCAGTTTATTGGCCGCTATCTATACGCCTCAAATTATCGTTAGTCTGCTGTTCTTGTGGATATCTCTTTCTTTAGCGTTGGTCAGCGTAGCCTACGTATTCGACATTCCCTCTATTTTTAGAAAAAACCAAGATGGCAAGATTGTCAGATGGATTCGCTGGGCATTCATCCCATTTTTATTGGGGGCTAGAGCGTATAACGCCTGGGAAAGACGGCGTGATACTGTACCTCCAATCCAAAAAGTCAGCGACAATTTATACCTATCTCGCCGTTTGTTTCAGAGTGACTTAGATTTTCTCGAATCCAATGAAATCTCTTGTATTGTCGATGTCACCGCAGAATTTGCAGGCCTTGAAAGCGCGATGACCGACAAGCAGTTTCATTACCTTTCGATTCCGGTACTCGACCACAAAGCCCCAACGCTAGAGCGTCTTCGCCATGCGATTAACTGGATTGATACTCAAATCTCGTGCTCGCGGGCCGTGGTTGTGCATTGTGCCTTAGGGCGTGGTCGTTCAGTGTTTGTTGTGGCGGCGTATTTACTGAGCAAAGACTCGTCACTGACGATTGAATCCGTGATGAAAAAAATCAATGACGTACGTAGTACCGCGAGATTGAATAAATTACAGATTAGGACGTTACGAGCGATCAGTGAAAAAGGCGTACTGGGGCTGGATCAATCCACTTGGATGGTGGTTAACCCTGTTGCAGGTGGCGGCAAATGGGAGGAAAACGAACAGCACTTGATTCGTGAACTAACCAAAAAATATCGCTTGAGTATTCATCAAAC
This sequence comes from Vibrio sp. Y58_MX_L22, assembly GCF_024181865.1. Taxonomy (NCBI): domain Bacteria; kingdom Pseudomonadati; phylum Pseudomonadota; class Gammaproteobacteria; order Vibrionales; family Vibrionaceae; genus Vibrio; species Vibrio sp. Y58_MX_L22. The sequence goes on from NZ_JAMZAN010000006.1 coordinate 58,104, forward strand.
CACCACAAACCTCAGCGCCGAGCAGCTAACACAACAGGCAAAAGAAAGTGGAGCTAAGCAAATCATCGTAGCTGGTGGCGATGGCACAGTAACAGAGGTGGCGAGCCAATTGGTGGATACCGACCTCAAACTCGGTATTGTTCCGCTCGGAACTGCCAATGCGTTATGTCATGTGCTCTATGGCGTTGGCGCAAAATTCTCACCGGTCGAAAAAGCGTGTGAAGCGTTGCTTGGCGGACACTGCCAACGTATTGATACTGCGGAATGTAATCAGCGGCTTATTTTATTGGTCTTAGGCATTGGGCTAGAACAGAAAATGATCGAGCACGCTCAGCGAGAAGAGAAAAATGTTTTTGGACAACTCGCTTACCTCACCGGCTTTTTTAATGCTGTAGTGGCGGAAGAAACGCAAGCTTTAACCGTTTCGTTAGATGCTCCAACTGGAGATGGAAACCACGACAATAATACACAAACGCTTGAAGTCCATAGTTTTGTCGTTGCGAATATCGCTCCATTTAGTACGTTGCTTGCCCAAGGTGGTGATGCGCCGCAGCCTGATGATGGCAAGCTGCATATCACATATTTAGATAACACCGAGTCTTTAGGCGGACGTCTTATCGCCTTGTCGGATCTGACATTAACGAGCGTAGGCGCACAGGAAGAATCGACACATTTTCAATACGCGACGGCTCAGAGCGTCACTATTTCTGCGAATAAACCGATTGAGTATGTGATTGATGGTGAACTGTATTCTGATGAGCAACTGGCAATCAAGCTGCGTCCAAAGTCATTGAACGTATTTGTTCCAAGCCAGAGACGTAAATCAGCTTCGCTTTAACACAGATAATCCGCGGATAACGCGCCATTTGCTTCGTATTCTACATGGCGCTTTTTCTGTGTTGTTTGATGATTTGGTGTGCGTCGTAAAAAGGCTATTAAGGTCGCTGCGTAGATGCAGCGGCTTTTTTCTATCTGCCCCTTTTACTAGGTTGATTGGGGATGAGGGTTAAACAAAGTGAAGAAAGAAGGGCGAGTATAATTACTCACCCTGAGGCAAGTGCTTTTCAATTTCATCGTTTTCAACTTGTAAAGCAGCTAACCAATAAGAAACAAGTGCGGTTAAGTTGGTGTCGTCAATGGCTCTAAGCAGGGCTTTTAAATCATCTAACAGTAATTTATTCATAAAATGCATTTCTTTGTAATTACCTAGCTCGGCAACGCCGTATTCGGTGGCATTTTCTGCAATGAATTGTTCACCATCTTGGTCGAAAAACAGCTTCGCCATCTTTTTGATCATCACTTTTTCTATTTTCACGAATCGATATGCCGCTCTTGCGAGTGTCATATGTGATTGCGGGTTAACGAGAGGCAAACACGTTTGGCGATGGTGTGTCATTTTTACGAGTAGCTCCCTTACTCGATTGTTATCCAATGTCATAGTGACCTCTTTATTTATGACTATTGTCGTGGGACATTTCTCGTGATGGTTATGTTAATGCGCCTGTGGGCTTGTCAGAAATGGCCAAAGCAAGTTGGCCATTTCGTTGATCAATACCGAGCTTTATTGCAAAGGCGACCACCAAGTTTTAGCTAATAAGGCTGATGCTGCTGAGTTTTTCTTTGCAGATTTTTATATCGCTACGAACTTTCAGCAGAACCGAGTTATCCGCCTGCTCTGGGTGGGAAGTAATCAAATTCTCAATCTCTTTGAGTACCTTGCTTTCGACACCTTCAAGCTGTTCTAAATACATAGACTCTTTGTCAGAGGACACTTCCTTCATCACGTCGCTGTAGACCTCACGCGCCTTGATGGTGTAGGAAACCGGAGTGTCGTCGGCAGATTCTTCATTGTTACTTGCTAGAGAGTAGGGAGTGAGCTCAATGACTGCACGCTCACGTACTCTGAGCAGTTCTACCAACACATTATTCAAAGAAGTGTTGTCGATGTTCTCGATGGCCTTGTTGTAAATTTCATTTCCGCTTTCGATAAGCTCAATGATTGAGGCGATGTTTTCATTTTTCATATGCCACTCCTTATTTACTGGTGATAGGGGTGTTTGAGCGTATGGAATACAAACACGATGTTCATCTTCAATTGCAGGTTGTATGCCAATGAGTTTTAAGTCTTATTAATCAGTAACTTAATGTCTTGTTTTGCAATAAATTGCTAACAGTCGGTAAGGCGCTAAGAAAAAATTACAAGAATGGCGGGGAAAGCCTGGAAAGAATTACACGTACAGATACGGATTTTTATCGAAATAAAAATAAAATCAATAAAAAACAACAGCTTAAAGTTCTGGCATGGATATGGCTTTGTAGGGAGTAAGTGAGGTCAAACATTGTTTCACTTGATTCACTATTCAACTCATTAATGGAGGCTAGTTATGGCTACTACAAAAGAAAGCACAGTAAAACCTCAAGAGCAGTTAGAAGAAGCATATCACTTAGCGGAACAAGCCACGACGGAAGCCGTTGGCGCGATGAAAGATCAAGCCAAAGAGAAGCTGGATGTCGGTGCACAGCAAGTTCAGCAGGCGACTAAGTCGGCAGAAAATGTAATCAAGGAGCGCCCATTGCTGAGCATAGGCTGTGCCTTCCTTGCTGGTTGGGCGGTTTCGAAGCTGATCAAATAATAGTGGTCACCAAGGATTAAGCCACACAACAGAAAGGCGAGGCTTCACATGAATAACTCAGGGCAAGTTACCAATCAGCAATCAGGCTCGGCGGCTTCAGACAGCGGCCGAGCCCCTGATGGGGCAGAAGAACAGGATATCCAACAAACCATTAATGGTTTGAGCAGCATTCTTGCGCAATTGGACCAACTGACGAAATCGCTAAAAGCATGGTCAGGTTCAACGTTGGATTTGTTCCTCTTGGAGATGAAAGTTAACGTGTCCGCAGTGCGTCAGATTTTGCTGTGTACCGTTGTTTTTACCCTATTGTCGGTATTGTTCGTATTCAGTTTGTGCCTTGCCTCTGGGGTGGTGGCTTATCAGTTAACTGCCAACGTATATGTTGCCGTGGGTGTATTTATCACATCATTAGGCTTGGCATTATTTGCTTTAGCCTGGTGGCAGAAGCGTTTAGTTGGATTTCTTGGATTCAAAAATACGACAGAACAATTACAGGAGGGGTGGGATGCGCTCGCTACAAAAGCTCAATCGAGCCATGCGGATCAAGCGGATGGAAGGTAAAGCGTCTCTAGAGCAATGCTGTTTGTCGATGGAAATGTTCACGTTTACCACCAAGAAGTTTGTGAGAGAAAACCCTTGGACGACATTAGGCATTAGTGCTGTCGTTGCCGTTACCGCAGCAAAAGCAGGTCGATTGTCTCGACTGACTTCTTCTATTTCGTCAATGGGGCTATTGGTTAGCAGCGTGTCTGATATTACCGATTCGCTCACAAAGGCGGTCGCGGCAGCTTCTCTGGATGAGTCAGATGCGGAGCAAAATGGAAATGCAGCAACACAAGTAAGCAACGCTGCGACGACAGAGGGCGAACCACTCTAACAGCGGATTTCACCGCAAAATTTTCTTACCGATTCTGAGCTTATTATGACAGCGAAATTGAACATTCCTGCCAACACTGCGATTGGTGCAACGCTTCTCGTCCTGTTACTCGTCCCAGGGCTGTATTTTGCCAAGCCAATATTGTTACCTATTGTGCTTAGCACCTTTATTTCTCTGCTGTGCAGCCCTTTCATTAATTATCTTGAAGACAAAGGTTTACCACGTGCTATTACCGTCGTGTTGACGCTGTCATTCCTCGTTGGCGCCTCAATTATTGGTCTTGCCGCCATGTCGGAGCCCGCCAAGCAATGGTGGTCTGAGCTGCCCAGTATCGTGAAAAATGTGTCGCAAGAAGTGAGTGAAGTGACTAAAGCTTCGGCTGATCACCTTAATACTCCATTGAATATCGCCAACGATATGAGCATGGATGAGGTCGGGAACAACACCGTATTTTCTTTGGTAAAAACGCTCGCGACCACTACGCCGACGATTTTGACACAAGCGATGATCGTGCTGTTTATGGTTTACTTTATGCTCAATCATGGACGAAGCTTATTTCGAAAGTCAGTGTCTTACTTACATGGGTTCGCCAAACAGCGCCAAGCGATTGAGTTGGTCAAAGCGCTACAGAAAGACCTATCTCGATACATTGGCACCATCACTTTAGTGAATGCGGGGCTGGGGTTGAGTGTTGGGGCCGTGTTTTTTGTTCTAGGCCTTGAAGATCCATTTCTATGGGGCGCATTTGCAGGCGTGATGAATTTTGCGCCGTACCTCGGCCCTGTCATATCCGTGGTGAGCTTTGGCTTTGTTGCTTATCTTCAGTTGGAGTCGGTCAGTTTTATGCTGACGGTGGTGTCTATCTATTTACTGCTCAATTTGATTGAAAGTCAGTTTGTTACACCAACACTATTGGGGAAAAGGTTTAACTTAAACCCGTTAGTGATTTTTGTTTGGCTTGTTTTTTGGGGCTGGCTTTGGGGCGGAATGGGACTATTGATCGGCGTGCCGTTACTGGTTTGTATCAATATTTTGGTTGATCGCCTAGAGCTATGCCAATCAACCCAAAATCAAGCAAAGCAAATCACCTCCGCGGACGTGGCACCGCGAGAGTGACTTGAGGGTCAAGCTGGTTCAACGAAACAGTTTTCCAGCGCTCACTGGCTGACTAAATAAATATCCCTGACCATAAATACAGCCTTTTTCGAATAAATAATCGGCTTGTTCCCGAGTTTCTATCCCTTCCGCGACGACTTTCAACGACAGCGTTTTTCCCATGGCAATAATGGCATTCACAATCGCGTTGCTGTCACTATTACTTGGGACATCACTGACAAATGAGCGGTCAATTTTCAGTTTGTTGATTGGCAAACCTTTCAAGTAAGACAAAGACGAATAGCCAGTTCCAAAGTCATCCAGAGAAATCTCAATACCCAGTTCTCGTAATTGATTTAACGATGCAATGGCTTGTTGAGGGTCGATCAGTAAAAAGCTCTCTGTGATCTCCAAATCTAACCGTTGGGCAGGGTATCCGGTGTTATCGAGGATAGTACTTAATCGCTGAATGAAATTTGACTGCTGAAGCTGCAACGCAGAAACATTGACGGCGATTTTGCCAAACTCGATGCCTTGGTCCAGCCAAGCATTACCTTGCAAACAAGCTTGTTGTAACACCCACTCACCAATGCTTTGAATCAGCCCTGTTTTTTCTGCAATTGGAATAAAGTCTGCTGGTGGTACAAGGCCAAACTCTGGATGCTGCCAGCGTAATAAAGCTTCCACGCCGACAATCGAATTTTGTTCCAAGTTGTATTGCGGTTGGAATTCTAACCGGAGTTGTTGTTTTTCTATTGCTTGATGCAAAGCGGATTGAATGCGTACATGGGATACGGATTTATCGGTCAAATCCGGTGAGTAAAACGCGTAGCCGTTGCGTCCATTTTTCTTCGCTAAGTACATCGCGGTGTCTGCGTTTTTCAGTAAGGTTTCACTGTCTTGACCGTCTCTTGGGTACAAGGCAATACCAATACTGGTCGAGACACGAAGTGAGTCGTGATTTGCCAAGTCGAATGGTTGCTGGAATACGCTTAGAATATCGCCGACGGTTTCCAATAAGGCAACATCACTATGGATGTCTGGCAAAATAATCACAAATTCATCGCCGCCAATGCGAGCCACATGCGCATTGAGGTGAAGCACATCTTGCAAACGAATCGCTAACTTAGACAGCAATTGGTCACCACAGAAGTGGCCCATGCTATCGTTGATGTGTTTGAAATGGTCGATATCTAAGAATAGGGTGGCAAACGTCTGCTGGTTTTTGTGTCCGGTTTCGATGTGTTGCTCGAGTAAGCTAAGTAAATGGGTGCGATTAGGTAGATTGGTTAATGGATCGTAAAAAGCCATGCGCTGCAGCTTTTCTTCGTGTGCCTTACGCACAGAGATATCTTCAAACACACAAATGTAGTTAATAAGGTGGTTTTTATCGTCCATTACGGCGCTAATGGTCGCTAATTGCGGATAAATGCTGCCATCTTTCTTTCTGTTGATGAATTCGCCTTTCCATTGGCCTTTGTTTTCGAGTTGATGCCACAACTGTTGATAGAAACCTTGATCATGATGGCCTGAGCGCAGAATTCGTGGGTTTTTTCCTATCACCTCTTCAGAGCGGTAGCCTGTAATTTGGGTAAAAGCCGTGTTTACATCAATGATGTTGGCATTGCGGTCTGTAATGACCATGCCTTCTTGCGAATTGTTGAAAATTTGGGACGCTAAGGAGAGCTGCGTTTCTACCATTTTTCGGCGGGTGATGTTACGTGTCATCCCCAGAATGCCGATTAAGTTTCCCGCATGATCACGGACAGGAGACTTAATGGTTTCTAGCCAAGTGGGGTTATTGTTTTCATCAATTTGACGGCATTCTTCAACAATATTTTGCGTGCCAGTGGCTACCACCAATTTATCGGCATCAATGAATTTTTCCGCACGTTCATGGCTAAACAGGGCAAAATCGTCTTTTCCAATGATTTCACTGTTGGTTTTTTGCCACGCGTTTTCTACGCTTCGGTTGGTCATCGAATAAAGGCCATCCATGCCTTTTATCCACACGTGGTCTTCAAGGCAGTCGATAAACTCTTGTAGTGTTGGTGTTGGTGTTGGCTTTATTTCCGCGCTTTGATGTCGCGTTTGTTCTTGCTGACAGTGCAAGTTGATATCAAAGCTGATCCGCCCCGCGATTGCGCTTAGCCATGCCGAAACAACCGTTGATTGATCATTAGGGTGAGTCAATGTCAGTACGGCAAGCAATTCGCCATTAGGTAGCCAAATCGGTCCAATGCTCAAGGTTTGCTCTTCAAAGGGGGTATGGCTAACTGTAAAATCTGTCGGCGTAAAGTGATCGACAACTTGCGTTATCACATCGACGATAGCACGATGATTTTGGGTTGAGGTGGACACCTCAGTCGATAGCCACTGCTGAGTATCGCTCAGAGTATAAAGCTGTCCCTGAGCTTGAGTTACATCACAGCATTGTCGCAGAACGTGTTGCCAGTCTGCCATCAAAGGCGAAGGAATAGCGAAGCGAAACATAATTAATAACGAGTCCTAAATCGCCCAAAGGTAATTATATTAGAATCTAGCGTAAGCTATTGGGCTTTGTGAGTATCGTATCCAACGCGTAGCTAAATCCTAGCAGCGTAAAGTGCTTTCTATCATTAAAATGTTATCTATATCTCTTTTTTATCCAACTTATTGCATCGTTTTTTAGGGCTTTTGATAGGTGATTAAGAAGCGTTTACCGCTTTGGTTTTCTTGCCCCATGAGACTTGCTGAATGACTAAGCCACTGATGATCAATACCAGGCCAATCAAGGTTGAAGGATGAATTTCTTCGCCGATGATGGTAGCTAACAACATGAGTGAGATAAATGGAGAAGCAAAGATCAGATTACTGATACGCGCGGTGTTTTGCGTTGATTTGAGTGCGCTCAGCCACAAAACGAAAGTGATCCCCATTTCAAACAGTCCGACATACGTCACCGCTGCCCAGCCTTTAGCTGAGATTGCCTGCCAGCTCGCACCTTCATAAAGACTTAAACCAATGGCGAATGGAATAGCGACCAAAAAGCCGAGCAGAACGCCAACCACAGGGTCGGCCTTATTTTTGGTATTTAAAATCCAGTAACCGGCCCACAGCAGTGTTGATAGCAGCGCAAGACCAACACCCAACGGGCTCTCAAATTCCATGCCTAAAAGATTGCCTTGTGTGGCAATCACTATCACGCCGACATAACTAAAACCGCAAGCCAGCCAGTCCTTACCACGGATCTTTTGTCCTAAGAAAACAGCGGCCATTAGCGTTAAGGTGATGGCCCAGCTGTAGTTGATCGCTTGAGCCTGAGATGCGGGCAGCAAGTCATATGCTTTGAACAGAATAACGTAATACGCCAAAGGGTTAATCAACCCAAGCAGTAGGTAATACCAAGGGTTTGAGAAAAATGTAGCGCTTAACTGGCCCAGTTTACCTTGCACACCACAGATTACTGTTAGTGCAATCGCAGAGACGATGCTGGCAATGCATAGCATTTGAATCGGCGTAAATTCTGCCAGCGTGAGTTTAAATGCGGTTGCAACGGTAGACCAAAGTAATACTGCTGAGAGCCCAAATCCTAGGGCGCGACGCTCGTTCATGATGCCTCTGCGTGATGATGTGCCGCTCGGTTTGGATAATTTGAGCGGAAGAAAGAATATTATAGGAAGGCCTAGTGTATGCGAGGATTTTTCATCCAACAAACTGGACATTTATCCAGTGTCTAAATACCATTGTTATAGATACAAAACACAGGCTAACTCGCTATTATGCAATGGATTCTTGAGTACCAATCTCTCATTCTCTCTTCTCTTTGTGCTGCCACGCTTAGTGGTGTCGCTGCCGGTTGGTGGGTGAAACAGCGTTTTATCACCCAAACTCAGCTTCTCGAGCAACAACTTGTTTCAGAAAAACAGCTTCATCAACAGCAACTTGAACAGGTCAAGCAAAGCCTTGCCGATGCCCAGCAAGAGTTGGATGAATTAGATGATGAGCGCGATAAAGCCGCGTTTGAAGTACGCCAAACACATGGAAAGCTGATGGCAGCAATGGAAAAACTACGTTACTTCGAGGCTGTAAAGCAAGAGCGCCAGCAATACTTTGATGAGCTTGGTCAAATGCGTGAACACAAATCACGTCTAGAAACGCAGCTGCGTGAACAGCAAGCTCGCCATGAGCAAATTAACCAAGCTAATGCCGAAAAACTGCAAATTTTAGAACAAGCGGAAGCACGCTTGAAACAACAATTTGAGCACTTGGCCAACCAATTGTTTGAAGAAAAAACCGCGAAGGTCGATTTGCAAAACCGTCAGAGTTTAGAAGGCTTGTTGTCACCGCTTAGAGAACAGTTAGAAGGGTTCAAAAAGCACGTTAATGACAGCTTTAGCCAAGAAGCTAAAGAGCGCCATACCCTAGTGCATGAGCTGAAAAACCTGCAACGTTTGAACGAGCAAATGACGCGCGAAGCGGTTAATTTGACCCAAGCGTTGAAAGGGGACAACAAACAACAAGGTAACTGGGGCGAAGTGGTGCTCGCTAGGGTACTTGCCGAATCTGGCTTGCGTGAAGGGCACGAATATCAGACTCAGGTGAACTTACAAAATGAAGCAGGCAAGCGTTACCAACCTGATGTCATTGTTCATCTCCCACAGAACAAACAAGTGGTTGTAGATTCCAAAATGGCGTTGGTTGCCTATGAGCGCTACTTCAACGCCGAAACTGATGCTGAGCGCGATCAGGCTTTGAATGCGCACTTAGCTGCTCTACGTGCACATATCAAAGGGTTAAGCATGAAGGACTACCACAAACTCAAAGGTATTCAGAGTTTGGACTATGTACTTATGTTTATTCCGGTTGAGCCGGCGTTCCAAGTCGCGATTCAAGCCGATCCGAGCTTGATTAAAGACGCGATGGAGCAAAACATCATTTTGGTGAGCCCAACAACGTTGCTGGTGGCATTGCGCACCATTGATAATCTATGGCGCAATGAACGCCAAAATGAAAACGCCAAAATGATTGCGCAGCGTGCGACAAAACTCTACGACAAATTACGATTGTTTGTAGACGACATGGAGGGGCTCGGCGGTGCGCTGGATAAGGCGAATCAAAGCTATCAAGGTGCGATGAACAAGCTTGCCACAGGGCGCGGAAATGTGATTCGCCAAGCCGAAAGCTTTAAACACTTGGGAGTTGAAATTAAACGACCGATTTCTTCCGAACTCGCGCAGTTAGCGCAGAGTGATGCATTTTCAGAAAATGACCCGTTAGTAGAAAGACATCCGGCTGAGGATAAAGTAAACTAATCGCCCGCAGTGCAGTGGGCGATTTTATTTGTCAACAAACGCCCCGTAGAGGAAAGCGCTGCCTAAGAGGAATTAGAATGACGGACACAAGTTTGCAATCCAATACAGCGTTAGAGAATGAAACCACTCACTTTGGTTTCTCTACAGTGGCAAAAGACGAAAAAGTGACTAAGGTTGCCGAAGTATTCCACTCCGTGGCAACAAAATACGACATCATGAATGACCTGATGTCAGGTGGTATTCACCGCCTTTGGAAGCGCTTCACTATCGATTGTAGTGGCGCTCGCCCTGGCCAACGTATTCTTGACCTAGGTGGTGGTACGGGGGATTTGACGGCGAAATTCTCGCGCATTGTTGGCGATGAAGGCCATGTCATCCTTGCCGATATCAATAACTCAATGCTTAACGTTGGTCGCGATAAACTGCGTGATAACGGTATTGTGGGTAACGTGCATTACGTTCAAGCCAACGCAGAAGAACTGCCGTTCCCAGATGATTATTTTGATGTCATCACCATCAGTTTTTGTTTGCGTAATGTGACTGACAAAGACAAAGCGCTTCGTTCAATGTTCCGCGTACTGAAGCCAGGCGGCCGCCTATTGGTGTTGGAATTTTCAAAACCAGTGCTAGAGCCGTTATCTAAAGTATACGATGCATATTCATTCCACTTGTTGCCGAGAATCGGTGAGCTAGTTGCGAATGACTCAGAGAGTTACCGCTACCTAGCGGAGTCAATCCGTATGCATCCAGACCAAGAAACGCTGGAAGGCATGATGCAAGACGCAGGTTTTGAAAACACCAAATACTACAACTTAACTGGTGGTATTGTGGCTTTGCATCGCGGTTATAAATTCTAAGGGTTAACGGCATGCCATTTGAACCACTTATCACCGCTGTGATTGAAACGTCACTGAATACACTGATCAAAGACGACCCTGCATTGGGCCGTCGTTTAGCGCGTCTAAAAGGTCAAGTTATTCAAGTTCACCTGAAAGAGATCAATAAAACACTGACATTCGTTTTTAGTCAGCAAATTGATGTGCTCGGTCATTACGAAGGGCAGCCTAACTGCTATCTATCGCTCAACTTGAGTGTATTACCAGAGCTGCGCGATCAGGCCAACATCACTCGTCTTATTAAACAAGATAAACTTGAACTTGAAGGCGATATTCAATTGGCGCAGAAATTCTCTCAGTTGATGGTGGATTGCAAACCAGATGTTGAAGAGTGGTTGTCTCGCGTGACTGGCGATGTCGCCGCACATACCTTTGTGCAAGGTTCAAAAAACATCGGCAACTTTCTTGCGTCTCAAGCAGAAAAACACCAGCGTCATCTTGCACAAGTAGTGACTGAAGAATGGAAACTGGCTCCCGCTCCGTTAGAAGTGGCCTATTTCTGCGACCAAGTTGATGAGGTTCGCAGCCAGGCTTCTCGCATTGAAGCTCGTTTAACGGCTTTGCTGAATAAGCTGGATGCAGATAAGCCTGCATTGGAGAAACCATGACGCCAGCAGAACTAAAGCGCTTATACCACATCGCCAAAGTACAACTGGAATACGGCTTAGATGAGCTGCTTCCCGATCACCAACTGACCAAAGCTCCGCTTTTACTGCGCAAAAGCTTGTTTTGGATTAAGAACAAGCATCCAGAAAAACCACTCGGTGAACGTCTGCGTTTAGCACTGCAAGAGCTGGGGCCGGTTTGGATTAAGTTCGGTCAGATGATGTCGACGCGCCGTGACTTATTTCCTCCGCATATCGCTGATCCCCTAGCTTTACTTCAAGACCAAGTCGCGCCTTTTGATGGCGAGTTGGCAAAAAAGCAGATGGAGCAAGCATTAGGTGGTCCGTTAGAAAAATGGTTTACCGAGTTTGATATCAAACCACTGGCGTCTGCGTCGATTGCTCAGGTACATACTGCGCGCATAAAAGACACTAACCAAGAAGTGGTATTAAAGGTTATCCGCCCAGATATTCGCCCAGTCATTGATTCAGATCTAAAACTGATGCACCGAATGGCGCGTATAGTCGCCGGAGCGATGCCTGAAGCACGTCGTTTAAAACCAGTTGAAGTCGTGCGTGAGTACGAGAAAACCCTGCTTGATGAACTCGACTTGCGACGTGAGGCGGCGAATGCCATTCAGTTGCGCCGCAACTTTGAGGGCAGCGAAGAATTGTATGTTCCTGAAGTTTTTCCCGACTTCAGTAATGAAACTGTCATGGTTTCTGAGCGAATATATGGCATTCAAGTCTCTGATATTGAAGGCTTGAAAGCAAATGGCACCAATATGAAATTGCTCGCGGAACGCGGTGTGAGTGTGTTCTTCACTCAGGTGTTCCGAGACAGCTTTTTCCATGCCGATATGCATCCGGGTAATGTGTTCGTCAAACCCGAACATCCAGAGAACCCAATGTGGATAGGGCTAGATTGCGGAATCGTTGGTACACTTAATAGCGAAGACAAGCGTTATCTGGCGGAAAACTTCCTGGCGTTTTTCAATCGTGACTACCGCCGAGTGGCTGAGTTACATGTGGATTCAGGGTGGGTGCCTGCGGATACCAATGTCGATGAGTTTGAGTTCGCGATTCGCATTGTGTGTGAGCCTATTTTTGCTAAGCCATTGTGCGAAATCTCCTTTGGTCATGTGTTGTTGAATTTGTTCAATACGGCACGTCGATTCAATATGGAGGTTCAGCCACAGCTTGTACTGTTGCAAAAAACGCTGTTGTACGTGGAAGGGCTTGGTAGGCAGCTATATCCTCAACTTGATTTGTGGGAGACCGCAAAACCATTCCTGGAGGAATGGATGATGAATCAAGTTGGGCCACAAGCTCTAGTGAATGCGATTAAAGACCGCGCACCATTTTGGGCAGAGAAATTACCTGAACTGCCAGAGCTACTTTACGATAGCCTGAAACAAGGTAAAGCGATGAATCAACGTATGGATCAGCTTTATCAAGGGTATCGCCAGAGCAAGCGCCAGCAGGCGACAGGAAAGTTTTTGTTTGGCGTTGGCGCTACTTTAGTCGTATGCTCGGCAATATTGGTGAACGATGCTTTTGAGCAGCTTTCGTTGGCCTGCGGTATCGCAGGTGTCACATTTTGGCTGCTTAGTTGGCGAGCTTATCGTCAATAGACGTTAAACTCTTGAAATATTTTTGTTTGTTTAAAGACCCGAGGTAAAGAGAATGGGTGGTATCAGTGTTTGGCAACTTCTAATCATTGCTGTAATTGTTGTATTGCTATTCGGAACAAAGAAACTACGCGGTATCGGTGGCGATCTGGGTGGTGCCGTTAAGGGCTTCAAAAAAGCGATGAGCGAAGATGAACCTGCGAAAAATGACAAAGACGCAGACTTCGAACCAAAAAGTCTAGAAGAGCAGCAGAAAAAAGAAGCTGCTCCTGAAACGAAAAAAGACAAAGAGCAGGCGTAAAACGTGTTTGATATCGGTTTTTGGGAACTGGTATTAATATCTGTTGTTGGTCTGGTCGTTCTTGGGCCGGAGCGTTTGCCTCATGCTATTCGCAGCGTGTCTCGCTTTATCGGTGCCGCTAAGAGTATGGCAAATAGCGTCAAAGACGAATTGTCACACGAGCTGAAAGTCCAAGAGCTGCAAGAAAACTTGCGCAAAGCAGAACAAATGGGGATGGATGATTTGTCCCCTGAGTTGAAATCTTCAGTTGAAGAGTTGAAGAAGGCAGCGCAATCTGTAAATCGTCCTTACGCAAAGAACACCGATTCAGAGGCTGAGCCTGTAAAAACAGAGCCAGCAGCAGAAAAGGTAGAGAAAGCGCAAGAGAGCAAGGTTACAGCGGCAGATAAGAAAGCCGAATAGTCTCATTAGGAGGAGCTACTAGTGATTGGTAGCTCCTTTTTGATCTGGTTTTTAATAAGAGGTTTGCCATGTCTACCGTCGAGCAGACACAACCTTTAATTAGTCATTTGTTGGAGCTTCGCAACCGACTACTGCGTTCAATCCTCGCAGTGTTGGTCGTGTTTGTTGGACTAATTTATTTCTCTAACCACATTTACGAGTTTGTTTCCGCACCTTTAGTAGAGCGTCTACCTGAAGGCGCGACCATGATTGCTACGGATGTAGCGTCACCTTTTTTTACGCCACTTAAGCTGACGTTAATTGCTTCGGTATTTATTGCGGTGCCGTTTATTTTGTATCAAGTTTGGGCCTTTGTTGCTCCTGGCTTATACAAACATGAGCGTCGTTTGATTATGCCGTTGCTGTTTTCCAGCTCACTGCTGTTTTATTGCGGTGTGGCATTTGCGTATTTTGTGGTGTTTCCACTAGTGTTTGGCTTCTTTACTGCTATCTCATTGGGTGGTGTAGAGTTTGCGACCGACATTTCTAGCTATCTCGACTTTGTGCTGGCGCTATTTATGGCGTTTGGTATCGCATTTGAGGTGCCTGTTGCGATTATTTTGTTGTGTTGGACTGGGGCCACTACACCAGAAGATTTAAGACAGAAACGTCCTTATATTATAGTGGCTGCGTTTGTCGTAGGTATGGTGTTAACGCCACCAGACATGATCTCGCAAACCTTACTCGCTATTCCGATGTGTTTACTGTTTGAAGTCGGTTTGTTCTTCGCGCGTTTTTATACTCGTCGAAGCGAAGAAGTAGAAGCGGAAACCGAAGAATAAGGCTAATCTAGATGTGAAAAGCGGCTCAATTGAGCCGCTTTTTTTGCGGTTGGTTTTTTCTTGGGCTAATTACTTAACTTTCATGACGTAACCACATTTTGTGCATACGTATACTTCCTTGATGCCCAGCAGCTTTTGAAAAAAACTGCGCGGTACGCGTTGTAAGTAAGCACCATGTGTACACACTTCAACTTCCATATTCATGCTGTTTTACATTTGTGCTAATTAATGGGCGTAAATCAGTATAGAAAAATAATGTGTCGAGTTGTCGACAGTTTTGCAAAGCGGACGAAGTAAAGTGACGATATGAGAAGTAAGTAGAGTTGCTAGTTAATTATTATGTTTATCAATAATTTTGTATGGATTGTTCTACTATTTCAACGGGTTGAATCGTTCATTCAATAGTTTAGGTGATAAAAAAGCGACGTTGATTTCGTCGCTTTTTTCAATTCTCGTGAATTAAATATTAAACAGCTTTTTGGCATTCTCAGTCGTTATGGCATCGATGGTTGCGATGTCGACATCACGCAAGTCGGCAACACGTTGTGCAACGAGAGAAGTGTAGGCCGGTTCATTACGTTTACCACGGTGTGGCACCGGCGCTAAATATGGACAGTCGGTTTCTAAAATGACCCACTGCATATCCAAATGTGGAATGACTTTATCCATCCCGCCATTCTTAAAGGTTGATACGCCACCTAAGCCTAAGTGGAAGCCTAGCTCATTGATTGCTTGTGCTTCTTCTAAGCTGCCTCCAAAACAGTGGAATACACCACGCAGACGACCATCTTGCTCTTGTCGTAGCAAAGTGAGTGTTTCTTCAATCGAATCACGAGTGTGGATAACGACCGGTAAATCCATCTCTTTTGCCCAGTTAAGTTGAGCTACGAACGCCATTTCTTGCTCAGCACGATAGGTTTTATCCCAATATAGGTCGATACCGATTTCGCCCACCGCAATAAACTTGTGTTTCTCAAACCAACCGCGGATGATCTCCAACGTTTGTTCAACATTGCTGTCCACATAACAAGGGTGCAGCCCCATCATTGAGTGGCATACGTCAGGATATGCCGCTTCGGTTTGTAGCATGGGCTCAATAGAGTCCAGATCGATGTTTGGCAACAGGATTTTATTAATGCCTTGCGTTAAGGCGCGTTGTACTACTTCATCGCGGTCGTTATCAAATTCGCTAGCATAGATGTGCGCGTGGGTATCGATCATCGTTACTCTCTGTGCTTCATGGTTGGTTTCGTATTCGAAGTATACTTGAGTGTGAGTGCTGGGTCATTTTCAGTTTTTTTCATTACCTTTTTCCAGATTGTCACTCGCAACATGCATCAAGAGTGATATGATTTTGTTCACCAGATGATTTGATCATCATAACCGTCCAGACAAGGAGAAAATGGTGTCTGTATCAATTCAAGGTCCATTCCCTGCACGCCGTATGCGTCGTTTACGTAAGCACGATTTTAGTCGTCGTTTGATGGCTGAGAACCAACTTTCTGTTAATGATCTGATTTACCCAATGTTCATTCTTATGGGTAAAGATCGTCGTGAGAGCGTGGAGTCCATGCCGGGTGTAGAGCGTTTGTCGATTGATTTAATGCTAGAAGAAGCACAATACCTTGCAAATCTAGGCGTTCCAGCAATCGCGCTTTTCCCTGTCGTAAACCAAGACGCTAAAAGCCTATGTGCTACTGAAGCCTACAACCCAGAAGGTTTGGTTCAGCGAGCAGTACGAGCGCTTAAAGAACACATTCCTCAAATTGGTGTAATCACAGACGTGGCACTTGACCCATTCACGACACATGGCCAAGACGGCATCATCGATGAAGATGGCTACGTAATGAATGATGAAACCACAGAAGTATTGGTTAAGCAGGCTTTGTCTCATGCAGAAGCGGGTGCTGACGTAGTCGCGCCTTCAGACATGATGGATGGCCGAATTGGTAAGATCCGCGAAGCATTAGAAAACGCGGGCTACATTCATACTCAAATCATGGCTTACTCGGCTAAGTACGCATCGAACTACTACGGACCATTCCGTGATGCGGTTGGCTCTTCTTCAAATCTAAAAGGCGGCAACAAGAAAAACTACCAAATGGACCCAGCAAACATTGATGAAGCGATTCACGAAGTGGCGCTAGACATCAATGAAGGTGCGGACATGGTGATGGTTAAACCTGGTATGCCATACTTAGATGTAGTTCGCCGAGTAAAAACTGAACTTCAAGTACCGACATTTGCTTATCAAGTCTCTGGCGAGTACGCGATGCATAAAGCGGCGATCATGAATGGCTGGCTCAAAGAGCGTGAAATTGTGATGGAATCACTATTGTGCTTCAAACGTGCAGGTGCAGATGGCATCTTAACGTACTTTGCGAAAGACGTTGCTGAGTGGTTGGCAGAAGAGAATGCACAAACTGCTCAACACCTAAATCGTACTCCGGAAGCGACAGAAGAGTAATTATCGCTCAGTGAGAAATACCAGACCAACAAGAGTTGTTCGTCTGTATATACCCAAGTAACCTCAGGCGGATTACAACAGTAACAATCCAAGGTGCTTGGGTATTTTTATTTTGGAGAAGAGAACAATGACAATGCTGATTCGTGAAGGCACATTGGAAGAAGCACTTCAAGTTGTGGCGCGTGTTACCGAGTTTTCGAAAGGAGAAACGGTAGACTCCATGACTCAACGTTTAGAAGAGAAAAACAGTTTAATCCTCGTTGCAGAAAAAAACGGCACGATTGTCGGCTTCAAAATAGGTTACGAATTAGAGGATGGTGTTTTCTATAGCTGGTTAGGTGGTGTTGTCCCTGAAGCTCGAAATGAAGGCGTGGCACAGCTGCTTTTGGAAGCTCAAGAGGATTGGGTGGCAGAACAAGGCTACAACACATTAAAAGTGAAATCTCGAAACCAGTTTCCGGCTATGCTTCGCTTGTTATTGAGAAATGGCTATATCATTGAAAAGTTTGAAGAAAAAGTAAATCTTCGAGAGTCTCGAGTGCATTTCATTAAAGCAATGTGAAAATAAATGAGATTTTTTCTCATTTAACTGTTGACTACGAAATGAGAATCATTATTATTAAACCTGTCTTAGGGAATGAGGAAAGTTCACAAGGACGTTGAGTGACTTATTAACAGAAGTTAATTAACTGAAAGTTGAGAAGTGATGAAACATTTTTCCGAGAACTTGCACGAATTCTTTTTGACACGACATTGCTCACATTGCTTCCAGTGTAATTTATAGCTTCTTGGTTAAGCTGCTCTATTTACAGAATTTGCTTTACCACTTCTGCTAGGCGACCCCATTCGGGTCGCTTTTTTCTTTTCTACGATTTCTATTTGACGTCACTATTAATATCTTTTCCACATGCGATGATCATTTTAGGATCGTTGATCTTCTCGCCGTTATGTGGATTTATTATTATAAATCAATAGTTTGAGTTGGTGTTTTCTTGTGTTTTTTGTTATTGGATAACCAGTGGATAATTTCTATAAACAGAGTTATCCACAGGGGGTGGTGTTTTCGTGAATAAAGTCGGAAAAATTTACGCGACCTAGATCGAGCGAACAAGATAGATTCAGATCAGCAGTCATGGCATCCTAGGCAGATCTCTCAAGTACTGAATTGGATACAGACAATTATGGCAAGTATTCCTGAAAATCCGTTGATCCTTATCGACGGCTCTTCTTACCTATATCGCGCTTTTCACGCCTACCCGGGCACCATGAGCAATGGTGAAAT
The DNA here is from genome assembly GCF_024181865.1 of Vibrio sp. Y58_MX_L22. NCBI lineage: Bacteria > Pseudomonadati > Pseudomonadota > Gammaproteobacteria > Vibrionales > Vibrionaceae > Vibrio > Vibrio sp. Y58_MX_L22. The sequence goes on from NZ_JAMZAN010000006.1 coordinate 76,408, forward strand.
TCCAACTAATGCCGTTTACGGCGTCGTGAACATGTTACGCAGCATGATGCGTCAGTTTGCGTCTGAGCGCATCGCGGTGGTTTTCGATGCAAAGGGAAAAACCTTTCGTGATGATATGTATGCAGAATACAAAGCGAATCGTCCGCCAATGCCGGATGACCTGCGTTGTCAAATTGAACCATTACACAATGTTATTCGTGCAATGGGTTTGCCGCTGATCTGTGTTCCTGGCGTCGAGGCGGATGACGTCATCGGTACGTTAGCATACCAAGCATCACAAAAGGGCATGCCTGTATTGATCAGTACTGGTGATAAAGACATGGCGCAGCTAGTGGATGATAACATTACCTTGATCAACACCATGACGAACGTCGTAATGGATCGTGAAGGTGTGGTTGAAAAGTTTGGCATTCCACCTGAGTTGATCATCGACTACTTAGCACTGATGGGCGATAAAGTAGATAACATTCCTGGTGTACCGGGTGTCGGTGATAAAACAGCGACCGCACTACTGCAAGGTATTGGTGGTCTGACGAAGTTGTATGAAAACCTCGATGATATTGCAGGGCTTGGTTTCCGTGGTTCTAAAACCATGGCGAAAAAGCTCATCGACAACAAAGAAAATGCCATGCTTTCGTATGAGCTCGCGACCATCAAATTGGATGTTGAGCTTGAGGAAACGCCAGAATCATTGCTGAAAGCGGAACCAAATAAAGACGAATTAGTGAAGCTGTATGGCCAACTGACGTTTAAATCTTGGTTGAATGAACTACTTGAAGGCGGTTCTGGATCTGTGGAGGCCGTAGAGCTTGCAGGATCTTCACAAGCTTCTTCTTCTCAAGCCGAGATGGAAACTTCTGCGGTAACAATCGATCGCAGCCAATATGAAACAATTCTGGATAAAGAAACCTTCAATGCTTGGCTAGATAAACTTCAAACGGCTGAGCTGTTTGCATTTGATACGGAGACCGATAACCTAGATTACATGCTAGCGAATCTAGTTGGTTTGTCATTCGCTGTCGATGAAGGTATTGCGGCTTATGTGCCAGTTGCACATGACTATTTAGATGCGCCTGAACAGCTTGATCGTGATTGGGTACTAGAACAGCTGAAGCCAATTCTTGAAGATGCAGCGAAAGCAAAAGTCGGTCAAAACTTAAAGTATGATGCGTCTGTACTCGCTCGTTACGACATTGAGCTAAAAGGTATCAAGCACGACACGATGTTGGAATCGTATATCTACAACAGTGTCGGCGGTAAACACGATATGGACAGCTTGGCGCTTCGCTTCCTACAGCACAGCTGCATTTCTTTTGAGCAAATTGCAGGTAAAGGCAAAAATCAGCTTACGTTTAACCAAATCGAACTGGAACAAGCATCGCCATACGCGGCAGAAGATGCGGATGTGACCCTTCGTCTGCACAATCGCTTGTTTGCTAATATCGAGCAGGATGAAAGCCTGAAGACAGTTTACGAAGAGATTGAAATGCCGTTAGTGCCAGTTCTTTCGCGCATTGAACGCACTGGGGTCTTTATCGATGAAATGAAGCTGAGTGCGCAGTCGGTCGAGATTACCGCTCGCCTTGATGAGCTTGAAAAGAAAGCGTACGAAATTGCTGAGCAAGAGTTTAATATGAACTCGCCAAAGCAATTACAAGCCATCCTATTTGAAAAAATGGGTTTACCGGTTGTGAAGAAAACGCCATCAGGCACACCATCGACGAATGAAGAAGTTCTGCAAGAACTCGCGCTAGACTACCCACTACCAAAACTGATTTTGGAATACCGTGGTCTGGCGAAGCTAAAATCAACTTACACCGACAAACTGCCGAAGATGATCAACCCATCAACGGGTCGCGTGCATACTTCTTACCACCAAGCAGTGACTGCAACGGGTCGTCTATCTTCTACTGATCCGAACTTACAGAACATTCCAATTCGTAACGAAGCTGGCCGTCGTATTCGTCAAGCGTTTGTCGCGCCATCAGGGCATAAAATCTTAGCGGTCGACTACTCGCAAATCGAACTGCGCATCATGGCGCACCTTTCTGGCGACCAAGCTTTATTGAATGCATTCCGTGATGGCAAAGATATCCACGCGGCAACCGCAGCAGAAATCATGGGTGTTTCTATTGAGGACGTTTCAAGTGAGCAACGTCGTCGTGCGAAAGCGGTTAATTTCGGTCTTATTTACGGCATGAGTGCGTTTGGTTTGGCGAAGCAATTAGGCATTCCTCGTGGTGAGGCTCAAGCGTACATGGATACATACTTTGAACGTTACCCAGGCGTGATGCAGTACATGGAAGACACACGCAGCACGGCAGCAGATAAAGGGTATGTTGAAACGATTTTTGGTCGACGTTTGCATTTACCAGAAATCAAATCGCGCAACGGGATGCGTCGTAAAGCTGCTGAACGTGCGGCAATCAACGCACCAATGCAAGGTACGGCTGCGGACATCATTAAGAAAGCGATGCTGTTGGTTGATCAGTGGATTCAGGAAGAAGGCAATGGTCGTGTGAAGTTATTAATGCAAGTACACGATGAATTGGTCTTTGAAGTTGAAGAGTCATCATTGTCCGAAATTGAAAGTAAAGTACAGAAATTGATGGAATCTGCAGCAGAGCTAAAAGTACCGTTGGTTGCAGAAGCAGGTCATGGTGATAACTGGGATCAAGCTCATTAGTCATTTTTAGACCAAAATAACCAATTAATTATGAGCCAGCGCACAAACGCTGGCTTTTTTTTGAGATTAAAAAAGCTAGCGCAAAGTTAACTTTGATGTTGCTTAATAAAAGTTTCATGAAAAAAAACTACAAAAATTCTTTGCAATTCTGACCAATTGTTGTACATTAATACTCGTAGGGTACAGAGGTAAGATGTTCTATCTTTCAGACCTTTTGTTTCACGTTATTGGATTAGGCTGATTCAGCCGCCCCAGTCAGTTTTTGACTGGGGCGTTTTTTATTGGGCGAAAGAAAATTATTCTTTTGGATCAGTAGCTTAAAGTAAACCTTCAGAAACCTTCTTTTTTGACCTTTCTAAGTCACTGCAAAATCTCGATTTTTCCTTCAAATTTATTGCGTTATTCATCCTGTAAATTTACGCCAGTCACACTATTATTTTTTCTTGAAAGAAACTAAGTTACATCTTTTTGAAGATTTGCTTGGCTTAACTGTCTGAATTGTAACGCTATTGGGTGTTTTTGGAGTGAATGTTTGGTGATACACAGGAAACAAGAGCGCTTTTTAACCTATTGAAATCGAATCTCAGTTCAGCAATGCTTCGTCAAATAACAATAATTACCAATTTTTCTCTCCCGTTATCCCTGCCAGGAAGGCGGGGATTTTTATTGCCTGTTATTTAGTTCAGATAAACAAAAGCCCCACCAAATGGCAGGGCCGTGTCGAAGAAATTTAACAAATATTGTTAATTATTCTTCATCGCTCGTTGGTGTCTCTTGTTCGTCTTCTTCTATCAGGTGCGCTAGTGCTGGTGCAAACCAGGTATCCAGTTTTGCACGTAGCTGATCGACACCTAATCCTTTCAGTGAAGAGAACACATCAACAGAAACGTCACCACCGAAAGTTTCTACTTGCTTACGAACTTTCAGTAGAGTTTGTTTGCGTGCACCACTTTTTAGTTTATCTGCTTTGGTTAGCAAAACTTGTACAGGAATGTGGCTATCGATGGCCCAGAAAATCATTTGTTGGTCGAGATCTTTCATTGGATGACGAATGTCCATTAGAACCACTAAGCCTTTTAGGCACTCGCGTTTCTGTAGGTATTCACCCAAAGATTTCTGCCATTTGTTTTTCATTTCTACCGGTACTTGAGCAAAACCGTATCCAGGTAGATCGACAATGTGACAACCTTCTTCTACTTTGAAAAGGTTGATTAATTGCGTACGACCAGGTGTCTTTGATGTCTTGGCTAAGCTTTTTTGATTAGTTAGACGGTTAAGTGCACTCGATTTACCAGCGTTTGAGCGTCCTGCAAACGCAATTTCGACACCTTCGTCTTCCGGCAGGTGACGAATATCGGGTGCGCTGGTGATGAAATGCGTATTTTGGTAATGAATTTTTACGCTCACTGTTAACTCCATCTCGACTTTGTGTAGTCGATTGATTACTTTTTTGTGAAAATGTGTAAAATAACCGTGCTCGGCATAAGGTCGCCTATTGTACCATGAGTGTACGCGGTATGTTCACATTCCGTGGTACTGGAAGCTTGATAATTATAATGGAATGTCATGAAGAAATTAGCGCTAATTTTGAGTCTTTTAGCCAGTTGCTCAGTATGGGCCCAAGGTAATATTGAGGCTGGTAAAGCAAAATCACAAACCTGTGTCGCCTGTCACGGAGCAGATGGCAACAGTGCAATAACAACGTACCCGAAACTCGCAGGCCAACACGCTAAGTATCTTGAGAAGCAGTTAAAAGAACTTAAGCTAGGCATGACAAGTGGTGGTAAACAAGGTCGTTACGATCCTGTAATGAGTGGTATGGCAATGCCACTGAGCGATGAAGATATCGCAGACCTATCTGCTTACTACGCTTCGCTACCAGTTTCAGAAAACTCAACACCTGAAGATGTAGTAGCAAAAGGCAAAACGCTTTATACCGCTGGTGATGCCGAGCGTGGCCTAACCGCATGTATTGCATGTCATGGTCCTCGTGGCAATGGTACTGAGCTTTCTGGTTTCCCGAAAATTTCTGGTCAGCATGCTGACTACATCAAAGCTCAGCTAGAAAAATTCCGTGATGGCGACCGTGGTAATGATATGAATGCCATGATGCGCGACATCGCGAAGAAAATGACAGACGAAGATATCGAAGTGCTGTCTAAATACGTTGGCGGTCTGCACTAATATACCTAAATTGCTCAAGATCCTGCATCTTGAGCTAGTTGGGTAGATGTCCCTACATCGTTCGAGCAACTTGTACAAAAATGCCCTAGTGAATCCACTAGGGCATTTTTGTTCGTGACAGATATCACAGTCGAGTTTGGATGCGAAAGCGATAGTTGGCTCGGCAGTTTGTGAGACATTTGCCATACTTGATGTTGGCTTTTTCTTGTTAGTGTTTTTAAGTTTTTGATTAAATGATAATTTTGATTTTTTAGAAAAATAGGCGGATTTTTTTTCAACCCATTACTTGTGAGCATAACGGGATGGCGTAAAGTAGAATTCGTTCACAGGGGGTGAATGTAAGGATTTAAGACCACGGTTTAGGTCTCCAAGGATGTAGCTCGGATGCTTGGTGATTTAGAAAGGGATTTAGATAGGTAGGGAGCCTATCAGATAAGGATGGTCATCTCGTCTGACGGTTAAGACAGTGAAACGGATCAGGCACAGGAAGTTGCTCAGTAGACAGGAAGTAAACGGATAGCCAAAACTCATCAGGAAGATGAAAAACAACTCTTTTTGGCAGGGAAAGCTCTAAAAACAAAGGGATCATTGGTGCACCAAATGTGTGCAACACAGTTTCGCCAATTGATGGCACTTAGAAAGCGACAGTCTGACTGTCGCTTTTTTTATATCCGTTGACTTGCTCAGTCGTAACTTGAATTGAGATTACTGCACTTATTTAGCTTTATAGGTTGTAAACAAAGTTTTTTAACAAAAATTGCTGAAAAAATACTCAACAACACTCCAATCCGAGTTCACTTTCTGGTATGTTTCGCATCCCTGTTTGAGGAAGTCAGCATGCATACCTGTCCTTTATGCCAAAATCAGCGCACTCACCATTATTTTGAAGATAAGCGTCGTGAATATCTTCAATGTGAGCAGTGCAGCTTGGTATTCGTAAATCCAGACCAACGTTTGGATGCGGAAAGCGAAAAAGCTCACTATGATTTGCATGAGAACAACCCCGATGATTTGGGTTACCGACGCTTTTTGTCGCGTATTGCTGACCCGATCACAGAGCGAATTTCTCCACAATCAAATGGTATCGACTTTGGTTGTGGTCCTGGCCCAACGCTCTCCTTGATGCTGGAAGAGGCGGGGCACAACATGGCGTTGTACGATCTCTATTACCACCCTGATACGTCGGTTTTAGAAAAAACGTACGACTTCATGACAGCAACAGAGGTGATAGAGCACCTCTACCACCCAGATTTGGTGTGGAAGCAATGGTTGAATTTAGTTAAGCCAGGGGGCTGGATAGGCCTGATGACGAAAATGGTCATCGACGTGGAGGCTTTCAAATCATGGCATTATAAGAACGATCTCACTCACGTAGTGTTCTTTAGTCGTGACACGTTCCAGTTCCTAGCAGAGCGGGATAAGCTCGAACTCGAATTTATTGGTAATGATGTAATTTTACTGAGGAAACCCCAGTAATGAGCCGTAGTAAAAAATCTAGAAAACCGGGTGCCGCTGGTGCACCTGAGTTTGTTGTAACTCGTAACCGTACAGAATCTGATGTGGAAGGCCGCTTACGCAAGCGTGCTAAAAAGCGTAAAGGTCTGAAAACGGGTAACCGTAACTCAGAAGTTAACGAGCAGAAAAAGCAAGCTGCTGCACAAAATCGCGACCCGCGCTTAGGCAGCAAAAAGAAAATACCTCTGATTGTTGAACCTGCGAAGAAAATGACGAAGCAAGAGCGTCGTTTGTCGGCAGAGCAAGAACTAGAGATGCTAGAAAATGACGCGCAATTGAACGTGTTGCTAGACCGTATTGAAGCGGGTGAAAACCTGGGCACAGGTCTACAGAAATTCGTCGATGAGAAACTCGATCGCATTGAAAAGCTAATGGACCAACTAGGTTTGTTGGAACCTGAAGAAGAGGAAGACTTCACTGCACCTGCTGAGAAAAGCACGCGCAACGATGATGACTTGCTGGCAGATTTCGACGACATTAATTTCGACGACTATAAAGGATAATTAAGCTATGAATGTAACCTTATTAGCTATTGCTGGTGTTGTGATTATCATCGCACTCGCTTCTTATGCAGGTTACCTTCTGCTTCAATTGAAAAAGCAAAAGGAATTGCAGCTGAAGCATCAAAAATTGGCGATAGACAAACGTAACGCCAACATTTTTGAGAATGTGCATACCTTGTGTCAGGCGGGCATTCAAGGCCAGTGCGATTTATCTGAAATCAGTATCCGTGTGTATAACATCATGGATTATGTACAAGGTGAAGACCGCGTTGATTTCGATAAAACGTACCCTGCGATTTCTGAGCTTTACCACATCGTGAAAGATATGGCGCGTGGCGAAGAACGCCAACAACTTGCCAAGAAAGAGCGTATGCAACAGAACTTGACGCGTCATAAAGCGGAAAGCCGCCTCACTGATGCGATTATTGAGGAGCTCAAAGTGTTGCAGAAAAACGTCCAGCCACTGAATAATCAAATCAATATTCAGATGATTTAAGCGCGACCCCCAATAGGCTCCTTATGGCTAATGGGGGTATCGTGATCACGCTAGCACTTCTTTAGTTTTATACTTAAAAAGCCAGTCGGCGTTGCCACGCTTGTCATCGTCGTATGGCAAAATAGCGGCTCTGAATATCGGGTGACGGCTTTCGTTGCCCTAGCATTTAACGGAAAGTACCACCATGTCGAATCAACACACTGAATCGAAACAGCAAATCGTCTGGGATCAAGCGGTATTGGATAAGTACAACTATTCCGGGCCTCGTTATACGTCGTACCCAACGGCGCTGGAGTTTCATGAAGCGTTCACCATTTCTGATTATGATATGGCATGCACTCAATACCCAGAACGCCCATTATCGCTGTACGTACACATTCCGTTCTGTCACAAGCTTTGTTACTACTGTGGATGTAATAAAGTCATTACACGCCACTCGCACAAAGCGGATGAATACCTCGACGTGCTTGAACACGAAATTCGTCAACGTGCTGCATTACTTGTTGGTCGCACCGTGACGCAATTGCATTTTGGTGGTGGTACACCGACGTTTCTCTCTGAAAAGCAAATCACGCGTGTGATGAGCCTGCTACGCCAAGAGTTTACTTTTAGCAGCGATGCAGAAATCAGTATCGAGGTTGACCCGCGTGAAATAGAGCTGACCATGCTGGATCATCTGCGTAGTGAAGGCTTCAATCGCTTGAGCATCGGTGTTCAGGACTTCAACAAAGAAGTGCAAAAGCTGGTGAATCGTGAGCAAGATGAAGAGTTCATCGTTGCGATGGTTGCGCGCGCAAAAGAGTTAGGCTTTCGTTCGACGAACCTAGATTTAATTTACGGTTTACCGAAGCAGACCAAAGAATCTTTTGCCAAGACTCTAGAACAAGTGCTAGAGATGCAGCCGGGCCGTCTATCCGTGTTTAACTACGCGCACATGCCACAGCTATTTGCAGCGCAGCGTAAGATTAAAGACGAAGACCTGCCAAAGGCAGAAGAGAAGATGGCGATTCTGCAAGACACCATCGCGACACTGACTGATGCTGGCTACCAATTTATCGGTATGGACCACTTTGCTTTGCCGGACGATGAACTTGCTGTTGCCCAGCGCGAAGGGATTTTGCATCGCAATTTCCAAGGCTACACCACACAAGGTGAATGTGACTTGGTTGGCTTTGGTGTTTCTGCAATCTCGATGATCGGCGATGCGTACGCGCAAAACCAGAAAGAGCTGAAGAAATACTACGCTCAAGTCAACGAACTTCGTCACGCTCTATGGAAAGGGGTCTCTCTGGACTCCGATGATTTGCTCCGTCGTGAAGTGATTAAGCAGCTGATTTGTAACTTCAAGTTAGACAAAAAAGCCATTGAGTCTGAGTTTAAAGTGAAGTTTGATCAGTACTTTAAAGAAGACTTACAGCTACTTCAGACCTTCATCAACGATGAGCTGGTGGAAGTGGATGACAATGAAATTCGTGTGACGCTGCGAGGTCGTTTGCTGATCCGTAATATTTGTATGAGCTTCGATAAGTACCTGCGAGCGAAGGCGCGTCAGCAACAATTCTCTCGTGTTATTTAATCAGAGATACAGATTCAAGATATAAAAAATGCCAGCAGATGCTGGCATTTTTTTATGTTTTCGCTGGATTTAAGCGCGATCTTTTACTTTTTCTCTCAGTTCCGCTTTTTCTGCTTCTGAAAGGAACGCAATCTCAAGGCCATTGATTTGCGCTTGGCGAATCTGGTCTTGGCTCAGGCCAGCGGCTGGTGCTGCTACTTCGTATTCGTATGGCAGTTCGATGCCTTCAACCGCTGGATCGTCAGTGTTCAGACACGCAAGAACGCCATGCTCTAGGAACTGCTTGAGAGGGTGGTTTTCTAGCGTTTCTACCGTACTTGTTTGGTAGTTTGACGTCAGGCAAGATTCAATACCAATGCGGTTTTCTGCTAGGTAATCCATCAGTTTTGGATCGTGAATCGCTTTTACGCCGTGACCGATACGAGTTGCGCCCAGCTCATTGATTGCTTGCCACATGCTCTCTGCACCTGCTGCTTCACCAGCATGGACCGTTACCCCAAGGCCAGCATCGCGTACTTGCTTGAAGTGAGACACAAAGCGATCACCCGGTTGGCCTAGCTCGTCCCCCGCAAGGTCGACGGCAACGATGTGATCTTTCTGGCTCAGAATGCCGTCCAGTTCTTGTTGACATGCGTCAGTGCCAAATGTGCGACTCATGATACCGATCAGGTTGGCTTTCACGCCAAAATCGCGCATACCCGCTTGCACACCGTCCACGACGGCTTCAACAACCCCCGCTACTGGTAGTTTGTGTTTCATCGCCATGTAGTAAGGAGAGAAACGCAGCTCTGCGTAATCGATTTGTGCGTTTAGCGCGTCTTCTACGTTTTCGTACGCGACACGACGACACGCATCTAAATCGCCCAGGACAGCAACACCCCAGTCGAGCTTAGAAAGGAAAGCAACAAGAGAGGGTTCCGCTTCGACAATTTGAACGTGAGGAGTGAGAGACTCAATATCGTACGCTGGTAGGGCAATGCCAAACTTTTGGCCTAGCTCAAGAATCGTTTTAGTACGAATGTTACCGTCGAGGTGACGGTGCAAATCAGTAAGAGGAAGGTTCTTCGTTATCATTTTGTCGATCCGGATAGTTATGAACTGGAACAGGGCCCAAACATCATCTGTGACAATACATGGGTAAGATTTGCAGTTAAGTATAAATAACAGTTGGGTAGATTGTCAGTAGAGGATGACTAGGAAATCAACGATTCTCGCTCTTTTCTACTTCATGTTCACCAAATGTGTTGGCCATTCTTCTAGTGGCATAGGGCGGCTGTAGTAGAAGCCTTGCACCTGATTACAGCCTAAAGAGCGCAGTAATTGTGCTTGATTGCTATCCTCGACACCTTCCGCGACGACATTAGTTTTGAGACCTGCTGTGATATTGATGACGGCAGCGACGACTGAACTGTTTAAGTTTTCTTGTGTGAGTTGATTGATGAAAGTGCGATCAATCTTCAAGCAGGTAAACGGCAGAGAGTGGAGGTAACCCAGTGATGAGTAGCCGGTGCCAAAGTCATCTATCGCGATACCAATACCCATTTCACGCAGTTTAGTCATATTTTCTAGTGTGGTCGGTGCGCTATCAATGATACGTGATTCTGTGATCTCTAGTGTGAGGTTACTTGCTGGTAATTTCGTGATATCCAATACGCTTGTCACCGTATCAACAAAACTTGGGCAGGATAGTTGATTAACAGAGATATTCACATGCAGTTGGAAGTCCGACGGCCACTGTTTGCTTTCGATCGCTTGGTAAGTGTCGCGACAAGCTTGTAACAGAATCTGTTGGCCGATGGCTTTGATCATGCCGCTTTCTTCCGCGATTGGGATAAAATCTAATGGTGACACCATACCTGAGTCGCTATGCCAGCGCGCAAGTGCTTCGGCGCCACACACTGTGCCACTGACGAGATCCACAATCGGTTGGTAATGAGGAATAAACTCTCGGTTTTCAATGCCAGTTTGGATCTTGGTCAGCATTTGCGTACGAAACTTTGAAGCGCTCGCTAGTTCTGGGCTGTAGTGACAAACACCAGTCAGTGAGTCTTGTTTAGCGTAACTTAATGCGATGCTGGCGTTGCGTAACCATAAAGGCATGGTTTCGTTTGGCTGGGTTTGTACAATACCAAGTGAAATCTTCATCACTACATTCTCGCCTTCCACCATAAATGGGGTGGAAAAGAGTTGCTGTAATCGACGCTCGGTTTGTTTAATTTTGGTTTCAGTGTCGACCTTTGAGAGAAACACCGCGAACTCATCACCACCAATCCGAGCTAATAATGCGTTGTCACGAAACTGCTGTTTTAGCCTTTCAGCGATGCTGACCAACAACTGGTCGCCGTTGTGATGACCCACACTGTCGTTGATATCTCTAAATTTGTTGATACCAAGTAAAAATAAACTGCCGTGACAAAGATGAGACTGATTTTCACAGATTTCGACCAAACCCTGACGGCTATATAAGCGTGTTAGAGAGTCATAAACTAACTGTTCACGCAATGCTTTGAATGAAGCTCTTAGATTGTTCGCCATTTCATTAAAAGCATGAACCAGTACGGTTGTCTCATACACATAACCAGGCTTTGGCATGCCGCTATCCCAATCCCCATTTGCCAGGTGCTGAGCGGCGGCGGCCGTCGCGTTAATTGGTCTGGTAACTCGGTTGAAAATGATCCAACTGATGGCGATCCCAAATAGGCTTACAATAATGCCAACGAGCCAACTCTCTTGCTGGCTTTTTGGTAACAGGCCGAGAAGCTCGGACTCCGAAATGGAGGTGCCAATAAACCATGTTAAGCCATCTTGGTCTCGATACGGGGTTAGCCGACTGAAAATACGTTGTCCATCATGTTCAAATGAAAAAGTATAAGGTTGCTTGGTGTTGTTGAGATCGAAAGACCGGACGCGGCTCGCACTGATTTTGATGATCGGGTCTGCGTTTTCAGCGGCAAGCAAACGCTGCCCTTTATCCGAAAATTTTGTGCCCCATGAGATGACGCTTCCCGGGCCTGAGTGAGCGATTAAACGATGATCTGGGTCCATGATGTAGACCGACGCTTTAGTGTTGTATTTTAACTCGCGCAGGAATTCGTTGAATGTATTGATACGAATGTCTGTCACCAAAACACCAGCAAATTGGTCGTGTTTGTACACCGGCGTCATGGCTGATAGCGTAATATCCTGGCGTTCATCAGCATTGGTATAAATTTCAGACCAAGTGGCGTTTTGGCTCTCTGCAACGGGCTTATACCATGGGCGAGTGCGAGGATCGTATTGGGAGATAACCGTTCGAATGTTGTTACTCACATGGTTGGTTCCATAAATAACCAGATCACCATCGGTGTGGCGATCTTGCACCATTAAGGTGTAATCGTCGGAAAGTTCGCGGCGAAAGCCTGCAAAGTCGCCGTTTTCTGAACCAAATGCGATTACATCCAACTGCGGTATCGATTGGTAAAGATTTTTGAATGCACTTAGCAGGTAGTTTTGAATGTCTGAGGTATCGTGAGGGCGATGAAGGTTGTGATAGCTGACGTTGTGCGCGAGAGCCATAACCGCAGTAAAAGGCTTACGTAGATAGCTATTGAGGTGGTCGTGGACACTTTCGGTTAACACGGAAAGTTGCTTGTCACTGATATCCGTGACCACTTCTTCGTAACTTTGTTTTTGGACGTAGACAATGACACCGATCGCCAGTAAGAAGATCATGACAAATGGAATCAGAACAGCAGTACGCAGTGTAATTTGAGTCGTAGCAGTAGACATCGCCTAATCACATAGATGGTGGTGCGCCACAATTGTACTGATGTTTTTATTAATATCGAGTGACAAACGACGCTCGTTGTTAACGCACCACGTAAGTGATTGTCAGTACAATTCTTTTAATTTTCTGGTGAGTGTATTTCGCCCCCAGCCTAATACTTTAGCGGCATCTTGCTTATGACCTTTAGTGTGCTCTAAGGCTGCTTCTAATAAAATGCGTTCAAATTCTGGTAAAGCGTAAGAAAGTAGTTCTTTATCTCCTGCTGCGAGTGAATGCCGTGCCCAATCCGCCAATTGTTCTTGCCAACTACCATGTGAAGAGTCTGAAATGGATTTTTTCTCTTCGAGTAGTTCGCTTGGCAAGTCATTTGGTAACACTTCGCTACCACTGGCCATAACGGTTAACCAACGGCAAATATTCTCTAATTGACGAACGTTGCCAGGCCAATCAAGGCGGTTAAGAATCTCCACGGTCGACGGGTGGAGAGTTTTTGTTTCCACACCAAGCTCATCAGCCGCACGGATAAGAAAATGCTGTGTAAGCTTTTCAATGTCTTGCTTACGCTCACGCAGTGCCGGGATCTGCACGCGAATCACGTTTAAGCGATGAAAGAGGTCCTCACGGAAGTCACCTTCGTGCACCAGCTTTTCTAAGTTCTGGTGTGTTGCCGCGACAATTCGTACATCGACACTGATCGGAGAGTGACCGCCCACTCGATAAAACTGCCCGTCAGCTAGAACGCGTAGTAAACGAGTTTGAATGTCCAATGGCATGTCGCCGATTTCGTCTAAAAATAGAGTGCCGCCATTGGCTTGTTCGAATCGTCCTTGACGAACATTGTTTGCCCCCGTAAACGCGCCTTTTTCGTGGCCAAACAGTTCTGATTCAATCAAGTCTTTGGGAATCGCCGCCATATTGAGCGCAATGAAAGGTTTGTTAGCACGTGGACTGTGACGGTGCAGTGCATGAGCAACGAGTTCTTTACCCGTGCCCGATTCACCGTTAATCAAGACTGAAATAGAGGAGCGAGAAAGACGACCAATGGCGCGAAACACCTCTTGCATCGCTGGTGCTTCACCGATAATTTCAGGCGTTTCTGCTGGAATGTCTTCTGGAGAGAGCTGCTCGCGTTTGTTTTCGTGGCTGTGTGCAATGGCTCGTTCAACCAGAGTTAAAGTTTCATCAATATCAAAAGGTTTTGGTAAATATTCAAAAGCACCTTTTTGGTACGCATTCACTGCTGCATCTAAATCTGAGTGCGCGGTCATGATAATCACGGGAAGGTCTGGGTAATCGCGCTGTACTTGTTTTAGTAGCTCCAACCCATCAATACCTGGCATGCGAATGTCTGATACTAGAACATCCGGCACTTCGCGTTCGAGCGCCATTAACACGCTTTCCCCATCGGCATAGGTTTCACATTTGATGTTGGCAGAGGAGAGCGTTTTCTCCATTACCCAGCGAATTGAACTGTCGTCATCAACGACCCAAACATATCCTTTACTCATGTAGTAATCCTTGCAGCAAACCGAAAAACTGACGCGACTTGAAGTCTATTAGCGCACTCAGATCGGCAGATAAATAGTAAATGTTGTGTGACCAGGCCAGCTTTCTACGTCTATTTTTCCATTGTGCTGGTCGATCAAATTTTGCGAAATAGATAGCCCTAATCCAGTTCCTCCCTCGCGGCCACTGACCATGGGATAGAACAGCGTGTCTTGTAGTTCCGGTGGAATACCTGGGCCGTTGTCTGTGATTTCGACACGAGCAGCGAGTTTACAGCGTTTGCCGTGAATATTGGCTTGGTGCACCGTTCTGGTGCGAATGGTTATTTTCCCGTGTTCTTGATGGCTAAGAATTTGTGCGGCGTTGCTGACGATATTAAGCATTGCCTGTTCGATTTGGTCTGTATCCATCAAAATCTCTGGCAAGCTTGGGTCATAATCTCGTTCAATGATGATTGAGCGTTGTGACTCTAATTCAACCAGCTGGCGAACCTTTTCAAGAATTTGGTGCAGATTCTCTTGTGTCTTCTTACCTGGCTTCTGCGGTCCTAGTAATCGATCCACGAGCGCCCTTAAACGGTCTGCTTGCTCAATGATGATGTGTGTATATTCGGTGAGAGAGGGCTCTGGCAGCATTTTTTCTAACAATTGCGCCGCACCGCGTAAGCCGCCAAGCGGATTTTTGATCTCATGTGCAAGCCCTCGGACTAACAGCTTCGCTGCTTGTTGCTGGGCGTGTTGGTTCAGTTCTTGAGAGAGTCGGCGCTGCTGATCAATTTTGCGCATCTCGACCAGAAGCATCAACTGCTTTTGCCAAGTGATAGGGCTAACCGTCACCTCTAGCATTAAAGGGCGGCCATCAACAACGAAAGTGACGTCACTGTCGGTGATGCTTTGGCCACTTTGCAACGGTTGAGTGAGCAGCGCGAGATCCAGCGACGCATGCTGAATCAATTGAGAAAGTGATTGTTCAATAATTCGTTTGGCGCTTTGAGAAAACAGCAATTCGGCAGCCGGATTGGCATAACGGATGGCCAATCCATCATCAAGAATCAGCGTTGCTGTCACCATATTGTTGAGAATGGCACTAGGAAGACTGGTATCCACATTACGTCCTTGTTTTGCTTTAAGATTGTGCGATGCACAATAATGGTGCAATTGAACGTTAAGTATGGCGAATAAATCTTAGAAGAAAAAGTGAAAAGCATCGCTGTGATGTGATTTTTTTCACCAGATATTCTATTTTGCCCCTTTTACGGTCGGCTTAACACTTGCTCTATGTAAATGCACCGTTATAGGGCTAGTAGATGCAATAAGCTTGCCGCTTCTTTTCGCGTGCACAGCAAGTGTGTGAGTGCCTCGGTCAATATTGTTTAACTGCCACACTATATGGTTTTGTGGTGCACCATAAGGTTTTCCATCGAGTAACAATTGCAATTGCTCACCGATACCAAGCTTGCGATTGGTTTCTAATTGAATATTGATGATGCCTCGATTGCTGCGGATGGTCTCGTTGTGCTTGGGAGTCAGCATCGAGAGTTCTAATGGAAGAGGCTTCTCGGTTGTTTTCTCTGGCTTGTTTTGTGATGCAGTAGATGGCGTAGTCTGAGGTGCGAGCGATTCAGTACTTTCTACCTCAGGAGCTGGTGCGCTGGCTTCAAGGTTTGGCAGTGCGATCGCTTTTGCTCCTTTGTTTGGCGTATCACTAAAGTGAACCACGCCATTTTCATCTACCCACGTATACGCGACCTGCGCGAAGGCGATAGAGGCGATTAACAATCCGCTGAGTGCACACAGTGATGGAATAAGCTGAACTTTCATTGCTCACCTTCTCTTGTTCGATGATTTCACGTTTCAATGGCTTAGCTCTTTGACCTGTAAGGAAAAATTCTAAGCGTATTTTTATTATCCCCTCATGTTAAACGTCGAAGCTTGAGTGGCGAATACAAAAAAGGCCCGCCTGCGAGGCGAGCCTAATATTTTATTGCTGTGTTTACATTTTACACAGTGTCGACCTTACACAGAGTAGTAAAGTTCGAACTCAACAGGGTGAGTTGTCATGTTTACACGCTCTACGTCCTGAGACTTAAGGTCGATGTATGAATCGATGAAGTCGTCAGAGAATACGCCGCCCGCTGTTAAGAACTCACGATCAGCATCTAGCTCTGCTAGCGCGTCTTTTAGTGAGTATGCAACAGTTGGGATTTCTGCTGCTTCTTCAGCTGGAAGATCGTAAAGGTCTTTATCCATCGCTTCGCCTGGGTGGATCTTATTCTTGATACCGTCAAGACCAGCCATAAGCATTGCTGCGAAACATAGGTATGGGTTCGCCGCTGGGTCACCGAAACGAACTTCGATACGACGTGCTTTCGGGCTTGGTACCACTGGGATACGGATTGAAGCAGAGCGGTTACGCGCTGAGTAAGCTAGCATTACTGGTGCTTCGAAGCCTGGTACAAGACGTTTGTACGAGTTTGTTGATGGGTTAGCGAATGCGTTGATTGCACGAGCGTGTTTGATGATACCACCGATGTAGTAAAGCGCCATTTCAGATAGACCGCCGTACTTGTCACCAGCAAATAGGTTTACGCCATCTTTTGCTAGAGACTGGTGAACGTGCATACCGCTGCCGTTGTCGCCAACAAGTGGTTTAGGCATAAACGTCGCTGTTTTACCAAACGCGTGAGCAACGTTGTGTACAACGTACTTGTAGATTTGGATTTCGTCAGCTTTGGTTGTTAGCGTGTTGAAACGAGTTGCGATTTCGTTTTGACCCGCCGTTGCCACTTCGTGGTGGTGCGCTTCAACAACAAGACCCATTTCTTCCATTACTAGACACATAGCAGAACGGATGTCTTGAGATGAATCTACTGGAGCTACTGGGAAGTAACCACCTTTAACGCCTGGACGGTGACCTTTGTTACCTTCTTCGTAGTCAGAACCTGTGTTCCATGCCGCTTCTACGTCGTCGATCTTGAAGAAAGAGCCTGACATGTCCGTCGAGAACTTCACGTCATCAAATAGGAAAAATTCTGGCTCAGGACCGATAAGTACAGTATCTGCAACACCTGTAGAACGCATGAAGTCTTCAGCGCGTTTTGCGATAGAGCGTGGGTCACGGTCATAGCCTTGCATTGTTGCAGGCTCTAAGATGTCACAACGGATATTTAGTGTTGCGTCTTCCGTGAATGGGTCAAGCACAGCAGAAGATGCGTCAGGCATCATTACCATGTCTGATTCGTTGATACCTTTCCAGCCAGCAACTGATGAACCATCGAACATTTTACCTTCTTCGAAGAAGTCTGCGTCGATTTGGTGAGCAGGGATCGAAATGTGCTGCTCTTTACCTTTTGTATCAGTGAAGCGTAGGTCAACAAACTTAACTTCGTTTTCTTGGATCAGCGATAGAACGTTTTCTACTGACATCTTGGATAACCTCCAGTGTTAATAAGCGGTAAAAGCTCGATTTATGAATTATTCATGAAACCTGGCATTGATTAATCAATTTGACTTTTCATTAATCGATGCTGTTTTAACTAAAGCCAAAACCGTGCCAAAAAAAATATTCCATTAATTTCAAGCAATTGTGTTTTTGAATGCTAGTTTGGTGCACTTGCTTGCACCAAAATGATCTTTGCTTGCACTATTATGGTGCCAAAAATCATTGTTGCACCATAATGTGACAGGTACATTGCGTATTCAGCCCAGTTTTTGAGCAAGAGTCAATTTGAATTATGCATCGATTAGAATAAAGTTGCGTTTAATCAATTCGTTCTGAGGAAGAAAATGGGCATTAAGCGTAAAAATCGCAGAAATGCTCGGGAGTAGATCACATATTTCTAGGCTTTTTGCTAAAATCTGGTACATTATGGCCGTTTTTTTAATCAGCAAATGTCGCCAGAGAGCACCCGTTCTCAGCGTGGGGGCATTTCATCTATCTAAGTGAATCAATATCCATGGCTACTCCACAGATTGATAAATTAAGAAATATCGCGATCATCGCGCACGTTGACCACGGTAAAACCACGTTGGTTGACAAGCTGCTACAACAATCAGGCACGCTTGAGTCTCGCGGTGAAGCTGAAGAGCGAGTCATGGACTCGAACGACATCGAGAAAGAGCGCGGTATTACCATTCTTGCTAAAAACACAGCAATCGACTGGAACGATTACCGTATCAACATCGTAGATACTCCGGGACACGCGGACTTCGGTGGTGAAGTTGAGCGTATCATGTCGATGGTAGACTCAGTACTACTTATCGTTGACGCAGTCGATGGTCCAATGCCTCAAACGCGTTTCGTAACACAAAAAGCGTTTGCTCACGGTCTAAAACCAATCGTTGTAATCAACAAGATTGACCGCCCTGGTGCACGTCCTGATTGGGTTATGGACCAAGTGTTCGATCTATTCGACAACCTAGGTGCAACTGATGACCAGCTAGACTTTAAAGTAGTTTACGCATCAGCACTTAACGGCTGGGCTTCTCTAGAAGAAGGCGAAACTGGCGAGAATATGGAACCACTATTCCAAACTATCGTTGATGTTGTTGACGCGCCAAATGTTGACCTTGATGGTCCACTACAGATGCAAGTTTCTCAGCTAGACTACAGCTCTTACGTTGGTGTTATCGGCGTGGCTCGCGTAACTCGTGGTAGCGTTAAGCCAAACCAGCAGGTAACCATTATTGGTGCTGACGGTAAAACTCGCAACGGTAAAGTGGGTACAGTAATGGGCTACCTTGGCCTAGAGCGTCACGAAGTGGAACAAGCTAACGCGGGTGATATCATCGCAATCACTGGTCTTGGCGAGCTGAAAATTTCTGACACTATCTGTGCACAAAACGCAGTAGAAGCATTACCACCATTGTCTGTTGATGAACCAACAGTAACAATGACGTTCCAAGTAAACACGTCTCCATTCGCGGGTAAAGAAGGTAAGTTCGTAACGTCACGTAACATCCTTGAGCGTCTTGAGAAGGAATTGGTACACAACGTTGCACTACGCGTTGAGCAAACAGACGATCCAGATAAATTCCGCGTATCAGGTCGTGGTGAACTTCACCTTTCTATCCTGATCGAAAACATGCGTCGTGAAGGCTTTGAGCTTGCGGTATCTCGTCCAGAAGTAATCATCAAAGAAGAGGATGGTCAGTTGATGGAACCGTTCGAAACGGTAACTATCGACGTAATGGAAGAGCACCAAGGCGGCATCATGGAGAACATCGGCCTACGTAAAGGTGAGCTGAAAGACATGTCTCCAGACGGTAAAGGTCGTGTGCGTATGGACTTCGTTATGCCATCACGTGGTCTGATCGGTTTCCAAACGGAATTCATGACACTGACTTCAGGTTCAGGTCTTCTTTACCATACGTTTGATCACTACGGCCCTCACAAAGGCGGTAACATCGGTCAACGTGTAAACGGTGTACTAATCGCGAACGCGATGGGTAAAGCGCTAACTAACGCACTGTTCAACCTTCAAGAGCGTGGTCGTCTATTTATCGGTCACGGTGTTGAAGTTTACGAAGGTATGGTTATCGGTATTCACAGCCGTGACAACGACCTAACGGTAAACGCACTGAAAGGTAAGCAGCTAACCAACGTTCGTGCATCTGGTACCGATGACGCACAGGTTCTTACTCCGCCTATCAAGATGACTCTTGAGCAAGCACTAGAATTCATCGATGACGACGAGCTAGTAGAAGTAACGCCTGAAAGCATCCGTATCCGTAAGAAGTTCCTAACGGAAAGCGACCGTAAGCGTGCTTCTCGTGGCGCGAAATAATTTTCGTTAAGCGATTCAATTAAGAAGAAGCCTCGAGTTATGCTCGGGGCTTTTTGTTTTCTGGAGTTGAATATGAACCCGATTATTATCACCGGTGGGCCAGGTGCGGGAAAAACAACACTGCTGAATGCGCTAGACGCGTGTGGTTACGCCACGTTTCCTGAAGGGTCTCGCGACTTGATTGAGCAGCAAAGCCAGTTAGAAAATGGTATTTTGCCGTGGACGAATTTACCTGAGTTTGCCAAGTTATGCCTTGGGTTGATGGACAAGCAAAAGAGTGATGCGCGTTGTCATGATGTTGCGTTTGTTGATCGCGCCATCCCCGACATCATTGCATACCTGCAAGTGGGCGGCTGTAAGGTTGATCAAGCTTTCTTAACCGAAAGCGCTGGGTATCATAGTCAGGTGTTTACTTGTCGACCTGAAGCATCCATTTACGTACAAGATGAAGTGCGTCCGCACAGCTTTGAAGAAGCATTGGAGATTCATCAGTCGTTAGTGAGTGTCTATACTGAGTTGGGTTATGAAGTGGTAGAAGTGCCATGGGGAACTGTGCCAGAGAGGGTAGGCTTTGTTCGAAGAGTCATCGGTTTACTCGGTAAGGTCGCCGACTAAAACCTCCTCGCTAGGAGGAGGTCTGAATCATTTACTTTTGATTGAGCTTTTGCAGGAATTTATCGGACTCTGCAATCGCTTCGTTCATTTGTTTGATCGCAAACTGAATGTCTTTCTCTAAGCTAGAGAACTCACCTTGCAAAGAACCAATCGCACTGGCGTTAAGGTTGTGTTTTAAGTACAACGTGTTGTCACGCAGCGTGTCCAGTACCGGTGTCATCTTTTTCTCTGCACGCTTCATAGCGCTAAGCATGGTTTTGTACGAGGCTTTGGTTTCACGTAGCTTTTGCTCGCTTGAACGACGCAGTTTCGCACTCGAGTACAGCTCTAGCTCATCTTGCCACTCATCAAACAGTGCGCCGGATACGTCTTCAATCGCAGCAATACGGTCACGTACGTCTTGAGCCGCTTTTTCGCTATCTTCGTATTTGTCATTGATGTTGTTGTAGACATTTTCTAGCTCACCACCATCAAAGTTGGTGATCGCAGATAAGGCTTCAAGTGCACTGGTGAATTCTTCTTGTGCATCTTGTTGAGATTCTTTGGCATCTTCGACGCGGTCGACCATAATATCTCGTTTATGATACCCAACCTGCTCCATTGCTGAGTAATAAGCAGATTGACACCCTGTTAAAGTGAAAATTGATAGTACAATTGCTAATAAATAAGGCATTCTTATGTCCTCGGCGCTAATTATGGGATGAACTATGAACCAGTTATCAGAGAGTTACAAGGCGAGATTAATCAATCTACTGCCAAGTTGCGTCGCGTTTTTTAAGTATCTTCTTAAGCGATTAACGCATGACCGTGTGAATGTGAACGCGGGCTATCTTGCCTACATTACCTTGTTATCCATCGTGCCAATGCTGACGGTATTGTTATCAATATTGTCGAAATTTCCCGTTTTTGCGAACGTTGGTGAGGTGCTGCAAGGCTACATTATTGAGAATTTTGTGCCAGCTTCTGGAGAAGCTGTACATACGGCATTACAGGAATTTGTGGCGAATACGGGCAAAATGAGCGCGGTTGGCGGTGGGTTTTTATTCATCGCAGCGGTCATGCTGATTTCCAACATTGATAAGAACTTAAACTACATTTGGCGAGTTAAAGACAAGCGCCGTTTAGTCTTTTCATTCTCTATGTATTGGATGGTACTCACGTTAGGGCCGATCATGGTCGGTGCGAGTATTGCGGCGACGTCGTACGTGACTTCGCTGCAAATTTTAGAGAACGAGACATTATCTGGGGCGTTTAATTTATTTCTGCGTTGGCTACCGTTGTTGCTGTCCTTTTTTGCTTTTCTTGGCTTGTATATTCTAGTGCCGAATAAAAAAGTACACCTCGCTCATGGTGCCATGGGGGCAGCAGTCGCCGCGATACTGTTCGAGTTGAGTAAAAAAGGCTTTGCGCTTTATATCACTCAGTTTCCGTCTTATCAGCTCATCTACGGCGCGTTAGCCGCGATTCCTATCTTATTTGTTTGGGTGTATTTATGTTGGATGATCGTGTTATTGGGGGCGGAAGTTACGGCTGCGCTTGGTGAGCGAGAGCACTGGAGTGAAGATTTAGACATGATACACTCGACCGCTGAATCTCAGTTAACAGATGAAGGAAGCGAGAGTAGTGATAGCGCTAATTCAACGAGTCAGTGAAGCAGCCGTCCGTGTGGATGGTGAAGTCGTAGGAGAAATTGATCGTGGTCTGCTGGTCTTATTGGGC
The DNA here is from genome assembly GCF_024181865.1 of Vibrio sp. Y58_MX_L22. Classification (NCBI taxonomy): domain Bacteria; kingdom Pseudomonadati; phylum Pseudomonadota; class Gammaproteobacteria; order Vibrionales; family Vibrionaceae; genus Vibrio; species Vibrio sp. Y58_MX_L22. The sequence continues at coordinate 98,759 of NZ_JAMZAN010000006.1, forward strand.
GTAGAGAAGGACGACGATGAAGCTAAAGCAAAGCGTTTAATGGAGCGTGTTACAACCTACCGTGTGTTCGAAGATGACGAAGGCAAGATGAACCTAAACGTTAAACAGGTGGAAGGTAAAGTGCTGGTGGTTTCTCAATTTACGCTGCCTGCGGATACAAAAAAAGGCACGCGAGCTGGCTTTTCTCGCGGTGCGCATCCTGTTGATGCAGAGCGCTTGTATGATTACTTTTCTGACTTGTGTGAAGAAGTCTTACCCACACAGCGTGGCCGCTTCGCTGCCGATATGAAAGTGTCCTTGGTGAATGACGGTCCAGTGACGTTTTGGTTGCAGGTCTAATCTGGTAACACAGGCGCCATAGTCTAAGCTTTAACTCCAAGCTCATGGAATTGGCTTGGAGTAATTTTTCCGACACTGATTAGTGTTGTGCTTTCAAAGGATTGATATGTTCAAACTCATTACTCCCAAAACCGATAATCAGATAAACAAGTATTATCAGTTTCGCTGGCAACTGCTTCGTGAGCCATGGCGTATGCCGATCGGCTCAGAGCGCGATGAATACGACGAAATGAGCCATCACCGCATGATTGTTGATGGACGAGGTCGTCCTATGGCGATTGGCCGTTTATACATTACACCGGATAATGATGGCCAGATCCGCTACATGGCGGTTAAAAATAATCGCCGTAGCAAAGGAATGGGTTCGCTGGTTTTGGTTGCACTAGAGTCGTTAGCGCGCCAAGAAGGAGCGAAACGCTTGGTGTGTAATGCCCGTGAAGATGCCATCGCCTTTTATGAAAAAAATGGCTTTGAGCGTCGAGGCGAGCTAACCGATGAGCGTGGCCCTGTGCGCCATCAGCAAATGGTGAAGCAACTGGATCCGATGGCCAATGTGTTACGTCGCCCTGAATGGTGTACTGAGCTTCAACAGCGCTGGGAGCAACAAATCCCAATTAGCGACAAAATGGGGATCAAAATTAACCAGTACACGGGTTACCAGTTTGAATGCTGTGCGCAGCTTAATCCTAACCTTAATCCGCATAACACCATGTTCGCTGGGTCAGCTTTTACCTTAGCAACCCTGACAGGGTGGGGGATGACGTGGCTGCTGCTTAAAGAGCGTGGGCTGCACGGTGATATTGTGTTGGCCGACAGCTCGATTCGCTATCGTCAACCAGTCGAACAAAACCCCGTGGCGAGTACTTCGTTGGATGGGATCAGTGGTGACCTAGACCGATTGGAGTCGGGACGCAAAGCACGCATCGTTATTCACGTAGTGATTTATAGTGGTGACACGCCAGCTGTTGATTTTGTCGGTACCTATATGCTGATACCGAACTACTCGCAGTTACTCAGTTGCTGATGGGGTAAGCGCCGACTGATCTGCTGGGCGCTTATCTGTTTCACCTTCTTGCTCTGTCGGTGAGAGGGTTTGTTCTGCTGCGGAATTCGTGTCGGGTACTTCATCTTCTTCGATAACTTCTTCGTAAAGCTCTTCCTCTTGAGTCTCCAAATTGATGTTATCAATTACGATTGGCTGCTCGATGGAAGGTTCATTTTTCTGTGGAGTCTCAATATCAGTAGGCTCGGCCAGTTTTGATGCGTTCACGCACTCATTACGGTGGGTTTCGCCACTTAGTAGATCACCTTCAATGTTTCCGCACGACTCTTCCAATTGATAAGTAATGCCACTTAGCGGGTTGTTGGCCATATCAAATGTTCCCCAAACCTTACCACTTATGGCTTTTCCTGAGATGGTGACCGGCTTTATGGCAACTTCCCCTCGTTGCGCGCTTAAACGCAGTGGACTTAAGGTAATAGCTTTGAGCGAATGATCCGCTTGGGACTTCAAGCGGGTATCTCGGAGATTGGCTTCCACTTCACCCGATAAGCTGTAGGCCAGCATGTTGCGATCACCTGATAACCCTTGTAGATCGAGGCTGAGATCGGAAAAACCATCAATAGCCAGTGTGTCGGGTAAAAAATAATCGTGGAAGAGCGATAAGGGAATACCATCAGCATTGACGTTGAGCGCCCAAGGTTGGCTCGGGGTACTCAAATCTATTTGTCCGATGCCTTCTACGTAGCCTTGCTCGAGTGGCGCAAAAAGGCGAGTCAATTGCCAAAAGCCATCTTTGCTTTGCATGGCAAGTGCTGCGTGAGACGTGAGTATTTGGTCATAGCTAGCGTTGACAACGCTGACTTCCAATTCGCCTTGCCAAAGGCCCCAACGTTGAGCCGACTGTTTAATATCAAGCTGTTGCCCTTCGATATTTAAACCGGAAAGTTGCCAATAAGGTTCGTGAGATAGCTGGATAATTTGGCTGCGCTCAATGTCGAGTCGTTCGATTGCAACATGCTCTAACTCGCTGGTGGCGGCGTGCCACCAATTTAGGTTGTCTTCTGGCTGTGTTGCCCACTTGAGGCCTTGAATAGAGGCTTCTTTGAGCTTCCATTGTGTTGGCGTGAACAATCCAGAAACTTGCACTCGACCTTGCTGCCAATCTAAGCTGAGCTCGTTGAGCTGGATTACTCCTGGCTCGATAGCGGCACTCAAACGTGGCTCTATTGCGGTTTGCTGCTGGAATCGAACGCTATCCGCCTGCAATGACACTTGAGCTTTTGTCTTCCAGAGAGACAGTGGCAGTGTGGCGTTTTCCACAGAAAGATCCAAGTTCTGCCAGTGCCAGTCGCCCCATTCAATATCGGCGTTAAGCAAATCTAAGCTATTAATATGATTAATGTTAAATGGTAGATCGTGCCAAGGTTTTGCAAGCAGTGATTGGCGCTGCGTATTACTCAGTTTCAGCTTGTTGATGGTCACATTTACTAAAGACCAACCTTGAGGATACTGCTCCCCTTGCCCAGATATTTGACTGTTACGCCAGTTAAAAGAGGTGCCATAAAGCGTACTGTCTTGCGGTTTGTAGTCTATATCGACTAAGACTTGATTAAAGGCTTCGCCATTCCAATAGAGTTGGTCAGCTGCAAGTTGAACTTCGCCATATGGTATTAATTGACCATTCCATTGTGGTGATTGAATTTGAAGATCAATGCCATTGGCAGAGAAATGCTCGTCGGCGTAATCAATATTTTTGAGCGCGATTTGATGGAATAATACGTTCTCTAAAGCTGGGAGCTTTGGTGCGCCATACTGCAAGCTCATACCATCAATCAATAAACTATCAACGATCCATTTACCATCGCGATAAACATCGGGATTCATCCATAAATCGACTTGCTCGATGTAAGACGCATCGTCTCCGCTGGTGTTCACGCGTTGTAAAGTTAGGTGATAGGGAAAGCCATAACGCACGTTTTCGGCCCGGAAGGGAAGAGAAAAGGTGTTTGACAGCAAGCGCCAGGTTGCGTCCGCGTAAGATGTTGTTAGCAGCGCAATCGTAGCGGCCGGAATGGCAACCAAGATAACCAGTAACAGAAGTAGAACTCGACGCGCTGTTTTCATCTTTGCTAGAACCTACGTGTGTTATTAAATAAAACTAGATAGGCTTTAGCTTGTATCAATATTCTGTGGTATTCAATAAAAAGCCCCTCAAAAGAGGGGCTTGAAGCAATTTTTGTAACTTGGCCTACGTAAAGGTGATAAGTTAATGCCAACTTTTCACTGAGTTTACGCGACGTCGCTGCTACTCGATTTAATCAATCTGAGGACCAGCCGCAACCAGAGATTTACCTTCAGCGTTGTCTGTGTACTTATCAAAGTTATTGATAAAGCGCGCTGCTAAATCTTTCGCTTTGCTTTCCCACTGAAGTGGGTCAACGTAGGTGTCGCGAGGGTCTAGAATGCTAGGATCCACACCTGGTAGTGACGTTGGTACTTCAAGATTGAAGATAGGAATGTGCTTAGTTGGTGCTTCTTCAATCGAGCCATCAAGAATGGCATCAATAATTCCGCGTGTATCTTGAATGGAGATACGTTTGCCAGTGCCGTTCCAACCTGTGTTCACTAGGTAAGCCTCAGCGCCTGCTGCTTCCATGCGTTTAACCAGTACTTCTGCGTATTTAGTTGGGTGAAGTGTTAGGAACGCCGCGCCGAAACAAGCAGAGAAAGTTGGTGTTGGCTCAGTAATACCGCGCTCTGTTCCCGCTAGTTTGGCGGTAAAGCCAGACAGGAAGTGGTACTTAGTTTGCTCAGGTGTCAATTTAGATACTGGAGGCAGTACGCCAAATGCATCGGCTGATAGGAAGATCACTTTATTCGCGTGACCGCCTTTTGATACTGGCTTAACGATATTATCGATATGGTAGATAGGGTAAGAAACACGTGTGTTTTCTGTTTTCGAACCATCATCAAAGTCGATAGAGCCATCGCCACGTACTGTTACGTTTTCTAGCAGTGCATCACGACGAATTGCGTTGTAGATGTCCGGCTCCGCTTCTTTCGAAAGTTTGATGGTTTTTGCGTAACAACCACCTTCGAAGTTGAAGACACCGTCATCATCCCAGCCGTGCTCATCATCACCAATTAGCGCACGTTTAGGATCAGTCGACAGGGTCGTTTTACCCGTACCAGATAGACCGAAGAATACCGCTACATCGCCATCTTTGCCCATGTTAGCGCTACAGTGCATTGATGCGATGTCTTTTAGTGGAAGGAAGTAGTTCATCATGGCGAACATACCTTTCTTCATTTCACCGCCGTACCAAGTACCACCGATAAGTTGCATGCGCTCAGTTAGGTTAAATACGGTGAAGTTTTCTGAGTTCAGGCCTTGCTCTTCCCATTTTGGATTAGTGCATTTTGCGCCATTCATTACTACGAAGTCTGGTTCAAATGTCGCTAACTCTTCTTCTGTCGGGCGAATAAACATGTTTTTAACGAAGTGCGCTTGCCATGCGACTTCTGTGATAACACGAATGCTCAAACGTGTATCTGGGTTTGCACCACAGTAACCGTCAACAACAAACAAGCGTTTGTTAGAAAGCTGGTTTGTGACCAGTTCTTTTAGCTCGTCCCACACTTCAGGAGTGATTGGCTTGTTATCATTTTTCACTTGATCAGACGTCCACCACATATGTTCTTCTGTCGTAGCGTCTTTGACGATGTATTTATCTTTTGGTGAGCGACCAGTAAAGATGCCAGTGTCAACGGCAACCGCACCTAGTTCAGTAACCACGCCGCGCTCATAACCGGTTAGGTCTTCACGCGTTTCTTCCTCAAACAACATTTCGTAGCTTGGGTTGCGAATAACCTCTTTTACGTTATGCAGTCCGTGCTTGGTTAGATCAAGTGTTGCAGCCTTAGTATGTTCCATAACGGTCATAGGTGCTCCTTATAAGGATTTTGTAGGGATTTTGTAAGAATGTTTTAATTTTAATCTGCTCACCATGCTAGCAACGGGGCGGGGAGAAAACAGGGAGATAGCTCAAAATTTACCCATGATTTCAATAAGGTTTTAGGTAACCCGTCACATATTGGTGGGAATAGTCTATCGTGCACGCAATCCTTTGCGCTAGGGCAAAATCATTATTAATTGTTTAAAATTAAGCAGTTGTTTTATTACGCTTGAGGTTAGTTATTACGAGGGGTTGATCACAAAAAGGCCAGCATTAAGCTGGCCTTTTGTAGGGTAAATTACGTGCTTGATAAGCTATGTAAATTAATGCAGGGTTTTCTTGTCCGTAGAAGCTTGTGCATACAGTTCAGTGACTTCAGATTCGTCGAACGTATAAGTTGTGCCACAGTAATCACAATGTAAAGAAACTGATCCAACTTCTGCCAAAATGTCATAAATTTCAGCTTTCTCAACGGTGATGATTGCGGCACCGCTACGCTCACGAGAACAGCCACAATGGAACTCGACAGGTTGCGGCTCGTACAGACGTACTTTGTCTTGGTTATATAGTCGATACAATAACTCGTTCGCTTCTAAACCAAACAATTCTTCATCTTTTACTGTATCAGTGAGCTGCTCTAGATGTTCGAAATCATCTGGAGAGCCAGTGCCGTCAGGGATCACTTGAATCAACATACCTGCTGCGTGTGCTTTGCCCTCATGCTCACCAGTGCGGATCCATAGGCGCGTTTTTAACTGCTCTGAGTTTGCAAAGTAGCCTTCTAGCACTTCTGCTAAAGTGTCACCTTCTAATCCAACGACACCTTGGTAACGCTCGCCGTTTTTCGGTTCGATAGTGATCACAAGGTAGCCCTTACCCATTAGATCGTGAATGTTTGCGTCATCGGCAATATCGCCTTCCCAGCGAGCTACGCCACGAACACGTTGGTTATGGTCACCGTTGATAACGGCAAGAGACACAGGACCGTCGCCTTGTAGCTGGATGGTGATCGAACCTTCGAACTTAAGAGTGGCAGTTAAAAGAGTAGTTGAAACGAGTAGCTCACCCAGCAGTTTCTCTATTGCTGCCGGATATTCCTTGCTGGAGATAACACGTTGGTACGCTTCATCTAATTGTACCAACTCGCCACGTACTGAAAGATCTTCGAATAGGTAGCGGTTTAAAACATTATTTGCCATGGAGTGCTTTCCTCGTTGGTAATTCCGGCTTTTATTGGTGTTTGAACTTAATGATGTCTCGGCGCTGCTTTTTATCTGGGCGGCGTTCCGGACTTGGGTTGTGGGCATTAAGCTTACGTTGAGTCGCGTGTTCCTCACGTTTCGCTATACTTTCATTAGTTTCGCGATATAAGGTTTGTGCGATGGGAGCGCCTCGGCGTTGATCTGAGATTTGTTCGATGATCACGATTTTTTCTTCGTTGCCTTGACGAAGTCTTACTTCAGCGCCCACTTCAACGATTTTACTCGGCTTGCTTCGTTGGCCATTATAGTGGACTTTACCGCCATCGACCATGTTACGCGCGATGGAGCGGGTTTTGTAAAATCTTGCGGCCCATAGCCATTTATCTAGCCTAACGGCTTCATTTAGGGAACTCATAGAACACTACGCTATCTAATCACTGCCCGAATACGGCAATGAGTGATGGATTATTCACCTACAGATGGAGTCAAGGCGTATTTTTTTCAAGGGAGTTGGCAAAAACTGCATAAGAAAAAGGTATGAAAGACAACTTGTGATATAGTTCACTGCTCTTTGTTGAGTAATAATTTTATTGCAAATTTAGCAATTTAAAGTCGATAGCTATCGTTATAGCTTAAATGACGGACGTTAGAATAAAGGAATCCATTCAGTGAAACGTTTAGAGCTAAGTGCAGGATTATCAAGCAGACCGCTACTGGCTCAGATCAAGTCCAATCATTATACCATTCAAGCCAAACTTAGCTTGTTGCTTACCTGTCTGTTTATTGCGATAACCGGATGGATACTTGGCAAAATTGTGTGGTTAGCCATACCTCAATCGTCGGAAGTGCCGCAATGGCGTCCATCGGCGAGTAGCGTTACTGCGAGTAATAAAGGCGACGCGATAGATTTTAATGCCCTTCAGAATGCCAACCTATTCGGTAAATTCACTGAGCAAAAAGCGGCAGTTGTAGAACAGCCTATTGTTAAAGACGCCCCTAAGACGCGCCTTAACCTCACCCTAGTCGGTGCGGTTGCCAGCAGTGATGCCAATACCAGCCTTGCTGTTATTGCTAACCGAGGTAAGCAAGCTACGTACGGTTTGGGTGAAGAAATCGAAGGGACACGTGCGACGCTAAAAGCGGTATTGGTGGATCGCGTCATCATTGATAACCAAGGTCGAGACGAGACCTTAATGATGCAAGGTATAGAATATAAGAAGCTATCTGAATCGCCGCAGGTAGCTAGGGCGCAAGCTCAGCGAGCAGAAGCAGCGACGTCTGACGTTGGAGAGAAATTAGAGCAAATCCGCGAGGAAATTGCGAAAGATCCACAAAGCGTTTTTAAATACATCACCATTTCACCCGTCAAAAAAGACGGAGACATTGTTGGTTATCGAGTATCACCTGGTCGTGATGCCGCATTATTTAATGATGTAGGGCTACAACCTGGTGATATTGCGGTTCAACTGAACGGGATCGATTTAAGTGATCCGTCTTCTTCAGTACAACTGATGCAAGTGATGAGCGATCCGCAAGAATTAAATTTAACTGTTGAGCGAGACGGCCAACAGTACGATATCTATATCCAATTGTAAGACTTAGGCAACCGGCGTAAGTTCAGGGAGACATACGTGAAACATTGGTTCAGCAAAAGTGCTTGGCTACTAGCAGGAAGTTTACTCTGCGTACCAGGTGCAATGGCAAACGAATTTAGTGCGAGCTTTAAAGGCACTGATATTCAAGAATTCATCAACATAGTGGGTCGTAACCTCGAAAAGACCATCATTGTTGATCCTTCAGTACGCGGTAAGATCGATGTCCGCAGCTATGACGTACTTAACGAAGAGCAATATTACAGCTTTTTCCTTAATGTCCTTGAAGTATACGGTTACGCAGTCGTAGAGATGGACAATGGGGTACTTAAGGTTATCAAAGCAAAAGACTCAAAAACCTCAGCAATCCCTGTGTTAGGTGATGGTAGCGCGCAAGGCGATAGTGTTATCACTCGAGTTGTCGCGGTGCGTAATGTGTCGGTCCGTGAGTTGTCTCCTCTACTTCGCCAGCTGATTGATAACGCCGGTGCCGGTAACGTGGTTCATTATGATCCAGCGAATATTATCTTGATTACTGGTCGTGCGGCAGTAGTGAATCGCTTAGCAGAGATCATCAAGCGTGTTGACCAAGCCGGCGATAAAGAAATTGAATTGGTGGAGCTGCGTAATGCATCTGCTGCTGAAATGGTACGCATTGTCGAAGCACTGAATAAAAGTGCGAATCAGAAAAGCACGCCAGAGTTCCTTGAACCTAAAATTGTGGCCGATGAACGTACTAACGCGATTTTAATTTCTGGTGATCCAAAAGTAAGAGCCCGCTTGAAACGTTTGATTCGTCAACTTGATGTTGAAATGGCGACAAAAGGTAACAACCGAGTTGTGTACCTGAAAAATGCGAAAGCTGAAGACTTGGTGGATGTATTGAAAGGTGTTTCCGATAACCTGCAAGCTGAAAAACAAGCCGGTCAGAAAACATCAGGTGCATCGCGTGGTGAGGTCGTCATTGCTGCTCACGCTGCAACTAACTCGTTAGTTTTAACAGCGCCGCCAGATATTATGATGGCATTACAAGACGTCATTTCTCAACTCGATATTCGTCGTGCTCAGGTTCTTATTGAAGCGTTAATTGTCGAAATGTCTGAAGGTGATGGTATTAACCTAGGTGTTCAGTGGGGTTCGTTAGAAACGGGTGCTGTAATTCAGTACGGTAACTCAGGAGCCCCGATTGGTCAGGTGATGGTTGGTCTAGAAGAAGCAAAAGATCAAACCCGAACTGAATACTATACCAACTCTAATGGCGAACGAACGCCATATGATGTTACTGAATCAGGTGACTACTCTACGCTAGCGTCAGCGCTTAGCGGAGTAAATGGTGCGGCAATGAGTATTGTCATGGGTGACTGGACAGCGCTAATTAGTGCTGTTGCTTCTGACTCCAACTCAAACATTCTATCTTCTCCGAGTATTACCGTAATGGATAATGGCGAAGCATCATTTATTGTGGGTGAAGAGGTTCCGGTTATTACGGGCTCTACGGCTGGCTCAAACAACGACAACCCATTCCAAACGGTTGACCGTAAAGAAGTCGGTATCAAACTCAAAGTAGTGCCACAAATTAACGAAGGTGACTCTGTACAGTTAAACATTGAACAAGAAGTTTCCAACGTATTAGGCGCAAACGGTGCGGTTGACGTTCGCTTTGCTAAACGACAGTTAAACACCTCTGTCATGATCCAAGATGGTCAGATGTTGGTTCTTGGTGGTTTGGTCGATGAACGCGCACTTGAAAGTGAGTCTAAAGTGCCGCTATTGGGTGACATTCCGGTACTGGGTCACCTGTTCAAGTCAACTAGCACGCAAACAGAAAAACGTAACTTGATGGTGTTCATCAAGCCGACGATTATTCGCGATGGTGTGACGGCTGACGGTATTACGCAGCGTAAATACAACTTTATTCGCGCAGAACAGCTTTATAAAGCGGATCAAGGGTTGAAGTTGATGGCAGACGAGAAGATCCCGGTTATGCCAGCCTTTGGCCAGGAGCGTCAGCACCCAACAGAGATTCAAGCGTTTATTGATCAAATGGAAAACAACTAATGGTTGATATGTTAGACACAGCGCCAAGTATGCGTCGTCTGCCATTCAGTTTTGCCAACCGCTTTAAACTGGTGCTGGAGACAGAGCATCCTGAGCGTCCACCTATTCTTTACTATGTCGAGCCGCTTAACCCTGCGGCTCTGGTTGAAGTCCGTCGTGTATTAAAGAAAAGCTTCGTACCGCAACCTATCGATAAAGAAGCCTTTGATAAAAAGCTGACCGAAGCATATCAACGCGACTCGTCTGAAGCGCGTCAGTTGATGGAAGATATTGGTGCTGATAGCGATGATTTCTTCTCTTTGGCTGAAGAACTGCCGCACGATGAAGACTTATTAGAATCGGAAGACGATGCGCCAATCATCAAATTGATCAACGCCATGTTGGGCGAAGCGATCAAAGAAGGTGCGTCGGATATTCATATTGAGACGTTCGAGAAAACCCTTTCGATTCGTTTTCGTGTCGATGGCGTATTGCGTGAAGTTCTGACCCCAAGTCGTAAGCTAGCGCCTTTGCTAGTTTCTCGTGTGAAGGTTATGGCTAAACTAGATATCGCAGAAAAGCGTGTGCCTCAAGATGGCCGTATTTCGTTGCGTATCGGTGGTCGTGCGGTGGACGTGCGTGTATCTACGATGCCGTCCTCACATGGTGAGCGCGTGGTAATGCGTTTGTTGGATAAAAACGCGACTCGTCTTGATTTACATAGTTTGGGCATGACACCTTCAGTGCATGACAACTTCCGTCACTTGATTGGCCGCCCTCACGGTATCATCTTGGTGACGGGCCCGACAGGTTCTGGTAAATCAACCACCTTGTACGCTGGCTTGCAAGAGATCAATAGCAACGAACGCAACATTTTAACGGTTGAAGACCCGATCGAATTTGATATTGATGGTATCGGTCAAACTCAGGTGAACCCAAAGGTCGACATGACTTTTGCGCGTGGTTTGCGTGCCATTCTGCGTCAGGACCCGGATGTGGTGATGGTCGGTGAGATCCGTGACTTAGAAACCGCACAAATTGCAGTGCAAGCGTCCTTAACGGGTCACTTGGTAATGTCTACTCTCCACACCAACACCGCAGTGGGTGCGATTACGCGTCTACGTGATATGGGTATTGAGCCATTCCTTATTTCTTCTTCGTTATTAGGGGTGCTAGCGCAGCGCTTAGTTCGAACGCTTTGTCCAAGCTGTAAAGAGCCGTATGAAGCCGATGCGGAACAGAAAAAACTGTTTGGTATGGAAGCGCATGAACCGTTAGAACTGCACCGAGCAAAAGGCTGTGAAGCGTGTAACCAAAAAGGCTACCGAGGTCGAACAGGTATCCACGAGCTCATTATGGTTGATGAGCAAGTGCAAGAGTTGATTCACCGAGAGTCTGGTGAGCAAGAAATTGAGAGAGCCGTTCGCGCCCATACGCCAAGTATTCGCAGCGATGGTTTAAGCAAAGTGCGTCGTGGCATTACGTCACTTGAAGAAGTGATGCGAGTGACGAAGGAAACCTAATGGCGGCATTTGAGTACAAAGCGCTAGATGCAAAAGGCAAGCATAAAAAAGGCACGATAGAAGGGGACAACGCCCGACAAGTGCGCCAGCGACTCAAAGAGCAAGGGATGATCCCGATTGAAGTGGTTGAGACGAAAGCTAAATCGGCTAAGTCTTCAGGCTCAGTCAGCTTTAAGCGCGGCATCTCAACATCTGAGCTGGCACTAATCACACGTCAATTGTCCACGTTAGTCCAATCAGGTATGCCTCTGGAAGAATGTTTGCGCGCGGTCTCTGAGCAGGCTGAAAAGCCGAGAATTCGTTCTATGCTGGCTGCGGTTCGCTCGAAAGTAACCGAGGGTTATCCGCTCGCCGACAGTTTTGCCGATTACCCACACGTGTTTGATGAACTGTACCGCTCCATGGTTGCGGCGGGTGAAAAATCAGGTCACCTCGATACCGTATTAGAGCGTTTGGCAGACTATGTCGAAAACCGCCAAAAGATGCGATCTAAATTGCTTCAAGCCATGATTTATCCTGTAGTTTTGGTGGTATTCGCGGTTGTCATCGTTTCGTTCTTATTGGCGACAGTGGTTCCTAAAATCATTGAACCCATCATTCAGATGGGCCAAGAGTTACCTCAATCGACGCAATTTTTACTGGCAGCCAGTGAGTTTGTGCAAGATTGGGGGCTGATTATTTTCGTTGTGCTGGTGGTGCTTTTCTATGGCCTCAAACTGGCGTTGCAAAAGCCAGACTTTCGCTTAGCTTGGGACAGAAAAATCTTGAGCTTACCGCTAATAGGTAAGATCTCTCGAGGTTTGAATACCGCACGATTCGCACGAACGCTTTCGATCTGTACTTCCAGTGCGATTCCAATTCTAGAGGGTATGCGCGTTGCGGTAGATGTTATGTCTAACCGTTATGTGAAGCAGCAAGTGTTGCTTGCAGCGGATAACGTTCGAGAGGGCGCTAGTCTGCGTAAGGCGTTGGACCAAACCCGCTTGTTTCCACCAATGATGCTACACATGATCGCCAGTGGTGAGCAAAGTGGTGAATTAGAGAGCATGTTGACGCGGGCAGCCGATAACCAAGATCAAAACTTTGAATCAACAGTCAATATTGCTCTGGGTGTGTTTACTCCTGCGCTGATTGCATTAATGGCTGGATTAGTGTTGTTCATTGTGATGGCGACCTTGATGCCAATGTTAGAAATGAATAACTTGATGAGCGGATAATTTCGAATTAAGACGTGTCTACTAACGGCATGGCTTTAATCTAACTTTCGGAGAAAAAAATGAAGTTTAAGCGTAGTAAACAACAGGGTTTTACACTTTTAGAAGTGATGGTTGTTGTGGTTATCCTAGGTATTTTGGCAAGTTTTGTTGTTCCAAACCTATTGGGTAACAAAGAGAAGGCTGACCAACAAAAAGCGATTACGGACATTGTCGCGTTGGAAAATGCCTTAGATATGTACAAGTTGGATAACAGCGTTTACCCAACAACGGACCAAGGTCTAGAAGCATTGGTTAGTAAGCCATCTAACCCAGAGCCACGCAACTACCGTGATGGTGGTTACATCAAACGTCTTCCTAATGACCCTTGGGGCAACCAGTACCAATACTTAAGCCCAGGTGATAACGGTACAATCGATATCTTCACTCTAGGCGCAGATGGCCAAGAGGGTGGAGAAGGTCCAGCTGCAGATATTGGCAACTGGAACATGCAAGACTTCCAATAATTGAGCCTAAGCCAGCACTAATGAAACAAATGCGAAAACATAACGGTTTTACATTGATAGAAATTCTATTGGTGCTGGTTTTGCTATCTCTTACGGCTGTGGCCGTGATCTCGACGTTACCGACTAGCCAAAAAGATCTTTCCAAACAGTATGCTCAAAGCTTTTTTCAGCGTTTACAGCTGCTCAATGAAGAAGCGGTGCTGAGCGGTAAAGATTTTGGCGTTCGAGTGGATGATGCCAAATCGACCTACGCTCTACTGAGTTTAACCTCAGAAGGTTGGCAGCCTCTGAAATTAAAGCAGATTCCGAGCAAAACCAAGCTAGAAGAAGATATTACGCTACAACTCGAACTCGGCGGTGGTGCTTGGGATAATGATGAGCGCTTATTCAAACCAGGTTCTCTTTTTGATGAAGACATGTTCGCAGAAGAAGAGGACGAAAAGAAAATTGAGCCACCGCAAGTGTTTATCTTTTCCAGCGCCGAAGTCACGCCATTTACCCTGTCTTTTTTTCCGCAAAATGGTGATGCCTTTAATGACGGTTGGCGAGTCATTGGCAAAGAAAGTGGACAAATTTTGTTATTAGCTCCGGGCGAAGAAGTGAAAGAGGATGAGAATGCGCAATTTTAAGCAAGCTCGCCCCAATTTGAGTCATCGCCGGACGAGAGGCATGACCTTACTGGAAGTATTGGTCGCACTGGCAATTTTCGCCACCGCTGCCATCAGTGTCATTCGCTCTGTGAGCCAGCATATTAATACAATCAGTTATCTAGAAGAAAAAATGTTTGCAGCCATGGTTGTGGATAATCAGATGGCAAATGTGATGTTGAATACCGGAGAACTCAAAGCGAAAAACGGCACAGAAGAGCTGGCAGGACGCACTTGGTTCTGGAAAGTCACGCCAGTCGCCACGACGCAGCCATTGCTGAAAGCATTTGATGTGAGCGTCTCGGTAGAGAAAAGCGCGAGCCCTGTAGTAACGGTACGAAGCTATGTGGCGCAATAATCATCCCCGCGCAAACACGCGCCAAAGGGTAAAAGGTTTTACACTTATTGAAGTGTTGGTATCGATTGCCATCTTTGCCAGTTTAAGTGTCGCTGCGTACCAAGTGGTATCGCAAGTACAGCGTAGCAATGCGCTATCACAAGAACGAACCCAACGCTTAAACGAAATTCAGCGTGCCATGGTGATGATGGATAACGATTTTCGTCAAATGGCGATGCGTCAAACACGTACTAATGGTGAAGAGCCTGCTAGCCGGCTAATTTTTTGGTCCGATTACCTGTTGGACTCCGATACTAAAGGGCTGATGTTTGCCCGTTTAGGTTGGCACAACCCTCAGCAGCAGTTCCCTCGTGGAGAAGTAACCAAGGTTGGCTATCGCTTAAAAGAAGAAACACTGCAGCGAGTATGGTGGCGCTATCCTGATACGCCGGTTGGGCAACAAGGTACTGTTACTCCATTGCTAACGCAGGTCGAGTCATTTGATATGCGTTTCTATGATGGTAAGCAATGGAAAAAAGAGTGGGCTGAAGAAAAAGCGCTGCCGAAAGCGGTTTCTGTTGTTCTCACTCTCAAAGACTATGGAGAAATTGCCCGCACTTATCTCACTCCTGATGGCACATTGAGTCAGAAAGAGGAAAGTTCAGGAGACAGCAATAATGGTTAACCGTCAGCGCGGTGTTGCTTTGATTATAGTGTTGATGTTGCTGGCGATTATGGCAACGGTTGCTGCCAGTATGTCGGAACGTTTGTTCTTGCAGTTTCAGCGAGGCGCTAATCAAATCAATTACCAGCAAGCGTATTGGTACAGCCTTGGCGTCGAGGCGCTAGCAAAAGTGGGTATCGAGCAAAGTTATAAAGACACCGACACGATTAATATGAGTCAACCGTGGGCGATAAAAGAGCAAGTCTATCCGTTAGATTATGGTCAAGCGGCGGGACGAATTAGAGACAAGCAAGCGTGCTTTAATCTAAATGTATTGAGTCGTGTGCAACCAACGGGTCAGCAAATTACAAGACCATATTTAGTGAATGTATTGCAGCGCCTATTAGAAGAGCTGGATGTCGAGCCATATCAAGCAGAAATCATTGCAGACTCTACTTGGGAATACATTGATGCTGACGACTCTGTCCGTTCGACTACTGGGGTTGAAGACAGCACATATGAAGCGATGAAGCCTTCCTATTTAGCATCAAATGGTTGGATGGCAGATGCTTCCGAGTTACGGGCTGTCTATCAGGTGAGTGGTGAAATTTTCCAAAAATTGGAGCCGCTGGTCTGTGCATTACCAAGTGATGACTGGCGTTTAAACGTGAATACGATTGATGTTGAGCAAACTCCGATTTTGGTGGCAATGTTCTCACCAAACTTAAGCAGTAGTGATGCGATTCAGCTAATTGAAAAACGCCCATTTGATGGGTGGGATAGCATTGATGAATTTTTAGCAGAGTCAGAAATGGCTGGCTTAAGTGAAGATGTAAAGAAAAACGCCAAAGGCTATTTGGGTGTGGATAGCGCCTTTTTTGAATTGGATGCACAAGTGTTGGTGGATGAATCACGTGTACGTATCCGAAGCCTTTTACAAAGTACAAATAGAGAAACGGTGACCGTAGTTCGCCGTCGTTTTGGAGGGATCAGTGAGCGAGTTTCTGACCGTTCGGCTGAGTAGCGAACAACAAAGTACCATTCCTTGGGTGGTGTGGTCGACAGATCAACAGGAAGTGATTGCTAGCGGTGAAATCGCCGGATGGGAACACTTAGATGAGTTGGTCTCATATGCTGGTCAGCGCCAAGTTGTGGCGCTGCTGGCGAGTAATGATGTGGTCCTGACGCAAGTGGATATACCACCTGGTGCAACACGCCAATTCGAGGCGATGTTACCGTACTTAGTGGAAGACGAAGTTGCTCAGGACGTTGATGGCCTGCACTTTAGCGTGTTGGGTAAACAAGCGGACAAAGCGCAGATTTGCGCAGTTGAACGTGCTTGGATTCAGACTGTACTGCAACGTTTCTCAAGCCAAGGTATCGCCATTAAACGCATTTTACCCGATGTGCTTGCGTTACCGGTTCGTGGAGATCACAGCAGTACTGCAATGATTGGCGAGCAATGGCTGATTCGTCACTCTGCGACAGAGGGCGCGGTTGTCGACGCTTCTTGGTTAGACCTTTACCTCTCTTCTTATCTACAAAATCATGAAGGTTGGAAGCTCGATTGCTATAGCTCGGTCCCGGAATCTGCGTTACCTGAAATATGGGAGCCGCAACCAGAAGAAATGACGATGGCTTTACTGGCGAAGGGGGTGACAGAAAGCAAAGTCAATTTGCTGACTGGGATCTTCAAGCCGAAATCTTCTTGGGGTAAATACTGGAAGCTCTGGCAAAAAGCCACCATTGCTGCGGGGGTGCTTATCGTCGTCATGGTTGCGCAGCAGTTGCTCGTGGTCCACAAGTACGAAGCACAAGCTCAAGCGTATCGTGAGGAGAGTGAGCGTATTTTCCGCCAGGTGTTCCCAAATAAACGACGCATTCCTACCGTTAGTTACCTCAAACGACAAATGGATGATGAAGAGCGCCGCTTATCTGGTGGAAGTGGCCAGCAGGCAATGTTGTCATGGTTGGCGGCATTACCCGCGACGCTTGGTCAGGTCAGCGATTTGGAGATCACTAGCTTTAAATACGACGGACAACGTGGCGAAGTACGTATTCAGGCTCGTAGTTCAGACTTCCAACCTTTTGAGCAGGCTCGTGTGAAATTGGCAGAGAAGTTTAATGTTGAGCAAGGTCAGTTGAACCGTAGCGATAACGTTGTGGTTGGCAGCTTTGTTTTGAAGCGTTTGTGAGGTGATGATGAAAAACTTAATTTCTCAAGCTCAGGTTTGGTGGAGCAGCATCTCGCAGCGTGAGCAGCGTTTAGTCATGGGATGTGGCGCTATTGCCGTTATCGGTATTATTTATTGGGGTTTATTACAGCCAATGAGCCAACGTGCGGAGCTAGCTCAGTCACGTATTCAAAGCGAAAAACAGTTGCTAGCTTGGGTACAAGATAAAGCGGATGGCATCACTGCACTGCGAAAAAGCAGCGGTGTGAGCTACTCTAGTCAACCGTTGAATCAGTTGGTTTCTTCTTCAGCTCGTCGTTATAAAGTTGAGTTGATTCGCGTACAACCTCGTAATGAGAGCGTTCAAGTGTGGATCAAACCACTCGCGTTTAATCAACTAGTGGATTGGTTACGTTACTTGAAAGAGCAACAGGGTATTGAAGTCGAATTTTTAGATATCGACCGAACAGAGCAAGCGGGCATGATCGATGTAAACCGCCTTCAGTTTAAGCGAGGTTAAGGTGAAGCGAGCAGTACTTTACGTTGTTATCTTTATCGTCTTTTTTTCAGTCAGTCTTTTAATGGGATTACCAGTCTCTTGGGTGTTACAACAAGCACCAACAGTGAGAGGCCTGGACATTCAAGGAGCCAACGGTTCGGTATGGCAAGGTCAAGCTTCTAGTATTCGTTGGCAGCGCCAGAACCTTGGAGAAGTTAATTGGGATTTCCAATGGTCGAGTCTACTGACAGGTAAAGCTGAGTTTGCTGTGCGCTTTGGTCGTGGTAGTGAAATGGACGTCCGTGGGCGCGGTTTTGTCGGCTATAGCTTAAGTGATGGCCCTTATGCCAAAAACTTAGTTGCCTCGATTCCGGCGGTAAAAGTTGTTGAGCAAGCGCGCCTCCCTGTGCCTGTTGGTGTTGATGGGCAGCTTGAGCTGAATATTCGTCATGCGACTTATGCTGCGCCTTGGTGTAAGAACGGTGAAGGCACTTTAGTATGGAATGCCAGTGGTATTCAAAGCCCCGTTGGCAGCTTAGATCTCGGTCCTGTGATTGCCGATATAAACTGTCAGGATAGTGTATTGACGGCAACTGGTGAGCAGAGCAGCAAACAAGTCTCTGCGGCGTTTTCCGCTGAACTGATGCCTAATCAACGGTACTCAACCAAAGCGTGGTTCAAACCTGGTGCAGAGTTCCCATCCAGCATGGGGGAGCAACTGAAATGGTTGGGTAAGCCGAATGCTCAAGGTCAATATGAGTTTAATTACCAAGGGCGCTTCTAACCTATCGTGACAAAATCCAATATCTTAAAAGAGCTGCTATTGTGCAGCTCTTTTTGCTTTTGGATCATCGTAAGCTAAAACCTCTATTCGCTGTACATTCGATCTTGATTGGGAATGAGTGAAAGTTTAAAACCATGATTTTTAATTGATTTGTTTTCTTTCGTTCAGCTTTGCAAGTAATTGGAACATAGTAGGCCAAATGCTCCAAGTGCTGTACAGAAGGTCAAAAAGAAAAGGCCACGAAGATATTCGTGGCCTTTCTATTGCTAGAATTTTGTGCTCTAAATTTTACCGATAGGGCGCTTAATCTTTGCGTTGTAAAATCTCATTCCAAGGTAAATCCGCATCACCAAGAACAATAAAGTTCGGGTTTTCTAGTGTTTCCCGCTCGTTATATGACAGCGGTTCTAATTGCGTGCTGAGAATACGTCCGCCAGCTTCTTCAACAATGCATTGTGTCGCAGCGGTGTCCCACTCACCTGTTGGACCTAGTCGGAGATAGCAATCTACCGCCCCTTCCGCGACGAGGCATGCTTTCAATGCCGCAGAACCGAGCGGTATTAAGTCGTAATTCCAGGCGCTGCTCATACGGTTAGTAATACGATTGATGTCTTGGCGACGACTAATAGCAATTGCGATGCTTTGCTCTGGCTGTTCGTGTTTGTGTGTATGGATTTTGACGCTGTCCGACATGTCGGGAATTTTCCAGGCGCCTTTGCCATTATAAGCGTAGTAAGTCACGCCAGATACAGGACCGTAAACGACGCCCATGGTTGGTCGATTGTTGTCGACCAACGCGATAATAGTGGCAAAGTCACCACTGCGAGCGATGAATTCTTGAGTACCATCAAGAGGGTCGACTAACCAATAACGTTCCCACTGAGCGCGTTGCTCTAAGCTTATGTCTGCGTCTTCTTCTGACAACACGGGAATGTCAGGCGTCAGATCACTCAAGCGTTCAGTGATGAACTTGTGAGCTGCAATATCCGCACTTGTTACGGGAGTTTCGTCACTTTTGGTGTAGGCCTCGTATTGCTTCTTTTCATATATTTCGAGGATCATTTGCCCAGCACTGCGGGCAATCTCGATGACTTGAGGAAGTAGGTGAGATAGATCTTTTGTCATTGGCATAAGTGATAGTCCTTACTCACAGTGTTATTCGGTTCTAATGACCGTTATTGGTTATGCTTGTGAGTGGTGTTTGGTAAGTGTTTCAGTGCCAACATTAGCGCTGTGATGCTTCGTGCTTCACAGAAATCCATGTGAGTTAATAACTCTTCGGCTTGCGCAAGTGGCCAACGCACAATTTCCAGTGGTTCAGGCTCATCGCCTTCTTGCTTTTCTGGATAAAGCGCCTGTCCTAAAAACAGAGTCATTTTGCTCGAAAAGTAAGATGGCGCGAGGATAACTTGTTTCAACGGGGTTAACTGATTGCAGCCAAAGCCGATTTCTTCTTTTAACTCACGATCCGCAGCTTGGTGTGGTGTTTCTCCTGGGTCAATCAGCCCTTTTGGGAAACCTAGCTCGTAACGTTCAGTTCCCGCGGCGTATTCACGCACCAGTAATAAATCGCCTTGTTCTGTTACAGGAACCACCATTACAGCATCTCGTCCACTTGGCTTCATACGCTCATAAGTACGATGCTCACCATTGGAAAAACGAAGGTCGAGCGCTTCCACAGCAAACAGTTTGGATTTTGCAACCGTCTGGCATGAGAGTATCTCTGGTGGGGTTCGTTTCGGCATGACGCTGGCTCCTTGGTGTCGTTGGCGTTTACGAGATGCGTAAGATTCTTAATATATGAGAACTCCGCCTGAGTTTCTAGCGGATTTTACGAGTCGAGCTAAGCATCTCAGCATCACCTCAGTATCGATACAAAAATGGGAGACCGAAGCCTCCCATTTTCTGACAGTGTTTACTCTTAGTAGTAAGAGTGATCACCACGGTCATGTTCTGTAGCATCACGAACTGCGGTTAGTTCACCAATGAACTGGTTTAGCAGCTCTTTCTCGATGCCTTCTTTTAGTGTTACGTCAACCATAGAACAGCCATTACAACCGCCACCAAATGCAACAATCGCAACACCGTCTTCAGTGATCTCAACCAAGTTTACGTGACCACCGTGGCCAGCAAGTTGTGGGTTCACTTGAGTTTGGATAACGTACTCAACGCGCTCGACCAGTGGTGCGTCGTCCGCAACTTTACGCATTTTAGCGTTAGGTGCTTTTAGCGTTAGCTGAGAGCCCATTTTATCGGTAACAAAATCGATTTCAGCGTCTTCAAGGAATGGCAGGCTTAGCTCATCCACGTAAGCTGAAAAACCGCTGTAAGAGAGTTCAGTGTCGGTCGATTCTACTGCTTCTGGTGGGCAGTAAGACACGCCACACTCAGCGTTTTGTGTACCTGGGTTCACAACGAAAATACGAATGTTAGTGCCTTCAGGTTGTTGACCTAAAAGGTTAGCGAAATGCGTTTGCGCAGTTTCTGTAATAGTAATATTTGACACGACGAATACCCGAGTAAATTTGTAGGTTACTGCTGCTATTCTACTCTTGTTGACGTATGGGTCTAGTCTTTTTGATGCTAAGGCATGGCGAAGCGATCTAGAGAGAACGAGGAGCAGGTGTTCTGCAGATGCAGTAAATATCGATGCTTTCTACGCCAACTTCAAGTAGTAAATGACATAATTGTCGGACGGTACTGCCTGTGGTGACTACATCATCGACGATGGCAACATGGGAAGAGTGAGGGCGCTTATTGAGAATAAACGCGCCTTTTAAGTTTTGTTCACGGCTTGTTTTGGTATTACCACGCTGTGATTGGGCGAGCTTTACTCGACGAAAGACCTTCGCATCAAAATTAGTCTGCAATTGCTTGGCGAGGTGTCGGGCTAAAACATCACTTTGATTAAAACCCCGGCGCAGGTAACGCTGCCAGTGCAATGGCACACTGGTAATGATTGGAGCTGGCGTGGTGATGCGCTGTGCCAGTTGCTCGGTTAATGCTTTTACATGCCAAGACTCTCCGTGATCTTTAAAGCGTTGTACTTCCCGTGAAAGGGGAAAGTCGTAATCGCCTAACGTGTATAGCATTTGCCATGGCGGTGGCTTTGAAAGACATTCACCACAAATACTATCCGTACTCATTTCTTCTTTCTGTAATGATAAACCGCAGCGTTGACATCGTTTTACCGGAGTTAGGTATTTTAAACAGTGCTCGCACCAGCGCAGAGTATTTGTGTGGCTTGGTGTTTGAATAGGGAACCGACACAGGCCGCATTGACTGCTCAATACACGATGCATGATGTTTTGCCAGTGATGAGATAACATAGCGTGTATTCATGGTGATATTTTACTCAGCCTAACGCTTGGCTGAAGCCGTAGGGAATAAAATAAGTGGGAGAGATTGAGAGCATGAGCACGAAATTACACTGGCAGTCATTTGGTCAAGGACCAGATTTGGTGTTGCTTCATGGATGGGGCATGAATGGTGCGGTATGGCAGCAGACGGTCGAGTCTCTTCAACCTTATTTCCGAGTGCATGTGGTCGACCTTCCGGGGTACGGACACAGTGCTGAAACTCACGCTGAAGACTTAGCCAAAATTGCTGACCTTGTTCTGCAAGACGCGCCAGAAAAAGCGGTCTGGCTTGGCTGGTCATTAGGTGGCTTGGTGGCAACCCACATTGCACTTAATGCTCCGCAGCGTGTGAGCAAGTTAATCACGGTTGCCAGCTCACCAAAATTTGCCGCAGAAAAACCGTGGCGCGGCATTCAACCGAATGTACTGAGTGCGTTCACCTCTCAGTTGCTAGAAGATTTCTCACTGACCATTGAGCGCTTTATGGCGTTGCAAGCGATGGGCAGCCCATCAGCGCGTAAAGACGTTAAACAGCTCAAGCAAGCGGTACTATCGCGCCCTCAGCCAAACCCTGAATCGCTGTTGGTTGGGCTAAACATCCTTGCTGATGTGGATCTGCGCGATGCGTTGACGTCTCTTTCTGTTCCAATGTTGCGTCTTTATGGCCGTTTAGATGGGTTGGTGCCAATTAAAGTAGCTAACGATTTAAGTGAACAGTTGCCTCATACCCAGCAGTTTGTTTTTAATCAGTCCTCTCATGCGCCTTTTATCACCGAACATGACGAATTTTGTGTTCAAATCCGAGAGTTTGCTCACGATTGAGCAAGTACGAGCGGAAATACCTCAAGTTGTTTAAAAAGTGGTCGATATAAAGGCTGGTGAGGTTTTATTAGCCAATAAAGCTAAGCCATATTGACGAGTTGGGCGACTCTGAGGAGGGTTCGCAATGATTGTGTCACCGACCAACGTAAGTGTGCCACTGATCGCCCCATCCGTGAATGTGCAGACGGAACAAGCAGCTCGCGACAATAAAGTCCGAGAGCCTGTAACGCCAACGGTCGCATTGGCCAAAACCAATGCAGAGCGAAAAGTAAAAGGTGATGACAAGCGCCGACGTCAGTCTTCTTGGGATCCTTCAGAGCATCCTGATTATGATATGGAAACGGAAGTCGACACGCGTTATCAAGAAGAGCCGGAAGATACACTAGAACGGCTTTTTAGTTTGCTTGCGCTCAAATCGTATAGTGAAGACCAGGGGAAAGGCTACGCGATCCGCTTTCGCTTACCAAAGCGCATTTTGGATGCTGCGATCAATGAAGGATTAATGGAAAAGCGCAGGAAGGTGATCAAGTTTCATTATGGTCATGCAGTCGCTCCCCATACCCCGTCAGAAGTGATAGCAGTATTATGACGACTCAATATCCTACTCAAACAAAAACGCTCCAAGCAGGTTGACTGATTGGAGCGTTTTCTTTTTAGTTATGAAAGCTCGTTAGCGGTGAAGCCTAGGTAAGGTTACTTTTTCGCTTTAGCAAACGCTGCAGCAAACGCACCGCCCATCGCGCTGTTCGATGACGAATCATCACGGCGAGGCTGACGACGCTGCGGTTGGTCATTACGACGTGGCGCTGCTGATGAGCGTTGGCTGCGGTTGTCTTGACCCGGTTCGTCGTTCATACGCATCGATAGACCAATGCGCTTACGCTGCACGTCCACTTCCATCACTTTCACTTTGACGATGTCGCCTGCTTTCACCACTTCACGTGGGTCAGACACATAACGATCTGTCAGTGCAGAAATATGCACAAGACCATCTTGGTGAACGCCGATATCAACGAAGGCACCGAAGTTGGCTACGTTAGACACCACGCCTTCTAGAATCATGCCCGGTTCCAAGTCAGATACCGAGTTTACACCTTCTGCAAAGGTCGCCGTTTTGAATTCTGGACGTGGGTCACGACCCGGCTTGTCTAACTCTTTGATGATGTCTGTAATGGTTGGAACGCCGAAGTTATCGTCGGTGTAATCGACCGCATGCAGACCTTTTAGGAAGCTAGAATCACCAATTAGCGCTTTGATATCTTTGTTGTTCTTTTCAGAAATCGCTTTGACCACTGGGTACGCTTCTGGGTGAACCGCAGACGCATCAAGTGGGTTCTTACCATCCATAATACGCAGGAAGCCCGCACACTGCTCGAACGCCTTAGGACCTAAACGAGGTACTTTCTTCAAGGTTGTACGTGCTTCGAAGCGACCGTTTTCATCGCGGAAGTCGACAATGTTCTGCGCGATGGTGCTTGATAAGCCTGCTACGCGCGTCAGTAGCGCCGCAGAAGCAGTGTTCACATCAACACCAACCGCGTTTACACAGTCTTCCACAATCGCATCTAGGCGTTTTGCCAACATAGATTGGCTTACATCGTGCTGGTATTGACCCACACCAATAGATTTCGGATCAATTTTCACGAGTTCAGCCAATGGATCTTGCAAACGACGTGCAATCGACACTGCACCACGCAGTGATACGTCCATATTCGGGAACTCTTTTGCTGCAAGCTCAGACGCTGAGTAAACCGAAGCCCCCGCTTCACTTACGATGATCTTCTGAACTTTCAGGTTGCCACGTTTGATGACGTCTGCGACAAAGCTGTCGGTTTCACGTGAAGCCGTACCGTTACCAATCGCAATCAAATCCACGTTGTACTTACGCACCAACTGCTCAACGATTTGTGCTGACTTGTCGTATTGTTTTTGTGGTGGGTGAGGGTAGATGGTTTCGGTTGCAAGCACTTTACCTGTTGAGTCGACAACCGCGATTTTTGAACCTGTACGCAGACCCGGATCGAGACCAAGTGTTGCACGAGGGCCAGCCGGTGCTGCCATCAACAAGTCTTTTAGGTTAGTGGCGAATACTTCAATCGCTTCGATTTCAGCGCGCTCTTTCATTGCGCCCATTAGCTCGGTTTCCATGTGCATCGATACTTTGATGCGCCATGCCCAGCTGATCACTTGCTTACGCCAGGTATCCGCCGGTGCGCTGCTTAGCGTTACGCCATAATGGTCGGCGATAATCGTTTCGCAGTAAGACTGACGAGCGCCTTCTTCCTGTTCTGGATCAGCGTTCATCGCCAATGTCAGGAAGCCTTCGTTACGGCCGCGTAGCATCGCCAGTGCGCGGTGCGATGGCACTTTGCTTAGGGGCTCGTTGTGGTTGAAGTAATCTTTAAACTTCTCGCCTTCTTGCTCTTTGCCTTCAACGACTCGTGAAACCAGTTCCGCATTGCGATTTAAGTGGTTGCGAATTTTTTCCAGTAAGTTTGCGTCTTCTGCGATGCGCTCCATGATGATCGCGCGAGCGCCATCCAATGCAGCTTTGGTGTCTGCGATGCCTTTGTCTGCATCAAGGTATTTGCTTGCTTCGCTTTCTGGCTCGGTTTGTGGATGATTCCAAAGTTGATCTGCGAGTGGCTCAAGACCAGCCTCAATCGCGATCTGACCTTTCGTACGACGCTTGGGTTTGTAAGGTAGGTATAAGTCTTCAAGACGAGTTTTGCTGTCTGCCTGCGCGATCTCTTGTTCTAGCTCTGGCGTCAGTTTGCCTTGCTCTTGGATTGATTTGAGGATGGTTTGACGGCGATCATCCATTTCACGAAGGTAAGACAGACGGCTGTCCAAAGTACGCAGCTGGGTATCATCAAGGCCCCCCGTCACCTCTTTGCGGTAACGTGCAATAAAAGGGACAGTGTTGCCATCATCAATTAGGGTGACAGCGGCGTTGACTTGCTCTGGGCGAACATTCAGTTCTTGAGCAATCATGCGACAGATAGCTTGGCTCATCCGTGTTTTCTCTTTTAATTCGGTTTGGGTTGTATAGAACATTGGGGTCATTCGAAGAATTTGCAATGTTTTAAATTAACGAGGCAAAAATTTACCGGGCGCTGGTGGACATCAGTCAGATTTATGTCAAAACTGTAATTAAATTGAGAACTTATATCCGCAGTTATCGACTAACCTAATTCCACGGTTGTTGATATCACTAAATGTACCTCGGCTTATACGGATAATCATGATGAAAAAAATGTCTTTGGCGTTAGCGCTTACGAGTGCCTTACTTGTCGCCCCGCTTAGTTGGGCGCAATCTATCTCAGGAACCACACAAGCTCCCGTTTATCAGCTCGATAACAAATTGGTACTAGGGCGTGTGGAGAGCGTCTACTACAGTGACATTCCGGAACTAAAAGCGGTGCCATTTATTGGCAAGATTGATACTGGTGCAGATACGACATCGATGCATGCGGAGAATATCCATGTCAGTAGCTCACACCCAGATTACCAAGATTTGAAAGATAACGAGTTACTTTGGGCGATTGTCGATGACTTAGGTGGTACGAAGGCAAAGTGGGACGCCGACAGCTTTAAGCCATATCAAGTAAAGGTTAGCTTTACGGTTCCTCACCCTTATACAGGGAAGGAAATACAGATTACCGATGATCTGGAAAGAGTGAGCGCGATTCGCAGCCGAACAAGCAAAAAGCCCATCCTACGCCCGACAATAAAAATGCCGATGACAATCGCTGGTCACACCGTTGATACGGAAGTGAACCTGACCAAGCGTACGCAATTCTCTTCTCCTATCTTGATTGGTAAAACCTATCTCGATGATAACGCATGGGTCTTCGCTGGTTACGATTACCTTCAAGAACAGCCACGCGCAAAAATGATTGGCAAAAAAGAGACGGTTGAAGTCGAAGGTGTGCCATATAAGATCAGCATCTCAACTTCTAGCCGTTATACCAACGTCCATGCACTGGACATCAAGGTAGACAAAAAGCATAACGAAGTCTCTTTTATGTTAGAGGGCGAGAATGGCAAGCGTCATCCAATGACATTACCCTTGGTACGAATGCTGAAAACGACCAAAAGCGAGCGCCCTTTAGTCTATTTACCCGTCAAAGTCGGCGAAAATGAAACTCAACGTTGGTTGGTGTATCTGCGTGATCGCAGTAAGTTCAGTTCGCAAATTCGCTTAGGTCGGGACGTCGCGAGTCAGCACTTTGTTATTGATACGGACAGAGAAAATCTACTGGGTGGCGTAGAAAAAACGTTCAAAAGCGCGCTCAAATCAAAACCTCTTGTCGTTTCACCAGAAGAACAGGTCACCATTGATGGTTATACCGTCCCTGCTTACCCCACTTTTACTGTGAAAACGCCATTACTGCGTGTAAATGGGTTTGAAGTAACAGAAAAAGGTAAGGATGAGTCCGTCACGTTTTATTTAATGAACGATGAGGGGAAAGAAGAAAAAATCACCAAACCAGTGTTGAAAAAGCTCAAGGTTGGCAGCGCGGTGCGCCCTGTTGTTGAAGGAGACTTTCTTCTCGGTAGGAAAGACACATCAATGAAGTTTGCGCTCGATGTGCTTGATGAGGGTGACACTCAACCCTTTTTCGTCTTTGGTCATGACATAGCCAAGGGTGGTGTGTTGCTGAACACTCGCGCAGACCATCTACTAGATGCAAGGCCACTTTTCAAAGCTGGCCACATCGAAGTGGCGGAAGTTGAGGGGATGTCTTTCCCTGTGAAGTTAGACACGGGTGCAGATGTAAGCTCAATCAATGCTAAGAACATCAAGCAGTTTAAGAAAGACGGCAAAGACATGGTGAGCTTTACCTATGAGAACGATCTTGGCATGAAACAGGCGTTTACTAAGCCTGTTGTTGATGTCATGCGTATTAAAGCGAAGAAAGGTGAGAAAGCGAACGTACGCCCTGTGGTTGAAATGCATGTTAAGCTTGGCGAATTAGAGAAGAAGATCCGAGTCAACTTACAGGACCGAGGTCGCTTCCATTACAGCATGATTTTAGGTAAAAACTTCCTAAAACATGGCGCGGTTGTTTCGAGTGATACGAATTACATCGTGACGCAAAAACCGGATTACGAAAAGTAACACTCTGGCCGCCTTATCACCTTGATACCCAAAGCCTGAACAACATTGGATCTTTGGGTATATCATCTCCTTAATGCTGCCAAAGAGCAGCATTTTTTAGTTGAGATAGGAGTTAATTTGAAAACTAAGCTGATTACACGAGAAGGTTACAACAAACTCAAACAAGAGCATGATTACCTTTGGAATGAAAAGCGTCCGGAAATCACCAAGATCGTCACTTGGGCTGCGAGCCTGGGCGATCGCTCAGAAAATGCGGATTACACCTTCAATAAACGTTTACTCCGTCAGATCGACCGTCGTGTCCGCTTCCTTCGTAAATTCCTGCCAGAAGTCACGATCGTTGACTATTCTCCGCAACAAGAAGGCAAAGTCTTTTTTGGTGCATGGGTGGAAATAGAAAATGAGGCAGGAGAAGTGAAAAAGTTTCGTATTGTCGGGCCTGAAGAGATTTATGGCGATGCGAAAGACTACATCTCTATCGATTCACCTATGGCGCGAGCGATGTTGAAAAAACAAGTGGATGAAGAGTTCACGGTACGCACCCCAGAAGGTGAAAAAGAGTGGTTCATCAACTCAATTGAATACACTCAACCGGCCTCGGAAGACTGAGGCTTTATCACCGATTCAAGTCTCATGAAGTTCACTAGAAGTGACTTGGGTCTCAACGTCAGAATATTTGGTATAAAGGCATGGTGCCTTTCTCGGAGAAGTAAAATGAACAAAGCAGTCATGTGTAGTGCTGCACTAACAATAGGATTCTCACTTTCAGTTTTTGCTCAAGATGAAGTGAAAGGCTGTGACGCTAAAGAGTTAGCGGTAGAGCAGCAGCTTGAGTATGCAAAAGCGCAAGGTAATGAGCATCGCATTAAAGGCTTGGAGCAAGCACTTTCCGCTATCCAGAATGAATGCTCGGAAGGTGAGCTGCGGCAAGAGCTGCAAGCAGAAGTGGAAGAAAAGACTAAAGAAGTTGAGGAGCGAGAGGAAGAATTAGTCGAAGCTCAGCATTCAGGGAAAGCAGACAAAATTGAGAAAAAACGTCACAAGCTGGCTGAGGCACAGCAAGAGCTGCTTGAGGCCAAACGTGAACTGGAATGGAATTATGGTCAATAGTAGGTGCTGAAAATACCTGCTAGAGAGAGAATAAAGCGCTTAAGATAAAAAGAGTAACAATTTGCTTGAGCACGTTAGGAAAAACAGTGATACATTTTCGACAATAGACGCTTCTGAAAGGATGTTTCAATGCAAGAAAATCATAAAATTTTAGTGGTTGATGACGATGCTCGTTTACGTGCTCTATTGGAGCGTTACCTTTCTGAGCAAGGTTTTCAGGTACGAAGTGTCGCCAATGGCGAACAGATGGATCGCCTACTAACGCGCGAAAACTTTCACTTAATGGTGCTAGACCTAATGTTGCCAGGTGAAGACGGTTTGTCAATTTGTCGTCGTCTACGCCACGCGAACAATATGTTGCCAATCTTAATGCTCACCGCGAAAGGTGATGAAGTGGACCGCATCGTAGGTCTTGAGGTAGGGGCGGATGATTATTTGCCAAAACCGTTTAACCCACGCGAATTATTGGCTCGCATCAAGGCCGTATTACGCCGCCAAACCGTAGAGTTGCCGGGTGCACCAAGCACGGAAGAAAAAGTGGTGGAGTTCGGGGAGTTCCGACTCAATCTAGGCACTCGCGAGATGTTCCGCGGTGATGAGGCAATGCCACTCACCTCTGGAGAGTTTGCTGTCCTAAAGGCGCTCGTGATGA
Organism: Vibrio sp. Y58_MX_L22; assembly: GCF_024181865.1. Classification (NCBI taxonomy): domain Bacteria; kingdom Pseudomonadati; phylum Pseudomonadota; class Gammaproteobacteria; order Vibrionales; family Vibrionaceae; genus Vibrio; species Vibrio sp. Y58_MX_L22. Next base: position 128,304 of record NZ_JAMZAN010000006.1, read on the forward strand.
ATGCACGTGAGCCAATGTCACGAGACAAATTGATGAACATGGCGCGTGGCCGTGAATATTCTGCAATGGAACGTTCTATTGACGTACAAATCTCACGTTTACGTCGCATGTTAGAAGACGATCCGAGCAAGCCGCGCTACATTCAAACCGTATGGGGCCTAGGTTATGTTTTCGTCCCAGACGGCAAAGAGGTGTAACCTCTTCACTCCATAGCCAGCACTTGGCTATAGCAACTTCAGCCTTCATTACCTTCCCTTTGAAGGCTGAAATTTCGCGATTAGGACCACTAGGAACGTTCCATGCGCATCCGAAGTTCACTGACACAATCTATTCTGCTGTTCATCTCTTTGCTTCTCGCGAGCCAAGTTTTCTCTTATTACGCCGTTTTTAACTACGCGTTGATGCCGAGTTTGCAGCAGTTCAATAAAATTCTCGCCCATGAGCTCAATTTAGTGCTTGATGATGAAGGACCTTTAAAGTCTGATGCACCGTTAAGACGTCAATTATTAGAAAGACTAGGGGTGACGGTTCATAGTCTCGATAGCGATAAGGCGATTGAATTTCATCACGCAATGTCGATTGATTTGATGTCTGAAGAAATGAGCCAAGAGCTGGGTTCGCCTACAGAAGTGCGCTTATTGCTTGGCGATGAAAGTTACATTTTGTGGATGCACATCGAAAAGTTGCCGAACTCCATCATTCGTATTCCTTTATCTGAGCTGCAAGAAGAAGATTTTGCACCGCTGTTTCGTAACAGCTTGATTATGGCGCTGCTGATCATTGCTGGTGGTTGGTTGTTTATTCGTTTACAAAACCGCCCACTTTTGGCTTTAGAGAGAGCCGCGAAAGACGTCGGTCGAGGCGAAATCCCGCCACCGTTGGCAGAAAAAGGCGCATCGGAAATTCGCTCTGTAACTCGAGCCTTTAATCAAATGTCGAAAGGTATTCAAGAGCTAGAAGAAGACCGAGCCTTATTAATGGCGGGGATTAGCCATGACTTACGAACGCCTCTGACGCGTATTCGCCTAGCGACAGAAATGATGTCTCCTGAGGACAGCTATCTTGCGGAGGGGATCATTAGCGATACGGAAGAATGTAATGAGATCATCAGTCAGTTTATGGATTACCTCAAACCGGTGAACCAAGAATCGTTTGAAGCGGTTGATATCAGTACGATTGCCAGTGACGTCGCCAGTTCTGAAGGTGGTTATGAGGTTGAAATTGAAACAGATCTTAATCTTAACTTGCCGCCAGCCAAAGGAAGTGCGATTGCGATTAAGCGGGCGATCAGTAACTTAGTTGTGAATGCGCTACGTTATGGTAATGGCTGGGTCAAAATCAGCACTGGTGTGACAGCAGATAAGCAGCTAGTGTGGATCTCAGTAGAGGACAACGGACCGGGTATTGAGCATTCTCAAATCGCGAGGTTATTTGAACCCTTTACGCGTGGTGACACCGCTCGCGGTAGTGAAGGCACTGGGCTAGGGTTGGCGATTGTGAAGCGTATAATCAGCCAACATTCAGGCTCTGTGGTGATGCGTAATCGCAGTGAAGGCGGTTTAATCGCTCAAATCAGCTTTCCTACCAAGTAAGTCGATGGCCTGCACCCTTTAAACAAAAAGCCCAACCTAAATAGGTTGGGCTTTTCTTATTCTCAATAATCTTAAGACTCTTTCACTTCCTGAGGAAGTTCATCTTCGTCTTCCAGTTTCTCTGGCAGAAGTAGATTTAAAATGATCGCTGTGATGCCACCTGCTGCAACACCAGTTGAGAAAATACTCTTAATAAATTCTGGCATAAATTGCAGGATCTCTGGTTTTTGTGCGATACCAAGTCCCATTGAGAAGGATAAGGCCATGATCAGAATTGCGCGGCGATCGAGCTCAACACGAGAGATAATACGCACACCAGCGGCAGCAATCGTACCAAACATGACAATCGTTGCGCCGCCAAGTACTGGCTCAGGAATCAGCTGAACAAAGCTAGCGACGCCAGGAAACAAGCCAAGAATCACTAACATGCCAGAAATAAAGTAACCAACGTAGCGGCTCGCGACTCCTGTTAGCATGATGATGCCGTTATTCTGGCTAAACGTTGAGTTCGGGAAGCTGTTGAAAACGGCTGCGATTGCAGAGTTTAAGCCGTCTGCTAACACACCGCCCTTAATGCGTTTCATGTACACTGGGCCTTTTACTGGCTCACCAGACACTTCAGATGTTGCGGTAATATCACCGATGGCTTCTAGTGCGGTAATAAAGAAAATCAGTACCAGCGGAATGAACAGAGACCAGTCAAACGATAAGCCATATTGCATTGGTACGGGCAGTGCTACGATCTCGGTTGCGCCTAGCTGAGAAGTATCTACCATCCCCATAAAATACGCCATGATGTAGCCCACTAGCATCGCAATCACGATTGAAGCCACACGGATGTATGGGTTTTTCGAGCGGTTTAAAATCACAATTAATCCAAGTACCGTCCCAGCCAGAGCAAGTTTGTCTAAGCTGCCGAAGGTTCCTTCATTTAATGCTGCGTAGCCACCGCCCATTGATACTAAGCCGACTTGAATCAGTGTGAGACCGATAAGAGTGACGACGATGCCTGAAACAAGCGGAGTGATGATTCGGCGGGCATGCTCAAGCACACGAGACAGTAAGATCTCGGCAAAAGAGGCGACTAAAATCGTACCGAAAATCGCCGCCATCATGGTGCTGATGTCCGCGCCACCTGCTTTGAGTGATAAACCCGCACCGATGATTGGACCCAAAAAGTTAAAGCTGGTGCCTTGCACCGATAGCAAGCCGGAGCCAATAGGGCCAAAGGTACGGATTTGGATAAAGGAAGAAACACCAGATGCAAACAGCGACATGCTGATAATGGTGTTGGTTTGATCGGCCGGAACGCCCAAAGATTGGCAAATGATTAATGAAGGTGTAATCACCGCAACGAACATCGCCAATAAGTGCTGAAGTGCGGCAAAAATGGTTTGAGGCAAAGGTGGTCGATCGTTGAGTTGATAGACCAGTTCCGAAGATCGGTTTGAAGTTGTCATTGTTTGTCTCGCTAGTCGCAATATTTCCCTAGTTCTCGCTGAATGGGAGAGCAGGGTGGAGTTGACGTCGTTACCTGTGATTGCTGTTAATCAGAGTCAACTCAGGTTGGTGGAGTGTGATCTAACACACTTAAAAATTTGTGCGCGATTATAGAGAGATTTACTCAAAAAGCAAACGTTTGCTTTGTTTTTGGCGTATTAAAAAACGAGCCATTTGGCTCGCTTTCAATCATTACGCTTTGGAGTAAATATCCCGCTCACCCAACCAGCGATCGATAATTGCTGTTGCGTTAGTCGGGTAATTGTCATGAATATGACGCGCAATACGCTGAACTTCGGGAATCAGACGTTGATCTCGAACTAAGTCTGCGATTTTGAAATCAGCAAGACCTGTCTGCTTTGTACCCAATAGTTCTCCAGGGCCACGAATTTCTAGGTCTTTCTGCGCAATGACGAAGCCATCGTTACTTTCACGTAGTACTCCGAGACGTTTTTGCGCGGTTTTTGACAGCGGAGAGTGGTACAGCAGCACACAATGGCTAGCAACGGAACCTCGGCCCACGCGACCTCTTAACTGGTGTAATTGTGCCAAACCAAGACGTTCAGGGTTTTCTATGATCATCAAGCTAGAGTTTGGCACATCCACACCAACTTCAATCACTGTCGTTGCGACCAGCAAATGCAGTTTATTGTCTTTGAAATCTTGCATCACCGCTTGTTTCTCTGCCGGCTTCATTCGTCCGTGTACTAGACCAATTTTTACGTCCGGTAGCTTACGTTGAAGCTCTTCTGCGGTATCTGCCGCGGCTTGCGCTTCTAATACTTCCGACTCATCAATCAGGGTACACACCCAATATGCCTGCTTGCCTTCGTTTAAGCAGGCATTTCGGACACGCTCGACGATGTCGTCACGTTTTGTATCAGGAATAGCAACGGTTTGAATCGGCGTTCGACCCGGTGGTAGTTCGTCAATCACGGAAGTTTCCAGATCGGCGTAAGCGGTCATGGCTAAGGTGCGAGGAATAGGCGTCGCCGTCATGATCAACTGATGTGGATAGGCGCCTTGTTTTGCGCCTTTTTCACGCAATTCTAATCGCTGATGGACACCGAAGCGGTGCTGTTCATCAATGATGACCAAAGCAAGGTGATGAAATTCAACGTGCTCTTGGAATAGCGCGTGAGTACCCACTACCATTTGTGCTTCACCACTGGCAATACGAGCCAACTCGGCTTCCTTTGCCTTACCTTTGAGTTTGCCCGCTAACCAACCGACTTGAATGCCCATTGTTTCAAACCAGTTTGCGAAGTTGATAGCGTGTTGCTCGGCCAATAGTTCGGTTGGCGCCATGAGTGCCACCTGATGGCCATGCTCAATGGCTCTAACAGCGGCCAAAGCGGCAACCAACGTTTTCCCCGAACCAACATCGCCTTGCACTAATCGCATCATTGGGTGCGGTTTTTCTAGATCGGCTTCAATCTCTTGTACTACTCGGGTTTGAGCGTTTGTAGGAGAGAAAGGCAGTTGGGCTAAAAGCTGCGTTTTTAGTTTATTACAAGGACTGAGAGGTAGCGCTGAATCCTTCTGACCTTTGCTACGCACCGCTAGCATCGATAAGTTTTGTGCGAGCAATTCTTCCATGATCAAGCGGATTTGGGCAGGATGTTTGCCTTCGTCAAACTCATCTAAATTAATGGTTGGTGGTGGGCGATGAATGGTGTGCAGCGCTTGCGACATCGTGATTTGATGGTCATACAACCCCGCTGGAAGTAATTCCTGCACTGCGGTTTTATCAAGCAGGGCTAAAGCTTGTTCGGTAAGGTTGCGCAATGTGATTTGACGCAATCCATCGGTGGTGGGATAAACAGGGGTTAAGCTCTGTTCTACATCGGGCTTTTGCTCGCTGACGTAAAACTTGTAGTCAGGATGAACAATTTCCAAACCCATGCCACCGCGCTTAATTTCACCGTAAGCATGTACTAACTTACCTTGCGTGAAATTGTTCTTCATGGCTGCGGTAAAGTTGAAAAAGCGCAGCGTGATAGTGCCATTACCGTCGCTGATTTTTACCGTTAGCATTTTGCGCTTACCGAAGATGGTGTCGACTACCATGACCTTACCTTGCACTGCCGCCCAAAGGCCAGCATGCAGTTTGGCAATAGGGTAAATACGAGTACGATCTTCGTAGCGTAACGGAAGGTGAAACAGCAAATCTTGAACGCTATGTAAGCCAACTTTGGCTAGTTTTTCTGCGACTTTCGCGCCAACTCCAGAAAGGGAGGTTAATGGGACGGCAGATAACATTTGGGCGGACATAGAGGGCTCAAGAAAATGGTTAACATAGCAGTATGTTAACCATGGAGCTGTGTTTTTGTACAGGAAAAAATAGTCATGCTTTAGTTAGTGTCATGATTTGACTGATAACCTATCATTCCGAGGAGCTTTAGCGACATCAGGATTCTATTTCCAACAAGTATGTCGCTGAAGTTAACACTATCAGCATCTGTATATTTGAGAATTAGATCCTGAACCACGCTCCTTCGCCGCCGTTCAGGATGACGAAAGTCTGTTACTTGCTTTGCATCTCTTGCCACCACGCGTCATCGGCGATGATTTGACCTTCTTCATCGAGTGGTGGGTAAACGAGCCCTTTTCGTTTCGCGACCTTTGCCAGCACTGGGTGACCACGTTCAAAGAGAATACGGTTGATTGTCTCTTTAGGCAGAGCGCTTTCTTCTCGGTCGTACATGCCTGCGGCTTCACGTTGACGTTGCGCTTCATACAAAATTACGGCACTGGCAACCGATACGTTTAGTGACTGCACCATGCCCACCATTGGGATAATAATGTCTTGATCGGCAAGCTGTTTGGCTTGCTCCGAAGCGCCAACTTTTTCACTGCCTAAAATGATTGCCGTTGGTCTGGTGTAGTCGATCTCGCGAAAATCGACGGCGGTGTCCGAAAGATTGGTCACCAAAACCTGCATACCTTGCGCTTTGAGTTCGGTAATCGCAGTTTCAATCGAATCGTGAGTATCCACTTCAACCCAGTTACGCGCGCCAGCTGAGGTATGGCTCAGCGTACGCATTTTGTCTGGCCAAATTGCGTGAACTTTGTGTAAGCCTGTCGCGTCAGCGGTGCGGATCACAGCAGAGACGTTGTTTGGCTTATGTACTTCTTCGAGACAAAGTGTCAGATCAGTTTGGCGAGTTTTTAGGACTTGGTGAATACGGTTGTAACGTTCTAGGTTCATATTTATTGAGGTATAAAAAATCGCCACCTAACAGAGTAGGTGGCGATAGAGGTTAGTTCTTTCTGCGTCTGACTCGGGTTGCTTGAGGCATTGCCTTAATCTTACGCATGATACCAGCAAGGTGGACACGATCTTTCGTCGTCAACAGCACTGTCACAGTGTATAAACGACCATCACGTTCTTCCGTTGAAAGACCATGAATGTTTGACCCTGTTTTCGAGATCACGTTGGTCAGTTCTGCAAGAGCACCTTGGTTGTTAAGCATGTCGACTTTAAGTTCAGCAATGAACTCTTTATCGTAGTCTTCAGACCAAGCGACAGCCATATAACGGTCTGGCTCTTTCTGATAACCACGAACGTTCGGACATGTTTCTCGGTGAACAACCAAACCACGACCAGGCGATACGTGAGCAATGATGTGATCATCTGGGATAGGATGACAACAATTTGCAAACGTCAGCAATAAGCCTTCTGCGCCACGAATCGGAAGCTTCTTCTTCGAGTCCGTTGGGATTGAACTTGTTGTTGTGAGCTCTTCGGTGTCACCAAGGAGACGACGTGCGATCACAATGCTCATCAACTCACCCAATCCAATAGCAGCCAATAAATCATCGATGCTTTCTAGGCGAAGATCATTCAAGACTTCTTGGATATTTTCTGGATAAATTGAATCAATCGAGTGACGGCCAAGTGCGTGATTAAGTAGGCGACGACCTAAAGTAATCGACTCTTCACGACGCATCGTTTTCAGTACTTGTCGAATCTTAGTGCGGGCACGAGAAGTCACGACATAGTTTAGCCATGCCGCATTCGGACGCGCACCAGGGGCACTGATAATTTCCACCGTCTGACCGTTTTTCAATGCCTTACTCAATGGGTAAGGGTTACGATCAACACGAGCACCAACACAAGAGTTGCCTACATCGGTATGTACGGCATAGGCAAAGTCGACAGCCGTTGCGCCTAAAGGTAATTCAACGATACGACCTTTTGGTGTGAAGACGTAAATCTCATCTGGGAAAAGATCGGATTTTACGTTTTCAATGAATTCGAATGAGTTACCCGCGCTTTGTTGTAGCTCTAACAGGCTTTGCATCCAACGCTGAGCTTTTACTTGCGCAGTGGTGCCAGACTTGTCGCCTTTGTCTTTGTAAGACCAGTGTGCCGCGACACCTTTGTCCGCCATTTGATCCATATCTTCAGTACGGATCTGAACTTCAACAGGTACGCCGTGTGGACCAACCATGGAAGTGTGTAGCGATTGGTAGCCGTTCGCCTTTGGTACCGCGATGTAATCTTTCATGCGACCAGGACGTGGCTTATACAAGCTGTGTACTTGGCCTAAAACGCGATAACAAGTATCAGCGGTATCAACAACGACTCGGAACGCATAGATATCCATGATGGTGTGAAAGCGCTGTTCTTTGGTTTTCATCTTGTTATAGATAGAGAACAGGTTTTTCTCACGACCAACGACGCGAGCATTCAAGCCGAAATCTTGCAGACGGCCTTCTATTTCGCTGTGAATGCGTTGGATCATCTCTTTACGATTACCACGTGCGGCTTTAACCACTTCTTTCAGTACGCGGTAGCGGTTGGGATATAGCGCCTCAAAGCCCAACTCTTCGAGTTCGGTTTTGATATTGTGAATACCAAGACGATGAGCGAGGGGCGCGTAAATTTCTAATGTTTCACGAGCAATACGACGCTTTTTATCTGGTCGAAGCGCGCCAAGCGTACGCATGTTGTGCGTGCGGTCAGCCAGTTTGATCAGAATGACGCGGATATCTTGCACCATGGCCAGAACCATCTTACGAAAGTTCTCAGCCTGAGCCTCTTTCCTATCGCGGAATTTGAGTTTGTCCAGTTTAGATACACCATCAACCAATTCTGCGACAGTGTTGCCGAATTTCTCTTCGAGATCTTCTTTAGTTACATCACAGTCTTCAATGACGTCATGCAGCAAAGCAGCTTGGAGGGTTTCGATATCAAGGCGCATTTCGGCCAAGATACGAGCCACTGCGACAGGGTGGATGATGTATGGTTCACCGCTAGAGCGGGTTTGCCCTTCATGGGCATCTCTCGCTACCACATAAGATTGACGCAGAGCCTCAATCTGAGGCTCTGTTAGGTATTCTTGGGCAACGTCTTTGAGGCTATCGAATAGATACAAATTATAGGCCCGGGAGGTTGTTGAATTCTAAAGTCAGAATTAACGGTTGTGAGCGATGCTGCTTACTGCCGCTAGCTCTGCCGCTTCTTGCTCTTGCTGTTCTTGACGTTCACGAGCGTCTAGAACTTCTTTAGTAATTAAACCTTCTTCGATTTCGCGTAGAGCGATAACCGTTGGCTTATCGTTCTCTTCTGGCACTAGTGCATCTTTACCGCCAGTTTGCATTTGACGAGCGCGGCGAGCCGCAATCAGTACTAGGTCGAAACGGTTGCCAACTTTTTCAACAGCGTCTTGAACAGTTACGCGTGCCATGAGGACTCCAAATAGTTAACTAAAATTTTAGAATGACGAGAAAGTATACAACCTAACTACTTTATTTACTAGCAATTAGACAAGCCACCGTTTGTGGACTTTCTCAGGTAGTTTATTGTGTTTTTCGCACTGGGCAAAAAACGGGAAATTCTTTTATGTTTTACAGCGTGACTTTTTTGAAGTTACTCTGCTAACAACGCGTCAAGCATACCTTTATATTTAGCAGCTTGCTTTTCTTCCTTCAATCTTTCAGCACGCAAGATAGCTTTAAAATCCATCAAAGCGGTATCAAAATCGTCGTTTACGATCACGTAGTCGTACTCGTTGTAATGAGAGATTTCCGACTTGGCTTCAGCCATACGCTTTGCGATCACTTCATCGCTATCTTGACCACGAGTGTTCAAGCGGCGCTCTAACTCACCGTTTGATGGTGGCAGGATGAAGATGCTTTTGGCTTCTGGCATTTGTTCACGGATTTGGCGTGCGCCTTGCCAGTCGATATCTAGAAAAACGTCGATACCTTTATTTAGTGTTTCTTCAATCCATACACGAGATGTGCCGTAATAATTACCAAACACTTCTGCGTATTCTAGGAAGTCACCTTTAGCGATCAGGGCTTCAAACTCATCTTTCGCTACAAAATGGTAGTGGACACCATTTTCTTCACCTGGTCGCATGTTGCGCGTGGTGTGAGACACAGACACTTTCATTGCGTAGGTTGGGTTGCGTTCCAACATCGCTGAGATCAAGCTAGATTTACCTGCGCCGCTAGGTGCAGATACGATATAGAGAGTACCTTTGCCCATTGTACTGTTCCACTTTTGATTGGATTGATTGAGTGCCGAAGGAAAGTTCGACATTCTTATAACGATAGCACTGGCATTGAGAAATCAACCACCAAAGGAGTGGATCTTGGTGATAATCCCGCCAGAAAAATGGAGGCGAAGAGTATCATGATCTCTATTTTGTTACCAGTTGATCTTTCTGTCTGTGATCGTCCCAGATGAAATAGTTACTTACGGCAGAGTGTTCCTAAACAGCGAAGAAGGAGCGTGGTACAGGACTTACCATCCGCGCTAAAACCATTTCTACAACCGTTTAGTGTGCTGATTTTAGGTTTAGAGTCCCGATTTGGCTTGCGTGAGTGACTCTGGTTAAAAATAGGGGTTAATAAAGATAAAACGGAAAAAAGGGGAAGCTTTCACTTCCCCAGGCGTGCGACTGACTCACACTTAATCTTCGAATTATCCTTGAGACTCTAGGAAATTTATCCAAGGGCTAACAGTTGACCTGAATTTTGGCGATTGAGCAGCGCCTTTCATTGCCTGCAAGGCCTTTTGTGGTTGCTTAAGCTCGAAATAGGCCATCCCGCGAATGTATTCAAGTTCTGCCTTTTGCTCTTTAGAGGCACTGGATGCCGCGCTTTCTACAAAACGAGTTGCTTCAGAATACTGCTTGTCTTGTATCATTAAGCGAGCAATCTGAATTTGCGTTTTAGCAGAAGGAGCGAGGTTATATGACTTTTTATAAGCGAGAATTGATTTATCTAGCTCTTTAGCTTGCTGCCAGAAACTGGCTAGGCGGTCATAGTTTTCCTTCGTCTTTTCAATGTTTCCAGCTGCCATTTCCTTTTCAAGAGTTTTGGCTGCTTTATATGGAATACCTTGATAAGCCAAGAAGTTTACAAAGCGTAAATATTCCTTCTCTCCTTCTAGTTTCCCCATTTTGTAAACCATTTCTAGGGTGGCTAGAGAGTTGCGTTCTTGACCTAGCTCCATGTAGACACCAGAAAGTTGCATCCAGTAACGCTTTTTCTGAGGGTACTTTGAAGTCAGAGTTTTGAGTACACTGGCAACGCTTTTCAGCTGGCCTAACTCGTAGTGAGATGCAACGAGAATTAAGTACCAAGACTCACTTGGGCTCTTGCTCATCGCGATGGCTTTTTTGGTTGGTGGGATTGCATTTCTGTAATCTTCCAACTGAACATAAGCGCTCGCTAACGTGATATAAGCATGAGCTTGAGGCTTCTCTTTGGTTGTTTCTGCAACCTTGAACCATTCCTTCATCGTTTTTACAGACAACGTATACTTTTCTTCAGCTAGGTAAAGCTGAGCCAAGCTGTAGCGAACTTGTTGAGCAACAGGAACGGGAAGTGCGTCGAGCTGTAATGCTTCGGCAAAGTATTTTGCTGCTTGCACATAATTGTCTTGTAGCGAATACAAAAAGCCAGTCTGCTGAAGTAAAACTGCTCGGTCGTATTTTTTCGAACTTGTGCTTTCTAAAGCGCTTGCTAGTTTTTCTTTTGCTGCTGAATATTTTTCAGTTGCGATCAACTCTTGCACTTTGTTAACGGTTCGAAATGTCCGATCTGATAACTGAGGAGCTTCTTTTGCCATCGTAGGAGCGGCCATTGCCACTCCTGCGAAGAGAATTAAAGAAGCCACTTTGCTTTTCCATAAACTTTTCATCGTGACTCCTTAATTGGTTGAGAACTCTATTTCTTGCGATAGGCGCGAGCTAACAGGTTTCCCGTCAACCAATTTTGGTTTAAATGTCCATTTAGAGACTGTTTTTCTTGCCGCTCGACCGAGGCCTAAGCGTCGTGGTTGCTCTTTAAGAACTTTGATGTCCTCTACGGCACCACGTGCGTTTACAGTAAACTCTAATAAGACGACCCCTTTTTCTATTCCTGCTTTCGCAGCCTTCCTAGGCATTTGAGGTTGGAATGTCGCTAGAGGTGTTGGACCTCCGCTACCCGCGAGTTGCGCACCTCCACCCTGGCTATAATGTCCAAGCACCGAACCACCTGTAACATTTACGGGTAGGTCAAGCTTTGGCATATCCATTGGGGTCTGCTCCATCACCGGTTTTACTGTCGCTGTCACTTTCATTTCTGGCGGCGGCGGCGGACGCTTAGGCGGTGGTGGCTTTGGAAGTTCGCGTTTTTTCTCCTGTATTTTTTCGTCTGGTTTAATGCGAATAAACTCGACCATACGCAGGTCATCATTCGACACTAACTCGTGGCGCTCTTTGTTTACTAGCTTGTCCATCCCCCAGAACAACCCGAGGGAGACAATGAGCGCCAGTGCAATTGAGGCCAGATACCGCATAAGCTTAATCCTTATTGGTTGCGGCAATGGAGATGCTTTCTACACCTGCCATTTTGATCTGGTCCATAACCTTCACGACTACGCCAGCATTTGCTTCAGTGTCGGCTTGGATAACAACTGCGCCATCAGGGCTTTCTGCACGAAGACGTTCAATATTCGCGCGAACCGCGTCCACTTCGATGCGGCGTTTATCAACCCAAACATCACCCGCCGCACCAACTGCGACCATGATGTTACCTTTTTTCACGGTTTGCGCAGAGCTTGCCGTCGGGCGGTTTACTTCTAGACCAGCTTCTTTTACGAACGATGTTGTTACGATAAAGAAGATCAACATGATGAATACGATGTCGAGCATCGGTGTCATATCGATAGCGGTTTCATCACTGCTATCACTGCTATAGCGTCTTTTCATGACCTATACCTCTAATTCCATTTACTCAGGCAATATGCTTTAGCTTATCTTCCAGCTTTTGCGTTGTGACTTTGGCTAAATGATCAAGACGTGAACTAAAGAACAGTCCTGATAGAGAAGCCACCATCCCGGCTAAAGTTGGGATTGTTGCCTTTGAGATCCCCGAGGCCATTGCTCGAGGGCTTCCTGTTCCTGTTACCGCTAAGATGTCGAATACTTGGATCATGCCAACAACGGTGCCGAGCAAGCCCAGTAAGGGACAAAGCGCAATCAATACTTTCACGATTGGCAGGCCCTTTTTATTCTCAATGTCCTGACGAGAAACAATTTCTTGTCGGATCATCTTAGCGTTCCAGCTCTGGTGCTCTGAGCGCCCCTGCCATGAGCCAACGGCTTTTTTCATGGCTTTTGGAGCGACGGCAGCAAAATAGAACCAACGTTCTAACAATACTGCCCACAGCATAAAGCTGAGGATGAAGATGGCGACGAGTACATCGCCACCCATTCCCAAGAAGCGCCTAATTGATTCAAGTTCTCCAACTAACCACCACATAACGCCTCCTTAGCTTTCGGCTTTATGTAGTTTTTCCTGATAGCGAGCGATGAAGCCTGCACTCTGTTCTTCAAGAGTTTGAACCAAACGACGACCTTTACTGTGTACGATGGTGTACAGGAACAGTAGAGGAATTGCGACAACCAGACCAAGCATCGTAGTAACAAGTGCTTCAGAGATACCGCCAGCCATTAGCTTAGGATCACCTGTACCAAATAGTGTGATTGCTTGGAACGTACCGATCATACCCATTACCGTACCCAGTAGACCTAGAAGTGGTGCTACAGAAGCGAACAGTTTGATTGAGCTGATAAAGCGTTCAATGCTCGGTGCGTTACGTAGGATGATTTCGTCCAGTTTCGCTTCAAGATCTTCAAGGTTGTCACCTTTGTGTTCTTGGTAAGCTTGGATAACTTCACCCAGAGGGTTACCAGGAATCACGGTTTCTGATTTCGCTTGCTTACGCATTTTACCGCCAATCACTTGAAGGCGTAGGAAGCAAACTAGAGCAATGATAGCGCCAACTGCACCCATACCAAGGATGACGTAACCTACAATGCCACCTTGATCAATACGTTCTTGAACGGTAGGGCTTTGTACAAGTAGAGACAGAATTACACCACGGGATGGGTCAATAAACAGTGGCTCATAGCTGTTTGACGCTGACTCAAAGCCCGCAACATGACGTGTAATATTGGTGCGAGGCTGTCGAGAGAGTTCTTCGAACTTACCTGTTTGAGGTACATAAGTAACGTACTTACCATCGGCAATCGCGTTAAATTCACCGACAAGAGTAACATCGCGAACCGCTTCTTTACCTTCGCCATAAACAACCGTTGCTTGGGTTGTTGCTGTCTCGCCTGAGGCAACCACTTGTTGAAGAATGGTATGCCAGAATGCTTCTAGCTCTTGTGTTGATGGCAGTTCTTTGCTTTCAGCCAGTTTCGTTAGTAGAGCGTCACGCTCTGGGAACTGAACAGCGTTTTGAGAGGCAGCAAATAAGCCCTTAAACTCGCCCGCATATTGGCGGACCACACCAAACATTTCGCCCAAAGTACCAGAGCGAACACGTAAGGTTTCTGTTAGTTCAGTCAGCTGCTTATCGTTTTCATCAAATGTCGCTTTAAGTTGATCGCCCAGTGCTTGCTGTGAAGCTAGCTCTTCACGAGCCTGTTGCAATAATGCCGCTTGCTTATCTCGGTTGTTCTTGAACTCAGCTTCTCGGGCTTTGTTCTCTTTTGACTCAACGATGCTTTCTGATTTTACGTTTTTGAGTAGTTCAGATAGGTTTTTAGGCGTTTCTGCTTGTACGCCTGAAACCATAAATAAGCTCGCTAGTAGACCAGCGGCTAGAGTTTTGAATCCTTTCATCTCTTATTCCTCCCCAGCATATACAGGCAATTTGATTAGCGCTGGTGGCGCTTGCTTCTTCGCGATACGAAGGCCTTGCTGTACCGCTATGCGGTAGCTTTCCGGTAATGTTTCCCATTGACGTGTTTGTTGGTTCCACATACCTGTCTCACCACCGTCTGGAGATTGGAATAAAAGCGCCGTGCGACCAATACGTAGGAAGTCGTAAGTCACGGTTTCCCCATTTCTATCTAGGCTAGCTTTGTAAGATTCAATTGAGCGAGAGAAGCCTTCTTCAATTTGGTAGGCTTCCATCACTTTACGGAATTTCTCAGAAGTCGTTACGTCGGCGCGATCCATGAGACGACGCAGTTCTTGGACACGTTTATTACGTTCTTTTTTCTGGAAAGGCAGATCGAGAGTCACAAACTCATCGAGTGCATCGATCATTTTAAGTGTTAGTGGCACTACTTCTGTTGCCGTTTGATCGATCTGAGCAATTTGGTTATTTAATGAGTCCAATTCACCTTGCTGTGATTGAACCATACGATTAATTTGCTCGTTGTAGACTTTCATGCTGTCGATTTGACGTAGTAAGCCTTTGTATTCTGCCAACATGCCTTCAGTACTTTCGGCATAATTGTCGATTTTTTGTTGCGAAGCTTCTGAAGATTGATTTGCTTTTGCTTGTGTGGAAACGACAGCACCAGAGTTGGCCGCTATAGAGCTACTACTGATAGTAAGCAATGCTGCAGCTATGGCACTGAGACCAAATTCCTTGAATTTCATGGTTGCATCCTTGTCAGTGTTTTAGTCAGTCGAAAAGGGCGCGGAAAACCCGCGCCAAATATTTTTTAGAAGTCGTATGATGCCTCGACGTATAGCTGACGTCCGATTGGATCGTCATACCCAGTTGCATAGAATGGAGAGGTATCGCTTAGAGGATCTGCAGGCGGTACTTTGTCAAACATGTTGATAGCACCAAGAGTTACACGACCACTCTCGTTGAATTGGTAAGAAGCCGTTAGGTTCCACGTTGTCATACTAGCGATTTCTGCTTTGTAACCCGCTTTTTTAGCAGAATCACAGTCATCAAAGTAGTAACGGTTTGCGTAGCTTGAACACATACGGTCGCGGTATTTACCAAATAGGTTGATAGCGACATCTTCATATGCCCAGCCAAGATTTAACGTTGCGGTGTATTCAGGCATGAAATCTCTTTCATCCGTTACAGGTTCGCTGTCGTTTTCTTGATATTCAGCAATCAAGATCTTCGTTACAGCAACACGCGTGTTAAATGAACCGAACTCATTAGTGTCGTATGCGTATTTGATCGCTAGGTCAATACCAGAACGCTCTTCATACGACTGGTTCACTGGACCATAGGATACCGACTTGATGGTGCCATCTGGGTTACGAACGACTTCAGTACCTGGGTATTTACCTGGATCGTTAATTACATCTTGGTAAGTTGGTGCAGTTACGACGTCTTCCATTTTGATGTGGTACCAGTCAACGGTTACACCAAGATCATCCACAGGCTCCCACGCTAGGCCCAAGTTAATGTTTGTACTTGTTTCTTCTTTCAGCTCTGAGTTAGGGCCATTAAGCGTATCGAAGTACTGAGTATCACACTCTGGGTACTTATCTTTATCTTGTGGGCCGCTACCACCAGCATTGGTACAAAGCTCTGGGTCAAAGCCAGAACCAAAGCCTCGAGTTTGATCACCAAATAGTCGCTTCAAGTCTGGAGCTCGGAAGCCTAGACCGTAGCTACCACGTAGCAATAGGGTGTCAGTAGGACGGTATGCTAGGGCTACTTTAGGAGTGAATGCGCCGCCAGTTGCCGAGTCGTCGAAGTAGTGGTCGTAACGACCAGCGACAGTCATTTCTAAATCTTCAATGATAGGAATAAGAGCTTCAACACCAAGACCAATCTGATCGCGGTCACCGCCGCCTGACGTTCCACCTAGACCAGAGAAACCACCAGCTGCTGTTGTAGCATCAATCGTCTCATTGTAGTCAGTACGGTTCCATTCACCATAAACAGCAAAGCCAGACATACCTGCAGGAAGTTCAACCAAATCACCAGCCAGTGAGCCGTTAACAGAGTAAAGCTTTGAGTAAGCTTCTTTGCTTGAAGTGCCGCTGTATTTGTCTACAACGTCTTGTGAGATAGGCCCTAGAAGATCGACATCACCATTTTGTACAGCTTGGTCGAGAGTTAGAAAGATTGCTGGGTTGCTTGTTTCAACGCTTTGCTCAGAGTAACCAGCGGATAGGTCCCAATCATACGTATCAGCAAGCAGGCCGTTCAAGCCTAAGGTTAAGCCAAAAGAATCGGCTTCAGTGTTACTTTCGCGTGGTCCAAATTCGACCATACGGCGAGTGTATTCGCCTTCGCCGCGGAAGTGAGTGGCATCAACTTCAACGCTGTAAGGGTTAGGTTCGAATTCAGATTCTGTAGACTTGTAGCCAAAACGGGCTTCTGCCATGGCAGTGACATTGTCGTTAATGTCCATTTCACCACGTAAAAGTAGGTCTACTTGTTTGTTTTCTGGTTTTAATGTTCGGTATGCAGAACGGTTAACACCACACTTTCCATCCGCTCGTTCAATCGCGGCATCACCAACGACTTCTTTACATGAAGAACCAGCATCAGCTGGTGTTAGAAGTGTTCCGTTGGCGCCTTCAAAGTTTGCACCGTAGCTAGAGTAGCCACTTAGCTGAGAACGGCTAGAACCGTCATCGCCAGCCCAATCATCTCGGTCAGATTGCTTTAGCATTTCGTTGCCCGCAAATTGGCCAACGAAGAGAATACGTTTGTCGTCAAAGTTTTTGCCAGCTACAACGTCTAAACGACCATTTTGGTAACCACCATCCGTCGCGTCACCCGCGCGTACTTTTACAGAAACGCCATCAAAGTCTTTCTTTAAAATGAAGTTTACGACACCACCGATTGCGTCGGAGCCGTAGATAGCAGAACCTGAGTCGGTCATTACTTCAACACGCTCAATAGCGGCGACAGGGATTTGGCCGATATCTTGGAAGTTAGATGTACCATTTTGTGCTAGCGGGTATTGAGGAAGACGACGGCCATCAATAAGAATCAATGTGCGCGACGCGCCAAGGCCACGTAAGTTGACTGACTGCGCTGCTGGTGTAAACGAGAAAGAGTCTGTTTGAGCCATTACACCACCTGTGTTTTGGGTCAAACTGTTCAATACGTCTTGCGCGCTGTTAAAGCCTTTAGACTCAATGTCTTTACTATTAATAACAGTAACTGGTGAAGGACCTTCCATATCCGTCGTGGAGATACGCGAACCAGTAACTTTCATCTTTTGAAGTTTTTCAACTTGCTGCTCTTCTGCCAGTGCTGTTGCTGGGGCTGCAACTGCTGCTGTCCCCAAAGCAAGGCTTATCGCAACAGATAAAGCGGTTGTGTTTTTATACATCCTTGTTGCTCCGATTATTATTATTTCCTATGTCTGGCCGCATAGCGGCCAAATGTGACGTTAATATTTCGTTAACGTTCGGCCAATGTATAACCGAGATGAAAAAAGGAAGTCAAACCAGTGGTAAACGGGGATGCTTAAATGTAAAAAAGATGTAAATAACTAGACTTTATTTAAAAGGCGGAATAAAAAACCGAGTAAGGTTTATGAATCGAGATTAAATTTCAATAAAACACCGTATTTTGTGTTTCTTATAAACTTTAATGACTTATCTTGCCTATGGTTTTTTAGTGGGTAATTGAATCTGGAAAAAGATATTTTTCCAGTGAATTGTTCTGAGATGAGTTTTATATCGAATCCATACTTTGTTAGCTCGAACTTATTAGGTGGTATCAAAATATGATACCCATTGCGGTTAAAGGGCTCACTCGTATTTTTAGGTCAAATATAACCTTGGATTATGTGTCTATTTATGTGTTTAGGGTGCATTTTTATGTAGGGTTTTGGCTCTAAACAGCCTAGATTGATATTCTGTATGAATTATTTTTGTGGTTTTTTATAATTTTTTACAAAAACATTTCTGTTTTTCGACATCGAAGGAAGTTTGTCATGTTTTGGTTTCAAACACTTGAAGCTGATGTGGATTCAAGATAAATATGACGCTGAAATTATTGCAGTAGTAGAAAAGTCTAGCTCTTGAGGCGCAGGGAGTGTGCTTCAACAGTTTTAGTTACTACGAGATAAATATGCACCATTTTGGGCGGAAAATATCCTCTTTCACTCCGTTTGAACTGGACAGTAGACAAGGAGCAAGTTGTATATGCTGTCGTACTTTTTACGCCGTTTGGCGTTGGTTATCCCAACGTTTCTCGGGATAACTATTCTCATCTTTGCTATCACTCGTTTCGTGCCTGGCGGACCTGTTGAACGCATGTTGTCACAAATGCAGTCCCAGGGGGACGGCGCCGCATCAATGACGTCTGCGGGTGGTAATACGGCCCTTTCTGACGATCAAATCGCGGAGCTGAATGCGTTTTATGGCCTGGATAAACCTGTAACGGAAGCGTACGTCGAGTGGTTAAGTCGTTTGGTAATGCTAGATCTTGGCGAGTCGACGCGTTACTACGAGCCTGTCTCGGACATGATCGCAGAGCGTTTGCCAGTGTCGTTGTTTTATGGCGGCATGACCTTCTTTATTAGTTATTTTATCTCGATTCCTCTTGGTTACTATAAGGCGCTCAAGCACGGTTCTGTGTTTGATTCCGCTTCTTCAGTACTCATTTTCGTAGGCTACGCGCTACCAGGTTATGTGGTGGGTGTATTGCTGATCACGTTATTTAGTTATCACTTGGAATGGTTTCCGATGGGAGGCTTTGTCGGCGATGACTTCGACGATTACGAAACCTTCTTTGAACGCGCTAAAGACATTATGTGGCATGCGGTGTTGCCTTTGATCTGTTACCTCATTGGTGATTTTGCCACGCTGACGATGACAATGAAAAATAACCTGATGGAAAACCTTTCCTCAGATTACATCCGCACCGCAATTGCGAAAGGATTACCTTTCAAAAAAGCAGTTCGTAAGCACGCGTTGCGTAACAGCTTAATTCCAATCGCGAGTCACTTTGGTAACTCTTTGTTGTTCTTCATGACCGGTGCCTTCCTGATTGAAGTTATCTTCAATATTGATGGCATTGGCTTATTGGGTTACGAATCAATCATGGAGCGTGATTACCCTGTTGTTATGGGTATTGTCGCCATTAATGCGTTGTTACTGCTCATTGGTAACATCATTTCAGATATTTGTGTTGCTTTAGTCGACCCACGTGTGAAGTTTGGAGCGTAACATGATTAAAGTTAGTCCATTAACTCAAAAGAAAATTCGTCACTTTAAAGAGATCAAACGAGGCTATTGGTCGTTTGTTGCTCTTTCTATCATGTTGATCCTTTCTCTATTCGCCGAACTTTTGATTAACAGTAAAGCGCTAGTCGTCAAGTACGATGGTAGCTACTATTTTCCTGTTGTCAGTGACGTACGTTTAGGTAGCGAATTCGGCCAAGAGTCATCCAGCGAAGCGGATTATCGCGTACTGCAAAAAGCGTTTGAGGCCGAAGGGGGCGACAACTTTGTTATTTTGCCGCTTGTGCCATGGAACCCATATGAACAAGATTTTAGTGGTGATTTCCCGCCAACAGCACCTAGCGCCGAAAATAAGCATTATTTAGGTACAGATGTGATAGGTCGCGATATTTTGGCGCGACTTGTCTACGGATTCAGAACGGCGATGGGATTTGCGTTGCTTACGATGGCCATTTCCTACGCGATCGGTACTGCAGTCGGTTGTGCTATGGGCTTTTGGGGCGGTAAATTTGACTTGTTTGTACAGCGACTTATCGAAATCTGGTCAATGGTCCCGTTTTTGTACGTCATTATGATTCTTGTCTCAATCGTTCAACCGACGTTCGCTCTCTTTGTCGCTATTAACGTGCTTTTCACTTGGATGGGGATGACTTGGTACATGCGGACCATGACCTATAAAGAAGCGGCACGAGAATATGTAATGGCGGCTCGTGCTTTAGGGGCATCGACCGGACGTATCTTGTTTAATCACATCTTGCCAAATACGATGGTGATGATTGTAACCCTAGCGCCTTTCACTATTGCAGCTAACATCACAGCACTGACTGCTCTCGATTACCTAGGCTTAGGCTTGATGCCACCAACGCCAAGTTGGGGTGAACTACTGCAACAAGGTAAGTCAAACTTAGATTCGCCATGGATTGTTGCGTCAGTAGTGACTTCTATTGTTCTGGTTCTGGTAATGGTGACCTTTATTGGTGAAGCCATTCGAGCGGCTTTCGACCCGAAAAAATTCACACGCTATGTTTAAGCGAGCATTGTGAGCAAAACATAAAAAAGGGAAGTTTTATGAAGAAATTATTTTTAGCGTCCACGCTGAGCGCCCTGAGTTTTGGTGCAATGTCAGCAACGCTTCCGACCGACTTAGACTGGCAAACAAACTGGGATGAGCCTCAATATGGTTCGCCAGAAGCGAAACGTGGAGGGACTTATCGCACCTTTATGTCAAGTTTCCCGCAGACGTTACGTAGTGTTGGCCCAGATGCTAATGCAGGGCTACGTTCTTTTATCTTAGATGAAACACCAGGCTTGGTGGTCCGCCACCCAGA
Organism: Vibrio sp. Y58_MX_L22; assembly: GCF_024181865.1. NCBI lineage: Bacteria > Pseudomonadati > Pseudomonadota > Gammaproteobacteria > Vibrionales > Vibrionaceae > Vibrio > Vibrio sp. Y58_MX_L22. The sequence continues at coordinate 149,161 of NZ_JAMZAN010000006.1, forward strand.
TACTTTAGAGTTCATCCCTGAGCTTGCTAACGAGTGGGCGTTAGCAGGTGACAACAAAACGGTCTATTTCAAACTCAACCCTGAAGCCAAATGGTCGGACGGCAAACCTGTGACTGCCGACGATTTCGTGTTCATGCTGAAGTTTTATCGTTCCAAAGATATCTTGGAACCTTGGTACAACGATTACTACAACAAAACGATTGCGGATGTTATCAAGTACGACACTCACACGTTTGCTGTTAAGGCGGCGAAAGAGTTCAATCCGGAAGAATTGCTGTTACGAATGGGGGCTCTGCGCCCACGTCCCGCACATTTTTATGCTAACCCTTCAAAAGATGAAAATGGTGACGGTATACATGACAACTTTGTCCGCTACTACAATTTTAAAAGTGAACCAACGACCAGTGCATACTACCTAGATGACATTAAAAAAGGTAAAAGTGTGACCTTCAAGCATGTCGGTGAAGACTGGTGGGGTTACAGCAATAAGTATTATCAACATCGCTATAATGTCGACAAAATCCGCATCACAGTGATTCGCGACAGTGATATCGCGATGAAGCACTTTGAGAAAGGGAAGCTGGATGCATTTGGTCTTGTTTTACCAAGCTTATGGCATGATAAATCGAATACGGAACCTTACCAAAAGGGATACATTCAAAAGTTCTGGGGTTACAACCAATTTCCAGTTGGGGCTGGTGGTGTATGGATGAACACCGCGATGCCTTTGCTGGATGATTTAAACATTCGCAAGGGCATTACTTACGCGATTGACTTTGATGGCATGATAGAGAATGTCATGCGTGGCGACTACTCCCGTAAACCGAACCCGACCGGTTATGGTCATGGTAAATACACCCTACCAGATGCTAAGGCACCGAAGTTTGATCCCGCAAAAGCGGCCGAGGCATTCGAAGCCGCAGGCTTTAACAAAATTGGTTCTGATGGTATTCGTGTCAATGATAAAGGTGAGCGCTTAAGCTTCGAGCTGACCTACGGAACACCTGTTCATACTCCTCGTATTGCCTTTTTGCGTGAGCAAGCCAAGCTAGCAGGGCTGGATATTGAGCTCAAGTTAGTTGATGGCTCATCCATGTTCAAATACGTACGTGAGAAAAAGCACGATTTGGCTTTCTTAGATATGGGTACGTCTGAGATCCCAACGTATTGGGAGTATTTCCATTCAGTCAATGCGAACAAGCCGCAAACTAACTCTTTCACAAACTACAGCACGCCTGAACTGGATGAAAAGATCATCGAGTATCGTTTTGGCATGGATATGGATAAAAAGATCCAGCTAGGTCATGAGATTCAGCGTGACATCATTGATGCTCACGTTATCGTCCCAGGCTACATGGTTCCTTATGTCCGCTATGGTCACTGGCGCTGGTTAAAGTTTCCAGATAAGCCAATGAATCGCATGACAGAGGCGCTGTTCAGTGGTTCAATCATAGGCGATGGCACTTACTGGATTGATAGTGATATCAAAAAAGAAACGAAACAAGCGATGAAATCAGGCAAAGCTTTTGAACCTGTTGTTGTCGTAGATGACACTTATAAGCTGTAAGGATTGGTTATGGAAAACGATGTAATCCTAAGTGTTAAAGATCTCGAAGTTGAATTTACCACCGATGATGGGCCAGTGAAGGTTCTGCATGGTGTGAACTTTGATGTGAGAGCTGGGCGTACACTCGGTCTGGTGGGAGAGTCAGGTAGTGGTAAGAGCGTAACCTCAATGTCGATCATGGGGCTATTACCTAAGCCATATGGCAACATCATTAAAGGTGAAGTGAATTATCGCGGCACCAACCTAGTTGATTTGCCTGCGGAAGAGATGTACGCCATGCGTGGCGATCGCATTTCGATCATCTTCCAAGACCCAATGACGGCGCTTAACCCAGTGCATACCATTGGTCGTCAAATATGTGAAGTGCTTGAGCTCCATCGACCTGAGCTCGACAAAAAGGAGCGGGAGGCGTACTCGATTGAAATGCTGGCAAAAGTAAAAATTCCAATGCCAGAGAAGCGATTGAATGAGTATCCCCATAACCTATCTGGTGGTATGCGCCAGCGTGTCATGATCGCGATGGCATTGGCCTGTAAGCCGGATATTCTGATTTGTGATGAACCGACTACAGCGTTGGATGTTACGGTTCAGGCGTCTATCCTTGAACTGATGAACGAGCTTCAGGAAGAAACGGGCATGGCGATGATCTTCATCACTCACGATCTCGGGGTTGTGGCAGAAGTGTGTGATGATGTTGCCGTGATGTATGGCGGGCGTATTGTCGAAAAAGCAGAAATTTTTGAGTTGTTTGATAACCCACAGCACCCATATACAGAGCGTTTGATGGGGCTGATGCCGAGCTTAGATAATGAGCCAAAGCAGATGATCGATATCAAGCCTATTGATGCCAGTATGTTTGCCAGTTAACTGAGCAAAGTGAACCAGTCATAAAAGAGGATGTTATGGCAAAAGAAGTATTAAGAATTGAAAATCTTAAGCAGCACTTTGTTTCTGGTAAAGGGCTGTTCAAGAAAGGCTACACCATCAAAGCGGTAGACGGAGTTTCACTGTCTGTTTCTGAAGGTGAAACACTGGGGCTAGTTGGTGAGTCAGGTTGTGGTAAAAGCACCCTTGGTCGCACGATCTTAAAGTTATACGAGCCAACGGAAGGTAAGATTTTCTTTGAAGGTAAAGACATCACAAAATTGTCTGTGAAAGAGATGCGCTCGCTGCGTAAAGACATGCAAATCGTCTTTCAAGACCCAATGGAGTCACTCAATCAGCGTCATACCATCGGTATGATTCTGGAAGAACCGTTTGTTATTCATAAAATTGGCACGCCAACAGAGCGTAAACAATGGGTAAAAGAGCTTTTAATCAAAGTGGGATTACCAGAAACGGCAGTAAACCGTTATCCACATGAATTTTCAGGCGGACAACGGCAGCGTATCGGTATCGCTCGCGCGATTGCATTGAAGCCTAAACTGCTGATTTGTGATGAATCGGTATCTGCGTTAGATGTGTCGGTACAGGCGCAAATCTTGAACCTATTGCTACAACTGCAACAAGAAATGAACTTGGCGATCATATTTATCTCTCACGATCTCTCTGTGGTGAAACATGTTTCTGACAAAGTTGCCGTGATGTATTTTGGCAAAGTGGTAGAAGCGGGCAGTGCTAAAGAAATTTATGCAAACCCGCAAAACGAATACACCAAAAAACTCCTATCTGCGATTCCGATCACTCACCCTAAATATCGGAAGAAAAAGCGCGTAGCTGAAAAAAAGCAGCAAGTGGCGTAAGTGATGCCACAGGTCCTATAACACAAAAGCGCTCCGCCAAATAATCGGAGCGTTTTTATAAGCAAATGCCAGGACTTGGAGTCGATTTGCACTGATGTTTATTCTGATTGATTGAAGATCGTTGCATGCTAAACTCAAGGCCTATTTTCTTTGTTTGGATAATGGACCATGCCGTCGAATTTACCGAAATCCTTTAGTCGACCTTTCCTGAAAATCTTCCATATTTTGGAGGCGGTGTTATTAGTCTCTATTACCTTGGCGACGTTGTACGCCATGATGCAAGAGTTTGTGCACGTATTTGTAGAGAAGCGTGTCTTGCTCACAGATATTCTTTTGATGTTTATCTATCTGGAAGTGCTCGCCATGGTGCAGCAGTTCGTGATGAACGGTAAAATTCCGGTACGCTATCCTATCTACATCGCGATGATGGCCATCGCCCGCTACATCACACTCGGAATGAAAGAACTGGATGCAGTTTTGGTTGTGTGGTTATCTCTGGCTGCGTTTATTTTGGCTGCGGCTACTTTGCTGATCAGAATTGGGCACCATTATTGGCCCTACGTTGATAACAGAACCTTGGAAAAAGACGAATAAAAGAAAGCCCCGTATTAGCGGGGCTTTTTTGTTTCAATACTCGATGACTTTTAGATCATTCAATGTTTTGGATCTGCTCACGCATCTGTTCAATTAGAACTTTCAGTTCAACGCCCGATGCGGTGATGTCGGTGCTGATGGATTTCGACGCTAGCGTGTTCGATTCACGGTTGAACTCTTGCATCATGAAATCTAGACGACGACCGACTGCGCCACCTTTCTTCAGGATGTTTGTTGTTTCTTTTACGTGAGAGTCAAGACGGTCTAGCTCTTCTGCTACGTCTGATTTCTGTGCCAGAAGGATAAGCTCTTGCTCAACGCGAGATGGTTCTAACTCTACTTTCGCATCTTCAAACTTAGAGAACAGACGCTCACGTTGCCACTCTAGTATTTCTGGCATGCGTGCGCGCACTTTCACAACTTCTGATGTGATCGCTTCTAGGCGTTGCTCAATTAGCGCCTTCATGTTCTCGCCTTCACGAGCGCGCGCTTCAATAAATTCATCCATTGCGCCATCAAACGCTTCTAGTAGCACTTTATTTACCGCATCCATGTCTTGCTCTGGCGTTTCCATTACCCCCGGCCATTGCATGACTTGAAATGGATTGATTCGGCTCAGTTCACCAGTCATGTGCATGACTTGTTCAGCGGCTTTAATTACCTGGCTAGCAAGCGCTTCATTGATGCTAAGCTCACCTTTTGCGGCAGGGTTTGCTTCAAAGCGTAGATTACATTCTACTTTGCCTCGCGCTAAGCGCTTACGAAAACGCTCACGTAAAACGGGCTCTAACCCGCGAAATTGCTCTGGCATGCGGAAGTATGTTTCTAAATAACGCTGGTTCACGCTGCGGATTTCCCATACCGCAGAACCCCAATCGCCTTTTACTTCTTTGCGTGCATACGCTGTCATACTGTAAATCATCGAATTTTCCTGTCTTCATTTTTTGAAAATTACTTCAAGAGTGTATCACGCTGCGTCGATAGGTGCGCGGGATGTATGGATTGTTTATGTTGTGCCAGATGCGTAACCTATGAATCCGGAATCGATTCCGTTATAATCTTCGCCCAACCAAATCGTCTTCTCCTCATATTTAAGGTAGATGCCCATGCGTCCAAACGATCGCAAGGCGGATCAAGTTCGCCCTATCAAAATTACTCGTAACTACACAGCTTACGCTGAAGGGTCAGTGCTAGTTGAGTTCGGTAACACCAAAGTGTTGTGTAATGCGACCGTCGAAGAATCTGTGCCACGTTGGCTAAAAGGTCAAGGTAAAGGCTGGGTTACAGCTGAATACGGCATGCTACCTCGAGCAACACATTCGCGTACTCGTCGTGAAGCGGCAAGTGGCAAACAAGGCGGCCGTACGATGGAAATTCAGCGTCTTATCGCGCGAAGCCTACGCGCTGTTGTCGATCTAAAAGCCATGGGTGAGTTCATGATCACCGTTGACTGTGATGTTATCCAAGCTGACGGTGGTACGCGTACTGCATCCATCAGCGGCGCAAGTGTTGCAATGGCCGATGCATTCCAACACCTAGTAGATAGCGGCAAGCTAAAAGCGAATCCAATGAAAGGCCACGTAGCGGCAGTTTCTGTCGGCTTGCTAGGCGATGAAGTATTGTGTGATCTTGAATACGTTGAAGATTCAGCGGCAGACACAGACATGAACGTCGTAATGACCGAAGAAGGCAAGATGATTGAAATTCAGGGCACCGCAGAAGGTGAACCGTTCAGTCACGAGCAGCTGATGGCTCTGCTAGAGTCGGCGAAAGTCGGCATTACGGAAATTGTCGCAGCGCAGAAGGCGGCGTTAGCCAATTGATTTAAATAGCTCCCATTATGGGGGCTATTTTTTTATCTCGACAATAGAGAAATGAATGATTGTCGAGAAGAGACACAAGAAACCAAGGACATAGAGAGAAAATAATGAAAGCATACCAGCGTGAATTTATTGAGTTTGCACTTGAGAAAGAAGTTCTTAAGTTTGGTGAGTTTACTTTGAAATCTGGCCGTAAAAGCCCGTACTTCTTTAACGCTGGTCTTTTCAATACTGGTCGTGACCTAGCGCGTCTTGGTCGTTTTTACGCAGCCGCGCTCGCTGATTCTGGCATTGAGTTTGATGTACTGTTTGGCCCGGCGTACAAAGGTATCCCAATCGCGACGACAACAGCAGTCGCGCTGGCGGATCACCACGATATCGACACGCCTTACTGCTTCAACCGTAAAGAAGCGAAAGATCACGGCGAAGGCGGTAACCTTGTAGGCTCTGCGCTTGAAGGTCGAATCATGCTAGTGGATGACGTAATCACAGCAGGTACTGCGATTCGTGAATCGATGGAAATCATTCAAGCAAATGGCGCAGACCTTGCTGGTGTGTTGGTTGCGATTGACCGCCAAGAAAAAGGCAAAGGTGAGTTGTCTGCGATCCAAGAAGTGGAGCGTGATTTTGGTTGTGCAATCATCTCGATCGTTAGCCTGACTGACCTTGTGACTTTCCTTGAAGAGAAAGGCACAGACAAAGAGCATCTAGAAGCAGTCAAAGCGTACCGCGCAGAATACGGCATTTAATTCGTTACTTTTTCTGAAAAAGTAAAAAGGGCAGATGGATATTCATCTGCCCTTTTTTGTTTTTGGATTTATCGCCTTGACCACTTACTTATAGCGAATGCCTTTCTCGACATGCTCATCTTGCATGGTTTTATAGCGTTTATGGAGCCACATCCATTGCTCTGGAGCGCGTAGAATGACTTCTTCCACATACTTGTTCATATAAGCGGCAGCGGCGACTTCGTCTTTTTGTGGATAATCGGCTTCAATGCACTTATCGGCGATGATGTCGTATTTTCCTTCGTCATTGCGAAACCCTGAGCCTGGGATGATCGCACATTTTGAGGTATACGCCAGAATGCTCGTGCCTGTTGTCGTACACGCATCGTCTACGGCAAAGAAGGGCACAAATACTGATTTTTTGCGACCGTAATCGTGATCTGGTAAATAGAACAGACGCTCACCGCTGCGTAAAACACGAATCATCTTTTTTACATCTTTACGATCAATCAGTTTATTGCCGTTATGTGTTCGTCCCCAATACTGGATAAAGTTATAAGCAGGATTATCATGCGGACGAAACGCGCCGTACCCGGCCACGCCTAACACGGCGAAAGCACGCGCAGTGATCTCTAGATTAAGAGCATGGACACAACAAAGTAGGACGCCTTTACCTTCTTTGGCTTTTTCACGCAGTGCGCCGAGATCTTTCTCGACGATCAGGTTTTTAAAGCGCCAAGTCGGCCAGAACCAAGTGATTCCGGTTTCTATCAGTGCCATACCGGTATTTTTGAAGTTCTCTTCAACAATATGTTGAATCTCTTCAGGTGTTTTGTCTGGAAAGGCCAATTCTAAGTTACGCTGAGCAACGTGGACACGCTTTTTACCGTAGCGCATGCCAAGTTTACCGAGTGAACGACCTAATGAAAGCAGCAGCCGATAAGGAAGAATATTGACGAGGATGGCCAACAGACCAAAACCAAGCCATACGCCCCAGTTACGAGGGTGAAGAAGTGAAAGAGAAAACTCGGGCTGCGTGTATTTGTCTTTACTCATAGTCTTTTACTTTATTTGTGCACTCAAAAGCGCCCAGTACTCGTCAAAGTTTGCAGTCGGCTGGTATTTAAAGTCGCTACGCACAAAGCGGTTTAGGCTCCCCTCAACTTGTCCCAGAATTTGCGCGGCTAGGATGCGCTCTTCGACAGGGAAAGACTTCCCTTCACGAATCTTACGTTCACGCAGGATTTGGCGCAATTGTGTTTCTATACGCTCAAAGAGTTGATTGATGCGTTCACGTAGACGTTCATTTTCAAACATTAGAGCATGACCCGACAAAATGCGTGTCAGACCTGGGTTACGTTCAGAGAACGCCAAAATAAGGTGCATCACCATACGAATACGCTCTAGTGTATCTTTTTCGTCGTCTAGAATACGGTTGATACGTGTCATCAAGGCTTCTTCAATGAACTCAATCAACCCTTCGAACATGCGCGCTTTACTTGGGAAATGACGATACAGCGCGGCTTCTGAAACGCCGACTTGCTTGGCCAGTTTTGCCGTAGTAATGCGTGAAGCGCCATCTGTTGATTCAAGCATTTCTGCCAATGCTTGTAAGATCTCTTCACGACGGTTGGATTTTTTACTGCCGGCCATTAGTTACTTCCTTTCAAAATACAAAGTTGAGCGGAGGGGATTATAAGACGCTATTTCGCCTCAAACTAGACCACTAAGGGTGGAATGGGAGATTTAACACCCTTAGTTGTCATTTTTGTACCAAATTTATGCCAGCTTTTGTAAAAAATTGGCAGGGTTTTCAAACGTTAGTTACATCAATTGATGCATTTTTTCGAGAATTTTAAAGCTCAATGCTTCTTTTGATTCTAAAGCGAGCGCAAGTTCACCTTCAGGCCAGTAAAGGGTAATTGCGTTGTCGTTGCTGTTAAATCCTTGCCCTGCAACCGAAACGTCGTTTGCACAGATCATATCGAGGTTTTTCTTTGTTAACTTGCCTCGAGCATAGGTCTCTACATCATTGGTTTCAGCCGCAAAACCGACGGTAAACGGACGCTTCTCCGTCATTGCTGCCACAGATGCAACAATATCAGGATTTTTAACCATATTAATGACCATTTCGTCGTTGTCTTCTGTCTTTTTCAACTTTTGAGACGCGATCGTTTGTGGGCGGTAGTCGGCAACGGCAGCGCAGCTAATAAAGGCATCATGCCTGTTTGCATGTGTCATAACGGCTTCGTGCATCTCTTGTGCACTGGAAACATTAATGCGCTCAACACCTACGGGCGTATTTAAACTGACAGGACCGCTCACGAGGGTGACTTTTGCTCCCATCTGCGCTGCGGCGCTCGCCAATGCATAGCCCATTTTCCCGGAGCTATGGTTAGTAATGTAACGCACTGGATCAATCGCTTCGCGAGTTGGTCCGGCGGTAATGAGTATCGACTTACCTTCTAGCAATTTTGGTTGAAAGAACTGTTCACATAGATGTACTAGCTGCATTGGTTCCAGCATTCGACCTGGTCCTACATCACCACAGGCTTGCTCTCCTGCCGCAGGGCCCCAGATGTGCATACCACGACGCGCTAACGTAGCGATGTTCTCTTGGGTTGCGATATTGCGATACATCTGTTGATTCATCGCAGGAGAAACAGCAACAGGGGAATCCGTCGCGAGCACGAGCGTGGTAAGTAAATCGTTCCCCATGCCTGCGGACATGCGCGCGATTAAGTCCGCGGTCGCTGGCGCTAATAGCACTAAATCTGCCCATTTGGCCAATTCAATATGGCCCATAGAGGCTTCCGCTGCTGGGTCTAGTAAACTGTCCGAGACAGGACGGCCCGAAACGGCTTGCATGGTTAAAGGGGTAATGAACTCTTTTGCGGCTTTCGTCATTACAACTTGAACTTGCGCTCCTCTCTCTATGAGGCGACGGGTTAGCTCCGCACATTTATACGCGGCAATACCGCCACTGATGCCGAGTAGAATTTTCTTTCCTGCTAGTGTTTGCATGTGAGATCTCCAATTTGATGACCGGATTTTAACACAATTCAAAGTCTGACCGCCCGAGCATATATAACGAGAAGATAATTCACATCAAACTCCAGAGTATTAATCTGACCGAGGAAGGGAAAATTCTCGCCTACCTCACAGACAAGTTGCGCGGAGTTTGCAAGTCTGAAAAGAAAAAGAGGTAGTGGAAACCATGGTGTTGAAAAGTCGAAATAAATTGCTGCTGATAACCCTAATTCCGCTGTTGTTGATCACTACGTTGATCTCAGTGGTGTATTACATCAACAGCAGTAAAAGTTTGGAAGCGGAGCTGGCAAGAGACAGGCAAGAGCTCATCGAAACGAAAAAGAAAGAGTTACAAGCCTACATGATGATGGGCGTGACGGCGATAAAACCGTTATACGACGCGGATGTAAATGGAAGTAATAAAGAGGCAGCAAAAGAAATTCTGAAAGCCATGCGCTTTGAAAGCGATGGCTACTTTTTTGCCTACGACTCTCAAGGTGTGAATACGTTGCACGCCATCAAACCTGCATTAGAGGGTAAAAACCTTTACGACTTAAAAGATGAAAATGGGGTCGCAGTTATTGCGGGCTTGATTGACGCTTCTCAAAAAGGGGATGGGTTCCTCTATTTCTCGTGGCACAAACCGACCATTGACGCACAAGCGCCTAAGCTAGGCTATGCAGAATATCTATCGAAATGGGACTGGGTTTTAGGTACTGGCGTTTATATTGATGACATCGACCAGCAAGTTGCGATGCACAGAGAGTTAAAGACTCAAGAGCTAAAAGAGCATACATTATCTGCCGTGTTGATTTCCGCTATTGGATTGATCATTACCAGTGTTCTCACAAGTATCGTGGTGTCTAAAGGTATTCAGCCATTACAACATGTCGCGGCTTCATTAAAAGATGTTGCCGCAGGCGGCGGTGACTTAACGGCTCGTTTAAAAGTCGAAAGTCAGGATGAAGTCGGTGAAGTGGCGGCCGCGTTTAATGAGTTTATGGATAAGCTGCACCCACTGATGCAGGACATTCATCGCTCTGCGACGACAGTACAGACCGTTTCTCAAAGCCTGAACACTCAGACCTGCCAAGCGAGCGGTCAAATGCAGGATCACTGTTTAGAGACGGACAAAGTCGTGACGGCAGTGACGCAAATGAGCATGACTGCCAAAGAAGTAGCCAGCAATACTAATGCGACCGCGCAGGCAATTGACGATGCCAACAGTCAAGTCACCGCCGCTCAGCATGAGGTCGAGCAAGCAATAGAAGGCATTACCGAACTCGTGACGGAGATAGACAGCACGTCAGATGCAATTTCTGAGTTGAGTTTACAGACCGAAAAAATAACCAAAGTGCTGGATGTGATTGGCGAGATAGCCGAGCAAACGAATTTGTTGGCCCTAAATGCGGCTATTGAAGCGGCTAGAGCCGGTGAGCAAGGTCGAGGGTTTGCCGTCGTTGCGGATGAAGTGCGCTCGTTAGCCAGTCGTACGCAAAATAGTACTCATGAAATTGGCGACATGCTCAAGCAGCTACAAAATGGTGTATCAAGAGCGGTCAGTACGATGTCGGTGAGCCAAAAACGAGGTGTCAAAACGGCGGAAGAATCTGCGCTCATTCAGCAATCTCTTTCTGGTGTTCATCATTCTATCGGAACAATTCGAGATATGGGTATTCAAACCGCGTCTGCCGCAGAAGAACAAAGCGCGGTTGCAGAAGACATCAACCAAAACTTAGTGGCTATTCAACAGATCGTGAACAACATTAATGAGACGTTGCAGCATGCCGAGTCAATCAGCACGCAGCTATCACAGTCTGGAACAGAAATTCACGGCTTGGTTGGCAACTTTAAACTCTGATGAACTGTTAAGTTGCATGGAAAACACTGATAGTACGAAGAAAGCGAAAGTCATACTCGACTTTCGCTTTTTGTTTTGTGGAATAGGGACACTTTCCATATAAAGAGACATCAGATGATACTGAAAGCTTTGCCAAATGAGTCCATGCCCAGAGAGAAGCTACTGCAACGAGGGCCGCAAGCTTTGACCGATGCTGAGCTACTGGCCATCTTCTTGCGCACAGGCACCCGCGGAATGAACGTGATTGAGCTTGCAGACTTTCTTATTCAAGACTTTGGTTCGCTCAGACAACTATTTTCAGCATCAGAAGAAGAGTTTTGTCGTCACAAAGGATTAGGGCAAGCCAAGTATGTTCAATTGCAAGCTGTACTAGAAATGACACAACGTTACTTGGCGGAGACGCTAAAGCGTGGTGATGCCTTAACCAGCCCCGACCAAACTAAGTTATATCTGTCTTCTATTTTGAGGGATCGGCAAAGAGAGGCTTTTTATATTCTTTTTCTCGATAACCAGCACCGAGTGATAAAAGATGAAATTTTATTTGAAGGAACGTTGGATGCAGCGTCGGTGTATCCGAGAGAAGTTGTTAAGCGTGCTCTGCATCATAACGCGGCAGCTTTGATTTTGGCGCACAATCATCCTTCAGGGGTTGCTGAGCCGAGCCAAGCTGACAGAAGGATTACAAGGCGTCTCATCGACGCATTAGCATTGGTGGATATTCGTATTTTGGACCATTTCGTCATCGGAGATGGGGAAAGTGTCTCTTTTGCTGAAAGAGGCTGGATGTAACTGTGCGTTTTTTAGGTTGTTAGTTGCTAAAAATCTGCTATCATCCACGCCACTAAATTTTTAACTGAATTCAGCTTGGACTGCTAAAAAAATCTGCTGTCTAAAAAAAGATCACGAAAACCTGTAAAAAGGATCTGTTCGGGTCTTGAGCAATGCATATCAAGTTAGTATAATGCGCGACCTTTGATAGCCTTGTATGGATTTTCCATAGCGGTTCTTAACCTCTAACTTCTTTTCGAGAGATAGAGAGGTTCGGCCACCAAGGTTGATATCGAGCTGAAACGATTTTGGAGAAGACATTCATGTCACGAGTATGCCAAGTAACTGGTAAGCGTCCAGTAACGGGTAACAACCGTTCACACGCACGAAATGCTACTAAGCGTCGTTTTCTGCCGAACCTACAAACTCATCGTTTCTGGGTAGAGAGCGAAAAACGTTTTGTTAAACTACGTCTATCTGCTAAAGGTATGCGCATCATCGACAAGAAAGGTATTGATACTGTTCTTGCAGACATGCGTGCACGTGGCGAAAACGTTTAAGAGGAAATAAGCAATGGCAAAGAAAGGCGTTCGTGAGAAAATCCGTCTAGTATCTTCTGCAGGTACAGGCCACTTCTACACAACTGATAAGAACAAGCGTAACATGCCAGGCAAATTTGAGATCAAAAAGTTTGATCCAGTAGTTCGCCAGCACGTTATGTACAAAGAAGCAAAAATCAAATAATTGGTTTCAGTCTCTTTGATGAATTGAAAAACCCAACTTTCGAGTTGGGTTTTTTATTACCTGAATAAAAGTGCTGAAGATAAAGTGTTCAGTACGTCATCGGATTATAAAGTACTGCTGAAGTTATTTTACTGGTCCGACTCTATACTCGAATTTTTGATTGATCGCTCTCTGCCGCTTAGTTACCACTTCCCTACACACTTGCACACCGTTGTTCTAGTCAAGCTCAATACTCTTTGGTAATTTACTCATAACTATAAGAGAGTAGAGATGGTTATGCGTGTGAGTCCGGCTCGTCGCCGCCGATGGAACAATATTCTTATTCTGGGCATTATCGCGTTTATAGTGATCTTAAATGCGCCGATGTGGATCAAAACTTACCTATTAACAGACCAAGCAGACCCTTACCCAAATGTACTTCGCTCCGACTATACGGTGGAGTCTTTGTACTATAGTGGCTGGGAGTTCGAGCTGCATGATGGACGGTGGCAATCCAACATCAAAGTTGATGCACCGATCAGTGAGCTTGTATCACGCTGGCAATCATTGGAAGGGACCGAGCTTACCTCAGAACAGTACGACCATTTAAAACCTAACCTAGCGGTACCTGAAACGGTAGAAGTCTGGTATCAGGATCTCGAAGAGCCGCAGCGGGTGACTTTCTTTCGTTTACCTGATTTTTGGCTATTTAAAACCTGGCAAGACAAATGGGTAGCTATCTCCGTTGATGAAAACTACCTTATGCCAGAGTAAAGCCTTTTTGCGTCTATACCCCTAATAAGCTTCCCTATTTATCGTTTTTCTTTTCGATTATGCTAGCAGCGAGAACTATTAGCCGGTGAATTGGAGAATCTAATGCCTGAGTTGCCAGAAGTTGAAGTCAGTCGTATGGGGATTAGCCCCCACATGGTTGGACAAACGATCCAGTCGTTTACTTTTCGAACGCCTAAATTGCGCTGGGATATTCCTACAGAGCTTAAAAAATTGGAAGGGCAGGTGATCCGTGCGATTAGTCGTCGTGCGAAATACTTACTGATCGAGACAAACACCGGTACAGCCATTGTTCACTTGGGCATGTCGGGGTCTTTACGTGTTCTAGACGCCGACTTTCCGCCAGCAAAGCACGATCATGTGGATCTCAAACTAAGCAGTGGAAAAATACTGCGTTATAACGATCCGCGTCGTTTTGGGGCATGGCTGTGGTGTGCTCCTGGTGAGTCACATGCTGTACTAGCAAACATGGGGCCTGAGCCTTTAACTGAAGAGTTCAATGCGGAATATGTAGCGGAGAAAGCTAAAAATAAGCGTGTCGCCGTCAAGCAGTTCATCATGGACAACAAAGTCGTGGTTGGTGTCGGAAATATCTACGCGAATGAGTCGTTGTTTAAATCTCGAATTCACCCTTCAAGGCCTGCAGGTAAGCTAACTTCTCAAGAGTGGGGGTTACTTGTTGAAAATATCAAAATGACACTTGAGGTTGCCATTACGCAAGGTGGGACTACTCTGAAAGATTTTGCGCAAGCCAATGGAAAGCCGGGTTACTTTGCACAAGAGTTATTGGTTTACGGAAAAGCCGGAGAGCCATGCCCAGAGTGCGGCGAACGACTTCAAGAGCTAAAGGTTGGCCAACGTAATACCTTCTTTTGTAGTGAGTGTCAGAAGTAAGTCGAGCTATTATCGAGCTTAAGTTGTTGTAATCTTGCGTTCGAGCCTCAATAATTCAATTAGTTTCGAATAACTTAGTAAATTATATGAAAGTCATTTATCCGGGCACTTTTGATCCAGTGACTAATGGTCACCTCAATCTAATAGAACGTACTCACGAAATGTTTGATGAGGTTGTGATTGGCGTAGCCGCAAGCCCATCGAAGAACACTATGTTTTCATTGGAAGAGCGCGTTGCACTGATGCAGGACGTTGTAGCGCATTTACCTGGTGTGACGGTAAAGGGATTCTCCGGGTTATTAGTGGATTTCGCGAGAGATGAGAAAGCTAAGGTTCTTATTCGTGGTTTACGAACAACGGTAGACTTTGAATACGAGTTTGGACTGACCAACATGTACCGAAAGCTATTACCAGGAATTGAGAGCGTATTTTTAACTCCTGAAGAAGAGTTTGCGTTTTTATCGTCGACTATCGTGAGAGAAGTCGCGATTCATGGCGGAAGTATCGAACAATTCGTTCCCAAGCCAGTAGCCATCGCGATTGGGGAAAAACTGAATGAAAGACAGTAAGTTCCCTTATTATTTCTCAAACGCTCTCTCGATACTTATCCCTCGCTTTGTATATCGAGCACAAGCCAAGCGTTTACTTTCGAATCTGACTGAGGCAGAGCAGCACCGCTGTCTTGAGCGGGTGAACTATTACAATAAGTGTGAAATGCCGTTTTCAGTCGATAGCCGAGAACAAAGTTACGCGACCATCGATACATTCAAAAAAACGAAAGGCTGGACGTATTTTTTCGATCTTCGCCAAGTTGTACGCTATTTCCCTTCCAGTTTTGCGTTTAACTACATCAACGGCGATGTTACACACATCCCCAATGTACCGAGCTTTATAAAAAGCCGCCCTATTTTTGGTAACAACCAAAATTCAGTGGTGTTGAAACTTAATCAAGTTCGTCATTTTAAATTTATTGATGATCCTGTTCGCTATCAAGATAAAAAGGACATGGTAGCGTGGCGCGGCGTGGGTTTTCAGCCGCATCGTAAAAAGGTAATTCATGCGTTTTATAACCATCCGCAATGCAATATTGGCCAGACCCGCCCGGTAGAAGGGAAACCATGGGAAAAGGGCTTTATGAGTATTGAAGAGCAACTGCAGTATAAGTTTTTGCTCTGTATAGAAGGCAATGATGTGGCCACCAACCTTAAGTGGGCTATGTCGTCTAACTCCTTGGTTATTATGTCAAAGCCAAAATATGAGACTTGGTTTATGGAAGGTAAGTTAGAGGCAGGCGTCCACTATGTTGAAGTGAAGGATGACTATTCGGATTTACCCGAAAAGATGGATTATTACCTAGCGAATGAGCAAGAAGCATTAGCGATCATTGAAAATGCGCACCAGTGGGTTGAGCAGTTCAAAGATAAACGTAAAGAGCGTTTGATCTCATTGATGGTTGCCGATAAGTACTTCGCTTTATCTCAGCAACAATAAAAAAGGGGCGAAACGCCCCTTTTTTATAATCTTAAGCTTCTAGAAATTGATCAACACCATTCTCACAGCGTTTAAGCTTGTTTTTAATGGTGTTCTCTAAAATCTCGTCATTTTGTCCGAGTGACGCACGAGAGTTTTCTACGTGGTACAAGTGGTAGCCCACACCTGCGAATTTTAGGTAAAGACGTGACTTACCCGCATTCAACATGCGATGAACAAACTCGCTGTCTTCGCGTCCCCATCCAACAAAATCTTGGTTGAAGCCATTCACCTCGATGACATCTTGTCGCCAAAACGCCATGTTGCAGCCGCGAGTGGCTTTATCGTTATTACGCTCGTAAGAGAACCATTTCGATAGCAAGGCGTTGGTGATGCAGTTTTTACGATTGCGAATGCCTTTGCTGAAAATGGAAGGCACTAAGCCGTTTTCCATGATGGCCTTGCTGCAGCTTTCATCCGTTAACACACGTCCACCCTGCACAAACCAATTTGGTTTTGCGACTTGCTTATGTGATTCAATAAACGTTTGGGACAGCACCATGTCGCCATCAATCATGATGAGGTAGTCACCTGATGCTTTGGCGATCGCACGGTTGCGGCTCATTGAAAGCTGAAAGCCATTATCCTCGTGCCAACTATGAATCAGTGGAACCGGAAAACCTTCACGCATTTGGTCAACCATTGCTTTGGTATCGTCTCGAGAGCCATCATCTGCAACAATTACTTCGTCAGGCAAAACGGTTTGACGTTTCACGCTTTCTAACACCGCTTTTAATGCTTCTTTCCAGTTGTAAGTGGTGATAATTAAAGTCGTTTTCATGATTTTTTTGCCTGTTCACGTAAGTAGAGATCGATATATTTTACAAAAGTAGAGTGCATGCTTAGCCAAGCTAGAATGAAGCCATGCTTGCCATCAAGGAAGCCTCGTTTGAGAACATACATCTTCAAAAAGCTAGCAAGAGCGTGAACGATAGCGGTCGTTAAACCCGCTTTCTTTTTACCTTCACGTTCATCCGTCCAGGCCTTGAGGTAGCCAGTGGTTTTATTGATGTAATGATGAAGGTGCTCGTAAGTGTAGTGATGCAGTCGACCATCCAGTTTTTCAGTTTGATAGTTTTTCTCATCAACTTTTTCATGAACGAGCGAATCATTATATTGTGTATATTCGGTGCGATATAAGCGCACAATCCAGTCTGGAGACCAACCAGAATGGTAGATGAACTTACCAAACGCTGAGCTTAGTCGATTAAGTTTGTATAAAACGTTCGGCTTATTGGCTGATACCGCATGTAAGATACTTTCTTTTAGCTCTGGAGTGACTTGTTCGTCCGCATCAAGCCACAAAACGTAGTCTGCCGTAACGTATTGCTGCGCCAGTTGGCGCTGTTTACCGAATCCTGGCCAATCTAGGTTGGTGTAAAACTTATCTGTGTATTGTCGGGCGATTTCTTCAGTGCGATCAGTGCTGCCCGAGTCTAGAAGGACAATCTCATCGACCCAATCTTTTACTGTGTCTAGACAAGCTTGTAAGTGCTTCTCTTCATTTTTTACAATTAAGGCAACGGCTAAGGTTGGTTTGGACAAGGTCATTTCCTTCTTAACAAATCAAGACAGTAAGTTTACTGGTATTGAGGATACAAATCTTCTAAGACTTGATCGAACATGCTCATTACTTGAGTGCTGGTAATGCGGTTCATTGCCGTTTCATCTTTAGCGCGAGTTCGCCAGCTTAACTCGTGACTGTTTTTACCTGTTTCCGCAAAGATCGTTTCTTCATACACTGAGACAACGTATTTTAGATAACGGTAAGGTCCCACTCGAAGCGGATTATGGTGTGCATAGAGTCCGATGATTGGCGTTTTCATGGCATTTGCCATGTGTGCTGGTCCGGTATCGGGGGCGATGACCATTTCAACCTTATCTATTAACGCAAGCATTTGCAGAATTGAACTTTGTCCAACTAAATTTAGACACGGTTCTTCCAAGCGAGATTGAATGGCCTCTGCCAGGTCCAATTCTACCTGAGCCGGGCTGCCTGCCAGAATCACGTTCCAGCCTTTTGCTCTGGCGTGATGAATCACATCCACATAACCTTCCGCGTTCCAGTTTTTATAAGCTTTGCTCGCACCAGGCACAATCAGCAGGTTAGGTTTACTACGAGAAATATGAGACTCTGCCCAAGCTTGGTCACGGTCTGAATAAGAAAGTACCCAGTCTAGTTCTGCCTTTGGTACCCCAATTTGATGGGCAAAGGCCATTAAGCCATCTGCGACATGCAGAGATTGCGGGGAAGGCACTTTGACATTGGTAAATAGTGTTTGAAAGTCCTGGCTTCTATCAGAAGAGAAACCAAGTTTGTATTTTGCTTTAATGCCCAACGTTGCGACACTCGCTCGAATCGCGTACTGCATATGCAATAGCGCATCAAACTCTCTGCCTTTCAGCTGTCGCCAAAGTGATTTGTAGCCATCAAGTCCCGCTTTTTTATCAAAAACAATCACTTCTACACCATCGATGGCGGCTAATAACTGGGCTTCAAGTTTACCCGTTATCCAAGTAATCTGGGTCGAAGGCCAGTGTTTCTGAATAGCTTGAATGGTGGCGATAGTATTGCAAACGTCTCCGATAGCGGACAAACGCAAGACGCATAGTGACGATGGGGCAGAAGTGAACATAATTATTGTCTGATTCGATGAATAGAGGCAGGTAAATTATGCAGACATCCCCAATAAATGTAAAATACACGGCTCGAATATAGCTAAGTACTGATAAGTGTTCTGCAATGTCAAAGACAACACCACATCAATCGCAAGAATCTGGCAAGCCGGGTAACACCGGACTAAAGCGCATCGTTAAAGCGACGGGTTATTCGATCCAAGGATTAAATGCGGCTTTTAAGCATGAAGCTGCCATTCGACAAGAGTTGGCTCTGTTGAGTATCGCCGTGATTTTGGCTTGGCTAGTGGATGTCGGCATGGTTGAGCGTATCTTAATGATCGGGGTCGTGGTATTAGTCTTGATTGTAGAGCTTTTAAACTCAGCAATTGAGGCGGTAGTGGATCGTATCGGTATTGAACGGCATGAACTCAGTGGTCGAGCTAAAGATATAGGCTCTGCTGCCGTTATGGTTGCTTTGGCGTTTGCCGCATTTACTTGGTTGTATATATTAGCCAGCCGGTATTTAGGCTAGAGGGTGAGCGTATGACTCGACAGTATAAAAACAACAACCAAGTGATCTGGTTTGATGACGAGATCATTACAGACCCTAGCCAACCGATATTTGATGAGGAATACTGGCAGTCCTCCGACAAGGTGGTTGGCAGTGCGACGGGGCGAGGCACGACATGGTTTATCCAACTAGAGAACATGCAAGCGGCACTACGTCATTACCGTCGTGGCGGTTTGTTTGGGAAGTTAGTTAACGATCATTATTGGTTCTCTGGCTGGGATAACACCCGTTGTGCGCAAGAGTTTCAGCTTTTGTTGGCGCTAATTGAGGCTGGGGTGCACGTTCCTCGTCCTATTGCAGCAAGAGCCGTAAAGTCAGGACTCTTCTATCAAGCTGATTTATTAAGTGAGCGAATCCCAAACGCCAGAGATCTGGTTAGTATCTTGCAAGAACAGTCTTTATCGGTAGAAATGTATCAGAAAATAGGGCAAGAAATTGCCAAGATGCATCAGGTTGGCGTTAACCATACTGATTTGAATATCCACAATATCTTGATCGACGACAAAGATAAGGTATGGATTATCGATTTTGATAAGTGTCGTTTTGAAACTTCTGGTGACTGGAAGCATCAAAATCTAAATAGACTTCTGCGTTCATTTAATAAAGAGCGTTTAAAGCGACAGATTATTTGGCAAGAATCCGATTTTGAACATTTTCAGGACGGTTATGCTTCTCAATCTTAATTGAGTTTTTTATCATTTTATGTTGATTGCTCTAAGTAAGCCTTCTTGAGTCTAACGATGCTCGAGTGAGTCTATAAACTACAATAATCATAAAGTATTCATGTGTATCTGATGGCACAAAAATTAACGTAGGTAACATTTGTAATGAAAATATTAGTAACCGGTGGAGCAGGCTTTATTGGGTCAGCTGTTGTCCGACATATCATTCGTGACACCCAAGATACCGTCATCAATTTAGATAAACTGACC
The DNA here is from genome assembly GCF_024181865.1 of Vibrio sp. Y58_MX_L22. NCBI lineage: Bacteria > Pseudomonadati > Pseudomonadota > Gammaproteobacteria > Vibrionales > Vibrionaceae > Vibrio > Vibrio sp. Y58_MX_L22. The sequence goes on from NZ_JAMZAN010000006.1 coordinate 169,332, forward strand.
TACGCAGGGAATCTAGAATCACTGGTTGATGTCTCAGGGAGTGAACGTTACTACTTTGAGCAAGTAGATATCTGTGACCGAGCTGAACTAGATCGCGTGTTTTCAGAGCATCAACCCGATAGGGTGATGCATTTGGCCGCCGAGTCTCATGTCGACCGCTCTATTGATGGTCCTGCTGCTTTTATTGAGACCAACGTGATGGGCACTTACCATTTGCTTGAAGCGGCTCGTCAATATTGGTCGGGCTTAGATGAAGCGCGCCAATCGGCATTCCGTTTTCATCATATTTCTACGGATGAAGTGTATGGTGATTTAGAGGGAACGGATGATTTGTTCACCGAAACCACTTCATACGCGCCGAGCAGCCCATATTCTGCATCTAAAGCTTCGAGCGATCACCTGGTTCGCGCTTGGCAACGTACTTATGGCTTACCAACACTTATCACTAATTGCTCCAACAACTATGGCCCGTACCACTTCCCAGAGAAGTTGATCCCTCTGATGATTCTAAATGCCCTCGATGGCAAGCCGTTGCCTGTGTATGGTGATGGTATGCAGATCCGAGATTGGCTGTTTGTGGAAGACCATGCTCGCGCGCTGTACAAAGTGGTCAACGAAGGTGAAGTCGGTGAAACCTACAACATTGGTGGTCACAATGAAAAAGCGAATATTGAAGTCGTGAAAACCATTTGCTCGCTACTTGAAGAGCTGCGACCAAACAAACCTGCAGGTGTTGAGTCTTATGAATCTTTGATCACGTATGTGAAAGATCGCCCTGGTCATGATGTGCGCTACGCAATTGATGCCACCAAGATTGCTCAAGAGCTTGGCTGGACGCCAGAAGAAACGTTTGAAAGCGGTATTCGCAAAACCGTCGAATGGTACCTAAACAACCCACAATGGTGGCAACGTGTGCTTGATGGTTCATACAGTCTTGAGCGATTAGGAGCGGGCGAATAATGAAAGGCATTATTTTAGCAGGTGGCTCGGGCACTCGCCTTTACCCTATTACACGCGGTGTCTCTAAGCAGTTACTGCCGGTTTATGACAAGCCAATGATTTACTACCCGTTGTCAGTACTCATGCTTGCGGGCATTCGTGAAATCTTGATCATCACCACGCCAGAAGACCAGGAAGGCTTTCAGCGTCTATTAGGTGATGGCTCAGAGTTTGGCATTGAGTTGCAATACGCGATTCAACCAAGCCCAGACGGCTTAGCTCAAGCCTTCATCATTGGTGAAGAATTCATTGGCGATGACTCAGTATGTTTGGTGCTGGGTGACAACATCTTTTATGGGCAAGGGTTCACTCCAAAGTTAAAGAAAGCGGTTGAGACGGCAGAGAGTGGCAATGGGGCTACGGTGTTTGGCTACCAAGTGAAAGACCCTGAGCGATTTGGTGTGGTTGAGTTTGACGCCGACAGAAAAGCTATCTCTATTGAAGAAAAACCAGCTAAGCCAAAGAGCCACTATGCTGTGACGGGGCTGTATTTCTTTGACAACCAAGTCGTGAGTAGAGCTAAGCAAGTCGAACCATCAGAGCGAGGTGAGCTGGAAATTACCACATTAAATCAAATGTACCTAACAGCAAACGAGCTCAATGTTGAAATGTTAGGGCGTGGTTTTGCCTGGTTAGACACAGGTACTTACGAAAGCTTGCTCGAAGCTGCTCAATTTGTTTCGACGATAGAGAAACGACAAGGTTATAAGATTGCATGTTTGGAAGAAATTGCCTTTAACAATGGTTGGATTAGCAAACAGAAGTTAATGGCGGCAGTTGATGCCCTTAAGAAGAACAATTATGGTATCTACCTATCAAGCATTGTGAGCGAAGATGACAATTAAACTTAACAGCCCATTAGCCCCAGACTTAACTAAGCTTTCTAACTATTTATCTCAAGTAAATGAGAGTGGTTGGTATACTAACTTTGGGCCATTGCATGAAAAGCTTACTAGACGACTTGAAACGTTTTTGGGTGTTAAAAACTTATTGTTAGTTTCTAATGGTACGCTGGCACTTCAGGTGGCATGTAAAGTTTTAGGAATTGAATCCGCGATCTCTACACCATTTAGCTTTGTTGCAACTTCATCAGCGTTGATGTGGCAAGGTATTGATGTGAGCTATTGCGATATCGATTCAAAATCTTATAACTTATCTCCAGATGCTTTGAAAGCAGCTCTTGAAGCAAATTCTCAAGTAGATGGTGTTGTTGCAACACATGTATATGGAAATCCTTGTGAAGTTGAGAGTTTCAAAGAAATTGCAGAGCAATATAAGGTCAAAGTTCTATACGACGCTGCTCATGCATTTGGAGTTAAGGTTGGTCAGGAGTCTCTCTTAAACTTTGGCGATGCTAGTACATTGAGTTTTCATGCCACTAAGATATTCCATACAGTCGAAGGTGGTGCAATTGTATTCAAGCGGCATGAAGATTATTTACGTGCGAAAGAGTTCATTAACTTTGGTCTTCAAGCGAATGGACAATTAGGCGAGCCAGGTATTAATGCAAAGTTGAATGAGTACCAATGCGCAGTAGGATTAACACTACTTGATCAGATTGAAGAGGTAATTGAGCATCGATCCAACCTGTTTAGTTTGTACCGGACGCTTTTAGAACCTTATGTTGAATTACCTCTTTGGCTACCCGAAGCGTCGTATAACGGTGCTTACATGCCAATTTTCGTTAGAGATAAAGACAAGCAGGAAAGACTACTTGATGCTTTGTCTGAGCATGATATTGAACATCGACGATATTTTACACCATCTTTAGATGTTGCTTACCCTGATAATCTGAGCTTTGGATGCCCTATAAGTCAGCAGATATCAAAAGGAATTATTTGTCTACCGCTACATGCCAGTATGTCTTCAAATGATGTTGAAGCAGTATGTAAAGTTATAGAATTGATATTAAATTAACCATGTGAGAGTTCTTATAGTATGAAAATTGCTATTATGCAGCCTTATTTTTTACCATATATTGGCTACTGGCAGCTCTTGGCTTCTGTAGATAAATTTATTGTTTATGATGATATTCAGTACACCAAGAAAGGGTGGATAAATCGTAATCGTTACTTAAGTGCTTCAGGGAAAGTAGAGACTTTTACCATTCCTATTAAGAAAGACTCTGATTACCTTGATGTTAGAGAGCGTTTTATATCTCCAACATTCTTGAAAGAAAGAACTAAACTATTAAATAAGATTAGAGAGTCTTATCGAAAGTCACCAAATTTTGATGAAGGATATCAGATTTTTAGTGATATTTTGTTGGATGAAGAAGATAATCTATTTCTTTTCATTCTAAACTCTATAGAAAAAATAAAATCTTATTTAGATATTGATACTGAAATTATAATTTCATCGAGTCTGAATAATAAAAATCTTAAAGGACAAGATAGAGTTATAGATACTTGTGTTAAATTAGCTGGTGACACTTATATCAATCCTCCTGGAGGGCGGGATTTATACAGTGAATCGAACTTTCGATCTCAAGGCTTAACTCTAGAATTCCTAAATGTATCATTAAAACCATATACGCATACTCAGACAAGTGATTTTGAGCCAGGACTTTCAATACTTGATATGATTTTTAATGTACCTAAGACCCAGTTGATGGATTATTTAATATGAAAAGATTTGCAATTCATTCTGTGCCAAGATCCGGTTCATCTTGGTTAGGTGAGATTATTAATAGCTCTCCTGATGTTAACTATCTATATCAGCCGCTTTTTTCCTACGAGTTTAAATCATTTCTAGATGAAAATTCTAAAAAAGATGATATCGATGCATTTTTTAATAACATTGCACAAACCAACTCTTCTTTTATTCGTCAAGATGCTGAACGAAAGGAAGGTCGTAAGCCTATATTCGAAAAGAACAATCATTTGGGTACTATCGTATATAAGGAAGTTAGATACCATCATATTATAGAGAATATGATCAAAAAGTGCCCTGATGTAAAGGTTTTAGGCTTGGTTAGAGACCCGAGAGCTGTAATTAGCAGTTGGTATAATGCAAAGCGAGAATTTAGATCCGATTTAGGCTGGCTTTTGGAAGAAGAGTTGATCTATGCAGGCAAGAAAAACTTAGAGAAAAAAGAAGAATATTTTGGTCTGTCTAAGTGGGTGGAGACTACAAAGTTATTTGAAAAACTTTCTCAGCTGTATCCAGATAACTTTAAACTCGTGCACTATAGTGCGCTACTAGAAGACCCTCTAGAACAAGTTGAAGATATATTCGATTTTCTAGGGCTAGAGCTTACCTCACAAACTAAGTCATTTCTTATATCAAAAAAGAAGGTTGATACTACCTACTCTGTATTCAAAAACAAGGATAAAGACATAAGCTGGCAAAATAGCCTTGATGCAGACATTGTAAGTCGTATAGAGGATTTTGTTAAAGAGAGTAAGTTGGAACACTACTTGTAGGTCGGTAATAATATGTCTGTTAAAGTTTCAATTCTTTGTGTTTGTTATAATCACTCTAAATATATTGAAAAAACAATTAATAGCTTTCTCAACCAGTTCTGTGATTTCGAATTTGAAGTTATTGTTTATGATGATCTCTCTACGGACAATAGTAGAGAAATTATTGATGAGATATGTGAAAAGCATTCGAACATAGTTCGAATGTATACTGATGAAAATCTTTACTCTAAAGGCATCCGAACTCTAGCATTGTCACACTTATCACCAAAGGCTAAAGGAGAGTACTTAGCTTTTTGCGAAGGTGATGACTATTGGATAGATAATACAAAGCTACAGAAACAATTTGATGCTTTAGAGGGGAACCCAAATATAGACCTTTGCTTTCACCCAGCATACTCAGAGGACCCAGAAGGCAATAGAGAGCTAGTCTCAAATCATTTTGAGGGAACCCATTACGTTTCTACTGATGAAGTTATACTAGGAGATGGTGATTACTGCCCAACAGCATCTTTATTTATCCGTAAGTCTGCTTTATCCCTAGCTTCATCAAGCACTATTAAATTAATGCCATGTGGGGACTATTTTATGCAGATTATGTCTTCTGTAAAGGGAGGCGGAGTCTACTTACCTGAACCAATGTCTGTATATAGAATTAATCAAAAAGATTCTTTTTCAACAAGGATATCCTCGTCCTCTCACGAAAATCAGAGAGACTTTTTGTTAGCAATGGCCAATAGTTTGGAGTCACTAAAACAAGACTTGGATGGAGTGAACTTAAAGTCATTTAACAATCGAATAAGAAAATATAAACAGAGAGCGCGAAAATCTCAAAGGAAGGCGATAAAGGAGAGGATCAGAAATCTAATATTCTCTAACCCTTCCCAATAAAATAGGTGAGCGATATGTTTATGGCTCACCTATTTATTTAGTTTATTTTTACACAGCCCCACTCTGGGAAGTGCTTACATACATAAGCATTGAGCTCTTTCTCTGCTTCTGAGTAAACACGAGCTGGTTCTTCAGTATGGTTTAATTGTATCGATGACACCATACCCGCGCCGACAGTCACGTTACTAATGCGGTCAATAATGATAAAAGCGCCAGTTTGAGGTAGCTGCTGATAAACATCCATTGCAACTTTATCGGTAAGCTTTATTGAGGCGAGTGCAATCTCGTTTAACTCAAGGCGCGTATTTTTATGATCATGCTGCTTAAGTGTATTGACATCAACCTTATGCTCAATTTGAGAAACCTTACCTGTACAGGTTTTAGTCGCAAATTTGAATAGGTATTCTTTATGCGTTTGCATCGGGGATTCATCCATCCAAACGATATGAGCTTGGTAAGCGTCTACAACCTCCGGAATGTTGTTGGAATGGACAAGCATATCGCCGCGTGACACATCGATTTCATCTTCAAGCGTTAGGGTGATGGCTTGACCCGGCATTGCTTCTTTTAGCTCACCATCGAAGGTAAAAATAGATTTGATGCGAGAAACTTTGTTCGATGGAAGAGCAGTAACCTCATCACCAACCTGTACAATGCCTGAAGCAAGGGTGCCACAAAAACCACGGAAGTTTAGGTTTGGGCGATTGACATATTGCACTGGGAAGCGCATGACTTCAGTGTTGATGTCTTGGTTAATCTTAACTGTTTCAAGCAGCTTCATTAATGTAGCGCCAGGGTACCAATCCATGTTCTCACTTGGAGTGACAACATTGTCGCCTTTTAGAGCAGAGATTGGCACAAAGCGGATATCCTTGATGTTGAAGTTCTTTGCCATATCTCGGTAATCGACTTTGATTTTCTGATACACCTCTTGGCTGTAGTCCATCAGATCCATTTTGTTAACGGCAACGATAACGTGCTGAATTCCAAGTAGACTACAGATATAGCTATGACGACGTGTTTGCGTCTGGATACCGTGGCGAGCATCAACCATTACAATCGCAAGATCACAGGTAGAAGCACCCGTAACCATATTACGAGTGTACTGTTCATGTCCTGGAGTGTCGGCGATGATGAATTTACGCTTGTCGGTTGAGAAGTAGCGGTAGGCAACATCAATCGTGATGCCTTGTTCACGCTCGGACTGTAGACCGTCGACTAGTAGTGCTAAGTCGAACGCTTCATCTGTCGTATTGAACTTTTGAGAATCTTTTTCGATCGCAGCCATTTGATCTTCATAAATCAGCTTGCTGTCGTATAGTAGGCGACCAATCAGTGTAGATTTGCCGTCATCAACGTTACCACAAGTTAAGAAACGAAGTAGGTCTTTGTTTTCATGTACGTTTAGGTACGCTTCAATGTCTTTAGCGATAAGCTCAGAGCTATGAGACATAATGACTTCCTTTTAAATGTATTCTTTTTCAGTGAGCGCTTGAATCACTTGGTCGGCACACGCTTCGACAGACAGCTCAGCTGTCTTGATGTGAATTTCTGGAGATATAGGCGCTTGGTACTCAGAGTCGATGCCAGTGAAGTGTTTAATCTCACCTGCGCGTGCCTTTTTATACAGGCCTTTAGGATCTCTTTGCTCGCAGATTGCGAGTGGAGTATCAACAAACACCTCTAAAAACTCGCCTTGCTGCATTAACTGGCGCACTTGCTTTCTATCTGAGATAAATGGCGAAATAAACGCGGTCAGAACAATGTTCCCGGCATCGACAAATAGTTTAGCCACCTCGCCAATGCGGCGAATGTTCTCAATACGGTCTAGATCACTAAAGCCAAGATCTTTGTTTAGACCGTGGCGCACATTGTCACCATCAAGAAGGTAACTATGTTTACCTAACGCTAATAGCTTGCTTTCTACCGCGTTAGCGACGGTCGATTTTCCTGAGCCACTAAGTCCGGTAAACCAAAGTACAACAGGCTTTTGCTGCTTAAGCGCAACACGATCTTCATGAGTTACGCTGGTGTTATGCCAAACCACATCGTCACTCACAGACTCATTGTGCTTCTTTTGATACGGCGAGGTCATAGTTAGAAGTAACCCTCACGTTTCTTTTTCTCCATGGAGCCAGAGCTATCGTGGTCAATGGCACGGCCTTGGCGCTCAGAAGTGGTTGTAAGCAGCATCTCTTGAATGATCTCTGGTAGCGTTGTTGCTTGAGATTCAACCGCTCCCGTTAATGGGTAGCAGCCTAGTGTACGGAAGCGAACCATGCGTTGTTCTACCGTCTCCCCTTCACGAAGCTCCATGCGATCATCATCTTTCATGATCAACATACCGTCACGCTCAACGACGGGACGCTCTTTTGCAAAGTACAGGCTTGGAATCTCGATGCTCTCTAGGTAGATATATTGCCAGATATCCAGCTCAGTCCAGTTAGAAAGAGGGAATACGCGAATGCTCTCGCCTTGGTTTACTTTGCCGTTGTAGATATTCCAAAGCTCAGGGCGTTGATTTTTAGGATCCCAGCGGTGATGTTCATCACGGAAAGAGTAAACACGCTCTTTCGCGCGAGACTTTTCTTCGTCACGACGAGCACCACCAAAAGCAGCATCAAAGCCATGATTATCTAAGGCTTGTTTTAGGCCTTGTGTCTTCATGATATCAGTATGTTTTGAGCTGCCATGCACAAATGGGCTGATGTTCATCGCAAGCCCTTCTGGATTTTGGTGCACAATCAGCTTCATACCAAGCTTTTTCGCCATGTAGTCACGAAACTCAATCATTTCTTTGAATTTCCATGTGGTATCAACATGCATAAGGGGAAACGGGGGAATGCCAGGCGCAAAGGCTTTCTGCGCAAGGTGTAGCATCACTGAAGAGTCTTTACCAACAGAGTAAAGCATCACTGGGTTATCAAACTCGGCAGCTACCTCACGCATAATATGGATAGATTCTGCCTCAAGCTGCTTAAGGTGAGTCATTCGTTGTGGAGAAAGTTTCATTCCGGTCTCTCTTTGATTCGATGAGGGAGTTAAACGCCATAGATAGTTGTGATAGCCGTTAATACTAAACCGCTATACGTAATACTCATCGGCACCCCAATCTTTATATAATCCTTGATACAGTACTGACCTGCATTGTAAACCATTAAGTTGGTTTGGTATCCATATGGGCTAATAAAGCTTGCACTTGCGCCGAACGCGACAGCTAAAATATAGCTGTGAAGATTTGCATCTAGACTCGTCGCAAGGGCATAAGCAACGGGGAAGACTAAGGCCGCCGCCGCATTGTTGGTGACCAACTCCGTTAGCAATAAAGTGACCAAGTAAACCATGATAAGCCCTGACAATGGGCTCATAAATTCAGCTTGTTCTGTCATTGCGCTCCGCAGGAGGTCGACTGCTGTACTATTATCTAATGCCTGAGACAGCAAAAGTGCAGATGAAATTACTAGCCATATCTGGACTGGTAGCCTTCGTATAATTTCATTCGTTTTCAGTGCTCCAGTTAATAGTAGAACACCAAGCAACAAGATCAGGTTGTGCAGCAGTGGAGCTATCTTCATAGCTGCAAGAGCGATAGCACTAAAAAAGCCAAGAACAGCGATAATTTCTTGCGGTCCTTTGAGTAGCCTATCGGCTTTTAGCGCTTGGAGCTGTATAAAGTTTTTAGCGATGTTATTTCGCTGGTGATAGTCATCACCTACAGCGAGTACCAGATAGTCGCCAGCTCTTAAGGTAACTTCACCGAGCTTTCCGGAAACCGTGTGACCATCGCGTCGGATCGCGACCACTGCAGCGTTGAACATAGCGCGAAAGCCAATTTGTTTTAGGGTCTTATTTACTAAAGCACTTTCAGGGCGTAATACGACCTCTTTGAGATCATGACTTAGCCTTTCGCCTTTATGAGCAAAGAGTGATAAGCCCGTGAATTGATTCAATTGAGTTACTTTTCTAATCTCTCCACAGAATAATAGGCGATCATTTTCCTCTATTAACTCATGTGGTGATACTGGTGAAATAGTTCTTCCTTGGCGATGAATCTCGACTAAAAACAGAGAGTTTAGATTTCTCAGCCCGTTGCGCTGAATAGTTTTACCGATAAGTGGGGAGTTTGGTTCTACCTCAGCATCAATGAAATATTGAGCTTGAGTATCTGCTCGTTCAATGTTGCTAGGTAGCCAATGGCTAAGTAAAAACAGGGTGAGCCCGCACCCAAGTACAGCAATGCCGCCAACAAGTGAAAAATCAAAAAAGGAGAGACTAGGTAGCCCAGCATCGAGCACCATACTATTGACGATTAAATTCGTCGAAGTGCCGATCAGCGTTAGTGTTCCGCCAAGGATGGCAGCAAAAGATAGGGGAAGTAGCAGTTTGCTGGCTGGGTGAAGGGTATTGGCACGTATTGGGGCGATCATGGTGGAGACCACCGCTGTGTTGTTTAGAAATGCTGAAGACAATGTGGTTATCGAGAACAGTCGAACCCAGGTAGATTTATAGCTAGGTTTGATGACTAATTGCGAGATTCTACGAAGTAGTGAGGTCTTTTCTAAAGCTAGCGAGCAGATGATAAGTAGTACCAGCGTAAGTACGCCAGGATTGGCAATACTGCTAATGAGTTGCTCTGTCGATACGGATCTGCTGCTATATAAAACAAGCAAAACTACTCCAAAAACCTTTTCAGGTTTGTTTTGATACCTTGTGACAAGGGCAATTATTGCAATCACAAAAACGGTAATGACAAAGTAGGCTGAATGGGTCTGTGACATTATTTAATTGCTTCAATTGTTTTTTGAGTCGAGTTTAAATAGCCTTGAATAAAATCACTCATTTGCTGAGAGTTACTATGTTGAAAGCGCTCTAGTACTTTACTCGCTAGCTGAGTTTTATCGGTAATGTCTATAATATTCAGAGCAATCATGTCTTCTACAATCGCTTTGAAGTTGAAGTAACTAGGGCCTGATATCACTGGAACGTTGAGTGCGACTGGTTCAAGCACATTATGTCCACCAACTTTATCCCCAAGCAAACTCCCAGCCATAAAGCAAACATCACTGGCACCAAGGAGAATCAGCATTTCACCCATAGTATCAGCAAGGTATACCTGTGTATCGGCGTTAACTATTGCAGCATTGGTTCTTCTGGTGCTATTGAAGCCGGAATTTTGGCAAAGCGCAAACACATCATCAAATCGTTCCGGATGGCGAGGAACCAAAATAAGTAATGCATTTGGATGAGATTTTAAAACTTGTCTATGTGCATCTAATACCTGTTCGTCCTCGCCTTTGTGGGTGCTAGCTGCAATCCAAATTGGACGATCCTTTCCAAGCTGGGCTCGAAGCTGCTGTCCTTGTTGTTTCACTTGCTCTGATATTTGAATATCGAACTTAATCGAGCCAGTAACGGATAGTTTCTTTTTCTCAACACCTAAGCGTTCGAAGCGCTCTGCATCTGAATCCGTTTGGCAGAGTACTTGAGTTAGGCATGGATGAAGCTGGTTAAAAAGCCGCTGTATTTTGGCGTAGTTCTGACACGATTTTTCAGATAGGCGCGCATTCACGACAGTTATAGGGATACCCGCTTTGTGAACATGGTGAAGCGTGTTTGGCCACAGCTCAGTCTCAATGATCAACATTTGTTTTGGTTGTACTGCTTTAAGAAAACCTTTGATAGCGAACCCAAAGTCAATTGGCATATAGCGGTGTTTAACTAAATCACCCAACTTAGCAACCTGTTCAGCTCCCGTACTCGTTGTTGTAGTAACTAGAATAGATTGTTCGGGGTTTTGTTCCTTAAGGGCTTTGATTAAAGGTGTTGCTGCTATGCTTTCACCAACAGATACGGCATGTATCCAAATAGGTTTGTCGTTGCTTTTTAGCTTGGGGGTTATGCCAAAGTGCTCTTTCCAGCGAGAGCCGAACTTAGGCTTATTTGGTTTGCTCTTGTACAAACCAAATAAAAGCAGCGGTGACGCTAGGGCGAGTAGTAAGGTATAAACAATACGAACTAACATGAGCTTATCGTAATGACGTCAAGTTTTTGGATACTATCTAGCACTTGCTTAGGCGAAAGTTCTGTCAAGCACTTAAGGTGTTTGTACTGACATTCACGTTGGAAACAAGGGCGACAATCAATATCGGTATGAACAATCTCCACTTTTTCTGCGAGTGGGGGGGTGTACTTCGGTGAAGTTGAGCCATACACGGCAACAACATTACAACCAACCGCAGCTGCCACATGCATTAAGCCTGAGTCATTCGCGACAACAGTCTTACATGCAGCAAGTAAGTCGACTGCTTCAATTAAGCTGGTTTGGCCTGCCAGAACATGAATGTGCTCATGGAATTGCGTCGGAACAAGTGCGCGAATATTGTTACAAGTCTCCAAGTCCTTTTGAGAACCAAACAACCAGATTTGATGCCCAGATCGAGCCATTTGCGTCGCAACTTCAGCGTAGTGTGTTTCGGGCCATTTTTTGGCAGGACCAAACTCTGCTCCTGGGCACAGTCCAATAATTGGTTGGTCTTGCGTTAAGTTGAACTTTTTGAGCGTGGCTTGTTGCTCTGCTTCGTTGATTGCAAGGCGTGGGCGAGGTAAAGTTTCAAGCCCGCCAAGAGAGTTAGAATCCACCATTTCTGCTTTTGGATAAGCTAACGCTACATAGCGCTCTACCATGTACTGAAAAGACTTCATGTTAGGGCGTAAGTCATTCAATAAACCATAGCGCATTTCTCCTTTCCAGCCAGTACGAAGAGGAATGTTGGCAAACCATGGGATCAGTGCTGATTTCGCTGATTTAGGCAAGATATAGGCGTGGTCATATTGCTTTTCACGTAATGATTTACCAATTTCCCTGCGGCCTAATAAGTTAAACTCACCATGACCGATAGGCATTTCAATCGCTTGGTGGATTTCTGGCATACGATCAAGAATCGGTTTACACCATCCTGGAGCGATAACGTCAATTTGGCTATCTGGATGGCGTTGCTTTAATACGATATATAACGATTGCGACATTACCATATCGCCGACCCATGCCGGGCCAATGACTAAAATCTTCATGCTTTGTTTTTCCAGTATAGGAATTTCAAAATTGACTCATAAGTTCTAAAAAGTTCAGCGTATATTTTATTCGCAAGAGTCATTTTGGATTTATCTTTTCTTTTACCACCAATCGTCGAAGCAATCTCTGCTCTAGTAAAGAGATCTGGAGACACGCTGTAAACTTGAACACCATGTCTCCATGGTTTTTCCATGTAGTCATCGACTGGTTCAATAAACTCTTGAGCATGCATAACAAACTTTGAGGCTGCTTTAGGTGTGACGATATAAGCGGTGGTACCACAAGTGCCTGCTGAGTATCCCCCTAGCATATGATTATCATCAATAGGTACGATTGGGGTGAATACACGCTTCTGAGTGGCAGACAACTTGATGTAGTCATAATTAGAAGTCAATGGAAGGGTATGTTCGAGTACTTGCTTCAGCCCTTCGACGGGGTCGACGTTGTCTTCTAAGATGACGATCGGTTCATCAAGCTCAACACAGCGAACCCACAACTCGTAATGGCTTGCAAAACAGGCGACTTCACTGGTTTTTAATTGATACCCTTTGCGGCGTAGAGTAATGGTAGGACGACTTTTTTCTGAATGAAGAAAACGGTCAACAGAGCCATCTATTGCATCAAAAAATTCAAACGTAATGCCTTGTTGTTTTAACTTTTCTTCAATACGTTCTCGGCGATCTAGCGATCGAGCCAAGCTTACGACAAATACTTTCACTGCACTTTCCAGTCGCTGTTATATCTTGGTTTAAACAAATTGTAATAGTTATTGCCGTCTTCTTGAGAGTGCAGCAACTGTAGTACCCACATATATTGTTCGGGTTTATCACCGACAAAATATTCAATGGCTTCATTACAGGTACGAGCGTCTTGCTCTTCGCCTTTATCCAGCTCAAACGCTGGTAAAATCTCAATATCAAACGTACCATCTTCAGTGTTCATCGACGCAAATAGAGGTAGTACTTTTGAGCGTGATAGTTTCGCAATTTTGCCTAAACCAGGTAGCGTTGCTTTACGTGTTGCAAAAAAATCCACAAACACACTATGCTCTGGGCCGTGATCTTGATCGGGTAGGTAATACCCTACATAGCCATCTCGAATGGATTTCAGGAAAGGCTTAATGCCACCTGAGCGTTCATAAACACGGCCACCGTATTGGACTCTTTGCTTGTGCATTAGCCAGTCAGCAACATCATTCTTTTGTTTCTTCGCCATTGCAGAAACTGGCATTCCCATTGACGCGAGCAAGATAGCAGGCACATCAATTGCCCAAGAGTGGGGAACCATTAAAATCACATTTTCGTTGTTATCAATGTGCTGTCGTAAAATGTCTAGGCCGCGAATTTGGCAACGGTTCTGAAGCCATTTTGGTGAGCGTAAACTTAGTAACCCGAAGCGAAAAAAGAACATGGCTGCTGTGTAGAGTGTTTTTTCTATCAAAGTTTCACGTTCTTGGAACGACTTTTCCGGAAAACACAGCTCAAAGTTAACCCTCGCTCGGTGAGCTGGACCTTTGTGGGATTTACACAGTTTTTTGGCTATGGTTTTCGCTAACCACTTTTGTAAACCCAGAGGCATTAATGATAATGGTAAAAATAAGATAACACCTAACCACGTGCCCCAGTACTTAGGCGACAGAAAGTGGCGCTTAAACTCAGGGTTATATGCTTTAGGGTCGAAGTCATCACGTTTTATGGTCATGGCGTGTCTAGTTACCTATTCGTGTGCGGGCGAAGTGGTTTAAATGAGAAAAAGATAGTTAGGAATGATACAGGCTATTGCACTTGAGTAAAGGTGGCAGGTTATGGTTCTACCACCTTGTGGTGCTTAACTGTTTTGGATAGTTAAGTATTCGGCAACGCCTTCTGCAACTGTCTTGAATTCAACATCACAACCTGCGGTGCGCAGTTTGGTCAGATCCGCTTGTGTGAATTCTTGGTAAGCGCCTTTTAGGTGCTCAGGGAATGGGATGGTTTCAATTTGGCCTTTGCCATGATGCTTGATAACTGCTTTTGCTACCTCTTCAAAAGATTCAGCACGGCCAGTACCACAGTTAAAAATGCCTGATACGCCGTTTTCTAAGAACCACAGGTTAACTTTACATACATCACCAACGTAAACGAAGTCGCGTTTGAATGATTCGCTGCCCGCGAACAATTTAGGATTTTCACCTGCGTTAAGTTGGTTGTTTAGGTGGAACGCAACTGATGCCATGCTACCTTTGTGGTCTTCACGTGGGCCATATACGTTGAAGTAGCGGAAGCCAGTGATTTGAGAAAGGGTCTCACCATGTTCTTCAGCGTCTTGCCATAGGCGACGAACGTAGTTATCAAACTGCTGTTTCGAGTAACCGTATACATTCAGTGCGCCTTCGTATTCGCGTTCTTCAACGAAAGTCTCTGTATCGCCGTAAGTGGCTGCTGAAGAAGCGTATAGGAATGGAATCTCGCGATCTAAACAGTAATGCAGCAGCTCTTTAGAGTACTCGTAATTGTTTAGCATCATGTACTTACCATCCCACTCAGTCGTTGCAGAACAAGCACCTTCGTGGAAAATTGCCTCAATCGGACCAAAATCATCGCCCGCCATAATTTGGGTCAGAAAGTCGTCACGATCCATGTAATCTGTGATGTCCAGATCAACTAAGTTCTTAAACTTTTTGCCATTTTTTAGGTTGTCGACAACCAGGATATCGTTAATACCAGCTTCGTTTAGTGCTTTAACAATGTTGCTGCCGATCATGCCAGCGCCACCAGTTACGATGATCATAGAACTTCCACCATAGATTAAAATTTTCTCAGGAATTCTAGCAAGAAACGAAAAGTAGCGCTATTGGAAGCAGGAAGATAGGTTTGAGTCTTCTATGACTCAGTATCTATATATGAAAAAGGGAGCCGCAGCTCCCTTGATTACTTTATTATTCCACATCCGAACGGTTAGGCCTTTGATACCAAGGATTTCGCTCATCGGTCAACTCAATCAAGCTGTATTTACGTCCGAGTTTCTGTCCTCCGTCACGAGTAAGAGGCTGCCAACTAAAGTTCGCACGATTGTTGCTTGGCTTAACGGTCATGATGTCAAATGGAATCGACAAGTAGAAACCTTTGGTAAAGCTACCTTCACCAAATTCATCCGCAGACAAGTCTGTAAATGACGCAAAGGCACCAGCAATTACGCCACTCTTGAACTGCTTAGAAACGTTGATTTGTGTACCAACATCACCAGCTAGGAACTGACCAACATCGACTTGGATCATCAAATCTTGTAGGAATTCCCATTGAGGGTAGTAGTAACCAGATACAAAACCAGTGAAGCCTTTATCAATAACTTGGAACGGACGTCCATATTCTGGCACGTTTTGCCATTTCTCATCGTAAACACCGAAGTAACTTTGTGGATCACGTTGAGAAATTACGTTGACATCAGCGCCAATCGCCCAGTTAGCTCCTTGTGGACGGTAAAGAAACTCGGTACCGGCTCCAGCAAACATGCTCTCCAGATAACCCGCGTAGAATTGTTGATCCATGGTATCGGAATACTCTTGGAACCAAGTCAACTGTAGGTTTGACATGGTCACAGCGTGTTCATTTTGGTAAGCACGGAACATGGTGCGAACCCGGGGAACGGTAGTACCATCGGGTGGAGTGACATAATTAAACTTATCGTAGTTGTTATACCAATCCCAGTATAACGAACCGCCAATTTCAAGGTTGTCCGTCAGCCAGTATGAGGCATTACCGCTTAGCCCTACACTAAAGAGATAGAAGTCTTCTGCGTTACCTAGAGTTTGAACAAGTTTAGGTGCAAAGCCCCAATCAAAACGCTTAAAACCATCATAGACAGATTCTCCATTTGGCTTATTGCTAGCCTTTGCGGTTGCATCTTCTATTTTGGGGTTGATGTAATTAACTTGGGCAAAGTCGCGGTACTTTTCTTTGGAAATAATCGTTTGTTCGCCGACCAAGCCTCGGCTACGTTCGTTGATAGCATAGGTATCAATGTCTTCAGGCATTTCATTATGAAGTACAGCCGCTGCTTTTTCGTGTGCCCCTGTACGGTCACGATATTTCTTCTGTTCACCAACGACAGTTACGGTGTTGTCATCAACATAAATGCGCGTGTTTTGGTAACCCGCAATTTTGTCTAAATCTTCCGTTACACGTTCCCAGTCAACATCAGATAGTTCTTCTGGTTGGTTATCTTCGAGTTCTGGCGTAGGCTCATCTCGCCAGAATGATGGCATGTCATTGAAGTTAGTGTTGAGCGTTAAACCTGCGACCAAAGTGTCTCCGCGTTCATAATTTAAACGAAAATCGGCCATTCCTACACGGTATAGCATACCAACGTTCCAAGGAGTATGTGGTGCCATGTCCACGCCACCTTTTACCACAGGGAAGTCTTCGCTGTAATCATTGCTATCGTATTCGAGTTTAAAGCGTAATGGTGCATGTAAGGTTTGATATTCAACACCACCAAACAATGCAGTTGGTCCTTTAAATGCTCTATCAAAGTTAGTTGTGCCACCTGTATCTAAATAGTCAGAGGGGCGTTCACAAAATCGATCTGACAATTTACAAGTCGGGTTAGAGATGTTGTCACGAGTGCCTAGCGACCCCCAACCAATACCAAAAGTAAAATCAAAGGTCCCTAGCTCAGAGTTGGAATACCGCTTCGTAGCTGCGATGTATTCTCCATCGAATAAGCCGGTACCAGCAAAGTCTCGAACACCCAGTGATAGCTCAGGAATATACTGAGATTCTTTTAGCAATCGAATTTTAAAGTCAATACCTTTATCGGTATAGTTTGTATCTCCCGAGAAACTAGGATCCTTACTATAAAGCAAATCTCGCACCGAAGTATAACGAATGGTTGTTTCTAACCAAGGCATTAGTTGCAGAGTAACGTTGTAAAAAAGGTACTCATCACTACCGGTAACAGAAAAGTTGAATTCCCCTTCAGGAGCCATACGTCCTGTTGGCATCTGCATCAAGCCAACACCACCAAAATCAGATTGAGAAGGCTGTAACGAGGGAGCCTCAAAGGGTACTTCTTGAGCCCAAACCAATGCTGGGCCCATTAAAGAAAGGGTTAAGCTTTTTCTAATTGGTATCATTACGGTCTCTTTGTAGCATTTGGTATCAATTGAGTGAGTAGGCGGATTATATCTTGATCCATGTCAGACCGTTCAAGATCACCAAACGGTACATATACCAAGGTCAGAGGTGGTAGGTAATATTGTGTTGTTAACCAAGCTCCGTGATGTGGCTTAACTACGTGACCATCTGGGTAGATCAACACTGGTGGTGTTGATAATGCACCAATGTTACTTTTCAAATTCTCTATTTGCTTCTGCAAAGGGATGCCTGCTTGCCCTTTAATAGAATACACGCTATTCAAGTTTCCCAAGAAATACACTTTTTCTTCGCGCAGAGGGCTTGCGAGCAGGAGATTGCCGCGCAACAGTGGGTTGTCGAATTTATTTAGTCGAATTTTATCAACATCGATCGCAGACAGTAAGCGTGGTGCAAAGCTTTGCTTCTGAATGAATTTATAGAATGGATGTGCAACCAAGTTATGTTGAATCATTTGATTGAGTACTGTGCTCTTTAAAGCGGTAGAGTTTTTTTCGGCGCGTTCCGATTTGTCAAACAAAGTGGTACCAAGAGAGTATTGCAGAGACACGCTTTGCTCCTTAGCAAGTGCTAACAGGCTTTCTAAACGAGTCGGCTCTTGGAATTGTAGCTGTTTGCCTACTCCTAGCAATTCAACATTTAATGGTTGCATAGCAGAGGTTTCTGTTTGAGCGAAGCTAGGCATACTCAAAAGCGGCATGACCAAACCGAGTAATGTTAGTAGTTGCTTGCTCATGATTTGCTATATCCCTTCAAAATGGTTAACTCAACCGGAATCATATTTGGTCCTAAGTATTGTAAGGTTTTGATAACCTGACCTTGCTCGTTTACCCAATAGTAGTTTTCGACTGATTGAGAAAGGCTGCTAAACTCAACAACTTCTTTATATACGTCGGTCATCGTGTTGGATATAGGGGTTGTTAACGTTTTTTGGCCTGAGTAAGAACGCGTTACATTTGCTGGAAAACCATAACGGTATTGTGTTGCCCAGTCGTATGAGAGTGCAAAGTTGACAGAGGCTGAATCAGAAGAAAAATCTGGCACATCACCATAAATACCCGCTAAGTCCCCATTCTGTAGACCTATCGTTTTTACTATATGCCCATTCTCCGTAACGATCATAGCTTTGTCAGCACTTACCCATTTCAGTTGTATTTTTCCATTGAGAGGATTTCGCTCTGCAAAAGCTAAAACAACAAATACCTGTTTTTGATTCCCAAGTTTTAAATAGGCACTGGCATAAGGAACGGCATTTATTTCTTCAGGGGTCATCTCTACATCGATGTAGTTACCGTACGCTTCTTGAACGGTTGCTGAAACATCATTGAACTTTTGTGTACAACCAAAGAGTAAGGCGAATAGCGGAAGAGTGAGAAGTGGGCGTATCCATTTAGACGTTCGGAAGATATTCATTATTCCCTCTTACAAATAAAATCGCCCTGAGTCATTCAGGGCGATTATCTTCTATCTACAAAACGAAATTAGTTAGTAGAAGTAGAAGTAGAAGTAGATGTTGAAGTAGATGTTGAATCGCTATCTGACGCTGCAACTGCCACTACAGTTACTGCTGCAGCTGCACCTACTGCTACGGCTGTTGTACCTGTTGCAGATGCAGACGCTGCGCCTGCTGAACCTGCTTCTTCTGCTGCAAATGCAGTTGATGCGCTTAGAGCCATAAGAATAGCTAGAGCTGTATTCTTCATTATTAATCCTTGTGTTAACTAGTTTTAAAACATCGATGTTTGAAACTCTATTTAGAGTTCCAATTCATATTCTAGTTAAAAGTTGGGCAGACTGTAAATAGTTTCTTATAAAAGGTTTTTTTTGTTGTATTTATGAAACGGTTGGTTTTTTTACCAAACAATTGCGTGCAGCTAATTAATTGGAAAATTGCGAATATGCTCCATTGAGTACACTCTTCCGCGGGTGTGGACTTGCCTCAAAGGAGAGTTATCTTGTACCCTAGTACGGACTTCAAAGGGGGCATTCACTGTGGGAAAAGCTGATGAGCAAGTCCAGAGTACACTGAGTGCTCAAAGCATCTTATTTGCCAAAATACATACGTGTTATGGATAACGTGTTTAACCATAGGGCGGTAGCGTGCGTAAAAATGACAAAACATCTACTTTTCAGACATAAACATCTCTTCATTTCTCTAGTGTCCATTACAGTACTGAGTGCATGTGCGAGTAAACCTCGCCACGTTAAGGCAGATCTTCCACTTGTTACGCAAGAGTCATCTTCGATAGAAATGATGGAGGAAGTTCCAGAACAGTATTGGGGATATTTGAACAGACCTGAACTGGCGTCTATATCGCATCCAAATTATCATGTTGCTGTTGGGCCGATTTATTTCTCTGCACTGGGACTATACTGTCGAGAAGTGAACATTGACTCCACTTCTAATGTAGTGTGCTCGATAAAGTCAGATAAAAGCAATACCAAAAATACTTGGTATTGGGTCAATGGGCTTGTTAAAGATAAACTAGAGAAAAAGCTTTAAAAATGATGAAGATGACAAATAAAGCAGCTCAATGGCTAGTTGTAATTACAAGCTTTGCTTGTATCAATTCAGCTTTCGCACTTGATAACAACAATTTAAACCTCAATGCAGCTAACCCTACGTTTTCTTCCTCTGGAACTTTAAACCAATCTCAAATGCCACCCAACGAGAAACTCTCTGCTGGTTCATTTAATAAAGAGAACAGAAATAATCTTCTTTTGCCAGGTGAGGTGGATGTTAGACAATTACTCCCTTCCTCTGGAGAAGAGCTACCACCTCCTTATGCAGCAAATATTTTTGCAGGTGGATATGAGACCGAAAGAACAGATGGCCTGAGTGAAAATTACTTAGTTGCAGCCGGAGATAAAATTAATATTTGGTTATGGGGGGCTGTGAGTTATTCAAATGTAGTAACGGTGGATAACCAAGGGAATATCTTCATACCAGAAGTAGGGCCTGTTAATGTCTTAGGCGTTAAAGCTAGTCAAATCAACCGACTTGTGACGAAAAAGATCAAGCAGGTATATACCGCCAACGTCAATGTGTACGTAAACCTCCTCACTGCTACTCCTGTCAGCGTATTTTTAAGCGGACCAGTTATTCGACCTGGCCAGTATGCTGGCATGGCCTCCGATTCAATTCTGTACTTTCTCAAGCGTGCGGGAGGTATTGATTCTGAGCGCGGCAGTTATCGTGAAATTCAAGTTCTTCGTAATGGTAAAAGTATAGCTGAGGTTGACCTTTATGATTTTATGCAATCAGGAGTTATGCCGAAGGTTAGTTTTAAAGACGGTGATGTAATCTTAGTCGCGCCCCAAAAAGCGACTATTACTGTCACTGGTGGGGCTCGCAATCCGTTTCGTTTTGAGTTGGAAAATAACAGTGAACAAGGGGAAAAATTAGCTGCGTATGCAAAACCACTTGCTAAAGTTTCTCATGTTGGAATTGTAGGGAGTCGAGTCGATGGTCCGTTCTCTCGCTATATTACATATCAAGAATTTCAGAAGTTTGAGTTACAAGATGGGGATAAAGTTATCTTCAATGATGACTTACACGCTCAAGTAATAGATGTTCAGGTCTCAGGTAGTTACTTAGGTCCATCTTACTTTGCCGTAACAAAAAGTACTAAATTACATGATCTCCTAAATAATATTCCAATTGATCCAACACTTGCTGATTACCAGTCCATTTATGTATTGCGAGATAGCGTAGCTAAGAAGCAAAAAGAAATGATTGACGAATCACTTGATCGTCTAGAGCGAAGTATTTTTACTGCACCCGCATCGTCAGATGGTGAGGCTGCAATAAGAGCAAAAGAAGCAGAAATGGTCCTTCAATTTACGGAAAGAGCACGTAAAATTCAGCCCCTTGGTAAGGTTATTGTTTCTGATGATGGTCGAGTTGCAAACATCTTATTGGAGCAGGGTGATGAAGTTGTTATTCCAAATAAAACAGACTTGATCCAAATCGGTGGTGAAGTATTAATGCCGCAAGCTGTAGTTTACAATCCAAATGCAACAATTGATGATTATGTTGCATGGGCTGGTGGATTTACAGATAGAGCCGAAGATGACCGCATTGCTATTGTGAGAGCAAATGGTTTGGTCGAATTTGATAGTTCAAAACCGATCCGAAAAGGAGACCAAATTTTAGTGTTGCCAAAAGTCGACACGAAAGCCATGCAAGCTGTAAAAGATATTACACAAATAATCTACCAAATCGCGGTTGCTGCCAATGTAGCGATAAACTAAATGGAAAGAAGATACAACCTTTTATCCTTGGATCCAATGTATTCGCCACTACACGAAAAAGTGGCTAGTCTCGTAGCAAGAAGGAAGTTTGCGGTCACTTCGTGTTTATCTAAGAAAGTATATTTACCCACTTTTAAGTTGACTCTTGCAACATCTTTGATCGCATCTGTTAAAGAGCCAATTGATAACGACTTGCTCAAGAAAATGAATTCTCTTTCTACCTATCACCACGCTTACGCGAAGAAGATAGAGTCGAGAACCTTATCATCATCAGAGCTAAAATACATGGCTAAGTTCTACATAGGGCTAAAGAGGTTTATCACAGAAAAGAGTGTCGACCTAGTCATTTTGCACAATGATACCCGTTGGTATCATACTATTGCTATACTGCTTTGCAATGAATTGGAGATTTCATACCTTGTGACAGAGCAGGGGCTATTGAGACCCTTTACCACAGTGATTGATAATAAAGGTGTGAATGCGAACGCTAATATTAGCTTGCTAAATAAGAAAATCGACACTGCTGATAATAATGAGTTCTTGCCTAGAAATACCCATGATTCATTACTATCTATGATGTTTTTTTCTTTTTTTATTCTTTCTTTCTCGTTGGAAAGGTTGTTTGGGCGAAGAACAGTACTCCGTTATATGCACAATGGATATAGTGTGAGAAAGTACTATAAACGTTTGGTTAGAAAGTTAAAAAACAATAATCAACATAATAAATCTAACGAGCAACTAGAAGACAATAGTGCATTGTTACTGCTACAGCTCGAGCATGACTCACAGTTTTTGATGTACAGTGACTTTTATTCAAATCAAGAAGTAATAGATCGAGTATATGAAAAGTGCAGCATACTTGGTTTGAAACTTGGAATTAAAAAGCATCCGTTAGACTTCAATGAGTATCGACTAGAAAGTAGTGCCTACTTTGTCGATGGCAGCCTTGTTGATTTAATCAATGAGGCAAAAATTGTAATAACGATTAACTCTAGTGCAATAGTTACAGTCTTAAAATCTCAGACCCCACTTTTCGTTGTTGGTGATTCGATGTATCAGTTTGGGCTAGCTCTTGAGCATTGCAGAATAGAAATGATAAATATAGAAAATAAACAGTGTAATCTTGAACGTCAAAAATATTTGAAAAAGTTAAAAGATAACTACTTATTAGTTGGTGCAGGTTATGACTATTGCCCTTCACTACTAAAACGTAAACTAAAACAGTTGTTAGATTAATCATGGCATTGGTTAAAAAACGATCGATGCTTTCTGTGTGGAAAGATGTTATATTTGCCATTTTTCTAAGAGAAATTCGCAGTAAATTTAGCGATAAGCTAGGAATTAGTTGGTCTGTAGCGTCACCTCTTGCGTTTATTATGATATTGACTCTCATGCGTAGTAACGTTGATGGTGGTACAACACACACAATGCCAACCTTTTTCTTTATGGTTTATGGCATATTATTGACTCAGTTCTTTATTACTACAGTAAGCTCGGTAGCAGGTGCTATTAAAAGTAATCAAGCGCTATTTGCTTTTCGTCAGGTTCAGCCAATAAGTGCAATTATAGCAGTCGCTGGTTTTGAGCTATTATCACGTTTCTTTGTTGCAATAGTTATTATAATCATTGCATATTTTATGCGGGTTGAATTAGCTGTTCATAATCCTATTGGTATATTATTCCTCTTTTTTCAAGTTTGGTTATTGGGGACAAGTATAGGAATGTTATTTGCGATAACACGCTGTTATATCCCTGAAGTAGACAAAGTTAGAACCTTGGCTTTGAGACCTTTGTTATTTATATCGGGCGCGTTTTTTAGTTTAAGAGATATCCCTCAAGAGGCATGGAAGTATATGACATGGAATCCACTTCTCCATGCTGTGGAATACACTAGGTATTATGCTTATCCAACCTACGGTACGGTAGGAGTTAATATTAACTACTTAGATATTTCTACTTTAGTAATCTTCTTCTTTTCACTTTGCTGTTATCACGCTTTGTGGAAATCAGCGATAAGTCGTTAATAAAATGAAAGAACTATTAGATAAAATAAAATCGAACCTATTTTTTTCACTAGTTGTATTTCCAACAGTTATTTTTTCTTTTTATCAAATTGTTATAGCTTCTCCCAGATATGAAAGCAAAACGCAACTAATTGTTCAACAACCCGATGGCATGGCAACTATGGATGCAGGAATGGCGTTGCTGTCTGGTTTGGGTGTTCCCGCAGGGAATCAAGACACTCAACTAGTGAAGTCATTCGTGTTTTCTAATGATATGTTAAATTACCTAGAAAACAAGCTGTCCATAAAGAAACATTATTCTGATAACAGATATGATCTGTTAAGTCGATTATCGGATGCTGCTAGCAGCGAAGAATTTCAAAGGTATTATCGAGATAAAATTCGAGTTGAAATTGATGAGAAATCATCTGTTATTACAGTATATGCGCAAGCATTTGATCCCAAGATGTCTTATGACATTACAAAAGCAATAGCAACCAAATCAGAGTGGTTCATTAATAACGTTGGTCATCAGCTTGCAGATGCCCAATTAACGTTTATCAAGAAAGAACATCAAGGAGCAGAAGAGCGTTTGCAGTCTACAAAACGTAAGCTAATTCAGTTCCAGGCCGAACACCGCCTTCTGGATCCTGAACAGGAGGGCTCAGCTCTAAGTCAAATTGCTTACGAATTAGAAGGACAAATTGCGATAAAGAATGCCGAGCTAAAAGCTGCCAAACTGACAATGTCCAATAGCGCTCCCCAAGTCATGGTGCTACAAAATCAGATTAAAGCTCTAGAACAACAGTTAATAAAAGAGAAGTCGCGTTTAACGGACTCAAACCGCTCAAGTTCGATTAATGAGATACTATCGCAATTTTCAGATTTGAAGATCGAACTAGAGATGGCAGTTTCAGCATATACATCTTCGACTATCTCTTTGGAAAAATCACGAATCGAAGCATATAGAAAACTGAAGTTTTTGATAGTAGTTGAAGAGGTTCAAGTACCCGAAGAGCATAAGTATCCAGAAGTTTTCTACAACATATCTTTGTTCTCCTTATTGTTGATGATTTTCTTTGGTATTATGAGAATCATCATTGCAACTGTACATGAACTTAAATAAAGAGATTTAATAATGAGCAACCCAGTATTTGAAATTGCAGGTCGTAAAGTAGGCTTAGATTACGATCCACTAGTTATTGCAGAAATCGGTATTAACCACGAAGGGTCATTAAAAGTCGCATTTGAAATGGTTGATGCAGCTATTGAAGGTGGCGCTGAAGTCATCAAGCATCAAACTCACGTAGTAGAAGACGAAATGAGTGGTGAGGCGAAAAATGTAATTCCTGGTAATGCAGATGTCTCAATTTATGAGATTATGGAGCGTTGCTCACTAAACGAAGAAGACGAAACCAAGCTTAAAGAATATGTGGAGTCTAAAGGTGCTATCTTTATTAGTACACCTTTCTCTCGTGCTGCGGCAGAGCGTCTTGAGAGAATGAATGTCCCAGCATACAAAATTGGTTCTGGTGAATGTAATAACTATCCTCTTCTTGATCTAATCGCAAGCTACGGAAAGCCAGTTATTTTGAGCACTGGAATGAATGATATCCCGTCTATTCAAAAAGCCGTAGACATCTTCAGAAAGCATAAAACACCGTTCTGCCTACTTCACACTACTAACCTATACCCGACGCCAGATCATTTAATCCGAATTGGTGCAATGGAGCAGCTGCAGGAAGCTTTCTCAGATGCCGTTGTAGGTTTGTCTGACCATAGCATTGATAACCTTGCATGCTTGGGTGCTGTAGCTGCTGGTGCTTCGGTGCTTGAGCGTCACTTTACTGATAGCAAAGACCGTCCTGGCCCAGATATCTGTTGTTCAATGGATGCTGCGGAGTGTGCGGAACTTATCACCCAATCTAAACGCATGGCAAAAATGCGTGGTGGTAAGAAAGAACCAGCAAAAGAAGAACAAGTAACTATCGACTTCGCGTACGCAAGTGTTGTCACAATTGCAGAAATCAAAGCTGGAGAACAATTTACTCGTGACAACCTTTGGGTTAAGCGCCCAGGGACTGGTGATTTTCTAGCCGATGACTATGAAAGCCTTCTTGGCAAAAAAGCTAAGGCAGATATTGTTGCAGATATCCAACTTAAAAAGTCGGATGTTCAATAATGAAGAAGATAGTTTTCTTAACTGGTACACGGGCAGATTACGGCAAACTCAAGTCTCTTATTACCATGGTAGAAGCTGCGCCTGATTTTCAGGCGCATATTTTCGTTACCGGTATGCACATGCTTCATAAGTACGGCTTTACAGTACAAGAGGTTGAGAAATCGGGTTACAAAAATGTCTACAAATACATCAACCAGCACGCTGCGGACACAATGGATGTAATACTAGCTAAGACAATCACAGGACTGTCAGATTACGTTAAAGAAGTGCAACCTGACATGATTGTTGTTCACGGAGACCGTGTTGAAGCTATGGCTGGTGCGATTGTTGGTAGCTTAAACAACATTCTTGTTTCTCATATTGAAGGGGGAGAAGTCTCTGGGACTATCGATGAGCTTATCCGTCATGCGGTAAGTAAGATGGCGCATTTACACTATGTTTCTAATGAAACAGCTAAGAAGCGTCTTCTTCAGCTAGGTGAGACAGAGAAATCTATTAATGTAATTGGCTCTCCTGACTTGGATATTATGTCGTCTGGAAGTCTCCCAACACTGAATGAAGCGTTAGATCGTTATGATATCCCGTTTGATGATTTTGGTGTGTTGATGTATCACCCGGTTACAACTGAACTGGAAATGTTAGCAGAAAACATAAAGTGTGTAGTCGATGCGGTTATTACATCAAACAAAAATTTTGTCGTAATTTATCCGAATAACGATCACGGAACAGATGTTATTATTAATGAATATAAGCGTTTTGAAGGGCGTGATAATATACGAATTTTTCCAAGTGTACGTTTTGAGTGTTTCTTAACATTGTTAAAGTACTCAAAGATTGTCATCGGTAATTCCAGTGCGGGTGTAAGAGAAGCCCCATTTTATGGTATTGCTTCCCTAGATATTGGTACTCGCCAAAAAAATAGGGCAACGGCTCAATCAATCACGAATTTACCAAACGATGCTGATTTTATACTTAAAAAGATAAACTCAGAGTATGGTAAAAAATATGACGCGTTCCATGAATTTGGGGCTGGTGAGAGCGATCAGTTGTTCATGGCCTCGGTATATTCTGAAGAGTTATGGGAAACCGAGAAGCAAAAAGTATTTGTAGATAAGGTATAAAGATGAACTTGTTTCTTATTTCTCAATTTGGTCAATTAATACACCATCAGGCGCTGATTAAGCGAGATGGGCTAAAAAATAACAAACTAGTAATTTTATATACAAAGGCAAATATAGAAGTCCCTAGAAAAATAAAAAAAGAAGCTGACAATAGCCTATTTGATGAGATTTATTTGGCCGAGCTACCAATAAAACCTAATAGTCTAAATTTAGACAATATTAATAAAATTACGACGATATATAGTCAAGTTTTGCAAGGTATTAGTGATCTGTATATGTCTTCTTTTGAATCTCATTATAACATATGCCACAAGATCGCAAAAAAGGAAAATATAAAAACACATCTAATTGAAGAAGGTTTGGCAACTTATAAATATTCTTACTCTAAGTTTGAAAAGGTAAGACCAAGTAAGAAAAATAGTTTTATAAAAGCACTAAACGATAGTGGTTTATCTTCGAACAAGTATTACCCCTTTGCTAAGATAATTTATACTTATTTAAGAGACTTTTATAAGCTACCAATCCAAGTAGTTAAAGCTTTCAGATACAATAAAGAGTCCGAGTATAAAACATATAATTATCTCGAAAAGCTGTCAGATGAAAGGAGAGGGTTTATTGATTATGCTAAAGATTTTGACAGTATAAATGTAGCATATCCCCGTGCAATTGATGGTGTTTTTAGTGCGGGCCAGGTAAATGTTTTAAATACTTACGCTACGTATGAACCTGGTTTTGACCTTGATGGGTTAGTAGAAAAATATAGTGTATCTTTTGACGATATGTTGTATCTATCTCAAATGTACCCAATTCCTAGTGAAGCTTATGCAGATGCAGTTATAAATGTAATTCAAGAGTACCTTTCTGATTCGAGTGGTAAGTGTTTTATCAAGTTTCATCCAAGGGATAAGCAAGACTTTATCGATTTCATCAAAGCAAAAGTTGTTGAGATGGAGTTATCTGAGAGAGTTCTTGTGATTGAAGAAAGTGATTTCCCAATCGAAGCGCTAATAAAAAAGTGTCAATTCGATAAGATACTAGGCATTTCTACGACAGCTTTGGTGTATGCTAATCAGTTAAGTCAGTCAACGGACTGTGTCTCAATTACAAATGGTTTGATTCAAGCATTAGGTTCTAAGTGTCCAGCGAAGGCAAGGCAGGTTATTCTGGAACACACCAAAATGCTAACAATTTTTGAACATATTGATTTTAACTAGCCAAATTAGGCTCATGTAAAAGAATGAGTTTAAATCACTGTTGAGGACATACTGAGATGGCATTTGAGTTTGTTGATAAGAACAAAAAAAAATTATTAGTCAGCTTCTCATCTAGAGGAAGAAAAAACTTTGATTTATATAAAACTTTAAAAGATTTAGATGAGTTTGACATTCTGTTCTTATCAGATGAAGGTGATGGATTCTACAATTTCGCAATACCAGAGTTTTCAAATAATATAGATGATACTATTTTATCATTAAGAAAATATATAGAAAAGTATGAATATAGCATCGCTATTGGTTCATCTATGGGGGGGTATGCTGCTGTTTTATTTGGAGTTTTATGTAACTTTGACAAAGTAGTTGCAATCACGCCTCAAATTACACTTAATCCTAAGTTTGCTTTCACAACTAAGAAAGAATGCAAATACCACTGTTTAAGAACAGTTTTAGAAAGTAATATAAATACCGAAATAGACATATATATTGGTAATAATGTAGAAGATATCATTCAAACATATAATTTAAAGCACTGTAAATTGAATTTTATAGACTCATATATGGTTTCGTTCGGACATAATATACTCGCAGAGCTTAAAGATTGTGGTCAATTGGATAGTTTTATTTTTGATATCGTTCATAATCAAAAAAGCACTATTATATCTGGGTTTGATCTTGGATTACTTGATGTAAATGTTTTGGAAACTTTCTATGATTTATTTTTAGATAAGCGCTTTGATTTGGCATCATCGTATATTCCTCGTATTGTTCGATATTTTCGTTCTCCTCATATGATTCACATGGCAATACTATGCTACTTGTCAGTAGACGACAAAGATGGAATTAATAGTATGATATCTTTATTTCCAAGTAAATACGAGGGCTATCAATCCTTTCATACCATCAAGATTTCGATAGAAATATATAATAAAGGTTTCAAAGAAAATGAGACAATAATTTCAGAAGGTAACTATCGGGAAGTTATTGCTTGTCTAGGATTATCTAAACTAATGCATGCTGATGTATTAAAAATTCGGCTCAAGGCAAAACGTGATAATTTTAAAGGTGGAAGGGAATATTCTAGTTATTATCAAATTGCAATGTTATCTCGCTCTCTTGGTGAAAAGCACGATGCTATTGCATTTTTTTTGTTGGCAAACAGTCTTGCGGATGATTCTAGTTGGATTAAAAACGCATCACTATTACATGCAAAAAATCTATTAAATGAATAATGACTATTTAGATTCTTATCGAAACGCTATCAAAAACCTTGATAAGGAAGAGTGTGACATAACGCCTTTCGGTGGAGTTAAGATGGTTCGCTCTTGTTTAGTTAGGGAGCGAGTAAATACTATATTCCCTGGTATTTTCTACAAAGATGCAGTATTGTCTCTAATTTCGCGTGCAAACTCTGACTGCATATTTTTATACAATCAGTATTCATTTGAAAAGGCGAAGCAAGTTTTTCGTATCTTTGATGTTGATATAAATTTAAGAGTTCGCCCTTACTTAATGAAGAAGCAATTTTCTGACCAAACTGAGATAGGGCTCTCCGTTTTCTTCGAGCAGTCCATTGTTCCTTATAGGGAGCGCGAGCGCTTATACGTTATAGAGAAACTTATTTCATTTGCTTATAGAGAGCCAAATAGAAAATTGGTTATTTGTACGCGAGAATATGAGAATAGCCCTCATAATCCAAAGATTACTTTTCAAAAAATCATAACGAAACATGACCTAAAATTGCCCCAAAATCTTCATATTACTGTCGGTAAGTCGGACGATTGGTTGCCAAGAGCTGAACATGTTATTTCTATAACATCAAGCGTACTTTTAGATGCAATATATAATAGAAAAAATGTGACAGTACTTGAGTTGCCTAAAAGTACGCACTATGGTCAAGGGTTGTTTTTTAATTCTGGCTTAATGAGCAAAGATATCGTATTTCCTGCCGAAAATGTCTGCAAAGAGTGGGTTGAATTACACGTGATGCCTTATATAAAAGATGAGCATATAGAAGGCGGTAATAAAAAATGTTTTGAATTTAATCTTAATTTAAAAAATATTATTTGTATATTGAAAGCTAATTACTTGCATTTTGGTAAAATAAACAAAGACTTCATTCGATATTCGATTAAAAACATGGTTTTCTTTCATAGGTATCATAAAATATACTTGGAACAACAGAGAAGTAACAACCGATGAACATCGCATTAATTACGGCACGAGGCGGATCTAAAGGTCTTCCTGGCAAAAATATTTACCCTTTATCTGGCAAACCGTTGATCGCTTGGAGTATTGATGCAGCAAAAGAGAGTGGATTATTTGAAGATGTTTACGTTTCTACTGACTGCTCTGACATAGCTAGTATTGCCGAAAAATTTGGAGCAAAAGTCATTAAACGTCCTGCAGAACTTGCAACGGATAATGCCTCTTCCCATGTTGTAATATCACATGCAATTAAAGTGCTTAATTTAGTAAGCACCGATAGTGTGATGTTATTACAACCAACGTCTCCACTCAGAAATGTCGCTGATATAGAGAAGTCGTTCGAAGTTTATGAACAAAATGATGCATGTAGCTGCGTTATTTCTGTGTATGAGCCGGACAACACTCCTGCAAAAGCTTATAAGATTTTAGAAAGTGGTGAGATTACAGGTTTAGTCAGTGCAGATGCTCCGTACACGCGTAGACAAGATTTACCGCGTTGCTTTCAGCCTAATGGGGCGATTTACCTATTTTCTGTAGAAGGTTTTACTCAGAGCCAATGTATTCCAAAATTTGGTGTATTTCCCTACGTGATGGAAGAAGAGCGCTCACTTGATGTTGATACATTAGCTGACATACAAAAAATCGAAGCTTATTTCAAACAGTAGTTATGAATAACATAGAGAAGACGCAAGTTAAGTGCTTTTCCAGAGGAATTAAGAAAATTCCGCACCTCGCAGCATTCATTCCTGAGCTGGGTATTGTATCTTCCTCAGAAGAAGCAGTTATTGGGTGGGGTTTTAAGGCGACAGCGAAGAAAGCTCGTGAGTATGCGAGTAAAAACAAGCTGCCATATATAGCACTAGAAGATGGATTTCTACGTTCTGTAGGCCTTGGTGTTGAGGGAGCGAGCGCTGCAAGTCTCGTTGTTGATACTTCAGGGATCTATTACGACTCTCGACAACCTTCAGACCTTGAGACGCTGATTCTCAAAGCGAACCAGCTTACTGCCGAACAGTTAACTCGCGCTCGAGCTTGTATTGGAGCAATTAAAGAAAAGCGCTTATCGAAGTACAATGTCAACCAATCCTCCAAGTTTGGAGCATCACCCAAGGTTGTAGTGATAGACCAAACTAAAGGAGACGCTTCTGTAGAAGGAGCAATGGCAGATGAAGCAAGATTCGTCACCATGTTAAAACAAGCTTTAGACGATCATCCGGATGACACTATCTGGCTGAAAGTGCATCCTGACGTATTATCGGGTAAAAAACAGGGCTTTTTATTCCCGTTGCCGGTCCAAAATGAACGAATCAAAATATGCTCAGATGCTGCAAATCCATGGGACTTTTTGGAGTCAGTCTCTGACCTTTATACTGTTTCTAGCCTCATGGGCTTCGAAGGGTTAATGGGAGGGGTTAATGTCCATTGTTTTGGAATGCCATTTTATGCCGGGTGGGGGCTGACTCAAGATTATCTAGAATGTTCTCGTCGAAATGTCTCGCGTAGTGTAGAGCAAGTCTTTTATGCTGCTTATATACAATATGCACGATATGTTGACCCAATATTCGGTGAGCGCTGCGAGATTGAAGATATTATAAATTACTTTTCTGATACGCTGAGACAATGCAGCACTGAATCGCAACAGGTCGATCTCTCTCACTTATCGAAAATACGAAAATATTTACTTTCACATTATTTTCGAGGTTGGAAATTTTCTCATAGAAAGCATGCATCAGTGGCCGCGTTATGGGGGAGAAAAGAATCTGTCCCTAAAACAATGTGGCGGATAGAAGACGGGTTTATTCGTTCGGTTGGCTTGGGAGTACAGCTATCTAAACCTGCATCGTTGGTGCTCGATAAAACCGGTATCTATTTTGATGCTACCGCCGAAAGCGACCTCGAAAAAAGTTATCGCGAATTACTTTTGAGCGATTGGGATAAAGCTCGCACTCAAGCGCTGATTGTTAAATTACAAAAAGCTAAAGTGACTAAATATAATGTCGGAAAGAGCGAGGAGTTAACGCTGCCTTCCAATCAGCGAGTGATTCTTGTGCCAGGGCAAGTTGAAACAGATGCTTCCATACAGTTTGGCTCAGCAGAGCTCAAAACCAATAAGTCTTTGTTGCAAGTAGTAAGGCGAAGGCATCCTCAGGCCTTCATCATATATAAGCCGCACCCAGATGTGCTTGCTGGTGAGCGAGACTTAGGGTTAAACCCTGACGATGAATACCCACAAGCAAATGTCATTGTAAAAGACCTCAGCATGGATAGCCTACTAGAGCGTGTTGATGAGGTGCACACCATGACATCATTGGCGGGCTTTGAAGCACTATTACGAGGTAAAACGGTTTATACATACGGAATGCCATTCTATGCCGGTTGGGGACTGACTATTGATCACTTAACTTGTAGTCGTAGGACTCGTCGTTTAAGTTTAGAGGAATTGGTCTACGGAGCTTTGGTGTTATATCCAACCTATATTGATACGGAAACCAATCAGTTGTGTACCGTAGAACAGAGCGTTCGGCGCATAACTCAACAGAAAGAAGGACGTCTTAGAGGGAAATTCAACTTGGCTTTGTTTGCTTTGCTGCAAGCTAGGCGCTTAAGAGATCGTGTTACATTATGATCAGATTAGAAAACCTAACGAAGTTTTATCCATCAAAGTTGGGTAATCAGTACATATTTCAGGATATTAACTTTATTATCCCAGAAGGTCATAATATCGCGATATTGGGTTCGAATGGCGCAGGTAAGTCGACCCTCTTTCGTATACTGGCAGGCAGTGAATACCCAAATAAAGGAAAAGTTGTCACCGATAGAGAAATCTCTTGGCCGGTTGCGCTTGCTACAGGTATCCATCCACAGATGACAGGCAGAGAGAATACACGTTTCATTGGGCGTGTAAATGGTGTAGCCGATCTTAAAGCCTACGAGGAAAAAGTAAAAAACTTTGCTGAGTTGGGGGTGAAGTACGATTTACCAGTAAAAAGTTACTCGAGCGGTATGCGCTCCCGTCTGGCGTTTGGTTGTTGTGTCGCGATTGACTTTGATATTTATCTCATTGATGAAGCAACATCTGTAGGCGATCAAAAGTTCCGGAAAAAAGCGAAGGAGGCCCTCTTAGAAAAAAGTAAAGTAGCTAGCGTGATTATGGTTAGCCATGATATGAAAGAGATCCGTGAATTTTGTGATAGCGCAATAATCCTCCACAAAGGAGAGCTCCAGTTTTATCCTGAATTAGAACAAGCTCTGGAAGTTTATAAAAATCTTTAGCAGATTAAACTCCTTCACAAACGCATTTGAGCTTGCTTTTTTGTATAAAATCTAGTTCAAGAGAATTTATTTGATATACAATTAGTAGGTGATTTTGATAAACGCAGGAACTAATGCCTGTTAGATCACAAATCGCGTGCAAGCAAATCTAGCTCAATCGGCTGATTTAGTGAAAGCCGCAAAATGTTGCTTATAACTATACTTATCACAACGGAACTTGGTTTGATCTCTCTTGTTTTACTTACTGTCAGTGTGTCTTTTATTAGCTTGTTTACTTTCAGGAAGCTTGCTCTTGCCCATGACTTCGTCGATAGACCATCATGTCGTAAAAAGCATATTGGAGATGTACCTGTAATAGGTGGTTTGTCCCTCTTTGTCACGATTACTTTAGCAAGTACGTTTGAAGGACAACTTTTGCCAAATCAGCAGGACTTTCTTGTATGTGGTCTAATACTGACTATTATCGGCACAATAGATGACAAGTTAGACATCAGCGCTTCTTTCAGGCTCTGCGTCATTACCGTCATATCCGTTTGGCTTACCCTTGGTGAAGGGATTGCGCTTACAGAGCTTGGCAATCTATTTGGATTTGGGGTGCTCAACGTAGGTAGTGCAAATGTTTTACTAACAACGATTGCAATCATTGGTTGTATTACAGCATTCAATATGGTCGATGGAATTGATGGTTTATTGGCGTCTTTAGCATCAGTCACATTTTTAGCTTTAGGGTTTATGTTTTACCAAGCCGGAGAAGTAAAGCTAACAATATTCTGTTTTATCTTTGTGCTTTCCATGTTCCCGTACATATTGTGTAACCTAGATCTGATCCCTAAGCGCTCATTTAAGGTATTTATGGGAGACTCAGGAAGCTTTCTGATTGGTTTTACCATTGTTTGGTTACTAATACACAGCTCGCAAAGCATTTCGAATGAGGTGCAAGCTATTTTAATGAAGCCTGTTACGGCCTTATGGTTAATTGCTGTTCCTTTAATGGACATGGCAATGGTCATGCTACGTCGTTTAAGGAAGAAACAGTCTCCCTTTAAGGCTGATCGTTTACATCTTCACCACATATGTATGCGGTTGGGTTTGTCATCGCGACAAACTTTAGCATTCATTACCTTCTGGGCGTTATTGTTTGCTGCGTTTGGAACTCTAGGGCAGGTGTTTCAGGTGCATGAGCACGTCATGTTGATACTCTTTTTATTGGCATTTACATGTTATGTCTTCATCATTAGTTACATTTGGCGTATTACCTGCTGGATTAGAAAGCGATTTCAAATTGGTAAGACACATGTAACGGTAAGTAGCTGACGCTTATTTAACAACGGTAGAGCCTTTTGCTGTTAGGCTGGAATGTAGGGCTCTTTTTACTTTATTTTCACCATGAATCAAATGCACTTCTTTTGGCGGCGGATTAATTCCTTCTACAAATCGAATTAGATCAGATTGATCTGCATGAGCAGAATAGCCAGACATTGTATGTATTTGAGCTTTCACTTTAATTTTCTTTCCTTCGATATCAACCTCACTCGCCCCTTCTTGAATTTCTCTCCCTAGCGTTCCTTCC
Organism: Vibrio sp. Y58_MX_L22; assembly: GCF_024181865.1. Lineage (NCBI taxonomy): Bacteria > Pseudomonadati > Pseudomonadota > Gammaproteobacteria > Vibrionales > Vibrionaceae > Vibrio > Vibrio sp. Y58_MX_L22. The sequence continues at coordinate 204,673 of NZ_JAMZAN010000006.1, forward strand.
GCTTGATAGCCAGCAAACAGCACATCATTACGACTATCGGGTAACAACGCATTGAGGTAATTCACCACTCGACCACCTTCGCACATCCCAGAAGCCGCAACCACAATAGCTGGTTCAGACGTGCTCGCCAGACGATTCACCAGTCTCATATGTTCAGCATGAGTCTCAATCGTAATACATTGTTCAAACGCTAAAGGGTGACGATGTTGCTCCAAGCGCTGCTTCGCTTCTTTACCCCAAAGCTTTTTAAAGCGCCGATAAGTCTTTGTCACCTTTCTTGCTAAAGGCGAATCAAGAATAATCGGTAGGGCTCCATGTAAAGACTCCTGGTACAAAAGCTGTTCAATATCGAATAACAGTTCTTGTGTTCTACCTACACTAAAAGCAGGAATAACAATCACACCACCATCTTCCAGTGCATGTTCGACAATAGAAAGCAGCCGAGCACTTCTACTTTTCACACTTTCATGGTGCTTATCACCATAGGTCGATTCAATAAACAAATAGTCCGCTTTTTCTGGCGGCTTAGGATCAGGGAGTAAAGGCGTATCACTTGGGCCGAGATCGCCAGAGAATACAACTACGTCATTATTTGAGAGTTTAAATTCCAAATAAGCAGAGCCTAAAATATGGCCTGCAGGTTGAAAGCGTAAATAAGCCAACCCCTTAAGAGGAAGCCATGTGTTGTACTGGCACGGCACCAATCGCTGCTTAATTAGATTTAAGATGTGCTGCCGTTGATGCTTGCCTAAACCCAGTTGTAGCTTTAATCCATCCTCTAGCATAAGAGGGACCAACTCAGCAGTAGCTTGTGTGCAGTAGATTTTACCTTTAAAACCCGCAGCGAGTAACCACGGTAATCGTCCTATGTGGTCAATATGAGCATGAGTCAGCACCAGTGCTTTTACCTTGGCTAGGGAAAACTCTATCGCCATCGAACGGTCATGACGGCCTACCAATGCATCTTTACCCTGAAATAGCCCACAATCGATCAAAATGCTCCCGTGCTCGAGTTGCAGTTCGTGACAAGAGCCTGTCACCGTATTCTTCCCACCATGATGAAGTACTTTCATAACGATCTCCTTTTCATGAGCATCAATGTAATGAATTCAAGAAAGAAGAGGGAGAGGTAACCAGCCAGATAAACACAAAAGTAGGAGTCAAAATGCTAGGAGAGTGTCAAATGGTATTTTCAGTTGCACTAAACTGTGATGCATATTCCACATAGTCAACTTTTTGCATTTTGTCATAAATAAAAATGAATAAATGCGTATTATAAAACGCGTTTTAGGTAGGCAGAATTTACGATTTTCTGGTTAAACTGACAGTTTGCATTTTGTCCAGTTGTCATAAAAAAGCCATTTTTTTGTCAGTATTGTGCTTTTCGTTGCAACCTGTTTGCTATACAATCCTTTGCCTTGAGCACAAATGATAAAAAAACAAATGCATTGCCTTTAGGAGCCAGACCTAAGGGCGGTAGCGTGCCAAAAAGCAAAAAAGTTCTCCGAGTGACATAAAAATGTCGCCAGACAATAAATACAATTAAGCACACTGTTGCATTTCTGGCAAGGCTCTATAAGTAAAATAGAGACTTCAAACAAATACTTAAAGCACCTCCTATTACGTCAGAGGAGGACAAAACAGTAATGAACACTGTTTTAAAAAGATAATGGCTAGGCATCAGGTTTATCAACCAATACCTATCAACCACAGTCTTCACAAGAGTTTCTTCTTTGCGAAAATGACTGACTTGCCTAAATTGTCTACCTAGATTTCTGCTCCTCAAAGGTATGGCGCGTTCGTTTGCGTATTTTCCTCTGGGGTTATTGTGCTGTCCGGAAACAATGCTTTGTTGCTTTTTAATGTAAGAAGAAGTGTTGTGTCCACCACTCGCGATTATTCACATCAACGTCCTATTCTTTGGCCTAGGTTATTTACAATGTCTAAAAAGAAAATTCTCACCGTATTCGGTACACGTCCAGAAGCCATAAAAATGGCTCCTCTAGTTCATGTGCTTGCAAATGATGAGCGATTTGACGCTAAGTGCTGCGTTACCGCTCAACATCGAGAAATGCTGGATCAGGTTTTAGAGTTATTTGAAATTAAGCCTGATTACGATCTTAACCTGATGAAGGCTGGTCAATCACTGAACGATGTAACGGCCCGTATCTTACTGGAACTTAAACCAGTACTTCAGGAGTTTAAGCCAGATGTAGTGCTTGTACACGGTGATACTGCAACTACCTTTGCTGCAAGCCTTGCAGCTTACTATGAGCAAATTGCTGTGGGCCATGTAGAGGCAGGTCTGCGCACTGGCAATATTTACTCGCCATGGCCAGAAGAGGCAAACCGAAAACTAACCGGTGCGTTAACTACTTATCACTTTGCTCCTACAGAAACCTCGCAACACAATCTGCTACAAGAAAACATCAATTCAGACAATATCAGCATCACAGGTAATACCGTTATCGATGCTCTATTGATGGTTAAAGACAAAATTGATAACGACAGTGCGCTTAACCAACAATTGGCAAGCCAGTTTCCAATGCTTGATGAAAGCAAAAAACTGATTTTGGTTACTGGTCACCGTCGCGAAAGTTTTGGTGGCGGTTTTGAACGCATTTGTGAAGCTTTAGCTAAAACTGCGCAAGACCACCCTGAAGCACAAATCTTATACCCAGTACATCTAAACCCGAATGTAAGAGAGCCAGTAAATCGCATTCTGTCAAACGTAAATAATGTGCATCTTATCGAGCCTCAACAATATCTGCCATTTATCTACCTAATGAGTCGGGCACATATCATTCTTACCGACTCTGGCGGCATCCAAGAAGAAGCGCCTTCCCTAGGCAAACCTGTATTAGTTATGCGTGACACAACAGAAAGACCGGAAGCCGTTGCCGCGGGCACAGTAAAGCTAGTGGGTACAGATGTAGATAAGATTGTCACTGGTTTAGATGTATTACTGAATGACAAAGAGGCTTACCAAGCGATGAGCTTTGCACACAACCCTTATGGTGATGGTCTAGCATGTCAGCGTATTTTAGAAGAATTAGCAAAATAATCATTTAGTTAGGAAATAATTATGTCTTTTGAAACAATCTCAGTTATTGGCTTAGGTTACATCGGCTTGCCAACCGCAGCCATGTTTGCATCACGTAAGAAAAAGGTAGTAGGTGTTGATGTAAACCAGCACGCAGTTGATACCATCAACCAAGGCAAAATCCATATTGTTGAGCCGGATCTCGATATGATCGTAAGTGCAGCAGTGTCTGAAGGTTACTTGAAAGCAACCACAACGCCAGAGCCGGCAGATGCATTCTTAATTGCGGTTCCAACGCCATTTTTGCCATGTAAAGAAGGTGAAGTACCAGCGCCTGATTTGTCTTACATTGAGGCGGCAAGTAAAGCCATTGCACCAGCTCTTAAAAAAGGTGACCTCGTTATTCTTGAATCTACGTCACCAGTGGGTGCCACAGAGCAAATGGCCGCTTGGCTAGCTGAAGCTCGTGGTGATCTGACTTTCCCACAAACGCATGGTGCACAAGCGGATGTTAATATCGCTCACTGTCCGGAGCGTGTATTGCCTGGTCACGTTGTTCGTGAATTGGTAGAAAATGACCGCGTTATTGGTGGTATGTCTACTCGCTGCTCTGAGCGCTCAGTGGAGTTGTACCGTACTTTTGTGCAAGGTGATTGTGTCGTGACAAATGCGCGCACAGCGGAAATGGCAAAACTGACAGAAAACAGCTCGCGTGATGTTCAAATCGCTTTTGCTAACGAACTTTCAATCATTTGCGACAAGCTAGACATCAATGTATGGGAATTGATTGCACTCGCGAACCGTCACCCTCGCGTAAACATCCTTCAGCCAGGACCTGGTGTAGGTGGCCACTGCATTGCGGTTGACCCTTGGTTCATTGTGTCAAAAACACCAGAAGAAGCACAAATTATCCACACGGCACGTAAAGTGAACGACGGCAAGCCGGATTGGGTTATTAATAAAGTAAAACTAGCAATTGCCGAGTTTTTGCAAGCAAAACCAGACAAAACGGCCCGTGACGTCACGGTTGCTTGCTACGGTTTGGCCTTTAAACCTGATATTGATGACTTACGTGAGAGCCCTGCAATGGCAATTACACAAAAAATTGCCGAAATGCATGCTGGTCGAGTGATTGCTGTTGAGCCAAATATTGAAACAGCGCCGTCTAAACTCATCGGTGTAGAGTTGGTTGAAATGGATATGGCAACATGTGAGGCTGATATTCAAGTTCTGCTAGTTGACCATAAAGAGTTTAAACAAACGAAAGTGACTAGCGGTATAGTTATTGATACTAAAGGTATTTGGTAAATAGTGAGAGCAATAAGAAGGCGAAAGCCTTCTTATTACTAAATGAACATGAATAGTAAAATAAGTAGGGCATTTTCGTTTTTCATTTATATAATTGGTATGGGCGCTTTTTTACTGTCTGATATTGTTATATCTAAGTATTATCCATTGGATGATATTGCACTTTGGGCATTCTTGAAGTCAATAATGCTGCTCGCTGCTAGTACAGTGATATTAGGATTAGACCAAGTATTATTAAGAAGGCCTGAAACATTAATGTCAATTTGGAGGTACATGATATTAAGAGTGCTTTTCTTGTCATTTTTAGTCTCCTTTGTTGTGGTGTTGATAAAACCTGTTTCAATATATTTTGTTTTTGTTTTAATTGTATCTCTCGCTTTTATTTCTTTGTCCTATTCAATATACAGAGGGGCTTTGAAGATGAATAGGGCACAAATTTCCTTGAATGGATGGAAAGTTATTTTTTTTGTTTCTGTTTGCTGGTCTGTTGCCTCTGAAAGTATTTATAACATCGAAGGGGTGATTATATTTTCTGTGCTAGTTTCGCTGCTGGGAGTGTTAGTTGTTGCTATGCATAGAAAAGACTGGGTGAGTTATTATTTGGTGAAAAGTAGAGAGGGAAGTATAGCACCAAAGGAACTTATACTTAAAGAAGCAAAGTATTTTTTTCTGCAAACAGTTGGCTTGAATTTATCAGTGAACTTTGAACAGATTTTACTGAATTTTTTTGGGTTTACTGATAGTTCTGCAAATCTATTTGTTCATTTTTCTGTTTTTTTACCACTTGTGGTGTTTTTAAATGGCTTTATAGGTTTTTATCTTGGACCTTACCTCAGAGAAAAAAAAGACAGTATAAATATCACTTTTTTCAAAAAAATCAATTTAATTTTTATACTTATAGGTCTCGGCCTCTCACTGATTTCTTATTGTTTTGGTAGCTTTGCCTTTGACTACTTTTATTCTGATAAATATGAATTGAATAATATGTTGGCTGCGCTAATTGTAATCTTGGGTTTTTTGCGGCTATATTATGTAATACCATCAGCATTAATTGGCGTTGCATCATCTACGAAAAGGTTAATTCAGTTTTCAAAGTTTAATATAGCGGCTCTTGCTTTATCTTTTTTGATTTTCGTTTTTCTTGTTTTTCTTAACGTTAACCCAGTTATATCTGTTATGTTTTCTTCAATCACTAACTGGGGAGTTAGAGTGGTTACCGGTTTGTTTATATCATATCAGAGAGTAAGATGAAAAAATTTATTATTGTAGCACCTTTGTCATCAATATCAAAAAGAACAAGGTTGTATAAACTTGTTTCGTTTTTATTTTGTAATAGCGATGTTACTGTCAAGCATGTAGGTTGGGAAAGGGTAGAGGGAGAAAAAGAGGAAGTCTATTTCAATGACAATATAGAGAAGGATATCCTTATTAAAGGTGGAGGGTATGGTGGAAGAAAGGTAAAACTAATGTATTTTCTATGGTTTGCCAAAGTTTTTTTGAAAGGCTTTAGCTTTAAGAAAGGAGATGTTGTTTGGGCATTAGGTTTTGAAAGTTCCTTTCCTCTATTACTATCGTCAAAAATTATAGGCTATAAAGTGGTTTTTGATGATGCAGATCGATTCTCTATGTTGTTCAAACTACCGTCACCTTTTGACAGCCTGTTGTCATTTTTGGAAAAAATAACTTCAAGGAATGTATATAAGCACATTATTCCAAGTATAGAGCGTTATGACTTTGAAAGTGATAAATTTTATCTTGTAAAAAATATTCCTAGCAAGGTTGAAATTGATAAAGCTAAAGAGTTAAAGCCTAAAGTATCAAAGATTGAATGTGGCTTAACGATTAATATCAATGGTTGGCTTGGTGCAGGAAGAGGGATGTCGGTTATATTAGATTTAGCGAAGGAACTAGAGTCGTATCCGGTTTACTTTATTTTAGCTGGGAAATTAGACTGTCAAGAAGCTCTGGAACTATCCCAGTTAGATAAAGTAAGATATATTGGTTCGGTGACAAACTCGGAGGCTTTATCTACATACCTTAATTCTGATTTAGTATTTACGTATTATGATCCTAAGGTGGAAATTAACAGGTATGCTGAGTCGAATAAATGGGGCGATGCAATAAAGTTCAATAACGGTATTATAGTTAACTCTGAAGTGATTACAGCTAAAAGGCTAATTGAAGAACAAGTTACTATATCTTGTAATTATAATGATTTAGATGGGTTGAAGTTGTCAATATTATCCTTGCTTGAAAATCCTCAGCGTCTTCAAAGCATTAAAGATAGGTTAGGAAATATAGAAGAATATAATGGGTACTTCGAAGATAAACTGGCTTTATTATTTAGTGGAATGAATCTGATAGAGTGTAAAGATGAATCTAAGTACGTATAATAAGATTTCAAAAGAAGATTCGAGGTTTTTTGACGTACTAAGAGGATTTAGTGCTTATTTGGTAGTTTTAGCTCATGTTTATCAAATGATGTTCCAGCCATTTTTTGAGTCGACTTTGATTAACAAAGTCGTTTATACGGTTGCGCAGTATGCTGTGATTGTTTTTTTTGTCCTTAGCGGTTTCATGATATCTAATTCTATTTATAGAAATTTAAGCTCGAATGGTTTTTGCTCATTTAATATCAAGGACTTTGTCTTAAATAGACTGTTAAGGCTGTATCCACCACTAATCTTCTCTGTGCTCGTTGTTACATTGGTCTATTTTGTTGTTACTTTTTTCGGAATCCCGTTTTCTAATGGACATGAAATTTTCCTAGTTAGAGAGTCATTTGAATATAATGTCGTAGACATCTTCGCAAGTTTGATTTTTCTTCAGAACATTTCAACAGATGTATTTCTAACGCCGAGCATGAATGGGCCTCTATGGAGTTTATCTTATGAGTTCTGGTATTACATATTGACAGCTCTTATTGTTTTTTCACTTCTTCATAATAAAATGCTGCTATCACTACCTGTCGCTTTTTTCATGTTTGTTTTATTCTTTGGTAAATGGTTTCTTTTCTTTGGGGGATTTTTTTCTTGGGGGTTGGGTTTCTTATACCTTGTTCTTTATCAAAATATTGAGAGGTTCTCCATTAGAAAATGGGGGGTAGATGTTGTTATCTTACTTTTCTCATCTATCGTTTTATATTGCTTGATTTTTTCACGCTCTGAAATTCTAACATTTGGTTCCAGATACCTTTTTTCTATTTGCTTTGTTCTTGTTCTTATTAGATTGAAACTATTTAATTCTTTATCTGTAAAGATATTTATTGGTAATCCAGTTTGCGTCTTCTTTGCGAATTCATCTCAGTTTTCATATACACTGTATATAATACATTGGCCTTTGCTAATGTTGTATTATTCGCTGGTATCTGATTTGATATCTTTTAACTTGCAATGTGTGATAGCCTTTTCATTTTTATTTGTTATTTTGATTACTATGGTCTCTTATAATTGCTCAAGATTTTTAGAGGATAAAAATTATGTTAGACGTGTAATGGGTGATGTTGTTGGGCGTTTTGGTGTCTTGATGTCTGGTAAAAGAATATGAATGCTATTCTATTTCTTATATTTACACTATTAAGTATTTTTGGTGTTGTCCTTAATAGAAGCATTTGGCTGTCTAATCCAGTAATTGGTTTTTTGTTTTTTAATTGGGTTATGGGAGTGGGATCCTTCTTACTTTTAGACTTGGATATCACCGCTGACTATGTTCATGCTTGGGTTGTTCTGCTTTCTCCCTTATTCTTTTCGCTTGGTGCGAGTGTCGTTTCAACTATTTTCCCTATAGAGAAAAAATATAAAAACTTTTGGTCGGAAAATATTACGAGTGAAGTAAAGCAAACTGAATTTTTAGCGCTGATGTTTTTGGTGTTGTCTATTGTTGTTGTTGTTATTTATTATAAAGCGGTTGGTTATAACTTGTTTACGAAGTCGCTACTCGGAGGGGTGGATGACTTTACAACGATGAGGTTACAGTCATATGCAGGTGATAACTACGTGGCGGCTGGTTACGTTAATCAGTTTAAAAATACAATGTTGCCTGTATTATTTTTGTTTTTTTCTTTAGTGCTTAGAAAATCAAAGATCTTTTTGTTATATATAACTGTAGGTGGTTTGTTTTTGTTGTGGGCATTAATGGGAACTGGTCAGAGAACTTTTTTAGTTATGGCTTTTCTCATATATTTTAACTTTTACTTGATTTACAAGTCAGGCAATGTACCACTAAAATTCTTCATGATTTCATTACCTGTTGTTCTATTTATGTTTGTCACTTTCTCTGTTAGCCTCGGACGGATTGAGGATGGTGGTATTGCATCTGGCTTTGAACAATTGTTACATCGTGTGTTTGCATCCAATCAATTAAGCTCAATAGTGGGTTTTCAGTATATTTATAATTTAGAACTTCAATCGGGTTACGATTGGTTTAAGAGCATTGTTGGTATTCTTCCTGGTGTTAAAGGGAGCGATATCGCGAATCAGATACATTATATATTGTTCAGGTCGGATAGAGGAACAGCTCCACTAAGTATTTGGGGTTCGGCGTTTTATAATTTTGGAATGCTTGGGACATATATTTTTGCCTATTTATATGGTGCGATTTGTCAGTTATCTTATTACAGGTTTATATCTGGCGGGCGTGGGTTATTGAGACTGTGTTGTTACTCTGCATTGATAGTTTATTTGTCTTCTTGGATATCAAATAGTCCAATACAACTAATAAATAATGGCTTGCTCGCTGTTATATTTTTGCTTATTTTGAGAAAGGTTAGATGGAATAATGAAACAAGTACTACAAGACATGGCTAAAGGTGGTTCTAACTTAGTAGAAGCACCAGCCCCAAAAGCTTCAGCTGGTAATCTATTAATTGATACTAGTATTTCTTTAATTTCTGCAGGTACAGAACGCATGCTTGTAGACTTTGGTAAAGCAAGCCTACTAGATAAAGCACGTCAGCAACCTGATAAAGTAAAAATGGTATTAGAGAAAGTACAAACTGACGGACTAATGACCACGTTGGAAGCTGTACAGTCTAAGCTAGCACAACCACTACCATTGGGGTATTGCAACGTTGGTGTCGTTAATGCTGTCGGTAAAGGTGTTCAAGGCTTCAAAGAGGGGGATCGCGTTGTATCGAACGGTCCTCATGCTGATGTTGTTCGTGTACCTAAAAATTTGTGCGCTTTAATTCCAGACAACGTATCCGATGAAGAAGCATCATTCACCATTGTTGCGAGTATTGGTTTACAAGGTATTCGTTTAGCCGAACCGACGTTAGGAGAAGCATTTGTTGTTACTGGTGTTGGCTTAATTGGTTTACTAACCGTTCAATTGCTGCGTGCTCAAGGTTGTCGTGTACTGGCGATTGATTACGATGATGCGAAGTTGGAGCTGGCGAAGCAATTCGGCGCGGAAGTTTGTAACCCTGGTAAAGGTGAAGATCCTGTTGCAGCTGGTATGGCATTTAGCCGTGGAAACGGCGTCGATGGCGTAATTATTACTGCTTCGACAAAATCAACTGATCCAGTGACCCAAGCTGCACGAATGAGTCGTAAGCGCGGCCGCATTATCCTTGTCGGTGTGACTGGCTTAGAGCTAAATCGAGCGGATTTCTATGAGAAAGAACTAACCTTCCAAGTCTCTTGTTCTTATGGCCCTGGTCGCTACGATGCCAACTACGAAGATAATGGTCAAGATTACCCATATGCTTTTGTACGTTGGACTGAACAACGAAATTTCGAAGCTATCTTGGACATGATGGCCTCTGGCCAAGTTGATGTTAAACCACTTATTACTCATCGATTTAAATTTGAAGATGCAGCGCAAGCATATGAATTACTGACTTCTGATAAGTCAGCGCTGGGTATTTTGCTTCAATATCAGAGTGAGTGCAGTTCTCGTCACGAGAAATCCATCACACTTAACCGCGAAGCGACTTTTGAAGCATCTAAACCTGTTGTTGGGTTTGTTGGGGCTGGGAACTACGCTTCTCGCATGTTGATCCCTGCGTTTAAAGCGGGAGGCGCTCAATTACACACTATCGCCACTTCTGGTGGTATTAATGGCGTAACTCATGGTGAAAAAGCAGGCTTTGCGAAAACCACAACAGATACAAGCGCAATGATTTCTGATCCAGAAATCAACACTGTAGCTATTGTAACGCGCCATAACAGCCATGCTCATTTTGTATCTGAAGCGCTAAACGCAGGTAAGAACGTATTTGTTGAGAAGCCTCTAGCTGTAACGCTTGAAGAGCTAGCAGAAGTAGAAGCGACATACTACTCTAAGTCATCCACTGCATCTGCTCCAAAGCTGATGGTTGGCTTTAATCGTCGTTTCTCCCCTCAAGTCCAAAAAATGAAAGAGCTGCTTTCATCACTCAAAGAGCCTAAAAGCTTTATGATGACCATGAATGCTGGAGCTATCCCTGCGGCTCACTGGACGCAAGATAATGAAATTGGCGGCGGTCGTATTATTGGCGAGGCGTGCCATTTCATTGATCTAATGAGATACCTAGCTGATTCAGAGATTGTTTCTGTGCAGTGTCGTCGTATGGGTGATGTTGATAGTGTTGATATCATGGAAGATAAAGCTGCGATTATTCTTGGTTTTGCTGATGGTTCTTTCGGCACTATCCACTACTTAGCTAATGGTGCTGCTAACTTCCCGAAAGAGCGCGTAGAAGTTTTCGCTGCAGGTAGAGTACTTCAATTGGACAACTTCCGTAAGCTAAAAGGTTTTGGTTGGCCTGGCTTTAGTAAAATGAATTTATGGAAACAAGACAAAGGCCAAACAGGTTGTGCGGCTGCTTTCCTTAGTGCTATTGAATCAGGTAAAGAGTCGCCGATTCCACCTCGAGAGTTGTTTGAGGTAGCAAGAGTGACAATTGAAATAGCAGAGCAATTGCGTAAACAACAATGAGTCTAAAACTAAAAGCGCAAACTGCAAAGAACTTGGGTGTTTTCAATTTAGCCAGAGTGGCAGTTTACCAACTAGGTGTCCGAAGCGGATTAAACCCAGTTAAGCGTCTCAATCAAGCCTCGATATCGGGGCTTTTGTTTCGTCCTTTATCTGCTTCCGTTCAATGTAAATCTAGTCAGCGATACCAACTCTCCCCTTTTGGTTGGAAGCCGAAGCGATTAGTCAGTGAATTGCGATGGTCGGAGAGCGCATTAACTGGAAAATGCTACTCCAACATGGAAAAACCTTGGTTTTGTTTGTCTGACTTTGATTCTAATGTTGGTGATATTAAAGGGGTTTGGGAAGCATCTAGATTTGACTGGGTGCTAGGCTTAGCGAAGGATTATCTTTCTGGAAGAGAGCAAGCGCTTGATGAGCTGAATGCAACTACGAAAGATTGGCTAAAATACAATTCTCCTTATTTGGGGCCGAACTGGAAGTGTGGTCAAGAAGCCTCAATAAGAGTCATGCATTTGGCTATGGCTGCTAAATTATTGAATCAAATTGAAAGTCCTGAACCTGCACTGTTGGCATTTGTTAAAGCCCACTTAAAACGCATTGCCCCGACCATCTCTTATGCCGTTGCTCAAGATAACAACCATGGCACTTCGGAAGCTGCAGCCCTATTTATCGGTGGAAGTTGGCTTGTTTCCAATGGCGATAAAAGCGCTATGCGCTGGCAAAAAATGGGGCGTAAGTGGTTAGAGAATCGAGCAAAGCATTTAATCGATTGTGATGGAACATTCAGCCAGTATTCAGTCAACTATCACCGAGTTATGTTAGATACTTACTCAATGGCTGAGCTATGGAGACGGGAACTTAATCTCAAGTCGTTTAGTCCGTCGTTGTATACAAAAATTGGTTTGGCGACTCAATGGTTATATCAGTTGATTCAAGAAGTAAATGGGGATGCACCTAATTTAGGTCATAACGATGGCGCAAGGTTGTTACCTTTAAGTGACTCGGATTATCGAGATTTTCGCCCAACGGTTCAGCTCGCCTCAGTCCTGTTCTTGCAGTCATCTGCTTGGGAAAAAGCAGGTAGCTATGATGAACCACTTAAACTTCTGGGGTTAAGTAAACCACAGCAAGCACTTAACAAACCAAGTTCATTTCATTTTGCGCAAGGCGGATACGTCGGATTAAGAAGCCAAACTGGAGCGTTTGCACTATTCAATTACCCTATCTTTCGTTTTCGACCTGCTCAAAACGATGCTCTACATGTGGACTTTTGGCTTGATGGTGTAAACCTGTTAAGAGACGGTGGCACCTTTAGTTACAATGCTGGTCAAGCATATATCGATTACTATGGTGGAACGCAAAGTCATAATACGGTTCAGTTTGATGAGCATGAACAAATGCCACGCTTGAGCAGATTTCTCTTAGGTGCTTGGCTTAAGGCTGAAAATGTCCATTGGGATGAAGATCGCCAATATTGTAGCGCTAGTTACCGTGACTATTTGGGGTGCAGTCATAAAAGAGAGATTTCTCTTTCGAACAGTGCGCTGCGAGTTGTCGATGATATCCACGGTGTACAGAACAAAGCGATACTACGTTGGCGCCTGAGTCCAGGGGAATGGATGATAGAAGGCAATCGCATCACCAACCATATTCATTCTATAACGATAAATAGTAATACTGACATCAAACGACTTGAGTTAGTCGAAGGAAAAGAGTCGCGCTATTACTACCAAGAAACTTCCATTCCTGTTTTGGAAATCGAAGTAACGTCAGATGGCAAAATAACGACAGAGTATAATTACAGATAATGAATATTCTTTATTTTCATCAACATTTTTCAACACCTAAAGGTTCCACAGGAATACGTTCCTACGAGATGTCAAAGCGCCTAATTCACCATGGGCATAATGTCACTATGGTATGTGGCACATATGGTGGAGGAGAGACAGGGTTAGAGTCAGAGTTTATTGGTGGCAAACGTGAGGGCGTCGTCGATGGTATCCGCATCATTGAGTTTGATTTGGCGTATTCCAACTCAGATGGCTTTCTTAAAAGAAGCATGACATTTGTTAAGTTTGCACTCAAAAGTATCGGCTTAGCTTTTACAGAGAAATACGATGTATTGTTTGCAACAACAACACCATTAACAGCGGGTATTCCAGGTATTTTTGCACGTTGGTTACGTGGAAAGCCGTTTGTATTTGAAGTAAGGGATTTGTGGCCTGAATTACCAAAAGAAATGGGGGTAATTACAAACCCTATCATTTTGGGTTTGATGTCTCTATTAGAATGGGCGTCTTATCGCAGTGCGAATCGCTGTATTGGCCTTTCTCCTGGCATTGTCGAGGGAATCAAGAAGCGTGGAGTACCTAAAGACAAAATCGCGATGGTGCCCAATGGCTGTGATCTCTCCATCTTTACTCAACCAAGCGAGCCATGGCGACCAGAAGGTGTCGCGCAAGAAGATTTGATGGCGGTTTTCACTGGCACTCATGGTATGGCGAACGGTTTGGATGCTGTCTTAGATGCAGCGACAGAGTTACAAAGCCGTGGCCGAAACGATATTAAGTTAGTTTTGGTGGGGCAAGGTAAGCTAAAACCACAATTGGAGGCGAAAGCTAAAGAGATGCAGCTGAATAACGTTGTATTTCACCCTCCTGTAAATAAGCAGAAGTTGGCGGGTTTGATGGCAAGCGCTGATGTTGGAATGCAAGTGTTGGCAAATATCCCTGCTTTTTATTACGGAACATCTCCGAATAAATTTTTCGATTATATTTCTGCGGGCCTCCCTGTGATTAATAACTACCCAGGTTGGTTAGCAGGGATGATAGAAGATTCTCAGTGTGGCTTTACTGTGGCTCCGGAAAATCCGCAGGCATTTGCAAATGCCTTAGAGCAGGCGTCAGATAATCGAGGGGCGCTTGTTAACATGGGGGCATCCGCTCGACAGCTTGCTGAAAGTCAGTTTGACCGTCAGTTGTTAGCTGATAAATGGGTTCAGTGGGTAGTAGGAACGGCTCAATCAGATGTGAAATCTGCAGAGGTAAATAATGAAAAGATCATTTGATTTCACGGCTTCTTTATTTGCCCTTATTTTGCTTTCACCAATTATCGCGCTCGTAGCTTGGAAAATACGCAAGAACTTAGGCTCGCCCGTGTTGTTTCGTCAAACACGTCCTGGTTTGCATGGCAAACCATTTGAAATGGTTAAGTTCCGTACCATGAAAGATGCAGTCGATTCACAAGGAAATCCACTTCCTGATTCCGAGCGAATGACTCCGTTCGGAGACAAATTGAGAAATTCAAGTCTCGATGAGCTTCCGGAGTTGTGGAACGTATTGAAAGGTGAGATGAGTTTAGTGGGGCCACGTCCTTTATTAATGCAGTACTTACCGCTTTATAGTAAAGAGCAAGCAAGACGTCACGAAGTCAGGCCTGGCGTAACGGGCTGGGCTCAAATTAATGGGCGTAATGCGATTAATTGGGAAGATAAGTTTAAGCTCGATGTCTGGTATGTCGATAATCGTAACCTATGGCTAGATATCAAAATTCTGTTCCTAACCGTTAAAAAAGTGTTTGTGAAGGAAGGAATATCGGCAGATGGCCATGTCACGATAGAACCTTTTACTGGTCAATCAAAGCAGAGCGAAGTCCATGAATAGAACTTGCGCAATTTTAGGCGCTAGTGGTCACGGGAAAGTCGTTGCTGAAATTGCGGAGCTAAATGGTTATACAAACATTGAGTTTTTTGATGATCGCTGGCCAGGGTTGCAAAATGTGGAGCATTGGCCAGTCAAAGGGAATTCCGAAACCTTGTTAAAGATAGCGGCGCAGTTTGATCTAACGGTGATAGCCATCGGCAATAATAAAATCAGGTTAGAAAAGCAGAATCAGCTCAGTACAGCTGGCGCTAAGTTCTCTGTACTAGAGCACCCTAGGGCCACAATTAGTCGGCATAGTCAGCTTGATAAAGGTACGGTGGTCATGGCTGGTGCTGTCATCAATCCTTTTGTCAAAGTTGGTAAAGCATGCATTATTAACACGGCCTCAACGATAGATCATGACTGCCATTTAGCGGATGGCGTTCATGTTAGCCCTGGTTGTAATCTTGCGGGCGGGGTAACTGTCGGGGAAGGTTCTTGGCTCGGTATCGGAAGCCAAGTTAAACAACTTATTTCCATTGGTACGGGCGTAATGGTAGGAGCTGGCGCGACTGTCCTGAACCATGTACCAGATTTGCAAACTGTTGTGGGTACGCCTGCACAGCTCGTAAATTCAAAATAACATTCTCAGAATAATTTTTATTTAGGTGACATCGTGCTTAATACTCCATTTTCTCCATGGCCTTCTTTTACTCAAGAAGAAGCCGACGCAGTTAGTCGTGTACTACTGTCAAACAAAGTAAACTACTGGACGGGTAGTGAGTGCCGTGAGTTCGAAAAAGAATTCGCAGCTTGGGTTGGATGTGATCATGCTGTTGCACTAAGCAATGGTACCCTTGCACTCGATGTCGCGCTTAAAGCGTTAGCGATTGGTGAAGGGGATGAGGTTATTACGACGCCTAGAACGTTTCTTGCTTCTGCGTCCTCTATTGTTACGGCTGGTGCTAATCCTGTTTTTGCGGATGTAGATCTCAATAGCCAAGCCATTACGGCAGCGTCGATTGAAGCGGTCCTAACTCCTAAGACTAAAGCGGTCATCGTTGTTCATTTGGCTGGTATGCCGGCAGAAATGGATGCCATTATGGCGCTTGCAGAAAGACATGGTTTTTATGTTATTGAAGATTGTGCTCAAGCACATGGCGCGAAATATAAAGGCCGCAGTGTCGGCACAATTGGTCACATTGGTGCTTGGTCATTCTGTCAAGATAAGATCATGACGACAGGTGGTGAAGGCGGCATGGTGACCACGAATGATAAAGATTTGTGGTCAAAAATGTGGTCTTACAAAGATCATGGTAAAAACTATGACGCGATTTATAACCGTCAGCATCCACCAGGCTTTCGCTGGTTGCACGACAGCTTTGGAACCAACTGGCGTATGACTGAGCTACAAGCTGTGGTTGGTCGTATTCAATTGACTCGCATGTCAGAGTGGACGGCAAAACGCCAAGCTAATGCGGCACAAATCGATGAGGCTGTTGCAGATCTCAATATCGTTCGACGCGTTCACGTGCCTGAGCATTCGCTGCACGCTGAATACAAACATTACCTTTTTGTTGAGCCTAAACATTTGGCAGAGGGCTGGACGAGAGATCGCATTGTGGAAGCCATTGTGGAACGTGGTGTTCCGGCTTATCAAGGTAGCTGCTCTGAGGTGTATTTAGAAAAAGCATTTGATAATACGCCATGGCGACCAGAAAAACGTTTGCCGAATGCAGTGCAGTTAGGTGAAACCAGTTTAATGTTTTTGGTTCATCCAACATTATCGTCAGAAGAAGTCGCTAAAACGTGCGGTGTGATCCGTGAAGTGTTGTTAGAAGCGCAGAAGTAAACCAGTTCAGTCTAAGTGGGACGCATAAATAATAGTGCTTTAATATGTCGTTATTTATGTTTTCCTGTAACAGCGTCCCACCACTTGATGAAAATGTAAAATGTCTGCTACGCAGATTGCTTAAAAGATGCGATGCAGTGAGAGAATATGCAATTAATGGTTCTATACATAATCATCAGGTTGTATAATCTTTGCTCAGGCTATCTCATAATATTAACTAGCATTACCACCAAACTCTAAAAATAAACTTGGGGTAATGAGGCTTACATACTGTCATGATTGAAAATAATTCCAAACTTAACGTCATTTGGTCTTTACCGAGATATCAAAAGCGCCTTATTAGTATCGGAGTGGATTTCTTTATTATCTCTGCTGCTTTTATGTTTGCTTATTGGTCTCGCATTGGTGAATTCCGCCCACTTCCAGATATAAGCAGTAACTATGTATTGTTGGCAACCATTGTCTGTACTCTTGCTGTTTTTGTCTCGTTTGGCCTCTACCGAGCGGTGCTACGCTATTTAGGCTTTCATGTTCTGGCAGTCGTCGGGTTGGGTACGATTCTATCTGCGCTTTGTGTGGCCAGCTTTGCTTTCGCATTTGATGCCCAACTACCACGCTCGATTCCTTTTATTTATGCCGCTTTTCTTGCGATCGGTGTAGGGACTAGCCGTCTGCTGGTAAGGAGTTTGGTTGCTCAATCGGTACACAAAGCCGGAGCGCCAGTTCTTATTTATGGTGCTGGTAGTGCCGGTCGTGAGCTTGCGTTTGCGCTGCGACAATCAGAAACCTACCGAGTTATTGGCTTTGTCGACGAAGACAAAACGCTTCAAAACACAATGCTAATGGGTTACCGAGTCTATACAGCGGATAACGCGATGAAGGCGATTAGAAAGTATGAAGTAAAAAAAATCTTACTTGCTATTCCTAGCGCTTCAAACAAACGCCGTAAGGAAGTCTTAGATAGAATTTCTAAACTGCCTGTTGAAATCCAAACCGTTCCAGATATGAAAGATATCCTTACGGGTAAGGCGAAAATTGATGAACTGAAAGAGGTTCCGATTGGTGATTTGTTAGGTCGAGACCCTGTTCAGCCGCAACAAGTATTAATGGAAGCGAACATCAAGAATCAAGTAGTGATGGTGACGGGAGCTGGTGGTTCAATTGGCTCTGAGTTATGTCGTCAGATTTTAAACTACTCGCCAAAATCATTGATCTTATTTGAACTGTCTGAATTTGCGTTGTATCAGGTGCACAGTGAATTGAGTCAAATCATTAAAGCTAACAATCTGAGCATTGTCGTCGTTCCATTGGTTGGCTCTGTGCAGAGACAAAATCGCTTAGAAACTACCATGAAAGCCTTTGAAGTGGACACGGTTTACCATGCTGCGGCGTACAAACATGTTCCGCTGGTGGAGTACAACGTTGTTGAAGGTGTAAGAAACAATGTGTTTGGCACTTACTATACAGCGCAAGCGGCGATTGATGCAGGTGTGAAGAATTTTGTTCTTATTTCTACTGATAAGGCTGTTAGACCAACGAACGTGATGGGTGCGACTAAACGTATGGCTGAGTTAGGGCTACAGGCGTTGGCGGAGCAACAAAACCGAATTCGTGAGAGCAACCCTAATCTGGGTACGCGTTTCTGTATGGTGCGCTTTGGTAATGTTTTGGGTTCGTCTGGCTCGGTAATTCCTGTATTCAAAAAACAGATTGAGAAGCGAGAACCTATTACGGTCACCCACAAAGACATTACTCGATACTTTATGACAATTCCAGAAGCTGCCCAGTTGGTTATTCAAGCTGGGGCGATGGGTAAAGGTGGCGATGTATTTGTTCTCGATATGGGGGAGCCCGTTAAGATTGTCGATCTAGCGAAGAACTTGGTTTACCTGTCAGGACTTGAAGTTAAAGATGAAAACAATCCTCATGGCGATATAGAGATTCTCTTCACAGGTTTGAGACCGGGAGAGAAGTTATATGAAGAGCTGTTGATTGGAGATGACAATGTTTCCGAAACGGCACACGCACGTATTATGACAGCGCAAGAAAGTTACCTACCACTAAAAGAGTATGAAATCTTAATCGACAAGCTCGATGTCGCCTGTCACAACTTCCAACACGAAGTGATTCGTCGCTTGTTACTCGATGCTCCTACAGGCTTTAATCCGGTGGACGGCATTGAAGATCTCGTATGGAAGCAAAATACTCGCACTGCGGAGTTATATACTTTTGAACCAAAGCAAAGTAATGCAAGTGAAACTTGATGCTTTTGTCTGGTTGGTAAATAATAGAAAAATTAATAAGATATGTTGTCTTGGTGCTCGCAGTGGTGGTTTGTTTACTACGAGCGTAACGTGAACATGTCGTAATCTCAAAAAGGCACTTCTGAGTGCCTTTTTCTGTATTCAATACATTAACAGTGGCTAAAACTGATGGCACAGAAAACGATAAAAACAGGGATAGCAGCATTATCGCTGCCGCTATTGGTAAGTACTTCTCTTACCGCTCAGGAGTTGGCGACGCTACCTTCGAACCAAAGCTTTACCGGATTGACTTTTACGCCCAATGCACAGTCTTTAGATTACGGCGATTTTTCTTTTACGTACGCTCAAGGCTTACCATTTAGGACGGCAGTTCAAGATTTAGATTCTCTAAAATTCTCGTTCGGTATGTTTGATGGCTTGGAAGCTCACGGAAGAATTGTAACGGATGACTATACCTCAAATTGTTTTTACGATTGTGGTGATACCCGTGATTTATCTATGTCTTTCAAGTATCAGGTCCCTCACTTTTGGGGATCGGAGAATCTCGACTTTGCTCTAGGTATTCAGGACTTAGGTGGCTCAGCCAATCAGTTCAGTACGAAATATGCGGTTGCAGATTACTCGTTCGACTTTGCTCCGGTTCGCGTTTCTGCAGGTTATGGGCTTTCTGATATCGAATTAGGTGTGATGGATGGCCCATTCGGTGGTATTGAATATCAACCATTGAGCTTTTTGCAGGTTAGCGGAGAATACGATGCTGTGGAGTTTAACTCCTCGGTCAAGCTTTTTACCCCACAAGGCACATTGCCTTATGATGTGACAGCCTCGCTCAGTTATCAGCTTTACTCTGGCCACAATACTGATGAACAAAATATTTGGAACGCGGCACTTTCAGTACCTCTAGTTACTGGGTATACACGTTCTCGCGATTACTCGCGCAATAATCTCACGTTAATGGAAAAGCTGTCTTTGGAGCAGAATAAAGCTAAAGAGGCTTCTATCTCTGCTTTAGTGAGCGCGCTTCGTAATGAAGGCTTTGTGAATACTCAAATCGGTTTGCTGAATCAAACAACAGTAGTGGCGCTAGAAAACCGTCGTTATAACCATAACCAAGTAGATGGTTTAGGTGTTGCTATGGGGATCATCTCTAGCCACCTAGGTCAAAACGCGGTATCAGAAGTGGGTGGTGATTCAGAGCGTATTGAGCTATTTATGCTCGCAAACCAAAAGCCCGTTGTGAGCGTGCAAGCGAATTCAACGTGCTATCAGAGTTTTATCAATGGTTCTGCTGCGTGCGAGGATATTAAGTTCACGACACGAGATTTAGCCGAAAAACTTGAGTTGGTTAACTGGAAAACAGAGCGCGTAAATAGCGGCGCACTAGAGTCTCAACTTGTCTTTTCACCAATGGTTCGTCATGCCGTTGCGACCGAGTTTGGTGTTTATGACTACTCTTTTGCGATGTCGAGTAACTTATATACCTACCTTTGGTCTGGCGCGGCTGTCGATGTTCGCCATATTTTGCCGTTAGCGGAAACTGACGATTATGAAAAATGGGGATACTTTGAGGATAGTGCTTACGAAAATGATATCGAACGCGCAATGTTGCACCAATTCTTCCGTTTACCTTATGTCGATATTGCGAACCAAGTATC
The DNA here is from genome assembly GCF_024181865.1 of Vibrio sp. Y58_MX_L22. Taxonomy (NCBI): domain Bacteria; kingdom Pseudomonadati; phylum Pseudomonadota; class Gammaproteobacteria; order Vibrionales; family Vibrionaceae; genus Vibrio; species Vibrio sp. Y58_MX_L22. The sequence goes on from NZ_JAMZAN010000006.1 coordinate 225,354, forward strand.
CGTCGGTCTGGCGAAAACAGATTATATTGGCGCGAGAAGTGAGTCTACATGGTTTTCTCAGTCTGGTGCGCACGCTTTGAGTTTGGAAATGAGCTACTTCCAGCACGTCGATGAGAAAGATGAAAATGGCTATGAAACTCTCGATCGTCAAACTTCGCTAGCTCGCTATACTTTTTCAATGCCCGAATGGGATTGGCAGTTTAACGCGACAGCGGGTGAGTTTTGGCGGGGCGATGTTGGTGCTAAGCTAACAACATCGCATTGGTTTGAGGATATTGAGGTTTCTGCTACTTATCAGGTTACTAAGTACAAAGATACTGATGAAGAGCAGTTTGTCGCTGTGTCAGTCAAGCTACCACTAACACCTTGGCGTGATATGTCTCCTAGCTTATTGCAGGTTCGAGGTAACGAAGCTTATGACTTTAATGTGATGACGCGAGTAGGCAATGACGTCAATTTCTTAAGTGATGGACAAGGTGATGAGCTTATCATGGACAACAGCATGCTACGTCGTTACTTCAACCGTGGTCGTTATGGTAGCGATTACTTTGAAGAGAATAAGATTCGCTTACGTAACGCCTACCTGCGTTACTTATCAACTCAGTTAGACTAAACCCATAGAACAGTACAATGTATAAAAGCGGCCAATGTGCCGCTTTTTTATTTTCTAATGTATGAAGCTTAGGTTGCACAATATTGTTTCACTATCCAAAAATTAAAACTATTGATATTCTGATATAAGAACTAAAGATTAGGGTATTGGAATGAAAATAGCGGTTGCCGGTACGGGGTATGTCGGGCTCTCTAATGCGATGTTGTTAGCCCAAAACCACCAAGTTGTTGCACTTGATATTGTAGAAAAAAAAGTTGAGTTGCTTAACAACAAGTGTTCACCCATTGTGGATAAAGAAATTGAAGATTTTCTGTCTAATCGAGAACTAGACTTTACTGCTACCACGGACAAAGAGCTCGCCTACAAAGGTGCTGATTTTGTTGTTATAGCAACGCCAACGGATTATGACCCACAAACCAATTACTTTAATACGGCTTCCGTCGAAGCGGTGATAAAAGATGTAATGGCGATTAATCCAAATGCTGTAATGGTAATTAAGTCTACAGTGCCTGTGGGTTATACTGCACGCATTAAGCAAGAGTTAGGTTGTGAAAATATTATTTTCTCGCCAGAGTTTCTTCGCGAAGGCAAAGCACTTTACGATAACCTCCACCCATCTCGCATCATTGTTGGTGAGCGCAGTTCACGTGCTGAGACATTCGCCAATCTTCTAGTTGAAGGGGCGGTAAAAGAAGACATCCCAGTTTTGTTTACTGATTCTACAGAAGCTGAAGCGGTTAAGTTGTTCTCAAATACTTACCTTGCAATGCGCGTAGCTTATTTCAATGAGTTAGATTCTTACGCTGAGACGCATAATCTTGATTCTCGCCAAATTATCGAAGGTGTTGGTTTGGACCCCCGTATTGGTAACCACTACAACAATCCTTCATTTGGATATGGTGGTTATTGTTTACCAAAAGATACCAAGCAACTTCGTGCAAACTATCAAGATGTCCCAAACAGTATTATTGGGGCCATAGTGGAAGCCAATCGAACTCGTAAAGACTTTATTGCTGAGTCTATTCTCAAACGAGAACCTAAAGTGGTTGGGATATACCGTTTGATAATGAAAGCTGGCTCAGATAATTTCCGCGCTTCGTCTATTCAAGGTATTATGAAGCGTATCAAGGCAAAGGGTATTGAAGTGGTGGTGTATGAACCAGTACTTCAGGAAGACGAGTTCTTTAACTCACGTGTAATCAACGACCTGAATGAGTTTAAACAAAGCGCAGATGTGATTGTCTCTAACCGTATGGTTGAAGAACTTACTGATGTGGCTGATAAGGTGTACACGCGAGACCTATTTGGTAGTGATTAGACTTTAGTTAAGATGATCGTGTGTAATCTAATACACAAACAAAAAGGGATGCATGATGCATCCCTTTGTTATTTTTACTCTCAGTAAAAACGAGATTAAGCTTTTGCTTTAGCCGCTGCTTTAGCGATTGCTGCGAAGCTTTTCGCGTCTAGAGAAGCACCGCCAACGAGAGCGCCGTCGATGTCTGGTTGTGAGAAGTAAGCTTCAGCGTTTTCTGGCTTAACAGAACCGCCGTATTGGATGATTACTTGTGCTGCAACTGCTTCGTCTTTCGCTGCGATTAGTGCGCGGATAGAAGCGTGGATGCGTTGTGCATCTTCAGCTGTTGCTGCTTTACCAGTACCGATAGCCCAGATTGGTTCGTAAGCGATGATTGCGCCGTTTAGAGCTTCAACACCGTAAGTGTCGATAACTGCGTTGATTTGACGTGCACATACAGCTTCAGTTTCGCCAGCTTCATTTTGCGCTTCAGATTCACCGATACAGAAAACAGGTGTTAGGCCGTTTTCTTTTAGGAAGTTGAATTTCTTAGCGATGAACTCGTCAGATTCGTTGTGGTATTCACGACGCTCTGAGTGACCGATGATGATGTGAGTAGCACCGAAATCTTTCAGCATTTCTGGAGACATATCGCCAGTGAACGCACCGCTGTTGTTTAGGTCAGTGTTTTGAGCACCTAGGATGATCTTGTTACCGCCTTCAGCGATTACGCGCTCTGCTAGGTCGATGTAAAGTGCTGGTGGAGCGACTGCTACGTCAACACCTTCAACGCCTTCAAGTTCAGCGTTAAGACCAGTTAGCAGCTCAGTTACCATTGCTTTGCTGCCGTTTAGTTTCCAGTTACCCATCACTACAGGACGACGCATAGGAATATCTCCCTTATCTTTAATGTAAATAGTCAATTAATGTAAAAAATCTACGTAGGAATATAACAGAATAATGTGAACAGATCATGATTGGCGTCATGTCTTGTCCGGCTTTCTTTGCTGATTCGACCAAGCATCGATCCTGTTATTTTTGTCAAAAGCAACCGATTGGTGATCGCGTAGACAGAATGATAGTTCATTCCTCGGAAATTGCTGCTGAGATTGGTATTACTACGCGCTGGAATTAATTGTTGTAGAAAGGAATCAAAATGCCAAATCTCGTTTTAGAGTATTCAAACTCGGTGGAAGAACGCGTCAATGTTCAGGGGTTGCTGGAGGATTTACATAAAACGGCGTTAGAAAGTGGCCTTTTTGAACTCGCGTCAGTGAAATCTAGAACGCTCCGGTGCCACAATTGGTTAATAGGAGAGGAGGGTGATAGCCTCGACTTTATCCATATCAACTTTGATTTGTTATCTGGTCGCTCCCAAGAACAAAAGCGAGAACTGTCACGAGCCTTGATGGCGACACTTCAAGAGCAAGCTAGTCACGTGCACAGTTTAACGGTCAATATCCGAGATATGGATATAGATAGCTTCCAAAAGGTAGTGAACTAGGTTGCGCTGAATTGCCCGAGAATAGCGAGGGGTTATTGTTACGAATTCTCAGCCTGGCTCTGCTTATTGTAAGGTCGTTGTGGGCACCCAAGCTATCGGTGTCCTTTCCAAACTATATCGACTCGGCTAATCTATAACCTTTCTACTTTGGGGTAAAATTTGATGTCGACTAAAGAGTTACTGTTTTCTTTTCAAGGACGTATAAACCGTAAAACCTACTGGATTTGGAACGTCATTTACTATGTGTCCATTCTAGGCTTTGGTGCCGGTATCAGCCAACTGCTTCCTACTCTCTCCTATGTGCTTCTTCCTATTTTCTTGGTGGTTCTGTTGATCCCTGATTTGGCGATCACCACCAAGCGTTGGCACGACCGCAACAAATCGATCTATTGGCTAGCACTGAATATTCCGCTGATTATCGGACGAATTGCCACGCCAATGACCAGCCCTGCCGCGCAAGAGCCGTCGACCCCACAGATGTTCGTCGCTTCCATTTCTCTGATTTGTGGTTTATGGATTCTAATTGAATGTGGTTTCTTAAAGGGAACATCAGGACCAAACCAATATGGCCCTGAGCCGGAGTAATTGCTTCAAGTATCGTGCGTGCTGAAAGTAGATTCTTAGTCTCGCTAAGGCTCGCTAGAATGACAAACTCTTTTGATTTAGATACTGTTAAAGCCACTGTCATTCTGAACAGCGAGGAATGAGCGTGGTCCAGAATCTATCATCCGGTTGAGCAGTGGTTAAGCTGAGCGGGAAAGAATAGGAGCTTGCTGTTACTAGATTCTTAGTCTCGCTGAGGCTCGCTAGAATGACGAGCTCTTTTTATTTAGAGGCTCTTAAAGTCATCGTCATTCTGAACAACGAGGAACGAGCGTGATTCAGAATCTATCATCCGATTGTGCGGTGGTTTAGGTGAACGGGAAAGAATAGGAGCTTGCTGTTACGAGATTTTTAGTCTCGCTAAGGCTCGCTAGAATGACGAACTCTTTTGATTTAGAGGCTGTTAAAGCCACTGTCATTCTGAACAGCGAGGAATGAGCGTGGTCCAGAATCTATCGTCCGGTTGAGCAGTGGTTAAGCTGAGCGGGAAAGAATAGGAGTTTGCTGTTACTAGATTCTTAGTCTCGCTAAGGCTCGCTAGAATGACGAGCTCTTTTTATTTAGAGGCTCTTAAAGCCATCGTCATTCTGAACAGCGAGGAACGAGGTGATTCAGAATCTATCGTCCGGTTGAGCAGTGGTTAAGCTGAGTGTGAAAGAGTAGGAGCTTGCTGATACCAGATTCTTAGTTTCGCTACAGCTCGATTGAGTGACGAACTCTTTTGATATAGAGACTGTTAAAGCCATCATCATTCTGAACAGCGAGGAACGAGTGTGATTCAGAATCTACGCATAGAGCGCTCCGAGTTTGAAATAAACTGCCTGAGCTTGCGAATTACAATGGAAAAGTAAAAGCGAATAATGAAGGAGAATGAATCATCGATAAAACACCTTGCGTTTATATCCTAACGTCAAATAACAACGCCGTTCTCTACATAGGTGTTACCAGTCAGCTGCCCCAAAGAATATGGCAACATAAAAATGGAGTAGTGGAAGGGTTTACCAAGAAATACAACGTTCATAAGCTCGTTTACTTTGAGTTATTCGACGATATGGCTAATGCTATAAACCGAGAAAAGCAGCTCAAGCAGTGGAAGCGTGAGTGGAAGTTAGCCTTGGTAAGAGAAACGAACCCTAACTTTCTCGATCTATCTATTGAGTATCAGTAAAAATCATCCCTATCTTTAAACGCATTTAAGCTAACCACATCCGCTTTTTGTGTCGGTGCCGCTTCCCCTTCTAGCGCTGTTTTGAACTTTACGACCTGTTTTCGCAACTCGTTCATCAATACCACATTGGTGTGATGAGGGTTTTTACACGTGCTGATGACTCTATCAATGTGGCTTTGTTGAGCCCACAATCTTGCTTTCATATCTTCTGATGCGCTTTCGATCATCTCTTTCGCCATCTCATGACGAAATTGCTCAAAAGCTTCTGGGTCTCGCTCTGCCATTCGAACCATTTCATCGAATGGAGGAAGCGTTTGGGATGGGATATGACGTAGATTAGACATCGATGCTCTCCAAATCCTTATGGAAGTTGCCTTTAGTTACTAAAAGCCTATACCACTAGAAAGAGGAGAGAGGATGAATTCTTCAGCCATCTCACTTATAAGAGAAGCTTTCAAGCTTGAGATTGAATAAGTGCGGCATGTCGATGTTTGGTTGTGGTGGTTACTGCAGTTGTTGGATGCGGTAAACGCAGCGTCTTTGGCCACTAATGATGTGTTCGGTACGCTCTACTTTGGTGTCACATCCAAGTAAAGACTGGAAGACACTTAATTCTGATTGGCACAAGCTTGGGCAGCGAGTTGCGGCTTTACAAATCGGACAGTGATTTTCGATCAAGATGAATCCGTTCTCATCTTTCTCGAGCTCGGCCATATAGCCTTCTTGCTCTCTTAATGTGACAAGTGTTTCTAGTTTGCTTTGCAGAGAGTCGCATTGCTCAAGATACTGACGATAACTTTGTAACGTGAGTTTTTCCCTTTCTGATGTGACTTTTTCCAGTCCATCTTTGCCAAAGATATGTTCGACAGCTTCTATAAACTGAATGGTCAACTCACCGTGACGGTCAGCAAATTGCTCATGACCTTTTTGAGTGAGAGACCAATGACGAGCAGGGCGACCAACTTTTACTTTTACGTCATGGATAGAAAGAATGCCATCATCTTCTAAACTTTGCAGGTGCTGACGAGCCCCCATGGTTGTCATACCTAGCTCAGAAGAGAGTTGTTTTGCAGTGACGGAGCCATCACGCTTAACGATTTGCAATATCCTATCTACGGTCTTCATATACCCACCATTTATACGTCAGTACATATTATGCGCGATAGGGTTAGTAAAGAAAAGTGTTGACTTAATTTGAGTGTGGATTTGTAGGGGCTATGTTCATATGAGCCAATATATGTCGTCATTCTGAACAGCGAGGAACGAGGTGATTCAAAATCCATCTCCTGGTTGAGCAGTGGTTAAGGCGATCAGGAAAGAATAGGAGTTTGCTGTTACCAGATTCTTAGTCTCGCTGGAGCTCGCTAGAATGACGAGTTCTTTTGATTTAGAGCTTATTAAAGTCTCCGTCATTCTGAACAGCGAGGAACGAGGTGATTCAGAATCTATCTTTTGGTTGAGTAGTGGTTAAGGTGACCAGGCAAGAACAGGAGCTTGTTACTACTAGATTCTTAGTCTCGCTGGGGCTCGCTAGAATGACGAATTTTTTTGATTTAGGGCTAATTAAAGTCACCGTCATTCAGAACAACGAGGAACGAGAGTGATTCAGAATCTATCTTTTGGTTGAGCAGCGGTTAAGGCGAGCAGGACAGAATAGGAGTTTGCTGTTACCAGATTCTTAGTCTCGCTGGAGCTGGCTAGAATGACGAGTTCTTTTGATTTAGAGCTTATTAAAGTCACCGTCATTCTGAACAACGAGGAACGAGTGTGATTCAGAATCTATTGCCCGTTGTGCGGAAAGAAAGGCTCAAACTCAGATTGAGCTAGAGCCTCGAGAAATGCTTAAAGAATAATATCGCGTACTTCTGGATCTTTACGATCTAGGTAGTGAGTCGACTTAATGCGGCGAATAGTTCGGCATCGACCGCGCACGAGCAGCGTTTCTGTGGTTGCAATATTGCCTTGACGAGAGATACCTTCCAGCAAGTCACCTTTAGTGATGCCTGTAGCTGAAAATACCACATTGTCGCTACGAGCCATGTCTTCCATTTTGAGGACAACATTCGCTTTTACGCCCATTTCATCGCAGCGTTTTAGTTCATCTGCGCCGTAAATGCGGTTTTCTTCAGTATCGCCTTTTACCTCATGACGAGGAAGCAGGCGACCGTGCATGTCACCATCTAGCGCTCGAATTACCGCTGCTGATACAACCCCTTCTGGCGCACCGCCAATACAGTACATCATGTCCACTTCACTGTCTGGCATACAAGTTAGAATAGAGGCAGCGACGTCACCATCAGGCACCGCAAAGACACGTACGCCCATTGCTTGCATTTCTGCAATAACGTCATCGTGGCGAGGTTTCGCAAGGGTAATAACGACTAGGGTATCAAGTGGCTTGTTCAGGGCTTTTGCTACGTTCTCTAGGTTTTCTTTTAACGGCTTTTCTAAGTCAATTGCGCCTTTTGCACCAGGGCCAACAACCAGTTTTTCCATGTACATATCTGGCGCTTTAAGAAAGCTGCCTTTCTCACCTGCGGCAAGTACGGCTAGTGCGTTCGATTGTCCCATTGCCGTCATACGCGTTCCTTCAATCGGGTCGACTGCAATATCTACTTCATCACCACCAATACCAACTTGCTCACCAATGTACAGCATTGGCGCATCATCGATTTCACCTTCACCAATGACAATTTCACCACTGATATCTGTTTTGTTCAGTAGCGTGCGCATAACTTCAACAGCTGCGCCATCGGCTGCGTTTTTATCGCCACGGCCAAGCCATTTGTAACCAGCCAGAGCTGCACCTTCAGTCACACGGGAAAATGCCATTGCTAAATCGCGTTTCATGATGTCTCCAAGTAAGCAAGAGGGAAGAAGAATTTGCGCGGCGATTCTATCACAAGGTCGAGTAAACGTTTGCCTTTTTGCGAGGCTTTTACTTTATCTAACTTGAATTTGATCAATACTTAGGGCGATTTTCAGAGTAGCGGGACGCAAAATCCTTGCTCAAAAATGCTTCGGCGACAAGAAAAGTCAGCGTTTAGTGAGATTGCGCTGATTTTTTGACCGAATGATGCAAAATATCGAATATAGTGAGTGTTTCTCATCGCGACGCTGAGTAGAATGAACCTTATATAGGTTAGGTGTGCATCAATCTCGCACATCGTCCCAACGGAATAACATAGGTAGGCCAAGATGTCTTTTGAAGTACTAGAACAACTAGAATCTAAAATTCAAACTGCAGTTGACACAATCACTCTTCTTCAGATGGAAGTCGAAGAGCTGAAAGAAGATAAAGCTAAACTTGCGGAAGAAGCTAACGAGCTTCGCTCTCAACGTGAAGAGCTAGAGCAAAAAGCACAACAAGCACAGCAAGAGCACGCACAATGGCAAGAGCGCATTCGTGCACTACTTGGCAAAATGGACGAAGTGGAATAATTCGGCTTCTTCATTCCAAATTAAAAACACCCGCGCTAAGCGGGTGTTTGTGTTTTAGGGAAGTAGAAAATGTTAAGACAAGGCTAGGCGCTGATAGCTAAGAGAAGACCCTATAACTTAGACACCTAAGACTCGCTATGCTTCTTCATCCAACTCTAAATCAATATTCAATGGTTCAGGCGACAGGATAATTCCGGTGCTATCAGCATAAATATAATCTTCAGGTAAGAAGCTGACGCCGCCAAAGTTGACTGGTACATCCAATTCGCCAATACCCTGACTGGTCGCTCCAACAGGAATAGAAGCGAGGGCTTGAATGCCTAAGTTCATATCTTCAAGTTCATCGACTTCACGAACACAGCCGTAAACGACAATGCCTTCCCACTCGTTTTCTTCCGCAATGGTTGCGATTTCTGCATCGATAAGGGCTTTACGTAGGGAACCGCCACCGTCAATTAACAAAACGCGACCAAGTCCATCTTGCTCTAATGTCTCGCGGATCAACGAATTATCTTCAAAACACTTGATGGTGGTGATTTGCCCGGCAAATGAAGCGCGACCGCCAAAGTTACTGAACATTGGTTCAACCACATCTACCTGATCGAGGTAGATATCACAGAGTGCTGAGGTATTGTATTCCATAGCGTACCTTTCTAAACAGAAATTGGTTGTCTTTGAGTATATCTAGGCATTAAGTCAATGCAATGACAATCCTTTTTTAACTTACTAGAGTTTGAGCTACCACAATTGTTGCAAACAAAACGTTGGTGACTAGAGAACATTTCACGATGACTGGCATCATGGGTGCTATCTGAGCGGGCTTTTGTGTATGCCAAACTGCTTTACCATGATCGGCCACGAAATAAATACTAAGTAAAAATGGCAAGCTAATCCAAACGGGTTTGTCTTGAATTAACAAGTAAGCTGCAAAGGCAAGGATAGCACCACCAAGTAAAATAAAGTGGTACTGTTTGGCTTTACGTTGACCTAAGCGTACCGCCACCGTGCGTTTACCACACTCTCGGTCGTTCTCTATATCACGCATATTGTTGATGTTGAGTACTGCAACGGCGAGTAAACCGCAGCCTAAAGCAGGTAAGAATAGCGTGGTGTCTACGTGACCAGTATGCAAGAAGTAGGTACCGGATACACCGAGTAGACCAAAAAACAAGAATACTGATATATCGCCAAGCCCCACGTAACCGTATGGTTTGCTACCCATGGTATAAGCAATGGCGGCGAGAATGGCCAGAATTCCCAGCCCGATAAATGTGACAATGCTTTCCAGTGAACTTAGTGAATAGAAAACCAACACCAAGCCTGAAATGGCGGTCAGAACGATGTTAAAGATAATCGCTTGTTTCATCTGTTTAGCACTTACCGCGCCTGACTGCATCGCTCGTAATGGGCCGAGGCGTTTGTCGTTATCTGTACCTTGAACGGCATCGCCATAGTCGTTTGCCAGGTTGGATAGAATTTGCAGCAATGTCGCGGTTACGAAAGCCATGATGGCAATCGTCAGTGAGAAATGACCCGCCGAGTAGGCGAGCACGCTACCTGTTAAGATAGAGACCAATGCCAGAGGTAATGTTTTTGGACGAGCGGCTTCAAGCCAGATCTGTAGAGATTGTTTCATGGAAATTTCGTGCTAGTAACCAATGTGCCCAGTATAAGCACAAAGAGGCAGATACGCTATTGACCTAAAACAACTCAGCTAGAAGTCAAAGGGTTATTCAGAATCTATCGTCCGATTGTGCAGTGGTGAAGGTAAGTTGGAAAGAAAGGCGTTTGCTGTTAGCAGATTCTTAGTCTCGCTTGAGCTCGCTAGAATGACCAGGTCTTTTGATTTAGGTGTTGTCAAAGTCACCGTCATTCTTAACAACGAGTGTGATTCAAAATCGATCATCCGATTATGCGGTGGTGAAGGTGAGTGGGAAAGAATAGGCGTCTGCTGTTACCAGATTCTTAGTCTCGCTTGAGCTCTTAGAGTGACGAGATCCTTTGATTTGGGTGTTGTCTAAGTCACCGTCATGCTGAACAGCGAGGAACGAGTGTGATTCAGAATCGATCATCCGATTGTGCAGTGGTGAAGGTGAGTTGGAAAGAAAGGCGTTTGCTGTTAGCAGATTCTTAGTCTCGCTTGAGCTCGCTAGAATGACGAGATCTTTTGATTTAGATGTTGTCTAAGTCACCGTCATTCTGAACAGCGAGGAACGAGTGTGATTCAGAATCGATCATCCGATTGTGCGGTGATTAAGGTGAGCGAGGAAGAATAGGCGTCTGTTGTTACCAGATTCTCAGTCTCGCTTAAGCTCGCTAGAATGACGAGATCTTTTTGATTTAGGTGTTGTCACAGTAACCGTCATTCTGAACAACGAGTGTGATTCAGAATCGATCATCCGATTGTGCGGTGGTGAAGGTGAGTGGGAAAGAATAGGCGTCTGCTGTTACCAGATTCTTAGTCTCGCTTGAGCTCGCTAGAATGACCAGATCTTTTGGATTTAGATGTTGTCAAAGTCACCGTCATTCTGAACAGCGAGGAGCGAGTGTGATTCAGAATCTATCGTCCCAATAGTGCCGTGGTTAAGGTGAGTGGGAAAGAATAGGCGTCTGCTGTTAGCAGATTCTTAGTCTCGCTGGATCTCGCTAGAATGACGAGAGCTTTTGGTCTAGATGTTGTCTAAGTCACCGTCATTCTGAACAGCCAGGAACGAGGTGATTCAGAATCTATCGTCCCAATAGTGCCGTGGTTAAGGTGAGTGGGAAAGAATAGGCGTCTGCTGTTACTAGATTCTTAGTCTCGCTTGAGCTCGCTAGAATGGCGAGATCTTTTTGATTTAGATGTTGTCAAAGTCACCGTCATTCTGAACAGCGAGGAGCGAGTGTGATTCAGAATCTATCGTCCCAATAGTGCCGTGGTTAAGGTGAGTGGGAAGGAATAGGAGCTTGCTGTTAGCTGAGTCTTAGTCTCGCTTGAGCTCGCTAAAATGACGAGGTCTTTTGATTTAGGTGTTGTCACAGTAACCGTCATTCTGAACAGCGAGGAACGAGTGTGATTCAGAATCTATCGTCCGATTGTGCGGTGATTAAGGTGAGCGAGGAAGAGTAGGCGTCTGTTGTTACCAGATTCTTAGTCTCGCTTGAGCTCGCTAGAATGACGAGAGCTTTTGATTTAGATGTTGTCAAAGTCACCGCCATTCTAAACAAAAAGCCCAGAAACAAGGTTCTGGGCTTTGGTAAAATAGATTGCGTTTAAAGAATAAAGCGGCTTAGATCTTCATCTTCAATTGTGTCGCCTAGGCGCGCTTTCACGTAAGCGGAATCAATAACGAATTTAGCGCCAGATTGCTCCGCTGCGTCGTAAGAGATTTCATCCATCAAGCGTTCCATTACGGTGTGTAAGCGACGAGCACCGATGTTTTCTGTGCTCTCGTTGACCGTCCATGCAGCTTCCGCGATTTGCGTGATACCGTCTTCTGTGAATTCGATGTCCACATCTTCCGTTTTCATCAACGCAACGTACTGCTCTGTTAGAGAGGCTTTTGGTTCTGTCAGAATGCGTTTGAAGTCGTTGCTGCTTAGTGCTTCTAGCTCAACGCGAATTGGTAGACGACCTTGCAATTCTGGGATCAAGTCAGATGGTTTTGCCACTTGGAATGCACCAGATGCAACAAACAGAATGTGGTCTGTTTTTACCATGCCGTGCTTGGTTGATACCGTGCTGCCTTCAATCAATGGAAGTAGGTCGCGCTGAACACCTTCGCGTGAAACGTCTGGGCCTGAGCTCTCGCCGCGTTTACAGATCTTGTCGATCTCATCGATAAATACGATGCCGTTGTTTTCAACGTTGAAAATCGCTGCTTCTTTTAGCTCTTCTTGGTTTACCAGTTTCGCCGCTTCTTCTTCCGCTAACGCTTTCATTGCGTCTTTGATTTTCAGCTTACGTTTTTTCTTAGTGTCGCCTGCCAGGTTTTGGAACATGCCTTGCAGCTGGTTAGTCATCTCTTCCATACCAGGAGGCGCCATGATCTCTACGCCCATCTGCGGTGCGGCTACGTCGATTTCAATTTCTTTATCGTCTAGTTGGCCTTCACGCAGTTTCTTACGGAAGATCTGGCGAGTGTGAGAAGACTCTTCCGTTTGCTCTGCTTGACCCCAGCTATCACGTGCTGGTGGCAGTAGCGCATCAAGAATGCGTTCTTCCGCTTGCTCTTCTGCGCGGAATTTCACTTTCTCCATCGCTTGTTGATGCGTCATTTTCACAGCGACATCGGTTAGGTCACGGATGATGGTTTCAACTTCTTTACCAACGTAACCCACTTCGGTGAATTTTGTCGCTTCAACTTTGATGAAAGGGGCATTTGCCAGTTTTGCGAGGCGTCGTGCGATTTCAGTCTTACCAACACCAGTAGGACCAATCATCAAGATGTTTTTTGGCGTCACTTCGGCACGCAAGCTTTCTTCAAGCTGCATGCGGCGCCAGCGGTTACGAAGTGCAATCGCAACCGAACGCTTGGCTTTTTCTTGACCGATAATGTGGCGGTTCAATTCATGAACGATTTCGCGAGGCGTCATTTCAGACATATTCTTTCCTTACTTCGTTACGATTACGCGGTTGGTTTTTCAGGCTCTACTGTTGAGTCTAGCTCTTCTACCGTGTGGTGATGGTTAGTGAAGACACAAATGTCACCCGCGATATTGAGAGCTTTTTCCGCGATCTCACGAGCATCTAGATCTGTGTTTTCTAGTAGGGCGGTTGCGGCAGCTTGTGCGTAAGCACCACCAGAGCCAATCGCAATCAGGTCGTGTTCTGGCTGTACGACATCACCATTACCGGTAATGATTAACGATGCGGTTTCGTCGGCAACGGCAAGTAAGGCTTCGAGCTTGCGCAAAGCACGATCGCTACGCCAGTCTTTGGCTAGCTCAACTGCCGCTTTGGTTAGGTGACCTTGGTGCATTTGCAGTTTGCTTTCGAAGCGCTCAAAAAGGGTGAAGGCATCCGCAGTACCGCCGGCAAAGCCCGCTAGTACTTGGTTGTTGTATAGGCGGCGAACTTTGCGCGCATTACCTTTCATTACGGTATTGCCTAGAGATACTTGGCCATCACCCGCGATGACGACTTTATTATTTCGACGTACAGATACAATGGTAGTCACAGTCGACCTCTTGATTATTTCTCTTTGGATTTAATTCAGTATATGGGGGAGGAGAAATGGGGATTCAAGGGGGCAAAAAGAAAGGCCCTAGGATCTTAGCTCCTAGGGCCTGAGTTTAAAGATTTTCTTTCCAAATCGCGCACGGCTCGATTTTCGCGCGTTGCAGTTTATGACGGTCACGTTCTGCATCACGTTTGAACTTATACGGACCTAGCACCACGCGATACCATGAACTGCCTTCTTTCTTACGAATCTTGCTCGACATCCCTTGGAACGCGATTGCAAGCTTGCGCTCTTCGGCTTGTGCCTGAGTTTTGTACGCGCCACACTGCATGATGTAAGGAATTTTAGAAACTTCAATTTCTTTGGCCACAACTTCAACTTCACGTTTCGGTAGTGACTCAACATATTCCCATTTTTCTTCTGGTGGTGGCGGCAAGTCTTTTTTCGGCTTTGGTTTGCTTACAGTGGTTGTTGGCTGCTTCACGACTGGTTGTTTAGGTTCTGGGTCACTACTCAAAAGGTAAAGACCATAGCAAAAACCGCCCACGAGCAAGATAGCGAGCAGGCCACTGCGCCAAGGTTTTTTTCTTTTCGGCGGCTGTTTTTTTGTCGACTTTTTTGGGGCGCCTCGCCCTCGTCTTACATAATCTCTATTTGCCACGGTTATTTCTGGTCATCAAGGATTCTTGCAAATATGTTAATCCAGAACGAGTTGAGAAAACACCCTATTGATAGAATCTTGATAGCTAAAGCGCGACAACGCCCGAGTGTAGGAGTGTGTTTCCGTTCTCACTTACATTTATTCAGGGATACACAAAAAGCAGGAGGGGTAAATAAAAAAAGCGGCGCCTTAGCACCGCTTTGGGGATGAATACCTAATCTTTAGGTTAAGGGCGCTGTGGTGGCGCTGCACTTCCACGAATGACGAGATTAGTTTCAAGCAGACGTGAGCCTGAATGCACGTCGTGGCCTTTTAACATCTCGAGCATCATTAGCATCGCTTGTCGACCAATCTCATAGCGAGGTTGAGAGATGGTGGTCAACGGTGGATCGCAGTACTGAGCGAAGTTAATGTCATCAAAGCCCACAACAGAGAGATCTTGCGGTACTCGTAAGCCAAGCTTTTTCGCTTCTTGAATTGCGCCGATGGCCATTGTGTCACAGTGACAGAAAATAGCCGTTGGTGGTTCTGGCAATTCGAGCAGTTTACGAACGGCTTTTGCTCCGCCATCAAAAGAGAACTCAGTAATGACACTATATTGCGGATCTTTATTGATGCCGGCACGGCGCAGGGCTTGTTGGTAGCCTTGCTGGCGGAATTGACACAATATTGCTGTATCTGGTCCAGAGATTTGAGCAATGCGTTTATGACCTAATTGGGTCAGGTAATTCACCGCTTCAAATGCTGAGGTCAGGTTATCAATATGTACTGTCGGAAGCTCGAGTTCAGGCGCAAATTCACACGCCATTACCATCGGAGGTAAGTTCTTTTGCTCTGGCTTACTGACATCGAATGGTAGATCTGTACCAAGCAGTAGCATTCCATCTGCCTGCTTAGTAAATACGAGGTTAACGAAAGAGCTTTCGCGTTTCTTCTGTTGTCCGCTATCGCCCAGCAGGACTAGATAGCCATGTTCCATGGCTGCATCTTCAATACCGCGAATAATTTCAGAAAAATAAGGATCACAGATGTCGGGAACGATAGTAACAATGGTTTTTGATTCGTTTCTACGTAAGTTACGCGCTAATGAGTTTGGAGAATAACCCGCTTCAAGTACGGCATCTTCTACTCTCTTTCTTGTAGAAGAAGAGACTTTCTCTGGATTCATTAAGGCTCGAGATACCGTAGCCGTAGACACTCCCGCAAGCTGGGCAACATCCTTCATTGTCGCCATAGTTTTTAACCTCTCATTTATTTTTTGCCAAGATGACGTTATTCCGGTTTGAAATCAGAGTAATCAAACCGAGTTAGAGCTGTATTTGCTCTTCGCTCAGTTCGTGTTAACGAGTGGGAAAATGGATTCTTCACCGCGATATCAATTTGTGGGAATAGTCATTGTTTTAATCTAAGCCTGTGCAAACAAGTCACTTTAGACTTTTCTAATTTGGATAGTCTATTCATTTCTAAAGTGAAAGTTACGGTCTGTTTAACAAAAATTGTAATCTTGGTGTGATTCTGGTCACATTAAATGGTAATTCATTACATAGTTAAACGTTTGCTAGCTGAGATCTTGTGGTTCTATGTCTAAATTCCAGCGCACTTTCTTAGCATTTGGCAACAACTCAATAGCAGGTTTGGCACTGGTTAATAACTTTTGCATCAATGAACGATGCTGAGTTTGCAGTAATAGTTGCCAACGGTATTTACCAGCCCGCTTGGCCAAAGGTGAAGGAGTAGGGCCTAACACCATGCAGGAATCATCGAACAGAGGGTGTGACTCTAACGTAAAGCGAACCTGACGCAGGAAGTCTTCAACTACCTCACTTTGGTTCGCCTCTGCTTTAAACAGAGTCAAGAAACTATAAGGCGGAAGCTGAGCCAGTTTGCGTTCTTCCAGAGCAGTCATAGCAAAGTGGCGATAGTCTTTTTGAAGTAGGGCCTGCAGCAAGCTGTGCTCAGGATGGTGGGTTTGTAGGATAACCTCGCCAGGTTTACTTGCGCGGCCGGCACGACCTGCGACTTGAATAAACAACTGCGCTAGTCGCTCGGAAGCGCGGAAGTCACTACTATAGAGAGAGCCATCAACATCCAAAAGAGCAACGAGCGTTACATTTGGAAAATGGTGCCCCTTAGCCAGCATTTGGGTGCCAATCAGAATTTGATGTTCACCTTTACGAATCGATTCAAGGGCATCTTCCAAACTACCTTTGCGGCGTGTGCTGTCTCTGTCGATGCGAATGGCGTTGTATTCTGGAAATAACTGAGTCAATTGTTGTTCGAGTTGTTCCGTTCCTACGCCGACGGTAACCAGTTGAGTTGAACCACACCCCTGACACTGATGAATTACCGGTTGTTGTGAGCCGCAGTGATGGCAGCGTATTTCGTTGCTGTAATGGTGGAACGTATAGTACGCATCACAGCGTTTACATTCTGCAATCCAACCGCATTCATGGCACATCAAAGCGGGCGAAAAGCCTCGGCGGTTAAGAAACAACATTACTTGATTGCCCGCTTTTAAATGCTTGCGCATCTCGGCAATCAGTTGGGCAGATAAGCCACTTTCTAAATACTGACCTTTTACATCTAACACTTTATTAGTGGTTGGCACGGCAGAGCCAGCTCGTTGGGTTAGTGTTAAATGGTGATATTTGCCTGACAAGGCATTGTGCAATGTCTCCAGTGCAGGTGTGGCTGAGCCCAGAACAATCGGAACTTGTTCTTTATGAGCGCGCATTACAGCAACATCGCGTGCATGATAACGCAAGCTATCTTGCTGTTTGTAAGAGGTGTCATGTTCCTCGTCCACAATGATAATCCCGAGATCAGCAAAAGGCGCGAGTAGGGCAGAGCGTGTGCCGATAATGATTCCGGCCGCTTTGTCGCGTGCAGAAAGCCACGCATTCAGACGCTCCGTCTCGTTTAACCCGGAGTGGATGACGTCAACTGGCACATTAAAACGGCGTTTAAAGCGGTTGATGGTTTGGGGCGTTAAGCCAATCTCTGGTACTAAAACCAAGGCTTGTTTACCTTGCTCTAAAACTGGCTTGATAAGGTTGAGGTACACTTCTGTCTTACCTGAGCCCGTGACGCCTTCTAATAAATAGGAGGCAAAACCTGTTTGGCTATTTACACTCGCAATAGCCAGCGCTTGTTCGTGGTTGAGCTTTGGCTTTTCGACGTCGCATTCAACGTGCTGTCCCCACTGGGTGATTACAGGCCTCTTCTCGATACGTTCAATCCAGCCTTTCTCTTCTAAAGACTTTAGTACTGTTGAGGCTATCTCTTGGTCGACAAATTCCTGGTGAGGCAAAGCGCCGTTAACCAACATTTGCAAGACCTTCTGTTGTTTGACCGCTCGACGATCAAGCCCTTGCATCAGCTTGTCTTTACCGGATTTGGTAATTTGCCACTCTTGTAGCGTCGCAAAATCTGCAGGCTTTCCTTTACGTAGAGCTGCTGGCATCGCATTGTGTAGCGTATCTCCAAGTGGGTATTGGTAGAACTGGCTGCACCAAGTCAGCAACGAATAAAGCTTTTCAGACCATATCGGCTGAGAATCAAGAACTGCTTTGATTGGCTTGAGTTGATCTTTGGGAAAGTCCGAGTGATTAACCATCGCGGTGACGATGCCAACTAACGTTTGGCGTCCAAAAGGTACGGAAACGCGTCCACCAATGATCGGAAACAGGTGCCCCGGAATGGCGTAATCAAATTGTTTGTCGAGCGGAACGGGTAATGCCACTCTAGCAATGGTTGGACGCATAAATTCTTAGCTATTAAAAAAGAGGGAAAGGAAATGAGAGTCTATTAAAATCGGTATGGAAATTCGAGTAAAGCAATGCGATTCAGTGTGAATCGTGCCTCTATGATTAGTCTGGCTAAAAAAGTGGCGAAAAAGTTGCCAAATGTGTTGATCCGAGCAATGTGATTCTTTACTATATCGCGCCTTGAGATATGGCTTCGGCAATTAGTTGATGCGGTATCCCATTTTATTATTAATTGCGTGTGGTGTGCGGCTTAGATTCGTATAGCGACACGGCCTACTATTGAGGTTATCCCATGAAAGCTGGTATCCACCCAGAATACAAAGCAGTAAAAGCGACTTGTTCTTGCGGCAACTCTTTTGAGTTCAACTCTACTCTAGGTAAAGAGTCTATCCACCTAGACGTATGTGACAAGTGTCACCCATTCTACACTGGTAAGCAACGTATCGTTGATACAGGCGGCCGTGTTGATCGCTTCAACAAGCGTTTCGGTGCACTATCAAGCGGTAAGAAATAATAGCAGCCGCTATTACGATTACAGTTTAGAAAAGGACGCTTCGGCGTCCTTTTTGTTTTAATGGCTACCAAGCGAAGAGGAATGTATGGGGTTTGGAATATTCCCGATTATTTTTCACTCAGCGCTTGCAACCTAAAGTGTGATCTGTATAATGCAGCGCACTGGTTAAGCCAGTTGTGAACCAATGAGCAGTGAGGAGCGAGCAAATCTAAGGATTTGCGAGGTAATGTATACTCAGCTTATGTTCGCGGTTAATACAATTAGCTATCTTTTCTTCGGAAAAACTATCCTCAAAGGTGACTTTGGCATATAGGGATAGTTAATCGAAAATTAACTGACAATGCGTCCTAATCTTGGATGCTACGGTTTCACATAAATCAATCGGCATTCTCTCGTCTTGACGAGTTTGAGTGGCGATATTGTTTGTGTAATTTATTAAATTTGGAGCTCTGTCTCATGCAGAACCAACGTATCCGTATCCGCCTAAAAGCTTTCGATTACAAACTAATCGATGCTTCTACAGCGGAAATCGTTGAAACAGCTAAGCGCACTGGCGCACAGGTTCGTGGTCCAATCCCACTGCCAACTCGTAAAGAGCGTTTCACAGTTCTTATCTCTCCACACGTTAACAAGAAAGCACGTGACCAGTACGAAATCCGTACTCACAAGCGTCTAATCGACATCGTTGAGCCAACAGACAAGACTGTTGATGCTCTAATGCGTCTAGACCTTGCTGCGGGCGTTGACGTTCAAATTAGCCTAGGTTAAGGGAGATTAGAAGTATGATTGGTCTAATCGGTCGTAAAGTGGGCATGACCCGCGTATTTACTGAAGAAGGCGTTTCTATCCCAGTAACAGTTGTTGAGGTTGAAGCTAACCGTGTTTCTCAAGTGAAAACTCTTGAAACTGACGGCTACGCAGCAATCCAGGTTACAGCTGGTTCTAAGAAAGCTAACCGTGTAAACAAAGCTGAAGCAGGTCACTTTGCTAAAGCTGGCGTTGAAGCTGGTCGCGGTCTTTGGGAATTCCGTTTAGAAAACGGCGAAGAGTTCGAAGTTGGTTCAGAACTAACTGTTGAACTATTCAACGAAACTAAGAAAGTAGACGTTACTGGTACATCTAAGGGTAAAGGTTTCCAAGGCGCTGTTAAGCGTTGGAACTTCCGTACTCAAGATATGACTCACGGTAACTCATTGTCTCACCGTGCTCCTGGTTCTATCGGTCAATGTCAGACTCCAGGTCGCGTATTTAAAGGCAAGAAAATGGCAGGTCACATGGGTGCTGAGCGTGTAACGACTCAAAACCTAGAGATCGTACGTGTTGACGCTGAGCGCAACCTGCTTCTTATTAAAGGTGCAGTCCCAGGCGCAACTGGCGGCAACGTGATCGTTAAACCAGCTGTTAAAGCATAACGTCTCAGGAGTAAGTAATGGAACTAATGGTTAAAGGTGCCGATGCACTAACTGTTTCCGAAACTACTTTCGGACGTGAGTTTAACGAAGCTCTTGTACACCAAGTAGTTGTTGCGTACGCAGCAGGTGCTCGTCAAGGTACTCGTGCTCAAAAAACACGTTCAGAAGTTTCTGGCGGTGGCGCTAAGCCATGGCGTCAAAAAGGTACTGGCCGTGCGCGTGCTGGTACAATCCGTAGCCCAATCTGGCGTACAGGTGGTGTTACTTTTGCTGCGAAACCACAAGATCACAGCCAAAAAGTAAACAAAAAAATGTACCGTGGTGCTATGAAGAGCATTCTTTCTGAGCTTGTTCGTCAAGAGCGTCTAATCGTTGTTGATAACTTCTCAGTTGAAGCACCAAAGACTAAAGAGCTAGTTGCTAAGCTTAAAGAGCTTGAGCTAACTGACGCTCTAATCGTGACTAGCGAAGTAGATGAGAATCTATTCCTAGCTGCTCGTAACCTATACAAAGTTGACGCACGTGATGTTGCTGGTATCGATCCAGTATCTCTAATCGCGTTTGACAAAGTTGTAATGACTGCAGAAGCAGTTAAGCAAGTAGAGGAAATGCTAGCATGATCACTGAAGAGCGTATCCTAAAAGTTCTACGTGCACCGCACATCTCT
This sequence comes from Vibrio sp. Y58_MX_L22, assembly GCF_024181865.1. Taxonomy (NCBI): domain Bacteria; kingdom Pseudomonadati; phylum Pseudomonadota; class Gammaproteobacteria; order Vibrionales; family Vibrionaceae; genus Vibrio; species Vibrio sp. Y58_MX_L22. The sequence continues at coordinate 246,163 of NZ_JAMZAN010000006.1, forward strand.
GAAAAAGCAACTATGGCAGCTGAGAAAGCGAACACTATCGTTTTCAAAGTAGCTAAAGATGCGACTAAAAAAGAGATCAAAGCAGCTGTAGAAAAGCTATTTGAAGTTGAAGTTAAGTCTGTAAATACTCTTATCACTAAGGGTAAGACCAAACGTCAAGGTCTACGCCAAGGTCGCCGCAGCGACGTTAAGAAAGCGTACGTTACTTTGAAAGAAGGTCAAGATCTTGACTTCGTTGGCGGCGCGGAATAACAGGAGTAGTTAAAAATGGCTATTGTTAAATGTAAGCCGACTTCCCCTGGTCGTCGTCACGTTGTTAAAGTTGTTAACGCTGACCTACACAAGGGCAAGCCATACGCACCTCTTCTAGAGAAAAACTCTAAGAACGGTGGTCGTAACAACAAGGGTCGTATCACAGTACGTCACATCGGCGGTGGTCACAAGCACCACTACCGTGTAGTTGACTTCAAACGTACTAAAGATGGTATTCCAGCGACAGTTGAGCGTCTTGAATACGATCCAAACCGTAGCGCAAACATTGCTCTAGTTCTTTACAAAGACGGTGAGCGTCGCTACATCCTAGCACCTAAAGGTGTTGTAGCTGGTGATGTTATTCAGTCTGGTGTTGATGCACCAATCAAAGCTGGTAACACTCTACCAATGCGTAATATCCCAGTAGGTTCAACAGTACATAACGTTGAACTTAAGCCTGGTAAAGGTGGTCAGCTAGCTCGTTCGGCTGGTGCTTACGCTCAAATCGTTGCTCGCGACGGTGCGTACGTAACTATCCGTCTACGTTCTGGCGAGATGCGCAAAGTTCTTTCTGAAGGCCGTGCAACAATCGGTGAAGTTGGTAACTCTGAGCACATGCTACGTGAACTTGGTAAAGCAGGTGCATCACGTCATCGCGGTATCCGTCCAACGGTTCGTGGTGTTGTAATGAACCCGATTGACCACCCACATGGTGGTGGTGAAGGTCGTACTTCTGGTGGTCGTCACCCAGTATCTCCTTGGGGTATGCCTACTAAAGGCTTCAAGACTCGTAAGAACAAACGCACTGACAAGTACATCGTACGTCGTCGTAACAAGTAATCTATATAAAGAGGAATCGCCATGCCACGTTCTCTCAAGAAAGGTCCTTTTATTGACCTACACTTGCTGAAGAAGGTAGAGAAAGCGGTGGAAAGCGGAGACAAAAAGCCTATTAAGACTTGGTCCCGTCGTTCAATGATCATCCCTACGATGATCGGTTTGACCATCGCTGTCCATAATGGTCGTCAGCACGTACCAGTATTTGTAACTGATGAAATGATCGGTCACAAACTGGGTGAATTCGCACCAACACGTACTTACCGCGGTCACGCTGCGGATAAGAAAGCTAAGAAGCGCTAAGGAGTAGATAATGGAAGCAATTGCTAAACATAACTTTGCTCGCATTTCGCCTCAGAAAGCTCGCTTAGTTGCGGATCTAATCCGTGGTAAATCTGTTGACCAAGCTCTAGAAATCCTAACGTTCAGCAACAAAAAAGCTGCTGCACTAGTTAAGAAAGTTCTAGAGTCTGCTATCGCTAACGCGGAGCACAACGAAGGTGCAGATATTGACGATCTGAATGTCGCAAAAATCTTTGTAGATGAAGGCCCAACCATGAAGCGTATTATGCCTCGTGCTAAAGGTCGTGCGGATCGTATCTTGAAGCGTTCAAGCCACATCACTGTTGTTGTAGCAGATCGCTAGAGACTAGGAGAGTAAGCAATGGGTCAAAAAGTACATCCAAATGGTATTCGTCTAGGCATCGTTAAGCCTTGGAATGCTACATGGTTTGCTAACACCAAAGATTTCGCTGACAACCTAGACGGCGACTTCAAGGTACGTCAGTTCCTTACAAGTGAACTGAAAAAAGCGTCTCTATCACGTATCGTTATCGAGCGTCCTGCTAAGAGCATCCGTGTGACTATTCACACTGCTCGTCCAGGCGTTGTTATCGGTAAGAAAGGTGAAGACGTTGAGAAGCTACGCGCAGCTGTAGCTAAAATTGCAGGTGTACCAGCGCAAATTAACATCGCTGAAGTACGTAAGCCTGAACTAGATGCGCAACTTGTTGGTGATAGCATCGCGTCTCAGCTAGAGCGTCGTGTTATGTTCCGTCGTGCTATGAAGCGCGCAGTACAAAACGCAATGCGCCTAGGCGCTAAAGGTATCAAAGTGGAAGTAAGCGGTCGTCTAGGCGGCGCTGAAATCGCACGTTCAGAGTGGTACCGTGAAGGCCGTGTGCCTCTACACACTCTACGTGCTGACATTGATTACGCAACTTCTTCGGCTCACACTCAATACGGTGTGATCGGCATTAAAACTTGGATCTTCAAAGGTGAAATCCTAGGTGGTATGCCAGCAGCTAACGCTGTAGAGCCTAAAGGCGACAAGCCTAAGAAGCAGCGTAAAGGCCGTAAGTAAGGAGTCGACAGATGCTACAACCTAAACGTACTAAGTTCCGTAAGGTTCAGACTGGTCGTAACCGTGGTCTAGCTAAAGGTACTGATGTAAGCTTCGGCGAATTCGGTCTTAAAGCTGTTGGCCGTGGTCGTCTAACTGCTCGTCAAATCGAAGCGGCACGTCGTGCAATGACACGCCACGTTAAGCGTCAAGGTAAAATCTGGATCCGTGTGTTCCCAGACAAACCAATCACAGAAAAACCACTTGAAGTTCGTCAAGGTAAGGGTAAAGGTAACGTTGAGTACTGGGTAGCCCAAATCCAACCTGGTAAGGTTATGTACGAAATGGGTGGTGTACCTGAAGAATTGGCACGTGAAGCGTTCCGTCTTGCGGCACGTAAACTGCCTTTCAAAACTACATTTGTAACTAAGCAGGTGATGTGATGAAAGCACAAGATCTACGCGAGAAAAGCGTTGAAGAGCTTAACGCTGAGCTAATGAATTTGCTACGTGAACAGTTCAACTTGCGCATGCAAGCTGCGACTGGTCAACTACAGCAAACTCATACTCTGAAAGCTGTACGCCGTGATATCGCACGTGTGAAAACTGTTTTGACTGAGAAGGCAGGCGCATAATGAGCGAAGTAAAACGTACTCAACAAGGTCGTGTTGTTAGCGACAAGATGGACAAGTCTATCACTGTTGCTATCGAACGTTTCGTAAAACACCCAATCTACGGTAAATACGTAAAACGTACGACTAAAGTACACGCACATGACGAGAACAACGAGTGTGGCCTAGGCGACACAGTTGAAATCGCAGAGTGTCGTCCACTGTCTAAGACTAAGTCTTGGACTTTGGTAAAAGTTCTAGAAAAGGCGAAGATTTAATCTCGTTAATTCTATGAAACTAAAGCGGCTCCAAAATATTTTTGGAGCCGTTTATTTTTTGACTACCCAATCACAAAAAAGGGTGGTACAATTCGCGTCCCTTTTAAAGAGGCAGCCCGACCCGTGATGGGTCTAGTTATTAATATTTAGCGGAGCACTAACATGATCCAAATGCAAAGTATGCTGGACGCAGCTGATAACTCAGGCGCACGCAGCGTAATGTGTATTAAGGTTCTGGGTGGCTCTCACCGCCGTTATGCACATATCGGTGACGTCATCAAAGTTACTGTGAAGGAAGCAATCCCTCGCGGTAAAGTTAAAAAAGGTGATGTTCTGAAGGCGGTGGTAGTGCGCACCCGTAAAGGCGTACGTCGTCCTGACGGTTCTGTCATTCGCTTCGACCGAAATGCTTGCGTATTGCTAAACGACAATACTGAGCAACCAATCGGTACACGTATCTTTGGTCCTGTGACACGCGAACTTCGTGGCGATAAGTTCATGAAGATCGTTTCACTGGCTCCAGAAGTTCTGTAAGGAGCACGTAGAAATGGCAGCTAAAATCCGTCGTAATGACGAAGTAATCGTTCTTGCTGGTAAAGACAAAGGCAAGAAAGGTAAAGTAACTAAGGTTCTAGCAACTGGTAAAGTTATCGTTGAAGGTATCAACCTAGTTAAGAAACATCAGAAACCTGTTCCAGCTATGGGTATCCAAGGCGGTATCGTAGAGCAAGAAGCAGCTATCGACGTTTCTAACGTGGCTATCTTTAACGCAGCTACTGGTAAAGCTGACCGTATCGGTTTCCGTTTTGAAGACGGCAAAAAAGTTCGTTTCTTCAAGTCTAACGGCGAAACCGTTTCTAACTAATAGAAGTAATTTGGAGTTCTACTATGGCGAAACTGCATGATTACTACAAGTCGTCTGTAGTCGCTGAACTGACCAAACAGTTCGGTTACACAAGCGTCATGCAAGTCCCTAGAATCGAGAAAATCACCCTAAACATGGGTGTTGGTGAAGCAATCAACGATAAGAAACTGCTAGAAAATGCAGCGTCTGATATGGCAACGATCTCTGGTCAAAAGCCACTTATCACAAAAGCGCGCAAATCTGTTGCAGGTTTCAAAATCCGTGAAGGCTACCCTATCGGTTGTAAAGTAACCTTGCGTGGCGAACGTATGTGGGATTTTCTTGAGCGTTTAATTAACATCGCTCTTCCACGTGTACGTGACTTCCGTGGTGTTAGCGCTAAGTCTTTTGACGGTCGCGGTAACTACAGCATGGGCGTTCGCGAGCAAATCATCTTCCCGGAAATCGACTTTGATAAAGTTGATCGAGTACGCGGTCTAGACATCACTATTACGACGTCTGCTGGTACTGATGAGGAAGGCCGTGCTCTGCTGGCTGCCTTTAACTTCCCATTCCGTAAGTAAGGTGAAGGGTTACTGTTATGGCTAAAAATTCAATGAAAGCACGTGAAGCAAAACGTGCGAAGCTAGTAGCTAAGTTCGCTGAAAAGCGTGCAGCGCTAAAAGCTATCATCAGCGATGTAAACGCATCTGAAGAAGATCGTTGGAACGCGGTTCTTACACTGCAATCTCTTCCACGTGATTCAAGTGCATCACGTCAGCGCAACCGTTGCAACCAAACTGGTCGTCCACACGGTTACCTACGTAAGTTCGGTCTAAGCCGTATTAAGGTTCGTGAAGCTTGCATGAAAGGCGAGATTCCGGGTCTTCGTAAGGCTAGCTGGTAATTGCCACTTAATCATTTGGAGTAAATCATATGAGCATGCAAGATCCGATTTCGGATATGCTGACCCGCGTTCGTAACGGTCAGGCAGCAAACAAAGTTGCTGTAAAAATGCCTTCTTCAAAGCTTAAAGTTGCAATTGCTGCACTACTAAAAGCTGAAGGTTACATCGTTGACTTCGCTGTTGAAGGCGAAGCAAAACCTGAGCTAGAAGTTACACTTAAGTACTTCCAAGCTAAACCAGTAATCGAGCAACTTAAACGTGTTTCTCGTCCAGGTCTACGTGTTTACAAGAAGAAAGATGAACTTCCTTCTGTAATGGGTGGTCTTGGTATTGCTATCGTTTCTACTTCCAAGGGTCTTATGTCAGACCGCGCTGCACGTAAAGCAGGTCTTGGTGGTGAAATCATCGCTTACGTAGCTTAATAAGGAGTAGACTATGTCTCGTGTTGCAAAAGCACCTGTCGCTATTCCAGCTGGCGTAGAGGTGAAACTAAACGGCCAAGAAATCACTGTAAAAGGTGCGAAAGGCGAACTAACTCGCGTTCTTAACAACGCAGTTGTAATCGCTCAGGAAGAAAATAACCTGACTTTCGGTCCTAAAGAAGGTGTTGCTAACGCATGGGCTCAAGCAGGTACTGCTCGCGCTCTAGTTAACAACATGGTTGTTGGTGTTACTGAAGGCTTTACTAAGAAGCTAACTCTTAAAGGTGTAGGTTACCGTGCTGCTATCAAAGGCAACGCTGTAGGTCTAACACTAGGCTTCTCACACCCAGTTGAGCACGAGTTGCCAGCGGGTATTAAAGCTGAATGTCCAAGCCAAACTGAAATCGTGATCACTGGTGCTGACAAGCAACTAGTTGGTCAAGTTGCGGCTGACATTCGTTCTTACCGTGAGCCTGAGCCATACAAAGGCAAAGGTGTTCGTTACGCAGATGAAAATGTGCGTACTAAAGAAGCTAAGAAGAAGTAAGGTAACACTATGGATAAGAAAGCATCTCGCATCCGTCGTGCTACACGTGCACGTCGTAAGATTGCAGAACTGGGTGCGACTCGCCTAGTTGTACACCGTACTCCTCGTCACGTGTACGCACAGGTTATCGCGGCTAACGGCTCTGAGGTTATCGCAGCAGCTTCTACTGTAGAAAAAGCGATCCGTGAGCAAGTGAAATACACTGGTAACGTTGATGCAGCTAAAGCAGTGGGTAAAGCTATTGCTGAGCGCGCTCTAGAGAAGGGCGTAACTGCAGTTGCATTTGATCGTTCTGGTTTCCAATACCACGGTCGAGTAGCGGCGCTAGCAGAATCTGCTCGCGAAGCTGGTCTGAAATTCTAAGGTAGGGTTGGAAGATGGCTAAAGAACAACAAGTTCAAGCGAATGATTTGCAAGAAAAGCTAATCGCAGTTAACCGTGTTTCTAAAACGGTTAAAGGTGGTCGAATCATGAGCTTCACTGCACTAACAGTAGTTGGTGACGGTAACGGTCGTGTAGGTTTCGGTTACGGCAAAGCTCGTGAAGTACCTGCAGCGATTCAAAAAGCAATGGAAAAAGCGCGTCGTAACATGACTACGATCGCTCTAAACGAAGGCACTCTTCACCACCCAGTGAAAGGTCGCCATTCGGGCTCTAAAGTTTACATGCAGCCTGCTGCAGAAGGTACTGGTGTTATCGCAGGTGGTGCGATGCGTGCAGTACTAGAAGTTGCTGGTGTACACAACGTACTATCTAAAGCGTACGGTTCTACGAACCCTATCAACATCGTTCGTGCAACGATCGATGCACTAGGTAGCATGAAGTCACCAGAAATGGTTGCTGCTAAACGTGGTCTAACTGTTGAATCTATTTCGGAGTAAGAACACCATGGCAACTATTAAAGTAACTCAAACTAAAAGCTCAATTGGTCGTCTGCCAAAGCACAAAGCTACTTTGCGCGGTCTAGGTCTTCGTAAAATCAACCACACAGTAGAACTTGAAGATACTCCGTGTATTCGCGGTATGATCAACAAGGTTTACTACATGGTTAAAGTTGAGGAGTAATCAGAATGCGTTTGAATACTCTAGCACCGGCTGCTGGCGCGAAAACTTCTGCGAAGCGAGTAGGTCGTGGTATCGGTTCAGGCCTAGGTAAAACTGGTGGCCGTGGTCACAAAGGTCAAAAATCACGTTCTGGCGGCAGTGTTCGTCCAGGTTTCGAAGGCGGTCAGATGCCTCTGAAACAACGTCTACCAAAATTCGGTTTCACTTCTCGTAAGAGCCTAGTGTCTGCTGAAGTTCGTCTAGCTGAGCTAGCGAAAGTTTCTGGTGACGTAGTTGATCTAAACAGTCTTAAAGCTGCTAACATCATCACTAAGAACATCGAATTTGTAAAAGTTGTTCTTTCTGGTGAAATCAACAAAGCAGTGACTGTTAAAGGTCTACGTGTGACTAAAGGCGCTAAAGCTGCAATCGAAGCTGCAGGCGGTAAAATCGAGGAATAATCTCGAGGAACGAGGTACAGATGGCTAAGAAACCAGGACAAGATTTTCGTAGTGCTCAGAGCGGCTTAAGTGAACTAAAGTCGCGCTTGTTATTCGTAATTGGTGCACTTTTAGTATTCCGAGCCGGCTCTTTTGTGCCGATTCCTGGTATTGACGCTGCTGTACTTGCCGATTTGTTCGAACAGCAAAAAGGTACCATCGTTGAAATGTTTAACATGTTCTCCGGTGGTGCTCTTGAGCGTGCATCTATATTAGCATTGGGCATCATGCCGTATATTTCGGCATCTATTGTTGTCCAATTGCTAACTGTAGTTCATCCAGCGTTAGCTGAACTCAAAAAAGAGGGTGAAGCAGGCCGTCGTAAGATAAGCCAATACACACGCTACGGCACGCTTGTACTTGCAACCTTCCAAGCTATAGGTATTGCAACTGGCCTACCAAACATGGTCGACAATCTGGTTGTTATCAACCAAACCATGTTTACGCTAATTGCTACCGTAAGTTTAGTAACCGGTACCATGTTCTTGATGTGGTTAGGTGAACAAATTACAGAGCGCGGAATTGGTAACGGTATTTCGATACTGATTTTTGCAGGTATTGTTGCTGGATTGCCTTCTGCAATCGGTCAAACAATCGAGCAAGCGCGTCAAGGTGAATTGCATGTACTTCTTCTGTTGCTAATCGCGGTATTAGCTTTTGCAGTAATTTACTTCGTTGTTTTCATGGAACGTGGTCAACGCCGAATCGTCGTTAACTATGCGAAACGTCAACAAGGTCGTAAAGTGTTTGCTGCGCAAAGCTCGCACTTGCCTCTTAAAATTAACATGGCAGGTGTAATTCCAGCGATTTTTGCATCAAGTATTATCTTGTTCCCAGGAACATTGGCTCAGTGGTTTGGTCAAAACGGTGAGAGCAGCGCGTTCGGTTGGTTAACTGACGTGTCTTTGGCTCTTAGCCCTGGTCAACCGTTGTATGTAATGCTTTATGCAGCAGCAATTATCTTCTTCTGTTTCTTCTACACGGCGTTGGTTTTCAACCCGCGTGAAACAGCAGATAACTTGAAGAAGTCTGGTGCATTCGTACCCGGTATCCGCCCAGGTGAGCAGACAGCGAAATACATTGATAAAGTAATGACACGTTTAACCCTTGCTGGTGCACTGTACATTACCTTTATCTGTCTGATTCCCGAGTTCATGATGGTCGCGTGGAACGTACGTTTCTACTTCGGCGGTACATCGCTACTAATCGTAGTTGTTGTAATTATGGACTTTATGGCACAGGTACAGACTCATCTGATGTCTCAACAGTATGATTCTGTGTTGAAGAAAGCGAATCTGAAAGGCTACGGCCGTTAATCCGGCGGTAGACTCAGTTTCATTTACGGAGTTTAGCAATGAAAGTTCGTGCTTCCGTTAAAAAAATCTGCCGTAACTGTAAAGTAATCAAGCGTAACGGTGTCGTTCGCGTGATTTGCAGTGAGCCAAAGCACAAACAGCGCCAAGGCTAATTAGCAGAAATTTTTACTTGAAAATGAAGGTTGGGTCGAGTATATTCCTCGGCCTACCTTTTGCGTGCAAAAGAAGTAGTATTCCGCAGCGTATCCATAACGGGCTTTGCTGCGGCTAATTCTTTTATAGAAACACTTAGGAGTGAATAATGGCCCGTATAGCAGGCATTAACATTCCTGATCAGAAACATGCAGTAATCGCTCTAACAGCGATCTACGGCATCGGTAAAACTCGCTCTCAAGCTATCCTAGCTGAAGTGGGTATTGCTGAAAATGTTAAGATCAGTGAACTAACTGAAGAGCAGATCGATCAACTGCGTGATGGTGTAGCTAAGTACACTGTAGAAGGTGATCTACGTCGTGAAGTATCTATGAACATCAAGCGTCTTATGGACCTTGGCTGTTACCGTGGTCTTCGTCATCGTCGCAGTCTACCACTACGTGGACAGCGTACTAAAACCAACGCTCGCACCCGCAAGGGTCCGCGTAAGCCGATCAAGAAATAATCGGGAAGGTAGAGTACAATGGCTAAACAACCAACTCGCGCTCGTAAGCGCGTACGCAAGCAAGTTGCAGATGGCGTTGCGCACATCCATGCTTCTTTCAATAACACAATCGTAACCATTACTGACCGTCAAGGTAACGCTCTTGCATGGGCTACTGCAGGTGGTTCTGGTTTCCGTGGTTCTCGTAAGTCTACTCCGTTCGCTGCACAGGTTGCTGCTGAGCGTTGTGCTGAAATGGCTAAAGAATACGGCCTAAAGAACTTGGAAGTTATGGTTAAGGGTCCTGGTCCAGGTCGCGAATCTACTGTTCGTGCACTAAACGCCGCTGGTTTCCGCATCACAAACATCGTTGATGCTACACCAATCCCTCATAACGGTTGTCGTCCACCTAAGAAACGTCGCGTATAACGTTTCTAGGACAATTGGAGAAGAATCATGGCAAGATATTTGGGTCCTAAGCTGAAGCTTAGCCGTCGTGAAGGCACTGACTTATTCCTTAAGTCTGGTGTTCGCGCGATCGATACCAAGTGTAAAATTGATAACGCACCAGGTGTACACGGCGCTCGTCGCGGTCGTCTATCTGAGTATGGCGTTCAGCTTCGTGAGAAGCAAAAAGTACGTCGTATGTACGGCGTTCTAGAAAAACAATTCCGTAACTACTACAAAGAAGCTGCTCGCCTAAAAGGCAACACTGGTGAAAACCTACTTCAGCTTCTTGAAGGTCGTCTTGATAACGTAGTTTACCGCATGGGCTTTGGCGCAACTCGCGCAGAAGCACGTCAGCTAGTTAGCCACAAAGCTATCCTAGTAAACGGTAAAGTTGTAAACGTTCCTTCTTTCAAAGTAGCGGCTAATGACGTTGTTTCTATTCGCGAGAAAGCTAAACAGCAAGCTCGTATCAAAGCAGCTCTAGAAGTTGCTGAACAACGTGAAAAACCAACTTGGATTGAAGTAGATGGTGGCAAGATGGAAGGTACATTCAAGCGTATGCCTGAGCGTTCTGATCTATCAGCTGACATCAACGAACAATTGATCGTCGAGCTTTACTCTAAGTAAGGTTTAAACTAAAGAGAGGACACAATGCAGGGTTCTGTAACAGAATTTCTTAAGCCACGTCTAGTTGACATCGAACAAATCAGCTCGACTCACGCAAAAGTAACTCTTGAGCCATTAGAGCGTGGCTTTGGTCATACTCTGGGTAATGCACTTCGCCGCATCCTTCTATCTTCTATGCCAGGTTGTGCTGTAACAGAAGTAGAAATTGAAGGCGTACTTCATGAGTACAGCACGAAAGAAGGCGTTCAAGAAGATATTCTTGAAATTCTTCTAAACCTTAAAGGTTTGGCTGTGCGCGTTGCCGAAGGCAAAGATGAAGTGTTCATTACTTTGAACAAATCAGGCTCGGGCCCTGTGGTTGCAGGTGACATCACCCATGATGGTGATGTAGAGATCGCTAACCCTGAACACGTAATTTGTCACCTAACGGATGACAACGCTGAGATCGCAATGCGTATCAAAGTTGAACGTGGTCGTGGTTATGTTCCAGCTTCTGCGCGTATCCATAACGAAGAAGACGAGCGTCCTATCGGTCGCCTACTAGTAGATGCTACTTACAGCCCAGTAGACAAAATTGCCTACGCTGTAGAAGCTGCTCGTGTAGAACAGCGTACTGATCTAGACAAGCTTGTTATCGATATGGAAACAAACGGTACTCTAGAACCTGAGGAAGCAATCCGTCGTGCAGCTACAATCCTAGCTGAACAATTGGATGCATTCGTAGATCTTCGTGATGTACGAGTTCCTGAGGAGAAGGAAGAGAAGCCAGAATTCGATCCGATCCTACTGCGTCCTGTAGACGATCTTGAACTAACAGTTCGCTCTGCTAACTGTCTGAAAGCAGAAGCGATTCACTACATCGGTGATCTAGTACAACGTACTGAGGTTGAGCTACTTAAAACGCCTAACCTTGGTAAAAAATCTCTTACTGAGATTAAAGACGTACTTGCGTCACGTGGTCTGTCTCTGGGTATGCGCCTAGAAAACTGGCCACCTGCATCAATCGCTGAAGATTAATCGATACTAGTTAGAAGGATTAGGTCATGCGCCATCGTAAGAGTGGTCGTCAACTCAACCGCAACAGCTCACATCGCAAAGCGATGTTCAGCAACATGGCTAGCTCTCTAGTACGTCATGAAGTTATCAAGACTACTTTGCCAAAAGCAAAAGAGCTACGTCGCGTAGTTGAGCCTTTGATTACACTAGCTAAGACTGACAGTGTTGCTAACCGTCGTCTAGCATTTGCACGTACTCGTGACAACGAAGTAGTTGCAAAACTATTTAACGAACTAGGTCCACGTTTTGCTGCTCGTCAGGGCGGTTACACTCGTATCCTAAAAGCTGGCTTCCGTGCTGGTGATAAAGCTCCAATGGCTTACATTGAGCTTGTAGATCGCCCAGCTGCTGAAGAAGCTGCTGAGTAATCAGTTCGTAAGAACGAGAAAGCCGAGCATTAGCTCGGCTTTTTTGTATCTGTAATTCAGTAAACCTTTATATCCAGCCTGCATTTATTTCAACCCATGCAGACTGGCAATTTAAAAAGTGATTATCACTTACGCTTATTTACTAGTATTCCACAACCCGCCCAACGAACTTAGAAGCCCTTCGCTAGCGCCTTGCTTGTTCAAGTAATCCAAGATTACTGGAGCAAACTGACTGATCATAGATGGGTCTAAACCTAACGTATCGAATGCACTTTTTACTGCACTGATATTCTCAATATTTCCTAGTAAGCTTTGTGCCCCTTGCAAGTTTGAAAGTCCAGGAATCAAAGACTGTAATTCACTACTATTTTCTTGCGAAAGCTGGCTTTGAGCCAAAGCGAGTAGCGCACCACTGCCTCCGGCTGCTTGCTCAGTGGATACTGGTAATTGGCTAGTTAGCATGTCTGTTAATGGAGATGACTCGGTGTTCAAGCTGCTGCCGACCATGTCCATCAGGCCACTTTCTTTACTTTTTTGAGTGACTGAATCTAAGAATGCGTGCGCACTACCAATGTTGATTGATAGGAGTGCTAGAGTTAGGAGTGTTTTACGCATAGTACCTCCAAAGGTTGAGCGTTTTTTAAAAGTGATTTTATTTTTAAAGGCTATCAGAGTGAAAGGTTCAGAGGTGAGAAAGTCTATTCAGTTTAGACAAAAAAACGGCGCTAGTGCGCCGTTTTATTTAATCATAATTGAAAATGGTTTCAATTAGATAATATCTAATAGTTCTACTTCGAAAACTAAAGCTGCAAATGGAGGGATAGCCGCACCAGCGCCACGCTCACCGTACGCAAGATCTTGTGGTACGTATAGCTTCCACTTAGAGCCAACAGGCATTAGTTGTAGTGCCTCTACCCAACCTTTGATTACACCTGTAACAGGGAATTCAGCAGGTTGACCGCGAGATACAGAGCTATCGAATACAGTACCGTCAGTTAGCTCACCGTGGTAGTGAACGCGAACTGAGCTTTCTGCTGTAGGAACTGCACCAGTACCTTCAGAAATGATTTCGTACTGAAGACCAGAGTCTAGAACGTTAACTTCAGGTCGTAGAGCGTTGTCTTTTAGGAACGCTTCGCCTTCTGCTGCCGCAATTTTTGCTGCTTCTTGGCGAGCTGTTTCTGCACGAGTGTGAAGTTCTTGTAGTGCTTTGTTGATTTCATCAATTTCGATTGATGGCATGTCACCAGTTAGTGCTGTTGCAATACCTGCTGCGATAGCATCAACGCTAAGACCTTCAAGACCAGATCCTGCAAGTTGCTGACCCATTTGCAGACCAATGCCGTAGCTTGCTTTTTGTTCTGCAGTTTCAAATTTAATTTCAGACATGAATGTCGCTCTTATTAGGAGTGATAAAGGTAACAGGATATCAGTTTCGAGCTTAGGTTTAAATGATTGCGACCGAATGCTTAATTGAGGCGGCCAGGTTGTGACTTATCTCTTACTCCAAGTGAAATTTCTGCTAATTTAATCCCAATTCCATTTTAGTTTGGTGAAAAACATATACTCTCCGCGTCGGTATTTTTATACTGGCCGTAGAAGTATTAAGGGACTCATTACAATGAATCGTCGCAGAAAGAAAAAGCAGCAAGTCGACTATGTCGAATTGGTTAAACAAAAATTCGCTGCTATCGACTGGAAGCAGCCGTTCAACAAAGAGCAATGGTTGGAGCGTATACAGCCTGTTAAGCAGTTTTGGTTGCGTCTGCCTAAATTTCATCAGCGTGCTTTGATGGTCTTAGTGCCATTGATTCTGGTACTCCTTGTTATTCCTTTGCCTAATAAAACAGACCAGCCAGTTGAGCAGACTGAGGTCGATCATCAACGCGTAGCGATTGAGCTGAACGCGCAGAGTTTAAGCCAGCAGAGAACCTCTCAGAACTCTGGACCGAAATCTGAAGACTGGAAAGAGTACACGGTTAAAAATGGTGATACATTAGCGCAGGTTTTCAGAAGTAATCAGCTCTCTATGGCGGATCTTAGCGCTCTGGTCAAAATAGAAGGCAGTGATAAGCCGCTAAGCCAAATAAAGCAGGGACAGTTGATTCGCTTTAAGCTTAGTGACGAAGGTGAGTTAGATATGCTACAGCTGGAAAAAAGCGGGCGGTCCGTTATGTTTTTCCGTTTATCGGATGGGACCTTTGGACGTAACAAGTAAACGCTTCAAATGAAAAGACGCGAAGATATCGCGTCTTTTTAGTCAGTTTTTCATAGCGATTAGTTTTCATAGTAACCAATCGAGTTGAAGCTTATAGCGCTACGGATTCTTTCCGCATATCCACATGAGGGATACCATCTTCAAGATAGCACTCTGAGATAACCTTGAATCCATGACTAGCATAAAACTGGATGAGGTGTTCTTGAGCACCTATATCTATTGTCTGTCCTGGCCATAATGTTTCGCATTGTGCCAAGGCCTTGTCCAATAACTTATGACCTAAGCCACCGCCTCGCGCGGTCTGCTTTGTCACCACTCGACCAATACTCACATTGTCATACGTAGTGCCTGCGGGCAGTAATCTTGCGCAAGCAACCAGTTCATCACCGTGATAGCCTATTAGATGATAAACACCTTCCAGCGTGTCCTTACCATCCAGTTCAGGATAAGGGCAGGTTTGTTCAACAACGAATACATCCACACGCAATTTCATCATTTCATACAGCTGTGTGGTTGTTAGCTGAGCAAAGGGCAAAGTAATCCAAGTGAGCATGTTGTTATCCGTAGTGAGAATAGAGTGACTGACTTTACTTTGTTTTGAGCTCATACTCATTAACAAAGGTTAATTAGCACTGGTTTTCCCACCAAATCTGGTGATAATGTGCCCTCTTTCCATCTCACCTGAGGATATCCCCGTGAGCAAACAAACATTCGATCAAGTTGGGCTGAACCCAGCGTTACTCGCCACACTTGATTCCCTGAACTATACCCACATGACGCCAATTCAAGCTTTGAGCTTGCCTGCAATCCTAAAACATCGTGATGTCATCGGGCAGGGTAAAACGGGCTCAGGTAAAACCGCTGCATTTGGTTTAGGGGTTTTATCGAACCTCAACGTCAAACGCTTTCGTGTCCAGTCATTAGTATTGTGTCCAACACGTGAGCTTGCAGACCAAGTAGCGAAGGAAATTCGTACTTTAGGTCGCGGCATTCATAATATTAAAGTGCTTACTCTCTGCGGTGGGATGCCAATGGGGCCACAAATTGGTTCGTTAGAGCATGGTGCGCATATCCTAGTTGGTACTCCTGGTCGTATTTTGGATCACCTTGAAAAAGGCCGAATTGATCTTAGCGAACTGAATACCTTGGTGCTAGATGAAGCTGACCGCATGTTGGACATGGGTTTCCAAGACGCATTAGATGCAATCATCGATGCAGCGCCAAAGCAGCGTCAAACTCTACTTTTCAGTGCTACTTTTCCAGAAAAAATTGAGCAAATTGCGCAGCGTATAATGCAGACACCGGAAGTGATTAAGGTGGAATCGACGCATGATACCTCAAGCATTGCGCAGTACTTCTATAAAGTTGAAGGCTCGGAAGCACGTGATGAAGCGTTGTCGAATTTGCTGCTGACTCACCAGCCAGAGTCCGCGGTGGTTTTTTGTAATACCAAAAAAGAAGTGCAAAGTGTCGCAGATGAGTTGCATCACAAAGGATTCAGCGTTATCGATATCCATGGGGACTTAGAGCAGCGTGAACGCGACCAAGCATTGGTGCAGTTTGCTAACAAGAGTGTGTCTATCCTTGTTGCAACAGACGTTGCGGCGCGTGGTTTGGACGTTGATAATCTTGATGCTGTCTTTAACTTTGAGCTATCGCGCGATCCTGAGGTTCATGTGCACCGTATTGGTCGTACAGGTCGTGCGGGTAGTAAAGGTTTAGCGTTCAGCTTTTTTGGTGAGAAAGACGGTTTACGTGTAGCTCGTATTGAAGAATACCTAGAGATGGACGTGGTACCAGCAACATTGCCTGCCAAATCAAATCAGCAGCCATACCAAGCGAAGATGGTGACGATTAACATTGATGGCGGTAAGAAACAGAAAGTACGACCGGGTGATATCTTAGGTTGTTTGACAGGAAAAAATGGTATTCCAGGCTCTCAAGTCGGAAAGATCCACCTATTCCCTGTACGCGCTTATGTTGCCGTCGAAAAGTCTGTGGCTAAAAAGGCTCTACAGACCATTAGTAACGGCAAGATGAAAGGGCGCCAATTCCGGGCGCGAATTCTTAAATAGCTCAAATAGCAGAGAAAAAGCTCTTCGTTTGAAGAGCTTTTTCTTTTTTGAGTTTATTTGAGAGTGTGATCTTTGGTTAAGCGTGCTTTGATTCGACTCAAACTGATTGGCGTAATGCCCAGGTAGGCCGCAATTTGACTATCGGTAATACGTTGCTTTAAATCTGGGTAATGAGCGCAAAATAATTGATATCGTTCTTCTGGAGAGTAGAGCAACATAAAGCGTTCTTTGTTCTCTTTATTAACCAGTTGGTTTTCGAGTAGCTTTAAGTAAATGGCGTGCTTTTCTGCTCGCCAGTGATGCAACGTTTCAATTGGCAAGCAAAATAGCTGACAAGCGCTCAGCGTTTCCAATAAGTAAGGCGAAGGTTGGTCCTTTATTATGCTCTCAAACCCGATAACCCAGTCCTTCTCCCAATAAAATTCTTTACTGAATTCTTTGCCGTGCTCAGTAAGATAGCTTGCGTGGCATAACCCCTCAATGATGAAGTAAAGGTGTGAGCTAAACTCCCCTTGGTGATTAAGAATGTGGCGTGTAGGCAGTTCGAGTAACTCACCATTTTCAATAAGTTGGTTTGCTTCTGTCTCTAAAAAGCCATGTTTGACTAAGTCTGAAAAAAGATCGCTGTGCATGTGATAACTCAGAAACGGTTTTCTTTATTTTAACGGGTTTTATTGGTAACAAAAAAGCGGCTCATGAGAGCCGCTTAGTGTTGTTGTCAAATCAACCTTATTTATTCAGATCGATTTGATAAATTGCGAAACCAATGTCGTCTGTTGACACGCGTTTCATTGGGTATTGTCCTTTCTCTTTGATGAACTGCGCCGCTTTATCGCTAGGGGAGGTTTCGAAACGAATATCTAGCTTGTTATCGGACTTAATCGGTGCGAAAGACCAGTTGTTGTCAGCGCTTGGTGTCACTTCTCCTTTTTCTTCACTCACGCGAGAAATATAAGTGGCGACGACAGAGCGGTTTTCATCTGGTGCGTCAAACGCAATGAAATCTGGGCCTGTACCAGGGAAAGTATTGCTATAAGCACGGTAGTTATTGGTTGCGATGATGAAATCTTGCTTCGGATTGACAGGCTTACCATTGAACGTCAGGTTCACAATACGCTGAGAATCTGGATTAATCACTTTACAATCCGCATCGTACTTCGGCGGTTGGGTAACGTCGATTTGGTAGTTAACCCCATCAATAACATCGAAGTTGTAAGTACGGAAATTATCCCAATCAATCAAAGATTGCGGTTTAGGATTGTTGATGTCGATGTGGTTGAATTGACCCGCACTGCACTCTAGCCATTCGCGAACTTCTTTACCTTTCACTTTCATCGCAACCAAGGTGTTTGGATATAAGTAAAGATCGGCCGCATTACGGAAGGTGAGCTGACCGGATTCTACTTCTGTAAAGTTATTCGGATCGTTCTTACGACCGCCGACTTTAAATGGTGCTGCCGCACTCAGTACTGGAATGTCAGAAAGGTCTGGGTCGCCTTGAATAAAGCGTTCTACGTAGTCTTTCTGAGCAAGGTTAACGATTTGAATGGTGGGGTCGTCCTGCACTAATGCCAAGAAGCTGTACATGACATCATTTGCTTTGCCGATTGGTTGGTTTACAAATTCACGAGTGCCTTTGTGATCTTCTTCTAACGCTTTCACAATATCTGCATCGGCTTTAGCTAATGACTTCTTATTTACTTTATCGAAGATAGGGCGTGCTTCTGCTTGGCCTTCGACGACTTGCCATCTGCCGTCTTTCTCTTTCAGCATCAAATCCATCACACCTACGTGACTTCCCCAGCGGCCCGGCATCACGGACGTTACACCATTGATGGTCCCTTTATCTATATCAACACCAGGTAGGTTTGCGAAGTCTTTCCCTGGGAAGACGGCGTGAGAGTGGCCAAAAGCAATCGCATCAATACCTTCAACTTCTGTGAGGTAGTAAACAGAGTTTTCAGCGCCTAGCTTGTATGGATCAGTAGAAATGCCCGAGTGTGGAATCGCCACAATCACGTCTGCGCCTTCTTTCTTCATTTGAGGAATCAGTTTCTCAGCTGTTTCCTTAATGTCTTTAGCAAAGACTTTGCCTTCTAAGTTTTTCTTGTCCCACACCATAATTTGTGGTGGTACAAAGCCGATGTAACCCACTTTTATTTGATGCGCTTCGCCGTTTGTGTCTGTAAATGTGTGAGTTTTGATGAGGTAAGGCTTGAAGTAATGCTCACCGGTTTGTTTATCAAATACGTTTGCATTGATGTAAGGGAAGTTTGCCCCCTTCAACGTCGTTTGTAGGAAATCTAAGCCATAGTTGAACTCATGATTGCCAATGTTGCCCACATCGTAGTCTAGCTGGTTCATCGCTTTGTAGACTGGGTGCACGTCGCCGGGATTAATCCCCTTTGCCGCCATGTAATCGCCCATTGGGCTGCCCTGAATTAAATCACCGTTATCTACTAGTACTGTGTTTTCTGTCTCGGACTTAGCTTGTTTCACTATTGTCGCTGCGCGACTTAAACCGATTTGCTGTGATGGTTGGTCTTTGTAGTAATCGTAATCCATCACGTTGGTGTGAATGTCGGTGGTTTCGATAATACGAAGCTTGATGGTATCGGCCATTGTTGGGCCAGCAAGCGTTAGCATGCCACTTAAAACTGCGAGGGAAATAGGATGAACTGCCACTTTCATTTGGTGCTCCAATTCAATGATAAGGGGAAATCGTACTGCGTAATGTATCAAACACAGGTGCAACTCGATGATAAAGATACAGAAAACTGTGAACATTAATCAGTTTACTGAACCTTATTCATATTAACCGCCGACTTTTTCACGCTTTTGAATGAGACCAAACAAAAACTTCTTAGCAGATTTTTGAATAAAAAATGAAATTTTAGAATTTCAGGTAATATAAACGCCCCGCCATAATGCTTGCATAACGATATCAATGGACGATGAGCAAGCACATGGCAACGAACGATTCAGTCACTTCTTTTCCTAAACCAAAGCCCCGGTTAGTTTCTGACAACCCAGTCGCTGGTGTTACTCGTTTTGCAAAGCAATCGCTACAGCCTGGTGAAGTTGCCTTAGTAGGTGCAGGACCAGGCGATCCTGAACTTCTGACGGTGAAAGCACTGAACTGCTTGCAGCAAGCTGACGTGGTTTTGTACGACTACTTGGTGTCTGAAGAAATCATGGCATTGATTCCAAGCGATACGATTTTGGTGTGCGTTGGGAAGCGAGCTGGGCATCACAGTGTGCCGCAGGAGA
The DNA here is from genome assembly GCF_024181865.1 of Vibrio sp. Y58_MX_L22. Lineage (NCBI taxonomy): Bacteria > Pseudomonadati > Pseudomonadota > Gammaproteobacteria > Vibrionales > Vibrionaceae > Vibrio > Vibrio sp. Y58_MX_L22. Next base: position 265,763 of record NZ_JAMZAN010000006.1, read on the forward strand.
AGACGAATCAGCTTTTGGTGGATTTTGCCAAGCAGGGCTACAAAGTAGTGCGCATTAAAGGTGGGGATCCGTTTGTATTCGGTCGTGGTGGTGAAGAGTTAGAAGTGCTTGCTGATGCCGGCGTTCGTTTTCAAGTTGTCCCTGGCATTACCGCAGCAGCTGGCGCAACCGCTTATGCTGGTATTCCACTGACTCATCGTGATTATGCGCAATCGGCCATCTTTGTGACTGGCCACTTGAAAGAAGAAAGTGATGAGATGGATTGGTCCACGTTGGCGCGTGGGAATCAGACTTTAGTGATCTACATGGGGCTGATGAAATCACACTATATTCAGAATCAACTCATTAAGCATGGTCGTTCAGCGTCGACTCCGATTGCCATTATTGAGCGTGGCACGCAGATTCAACAAAAAGTATTTACGGGAGAACTCTCCCAACTCTCTGATTTATCGAAGGAAGCACAGTCGCCATCTTTGATTGTTGTCGGAGAGGTTGTGCGACTGTCTCAAAAGTTAGACTGGTTTTTGTCTAGTACTGAATTCAACAAAAGTGCTATTGCCAACTCCATATAATTTCAGACCAAAGATTAGAGACGTAATGCGCCTTCAAGCTTAAAAAGGAAATACAAAACATGGACCAACAACGTTTAACTCACCTTAAACAACTCGAAGCGGAGAGTATCCACATCATCCGTGAAGTTGCGGCTGAGTTTGATAACCCAGTCATGATGTATTCGATTGGTAAAGACTCATCAGTGATGCTGCACCTTGCGCGTAAAGCTTTTTACCCAGGTAAGATTCCATTTCCATTGCTGCATGTCGACACCGATTGGAAGTTCCGCGAGATGATTGAATTTCGTGATCGCACCGCGGCCAAATACGGTTTTGAGCTTTTGGTACATAAGAATCCAGAAGGTCTAGCCATGGGCTGTAGTCCGTTTGTTCATGGTTCTTCTAAGCACACTGACATCATGAAGACTCAAGGCTTAAAACAAGCGCTGAACAAGTACGGTTTTGATGCGGCCTTTGGTGGTGCGCGCCGCGACGAAGAGAAATCACGGGCGAAAGAGCGCGTGTATTCATTCCGCGATAAGAACCATACATGGGATCCTAAAAACCAACGTCCTGAGCTATGGAAGACGTACAACGGTCAGGTTAATAAGGGTGAGAGCATTCGTGTATTCCCGCTGTCTAACTGGACTGAGCTTGATATCTGGCAATACATCTATTTAGAAAACATCGAGATCGTGCCGCTTTACCTCGCGGACAAACGCCCAGTTGTTGAACGCGATGGCATGCTGATCATGGTTGATGATGATCGTATGGAGCTTCAACCGGGTGAAGTGATTGAAGAGAAGAGTGTGCGCTTCCGTACCCTTGGTTGTTATCCATTGACCGGGGCCATCGAGTCTGAAGCAAACACTTTAACTGGCATTATTGAAGAGATGCTGGTGGCAACGTCGAGTGAGCGCCAAGGCCGAGCGATCGACCACGATCAGTCAGGATCGATGGAGCTTAAGAAACGTCAAGGTTACTTCTAAAGGATCTAAGGAAAGATAATGAACAGTGCAGTTGAAGCTCAATTAGCCGAGCTTGGTATCGAAGGCTATTTAACACAACACCAGTACAAGTCGTTACTTAGATTCTTGACTTGTGGCTCGGTGGATGACGGTAAAAGTACATTAATCGGTCGCTTACTCCATGACTCAAAACAAATTTATGAAGATCAGCTAGCGGCAGTGCATTCAGACAGCCAACGTGTGGGTACCACGGGTGAAAAGCCCGACCTTGCGTTGTTGGTCGATGGCTTACAAGCTGAGCGAGAGCAGGGGATCACGATTGATGTGGCTTACCGCTATTTCTCGACGCAGAAACGTAAATTCATCATTGCAGATACTCCTGGACACGAGCAGTACACACGTAACATGGCTACAGGCGCATCGACATGTGACTTAGCTGTGATTCTGGTTGATGCACGTAAGGGCATTCTCGATCAAACTCGTCGTCACTCTTTCATTTCCAACCTTTTGGGTTTGAAGCACTTTGTTGTGGCGATCAACAAGATGGACTTAGTGGATTACTCCCAAGAGCGCTTTGAAGAGATCCGCGATGAGTATCTGAAGTTCTCTGAGAATCTGACAGGGGATATTGATATTCAAATCATCCCGATCTCAGCGCTTGAAGGGGACAATGTGGTGGATAAAGGCCAAAACCTGACTTGGTTTAAAGGCCCATCATTGCTTGAGCTTCTTGAAACGGTCGATGTGGATCAAGAAAAAGGCGCGGGTGAATTCCGCTTCCCTGTGCAATACGTTAATCGTCCTAACCTCGATTTCCGTGGTTTTGCGGGGACCATTTCTTCTGGTTCGATCAAAGTCGGTGATGCCATTAAAGCATTGCCATCGGGTAAAACGTCAACTGTGGCTCGTATTGTGACCTTTGATGGTGATATCGAAGAAGCTCGTGCCGGATTAGCTGTCACTCTGACGCTAAGCGATGAGATCGATATTAGCCGTGGAGATTTGATTGTTCTAGATAATGCTCAAGTGGAAACCACAAACCATTTGCTTGCCGATGTGGTGTGGATGACAGAGCAACCCCTGCAACCGGGTCGTGACTATGACATCAAAATCGCAGGTAAGAAAACCGTAGGTCATGTTGAAGCGATTCGTCATCAATATGACATTAATAATCTCTCGACTCATAGCTCGGCAGAGCTGCCATTGAATGGTATTGGTTTGTGTGAATGGTCTCTTAATGAGTCAGTCGCGCTGGACAATTATCAAGACTGTGCAGATACCGGTGGCTTTATCATTATCGATCGTCTGACAAACGTGACGGTTGGTGCTGGCATGGTTAAAGAGAGCCTCGCCGTGGTTGAGCGCGATTTGACGGACATCTCTGCGTTTGAAGTTGAGCTTAATGCGCTTGTCCGTAAACACTTCCCACACTGGGAAGCAAAAGACGTCAGCCAGTTTCTGAAAAAGTAACTGGCTTACCCAAGTACGATAATTTCAGGCTCTGTCTGCTGTTGTACTTGGGGCGTCGCTACCTAACTGAATTGCGAAATGTCGTTAGGTATTCTCCTAATACCAGAATGCTTCGGTGGAGCCCAAGAAAACCGAGCATTCTGATGTTCTTTTCGCTTGCGCTGATTTTTGTCTGTTTACTCGTTTGTCGGTGTTTCATGGATAAATGAGTCGTTGTTGTGCCCTTTGGGGCTATTTGGTAAGGAAAGGCTATGTGGGAACAAGGGTTTGTGTTAGCGATTTTGCTTGGCATTATCACTTGCTTGCTTGTCACGAAAATTAAGCCTAGTTACGTCTTTGCGGGTGCCGCTTTTATTGCATTCATGGCTGGGATGATGGATTCAGCCACTATCGCATCCAATTTTACCAACTCTTCATTGTTAACCCTGGTTCTATTGATTCTTGCATCCTGTGCTCTAGAAAAAACACTGCTGATCAGTTGGGTGAGCCGAAGTATCTCTGAGGGCCAGTTAGGCAGCGTGATTGCTAAGCTCGGTGTGTCGACCGCCTTGCTTTCTTCATTTACGAATAATACCGCTGTGGTTGTCTCATTGATTGGGGCGATTAAGCGTAATCAGCAGCATGCACCTTCGAAATTACTTATTCCCTTGTCTTACGCCGCCATTTTTGGTGGCACGTTAACTTTGATTGGTACGTCGACTAACTTAATCATCAACAGCTTTGTCGAAGACGCAGGCTTACCGAGCCTGAGCTTTTTTACACCTACGATGATAGGTTTGGCTGTGCTGGTGGGAGGGATGCTGATTCTTATCCCACTGAGCTACTTGCTACCGAATTATGATGATCAAAACCAAGAAGATTTACCTTACTTTCTTGAGTCTCGCGTTGAGCCTGGATCACCGCTAGTTGGGCGTACGATCAGCGAGAATAATTTACGTGCGCTGCGCAAACTGTTTCTTGCAGAAGTGGTGCGCGATGGTGTTACTGTTTCTTCTGTGGGACCGGATTTTGTGCTCAATGCAAAAGACCGCCTGTTATTTTGTGGCGATGTTGAGAGCGTCGCGACCCTGCAAGAAATTCCGGGCCTCAAGTTGTTTGGTCAGCAGCACTTAAATGGGCAAAACTTTATCGAAGTTGTGGTGAGCTCGTCGGCGACATTTTGCTACAAAACCCTCAAAGAGAGCCGATTCCGCGACCGATTCGATGCCGTTGTTGTGGCGATTCGCCGAGGCCACGAACGCCTAGAAGGTGGCTTGGGTAGCATTACCTTAGCGCCAGGAGACACGTTAGTTCTGGTTCCAGGAAAGCGTTTTGAGTCTGAACGCCGAGCTCATCGTAAAGAGTTTGTTTTAGTGCATGACTTGGACTCTAGCGCTCGGCTTGATACGAATAAGTCTTCCATTGTATTACTGGGCTTTGCAGCCGTAATTGGATGCGCTCTATTAGAGTTAGTACCGATTATTAAAGGTCTAGCTGCGTACCTTATCGCGCTTATTGCGTTTGGTATTGTGCAGATTTCAGAACTGCGCCGCCGTTTTCCGATCGATATCGTCGTGATTGTCGGTTCCGCTTTGTCTATTGCTCAACTGATGATCTCTTCTGGATTGTCAGAAAGAATGGGAGTGATGTTTATTGAAGCGTTTAATGGCTGGGGAGTATTTGGTGCCTTGGTGGCGACTTATATCATGACATTGGTACTCACTGAATTGGTGACAAACAATGCCGCGGCTGCGCTTTCTTTTCCTATCGGCTATAGCATGGCGGTGGGTTATGGCGTGGATCCGATGCCATTCATCATGGCGGTTTTGTTCGGCGCGAGTGCGAGCTTTATCTCTCCCTACGGTTACCAAACTAACCTGCTGGTGTACAGCGTAGGAAATTACAAATTGACCGACTACGTGAGAATTGGAGTGCCAATTTCGATTGTGTACTCTGTATTAGTACTTACTTTGATCCCGGTCTTTTTCCCGTTTTAATTCCGATATTTACAAGGATACGTTATGACTGCCGAAACGACGGTAAAAGATGAAAACATTGTTTGGCACCAGCATTCGGTTGATAAACAGTTTCGTGCTGAATTAAAGAAGCAAAAACCTGCCGTATTGTGGTTCACTGGTTTATCTGGAGCGGGTAAATCAACCGTAGCAGGGGCGTTGGAAAATCGCCTTGCAGCATTGGGTTACCACACCTATTTATTGGATGGTGACAATGTACGACATGGTTTGTGTAGCGATTTAGGTTTTTCTGAACAGGACCGTCGCGAGAACATTCGTCGTATTGGTGAACTGGCGAAGTTGATGGCAGATGCGGGTTTAATTGTTCTGTCGGCGTTTATTTCACCGCATCGTGCAGAGCGGAAGTTAGTACGCGATTTATTGCCAGAAGGCGAGTTTATCGAAGTGTATGTCAATGCATCTCTAGAGGTTTGCGAAGGTCGAGATCCTAAGGGTTTATACCGTAAAGCCCGTGCGGGAGAGATTCCTAATTTCACTGGTATTGATTCGGAATATCAAGCGCCAGAGAACCCTGAAATCGATTTGCCCGCGGGAGAAAAGAGTGTCGATGAGCTGGTGGATTTGTGCTTAATCGATCTTAAACAACGCGGTGTGATCCGATAAAAAAGCATTTAGATCATAGGTGACCTAAAGCTCTTTGAGCTGCTTGAGAAGTATTTGGATCATAGGTGATCAAATGCTTCTCAAGCTGGCTAGACGGTATGATAAACCGTACTTTTAGCTTCACTATGGACACTAAATCTATGATTTAACAGTGCAAGCATTTGATCGTAGTATTCGGCATGTGGTTTGTTTCCGAGCAAGGTACAGAGCTCATTACCTGTGGGTGTGAAGCGGTAATATAAAAGGCGGACACCTTTACTGTTTACGTTCAGTGACAAGTTTTTACCTTGGTAGGTGAGGACCAACGGTGTCTCGATACTAATTTCGCCAGATTCAAGTTCGGCACTGTGCAGCAGCCCTAATTCAAATAAGAGCAACAAGCTTGAATACGGCAGTTGAAAACTTCCCATATTTAGGCTGTTGGCGACGTCTCGCTTGCCGAAGCTAAATATACCTCCTTGCGCTTTGTAACCAATCAGCAGTTTTCTGCTGTGATCCCCTCCAAAACTGCACGCTAAAGAGGCGGCTCTTTGCAGAGTTTGTGCTTCCTTTGGTGACATATCCTTGAGGGTTTTCAACGCTTTCATGGACGTTGAACCCGGATTGGTTACTTCACGCTTCATCACTTGAGCCCATAGCTTTTGCATCGCGCTGTTATGGATGTCTTGAGCCATCTCAAAAAATCGATGCAACCAATCTTGGTCTGGCTCTCCCGCTGTCTCATCTCGGCATGAACTGTGCGCTAATTTTAAAATCTGTTCTAAGTTTTTTTGTCGCTGTTCTTGGCGTCTTTGCTCTCGCAATTGGGCTCTTTCAAACGCAGATTTGGCTGGCGGTTCGGTTTGCAGTAAGGCGTCAAGACCGTGTATTTGGGCTATGGTTTTTACCTTACTAGCACTGTCTTTTATGTAGCCTTGTTTCTTTTCTTGTTGCGTATTTTTTTTTGTGTCTGACTGATGTTCGATGACAACAGGTTGCTTTGTCGGGTCTGCCATTCGTTTTCCTACCAAGAACTGCGCGGTTCGCACGTTTAAATTTACACCTTATCTGACCAAGCGACCAGACAGGAGTTCTCAGTTTTTGAACGAATAGGGCTATTCAAAATGATAATGAGTTGTTAAAATTGTTATCGTTATTTTGGAGGGGCTATGAAGTTCTCAGAAGCAGGTAAACTCAAAAAGCACCTGTCGATAGCGTTTCTTTTGGTTATTTATGTGGGCGTGTTAGCGTATTTATCTCGTTATATCGTGTAGCACAAAGCTAAAAAAGGCGCCAGTGTGACGCCTTAGGTGTAGCGAGGCTTATCGACGACTTAAATTACATATCGTCGTAGGCTTCTATTTCTGATCCCTCAATAACGTAAGCCGTTTCTGCCAGTTCGTGGTTTATCGTCTCGGTTTTCAACGTTCCAACCACATATATAACATCCCACAACTCTTGAACAGGCGCGCCTTTCGGAAACTTCACGTAAATGATCTGGTTTGGAGGCGGTGGTGGCACGTGAATACAAGCTCCAAAATATGGCACCAATAAAAATTCGGTGACGGTATCGGCATCACCTTCAAGTGGGATAACAAACCCCGGAATTTTAACTTGGCTTCCGTTCAGTTCTGGTCGAACGTTACCAATCTTGGATTGCTGCGCTGCGCCACCACTGTGATCAGATGCGGGCATGCCTATACTGTCGAACAATTTACGCTCTTTTTCTGGAACAAGGTCAATCCAGTCAAGCTTTAATGGTTCTTCGCTGGCCATAACAGGCGCTGTGAATGCGATGACCAGCAAGCAACTTGCGAGTATTTTTTTCCACATTTTATTAAATCCTTATTGTCATTCCGTCACTCAGTGACTGTCGGTAGGCGCGGAGTGCGGGAATGAAACCAATCACAATACCAGCGCATTGTACGAAACCTAATAGCATCCACTCATAAGTAGATAAGATGCTTAAGGTGAGATGTATTCCATAGTGCTGTTGGATGATCGGCTGCGCGATAGCAAGAATGGCATACAGCCCAGTAACGCCAGTAATAATACCAGCAGCAGTAAGCAAGCTGGCTTCACTAATTAAGAGTGAGAAAACATGACGAGGCCTTGCTCCCATGGCACGCAAAATCGCCATTTCACGGCGGCGTTCCTGTAGGCTAGTTAATAGACTGCTTAACATACCTAACAACCCTGCAATCACGACAAAACCAGATACTGCCATTAGGGCTTGCTCTGCAACAGACATCATTCCCCATAACTCATGCAACGCAACGCCGGGCATAATGGCGCTAAGCGGCTCTTTGGGGTAGGTGTTAATTTGTCTTTGCAGGGCGAAAGTTTGAATACGAGATTTCAAACCAACGAGCATAGCGGTAATTTGTTTGGGCTGAAAGTCTCTGTTTTTGAGATCTTGTGCCTTGGGTGTCGGGCCCAAACGCGCACCACTTTCCCATCCGACGTGAATGGCTTCGATGGCTTCCAATGATACATGGACAGTTTTGTCGACTGGTGTTCCTGTAGGTGCAAGGATACCGACAACTTTAAATGGCAGATTATCATGACGGCTAAAGCCAACGTCGCTAATGCCGTGGGCAATGATGATTTCGCTACCGATATCATAACCAAGTTGTTTAGCGACATCAGAACCTAGCACGGTTTCAAATAAACCATTGAATTCTCTACCCTTGCTGAATGTTAGTGGTTGCTTACTTCCAAACTTGTAATGCTCAAAGTAACTGTGATTGGTTCCCATAACTCGGAAGCCTTTATGCGAGTCGCCAAGCGAGATTGGAATAGCCCAATCGACTGAACGATGATTGGCAAACTCTTGGTAGCTTTTCCAATCGATGTTGTTGGTCGCATTACCAATACGAAACACAGAATAGAGCAATAGGTTCACTTGCCCAGAACGTCCACCAATAATGAGGTCTGTGCCTGAAATTGTATTGGCGAAGCTATCCTTGGCTTGAGTTCGGATACGCTCGACGCCCAAGAGGAGTACCACTGAAATCGCAACGGTCATGATGGTTAGAATTGCCGTCGCTTTGCGGTTCATCAAGCTTTTCCAGGCGAGCTTTACAACAGCACTCATGATATGGCTCCTAGGCTAGATACTTGATTAATGTCGGGTAGATTGAGCGTGCGATCGAATAAGGGTTCGAGTGTTGGGTCGTGGCTAACGAATACCAGTGTGGCATTGGCTTGATTCGCTTGCTCCATAAGGAGCTCAATAAATGCTTTACGATTGTCATAGTCTAAAGCTGAGGTTGGTTCGTCAGCGATCACTAACTCTGGATGTCCTATCAGAGCTCGAGCCGCAGCCACACGTTGTTGTTGACCAATACTCAATTCAGAGACAGGGCGTGTATGAAGCTCGTTTGGCAAGTGCAGTCGTTCTAGTAGGGCCTGAGCCTGTTCATTTAACGTTTGAGATGAGGCACCTAAATGGGCACGGTCACGTCGTATTTTACTGAACTGACATGGCAATAATACGTTTTCAAGTACGTTAAGGTACGGCAATAAATTGAACTGTTGAAAGATGTAGCCAATATGATTGGCGCGAAAGCGGTCTCTCTGACTGGCACTTAAACTAGCAAGGTCAGTATCGAGTACAGATAGAGAGCCTGAAGTTAATGTGTTAATCCCCGTCAACAAAGCGAGCAAGGTCGATTTACCGCAGCCACTTGGACCTTTGATAAACACATGCTCGCCTTGTGTAATGTGTAATTTGGGAATGTGGATGGTTGCGTTGGTTGAACCGGGCCAGAAAAATTGGGCATCCTCTAGCTCGACAACATTTGGTGTGGTTTCAGTCATATTAAATCACCAAAGCTGTGGCGTGTAAGTGGGTACTTACACGCCACTCGTGTTATTTGATTACGATTTGGGTGTTATCTTTGCTTAATTTAATTGCTGATTGCATGGTATCAGTGAATATATTGACGCTGATGGACTCTGTAGTTGGGAATTGGTTAAACCAATCGGTTTGGATTTGGCTAAGCTGATTAACTTGTTCGCAACTGAAGCGATATTGCACCGAAAATTCACCGTGACCGCCATGATCGTGCGCCTCATCATGAGCGTCATGGTGGTCATGTTTATCATGATGTTCATTATGATCATGGTGTTCGTGCCCTTCATGATCGTGATGTGCATGGTCATCATGGTCGTGCTCACTATGATCATGTTCCTCATGAGTTTCGCTTAGGTTGTGGCTCACGTAAGCTTCTTCAATATTACAATCAGCTTGTGAGTTAATAGCGAACAATGCGTTGCTGTCTTCGAGTGTAGCGACGGCTTGTTTAAGCGCTTGCTCTTGTTGCGCGTTTTCTGGAGCATGCTCGAAACCCACAACATCAGCTCCAGGAGCTGTAATCTCTACTAACAGATCTTTGCCATCTTGGGCGATATTAAACTCGACGTGACCATGCACATGAGCACCATGCTGGCGGTATTCGTTTGCATTCGCTGCTGTCGATAAAGTGAGGCCAATAGCAAGGGCTAAAACGTGTTTTGATGACATTGTATTTTTCCTAATTTTACTGGCATTAACCAAAGGCGGTATTGCTCAGATTCGAGTTTCACTAAGTTATTGTTCCCTGACACACTAGGTGCGGGAATGAACTCAATAATTTTGAGTGTGGAATAGTTTGGAAATTAAGCAAAATAAGGAGGGGCACGAGCAGCGCCAAGAACTTCTTCGCCGTACACGAGATGCAAAAAAACATGATGATGCTGGGCGCGCGTAAAAGTCGGTGTAGAGAGGGTAGGTTGTACCTTTGCTATACCGTGCTGAACACCAGAAAATAATTGGCAATGATGATGGGTATGATGGTCGGGCGTCAGATCGACTTGATGAAGTACAACCGCAAAGTTCCAAGCGATCAGCAACGCAACACTGAAAAATAAAGCAGTGCGATACCAATATCTTAGTATTTTTTGCTGGTGGTGGTACATCTGAGCTCCTCTTACCGACTGTTATAATATAACACCCATAATGAATAAAAGTTCACTCTTTTGTTGGCTAGCAGAAAAATTTAACTCAACACATACGTGCCGAAAAATATTGGTAATACTCTCTGATGGAAGTGTCGCACTTATCGCACTTATAAAGAGCAGAGTTATCACTGCCCATGCTTCTAATCAAATTCATATAGCTCCTTACAACAAGAACAAGGAGCCATTCAATTAAGCTAGATGTTCTGTTTAATAAGCTCAATGACTTTTGTTATCTCATCTTGCTCAAGTGCGCCCTCTTTGACAAACAGAACTTTGCCCGTTTTGTCTTGAACAATAATGGCCGAGCTTTCTTCTTTCAGGTCCCAAGTATTAGCAACTACGCCATTTTCATCAAGAACCATGGATGACCAAGGAAACTCTTTTTTGCTGTCTTGAGCTGAAGACTTCACGAAAGAGCCTGTCCCCCAAATTGCATCATCTTGGTTGATGATAGTCGTCGTCTGGTAGCTTTCTTGTGGAAAATTTGCCGCTGTTATTGCTGACATTAAAGGGGCATTCATCTCTTTTGAACTGCTACGGCCTGCAATGGCTTGAATGACACGAACTTTGCCTTGCATATGTTGAGTTGCCCAGGGTTGGTATGCAACGCCTTCGCCTTGTAAAACAATCTCGCCGTAAGCGGCAACATTGACAGGAGGAACGCTTTTTCCCACTGACAAGTTGTGTGCAAAGGTCAAGCTTGGCGTTAAGGCCAGTAATAGAGGTAGGAGAGTCTTAGTTTTCATATTGTTATATTCCGTACGAGGTTTGGAAGCTTCCAGTATATATCCAGAACCTAGAAATTTGTAGGACCGTTGATAACATTTATTTAACGTATGGAGTGGTGTAATCTTGCGTTATATTTAGAATTTGCTAAAATGAGTTCCGTCGCAAATTGCGCATTAAGATTGCAGAGGAAAAATAAGCAATCCGTGTTTTCTCAAAGGAATTGAGGTGAGTTATGCTACGTGAGTTTGCTGTATATCGACCATTACAAGTGGCCCGTTTTGTTAAAACGTTGTTCAAAGGTCAGTTTTTTATTGTTGGGGTTGGCTGTTTTCAGTTCGACAATGGCAAAGTGTTACTACCTGACGTCAACGATCATAAAAGGCTCACCATCTTTAAAGAAGTCAACCAAGTGATAGCATCATTATCGGCTTAGTTAGCTTGGTACCCACTTAGATTTAGAAAAGAGCGACCATATCGGTCGCTCTTTTTGTTGCTGGTTAGGTTTATCCTTGGAGGCTTGGTGGGAAGCAAACTCCCGTTCCTCCGATGCCACAGTAACCATCAGGGTTTTTCGCCAAATATTGCTGGTGGTAGGTTTCCGCAAAGTAATACGGACCTGCTGGTTGTATTTCGGTGGTGATGTTCGCGCGTTGCTCTTCTTGCAGTGCTTGCTGATACAAGAGTTTCGATTTCTCTGCGCTCTCGAGCTGCTCCGTCGAATAAGTGTAAATTGCAGAACGATATTGAGTACCTAAGTCGTTACCTTGACGCATTCCCTGAGTTGGGTCGTGTTTTTCCCAAAAAACAGCCAGTAGCTTTTCTAATGAGATGACGCGTTCATCGAAAACGACTCGTACGACTTCTGTATGACCCGTTTTACCTGTACAGACCTCTTCATACGTGGGATTGGGTGTGTACCCCCCAGCGTAACCGACCGAAGTAGATACAACGCCGTCGAGTTGCCAAAATACGCGCTCAGCGCCCCAAAAACAGCCCATTCCGAGCAAAATCTGCTGTTGGTGTGACGCAAGAGGCGCCTTTAGGTTAGATTTATTTACAAAATGATGATCGTCAATCTGCATTGGTTGATCTCTACCTGGCAAGGCATCTTCTATACTGATCAATGTTTGTTTGTTGAGCATGGTATTTGTCCTTCAATACGTGTCTTAAATTTGCGAACTTTTTCATTTCGTCTGTATCTGATGCTGTGATGACATAGACCGCGTTAAACCTATTAATATTACAGACTTAGAATCTAATTGGCGTTATCATTATTTACGTTTACTTAACCTCATTCAGCCATAAAAGCATGATAAAAAAAGCTCTCCCCACCATTGTTGGCCTGTTTGCCTTTTCTCATGGTGCCTATGCCGATGTTTCTTTGACTTTGAAAGGCATTGATGGCGCTTTAGAAGAGAATGTCAGTGCGTATCTATCATCTATTCCAGAGAAGGATTACTCCACTTCTCTGCGTTTTCAAGCGAGATTAGATCAAAGTATCACTGAAGCGCTTAACGCGCTTGGGTATTATCATGCAAAAATTTCATACTCTATTCCTGAAGCGAATGATGAGTTAATTGTGCTCATCAAGCCGGGCTTGCCAGTGAAAGTGAAAGTCATGGATGTGGTCATCACTGGAGAGGCCAAGGACGATGAAGAGTTTGCAAAACTTATTGAGCGCTCTCCGCTCAAAGTTGGTCAAGTTTTGAATCAAGGCCAATACGACAGCCTTAAGTCAGGCATTCGTAACTTGGCGCTTCAGCGTGGTTACTTCAATGGTGAGTTTACGCTAAGTCGATTAGAGGTTATCCCTGATCTGAACGAAGCTAATGTCCGTTTGCACTACAGCAGTGGAATACGTTTCAATTTTGGCGACGTTTCTTTTATTGGCAACCACATCTGGGAAGATCGTGTCGCATCATTACAACCTTTTAAAGAAGGGGACCCATACAACGTTTCGAAGCTGGGCGAGTTTAACCAGAAGCTATCAAATACGGAGTGGTTTTCCTCAGTTTTTGTTGAGCCTGAATTGGATAGGCTTGATGATGGCCGAGACTTGCCAATTAAAGTGTCTTTATCTCCTGCTTCCAAGAATCAGATCGAGACGGGTATTGGTTACTCAACGGATGTCGGCGTTCGAGGGACGTTGAAGTGGAAGAAACCTTGGGTGAGCTCCCGAGGACACAGTTTCAACACCGCTTTATCCCTATCTAAGCCAGAGCAAACCGTGACTGCTTCTTACAAAATTCCTTTAGAAGATGTCGCTAACGATTATTATCAAGTTCAATATGGGCTTAAAAACCTAGACAACCGTGACACGCAGAGTATCGAGTCTAACCTTGCAGTGGAGCGTCATTGGTTAGCAGACGGTGGTTGGCATAATACCGTTTATGTTCGTCATTTGTACGAGAGCTTTACGCAAGGTTTACAAGATGATGAATTCAACTTCGTACTTCCAGGTGCGACATTTTCTCGGACTAGGGTTCGAGGGGGCAATATGCCAATGTGGGGAGACAAGCAAAGCATCACTATTGAGTATGGTGATACCGCTATGCTTTCTGAAACTAGAGTGCTCCGCTTAATTGGCTCGACTTCTTGGATTCGTGGTATTGGAGAGAATCATCGTGGTTTGTTCCGCTTAGAAGGTGGTGCGAATATTACCGATGAACTTGAAAAGCTATCACCGTCGCTGCGTTTCTTCGCTGGTGGTGACAATAATATTCGTGGTTACGGCTATGAATCTATTTCACCTGTGGATGAGAGTGGTGCTTTGACGGGTGGTAAATACATTGTTAGCAGTACATTAGAATACCAATATCGTGTTTATGGAAACTGGTGGGCTGCAACGTTTTACGATATTGGTGATGCGTTTAATGAAACACCAGATTGGAAATCAGGTGCTGGTGTTGGTATCCGCTGGGCGTCTCCGGTGGGCCCTGTTAGTTTTGATTTTGCATGGGGGTTGGATGCAAAACCAGAACGAGAGTTTCGTATCCACTTCTCATTGGGGCCTGAGCTATGATCAAAATGATGTTTAAGTGGACCAAATGGCTGTCGCTCAGTTTGATTGGTCTATTGCTGTTGCTCATCATTATTGTCGCGACAGTTTTGTTTACCCACCCAGGCCTCAAATTTGCCTTGTGGGGAGCTGAAAAAGCATTACCACAATTGCAGATTGAAAAAGTGCAGGGTTCATTGTTTCCTCGCTTCGAACTGCATAACGTCAGTTTTGTCGATGAGTCTTTGAATATCGACGCCAAAGTCGAGCGTTTAGCTTTGGCAGTGAACTTCCGCTGCTTCTTTGACCCTAAGGTCTGTGTCGATGAGTTAAGACTGCAGGGGCTTGACTTTAAGATGCCTGAGCTACCGCCAGCAAGCGAGGAGCAAGAGGAAACACCACCACTGCGTTCTATCAGTACGCCAGTGCCAATTTTTGTTAATAAAGTCAGCTTTAATGACATCAATGTCAATGTGCTGGGCAATCAAATTAATTGGCAAACATTCTCGACCGCTTTGTCGATGCAGGGTGATCGTTTGGTGATTGCACCTACCGCGTTGAAAGACATTAATGTGGCTTTAGCACCAAGTGAGGCTGAACCTGAAGCGGCTGCCGATGAGCCGAAAGAAACTGACGTTACGCCGCAAGATATTGTGTTACCCGAAGTATGGATTCCACTGACGGTGGAAGCGCGTCGTCTTGATATTCACAATTTCAAACTGGCAGGTGAAACGCCAGTGATCGTCAATCATCTTGGTTTGGTTGCAAGAGCAGGCGGTGAGCGTGTTGATGTCAAAACATTAGAGCTCGACATGCCAGAAGTGGAAGGCAAGTTGAGCACACAAGTGACGCTTTCTTCTGATTACCCTATCAAAGCGCAACTGGACGCGTTAGTGAAGCAAGCGGATGCGAAGGGACAAAAACTGTCGCTTTCGGTCTCGGGTTCGGTTGGTGATTTGTCACTAAATGCTACGCTTTCTGAGCTTGTACAAGCGGAGATCAAAGGTGATATTCAACCGCTTAAAACGCAGTTACCGTTTGATGTCGCGATTAAAAATGTACAGGCGCAATGGCCGCTATTTGGACAAAGCGATTACCAGGTTTCTGTACCAAGCTTGGCGGCAAAAGGCTCACTTGATGGCTACGAAGTCGCATTAGAAACCAAAGCGTCAGGCAAAGATATTCCCGCCGTTGATGTCGCACTAAACGGCAAAGGTACGTTAGAGCAAATTGACCTCGAAAGCCTTGTAGTGAAAACCCTGGGAGGCGAACTCTCTGGGAAAGTCATGGCCAATTGGGCCGCGCCAATCAACTGGCAAGCTGACTTAAACCTGAAAAACATTCAACCAGGTTTACAATGGAAAGAAGCAGAAGGGGATATCAGCGGTAACCTTTCGACTTCGGGGTCGTTAACAGAACAAGGCGGTTGGCAAGTCAGTTTGCCTAAGTTAGACATTGACGGCATTTTGCGAGGGTATCCGCTGAATGTTGAAGGGCAACTTGAAGCGTCTGATAAGAACGGCAAAGGCGAAGACATCCAACTTACCACTCAGGGTTTAGCGCTTTCTCATGGTCCAAACCAACTCAGTGCAAAGGGTAAGATAGATAAGCAAATTCTGATGGATGTTGAGGTTAACTTCCCTGATTTTGCAAAAAGTGTTCCGGATCTTGCAGGTAAGATGCAAGGTAAAGTCGCACTACGTGGTAGCTTGAAAGAACCAGACATCAATCTTGATCTCGCTTTAAATCAGATTAACTGGCAGCAACAGGCGAACGTAGAAACGATCACCTTAAAGGGCGATGTGAAGCCTCTGCCAGCACCAAAAGCGAATATAAGCCTTATTGCGAACAACGTTACCTATGACGACATAAAAGTTGATAGTGCTGACCTTGAAGTCTCTGGGGATGAAAAACTGCATCAACTGACGCTCGATGTAGTGTCTGACCTGGTGTCGACCAGTTTAGAAATTGAAGGGACATTCCAGCAGAAACCAGAAATGATTTGGGATGGGGCGCTGCGCCGCTTGACGCTGAGCTCGCAACAAGGCCCGTGGGCGTTGCAAAAATCGACCGCGGTGAAGGTCAATATCGACAAACAGATCGCGAACGTTCAAGCGCATTGTTGGTTGCAAGCGGAGTCGAGCGTATGTCTAACCGAAGACATTAGTGTCGGTAAGAGTGGCCAGGCGAAGTTAGCTATCAATGATTTTGATTTTGACCAAATCAAACAATTCCTGCCGCCAGAAACCAAGCTGCAAGGCTCGGTTAATGCACAGGCTTTTGCTAAATGGGCACCAGAGAAAAAGCCTGAAGTAACCTTAAGTGTCAATATGCCAAAAGGCCAAGTTGAACAAGCGCTTGAACAGCCAATTAAAGTCGGTTGGGAAAGCTTCAACTTTAAAGCAGCATTAGCGAAAGACAAGCTTGATGCCGAGTGGCTATTTGATGTGAAAGATAACGGTGACTTGTCTGGTAAGGTTTCTTTACTGAATGTCTCGTCTGAAAAGCCCACTATTGATGGTAAGGTTTCACTCTCTACGTTCCACTTGGATTTCTTGGCACCGTTGATTGGTGAGTACAGCTTGTTTAAAGCAAACATGAATACTGACCTAGCGATATCAGGTGACGTCATGCATCCGAAGGTGAATGGTCAGTTCTTGATTGACCAAATGAAGCTACAGGGTGAAGTCACACCGATAGATATAAACTCAGGGCAGGTCGTCATCAACTTTAAAGGCCATCAAGCGGACTTGGATGCCGGAATTCTAACCCCGGATGGTGAGTTGAACGTTACCGGTGATGCCGACTGGCAGGACTTACAGAACTGGCGTACTAAAGCGCGTGTATTTGCTAAAGAGCTCAATGTTGATTTGCCTCCAATGGTAAAAATCAAAGTTGAGCCTGACATGACAATAGATGTGACTCCTCAGCTTGCGAAAATTGAGGGTGATATTAATTTGCCATGGGGCAGAATTGTCGTCGAAGAGCTTCCACCAAGTGCGGTAGGCGTATCGAGTGATACCGTTATTCTCGATAAAAACTTGCAGCCAGTGGACGATGTCGCTGCGATGCCGTTTGATGTGGAAACGAACATCAACATTAAAATTGGTGATGACTTCCAACTTGCCGCTTTTGGTTTAAAAGGTGGGTTGAAAGGGAACCTAAACGTGACACAAAAAGACAAAGGTCCTTTCATCGTTGGTGAAGTGAATGTTGTCGACGGTTCTTATCGTTCGTTTGGTCAGGACTTATTGATTAAAGAAGGTAAGATTCTGATGAATGGTCCACCAGATCAACCTTACTTGTCTATCAAAGCGATTCGTAATCCAGACAATACCCAAGATGATGTCATTGCGGGGGTACAAGTGTCGGGCCCAGCATCTGATCCGAGTATAGAAATTTTCTCAGAGCCCGCGATGAACCAAGCCAATGCACTTTCTTATCTACTTCGTGGTCAAGATATTGATGGTGAAGCCGGTGGTAATGCAATGACGACTACCTTAATTGGTTTAAGCCTGGCGAAGAGTGGTCGTGTGGTTGGTGAAATTGGTGAAGCCTTTGGCGTACAAGATTTACAGCTGGACACTGCTGGGTCGGGCGATGATTCGCAAGTGACGGTGAGTGGTTATATTCTGCCAGGTTTGCAGGTGAAATATGGTGTCGGCATCTTTAACTCTCTAGGTGAGTTCACTGTGCGTTATCGATTGATGCAAGACTTGTATTTAGAAGCGGTATCTGGTGTAGATAGCGCCGTTGACCTACTCTATCAGTTTGAGTTCGATTAAAGTGCTTTAACCTAAGCATACACAGTCATGACTAAGGAGTGGTTATGCAGCATTTGATTTTTGTCTACGGCACGTTACGCAAGGGAGAGTACAACCATCAGTATTTGCGCTCGGCGCAGTTTCTTGGTTTACATGAAACGGATGCTCAATTTGCAATGTATGACTTAGGCCCTTATCCAGCGTTGTCTGTTGGGCAACGCTCGATTCAAGGTGAAGTGTATCTGATTGATGATGAAACCTTATCCGAGCTAGATAAGTTGGAAGATGTGCCAGTGGAATATCGCCGAGAGAGCATCGTCACGCCGTTTGGCCAAGCTTGGATCTACTTATATCAAGATACTGAGCAATTAACCGAAGAAATCGCTTCCGGCGATTGGTGTCAAAAGGTGTGAGCTATACTGACATTATCAATAGCAACGAGCTAAACACTAAGGAGTCACGATGAAAACATTCGTAATTGGAGTAATGGCGTTGCTTCTTGCTGCATGCGCACAAACAACACTACCGACTTCGAATAATGTGACCGATTGGCAAGTGTTTGGTAAGCAGTCAGCTTTAGATGGATTACGGGAGTTATCTGAGGAGCGAATTGCGAAGCTGGATGATGTTAACCATGCGACGCCAGAACTGATAATGGCTTATCAAGCGGGTTACCAGCAAGGCAAGCAAGAGTATTGTGAGCAAAGTGCTTATATGCTCGGTGTTATCGGGCGGCCGTATTTTGGCATTTGTGATGATGTTGACCCCTTCTTTCAACATGACTACGACGCTGGACGAATGTCTTCAGCAGGCGCACCTATCTAGTTGACACAGGTAAGATGAAAGCAAAAGAGCTGCCCTAGAGCAGCTCTTTTTAATTTTGTATCAGCAGTGATGCTTATTTTTTCTGAGCTCGCTCGTAAGATTCTAGGATTTCAGCTTTAGCGGCAGCAACATCTGCCCACCCATCCACTTTCACCCATTTGCCTGCTTCAAGCTCTTTGTAACGCTCAAAGAATTGCGTGATCTGCGCTTTCAGTAGTTCTGGGATATCGTCCACATCTTGGATGTGCTCGTACTCTTTCGAGATTTTTGAGTGGGGAACCGCAAACACTTTTGCATCTTCACCCGATTCATCTGTCATCTTCAAAACGCCAACAGGACGGCAGCGAATGACTGAACCTGGCATGAGTGGGTATGGTGTTGGTACCAATACGTCGACTGGGTCGCCATCAAGAGACAGGGTATTGTTCACGTAGCCATAGTTGCATGGGTAGAACATTGGTGCAGACATGAAACGGTCGACAAATACAGCACCAGAGTCTTTATCTACTTCGTACTTGATTGGATCTGCATTTGCTGGAATTTCGATAACGACATAGATATCTTCAGGCAGCGACTTGCCTGCTGGTACATGGTTTAAGCTCATTAGAATATTCCTTTTCATTAACGATGAGTCACACAAAAGCGGCTTCATCTGATGATAAATTCGCGTTTCACTTTAGCGACAAAAACGCGGCAGGTAAACACCTGCCGCGTTGGACAAAGGTCTGAAATTATTCTTCGTCGCGGTGCAGTTCAAGGAACTCTTCAACTTTGCGAACCATGTTCTTCGAACCCACAAAGAAAGGTACACGCTGGTGCAACTCAGTAGGCTTGATGTCCATAATGCGATTCACGCCGTCCGATGCAATGCCGCCAGCTTGCTCAATGAGGAATGCCATAGGGTTACATTCGTAAAGCAGGCGTAGCTTGCCTTGTGGGTGGCTTTGTGTGCTTGGGTAAAGGTAGATACCGCCTTTCAGTAGGTTGCGGTGGAAATCAGCAACCAGCGAGCCAATGTAGCGAGAAGTGTATGGGCGACCGTCTTCTGGCACGTTTTCTTGGCAGTACTTGATGTACTTCTTCACCCCTTGAGGGAAACGAATGTAATTACCTTCGTTGATGGAGTAGATCTTACCATCATCAGGAATCATCATGTTTTCATGAGAAAGACAGAAGCTGCCGATAGATGGGTCGTAAGTAAAGCCGTTTACGCCGTTACCTGTTGTGTATACCAACATGGTGGAGGAGCCGTAAATTACGTAGCCCGCAGCCACTTGTTTGTGACCAGGTTGTAGGAAGTCTTCTTCAGTTGGTGGAGTACCGATTGGAGAAACACGACGGTAAATCGAGAAGATAGTACCAACAGAGACGTTCACATCGATGTTAGAAGAACCATCAAGTGGGTCCATCAGTACTACATATTTGGCGTTTTGGTTGAGTTCTTTATTGAACGCAACTGCTTCGTCTTCTTCTTCACTGGCAACGCCACACACTTGATCACGAGCTTCAAGCGCGGCTTTGAACTTATCGTTCGCGTAAACATCGAGCTTTTGCTGATCTTCACCTTGGACATTTTCCGTGCCTACAGCACCAGTGATATCACCGAGACCCGCTGCGTTGATTTCGCGGTTAACGATTTTTGCAGCTAAACGAATGGAGGCTAAAAGGGATGATAGATCACCGCTAGCGTGGGGGAAATCCGCTTGTTTTTCGACAATGAACTCGCCTAGGGTGCGCAGTCCTGACATGGTTAATCCTTACATTTTCATTTCATTGGGGGTAGTGCGCAAGTGAGCATCTCTTTATGGATGTTAAACGATTGCGCTGGATGTAAGTTTAAGTCGCAGATCTTTTTAATGGTAATGAAGTAACTGTTTGAGATCTCAATTTATTTGTAGACTTGTTTGAGGAATTCATCAGTAAGCAAGAGGTTGTACAGTCTGTGTTCAACCTTGTCATATTTGTGAAAGGGACTGCAAGAAGAAGGCTAAAGTCACTCGCTTTTCAGGCGGTAATCGCGATAATGAAAGCATTAAAAAACGCATTACAAGGTTTAGTTTATGCACATTCATATCTTGGGTATCTGTGGCACATTTATGGGCGGCGCAGCGATTCTAGCGCGCCAATTAGGACATAAAGTCACTGGTTCTGATGCCAACGTTTATCCGCCAATGAGCACACTGCTTGAGTCTCAAGGTATTGAAATTATTGAAGGCTTTGACCCGTCTCAACTCGCCCCCCAACCAGATCTTGTGGTGATTGGTAATGCGATGAGCCGTGGCAACCCTTGTGTCGAGCATGTGCTCAACACTAACATGCGTTACACCTCTGGCCCGCAGTGGCTCAACGAGTTTTTGCTGCATGATCGTTGGGTATTGGCGGTATCGGGTACACATGGGAAAACGACCACGTCGAGCATGCTTGCTTGGATACTTGAAGATTGTGGTTATCAACCGGGTTTCTTAGTCGGTGGGGTACTCGGTAACTTCGGAGTGTCTGCTCGTTTGGGTGAAAGTATGTTTTTTGTCGTTGAAGCGGACGAATATGACAGTGCTTTTTTCGATAAGCGTTCTAAGTTTGTGCATTACCATCCTCGCACTTTAATCATGAACAATCTTGAGTTTGATCATGCCGACATCTTCGATGATCTAGAAGCGATCAAACGCCAATTCCATCATTTAGTGCGAACTGTACCGGGCAATGGATTGATCTTAGCGCCGAGGCAGGATCAAGCGTTAGCGGATGTATTAGAGCGTGGTTGCTGGACAGAAAAGCAGTTTTCAGGTGTTGATGGCGACTGGCAAGCGCACAAATTAGTGCTTGATGGCTCAAAGTTTGACGTTGCGTTGCAAGGTGAGAAGGTTGGTACCGTCGAATGGAATTTGGTGGGTGACCACAATGTGGATAATGCGCTGATGGCAATCGCTGCTGCACGACATGTTGGAGTCACTCCGGATCTTGCTTGCCAGGCATTAGGGCGTTTCATCAATACCAAGCGCCGTTTAGAGCTGAAAGGTGAAGAACAAGGTGTGACGGTTTACGATGATTTTGCGCATCACCCAACGGCAATTGAACTTACTGTCGGTGGTTTGCGTAACAAGGTAGGTGAAAAACGCATCCTTGCTGTGTTAGAGCCGCGGTCTGCCACCATGAAGCGTGGTGTACACAAAAACACACTTGCAGAGTCACTACACAGTGCAGATGAAGTCTTCTTGTTCCAGCCAGATAATATCGAGTGGTCTGTGCAAGACATTGCCGACCAATGCAAACAGCCAGCGTTTGTCGATGCGGATATAGATAACTTTGTAGCCAAGATCGTCGAACGTGCGCGACCAGGTGACCAAATTCTAGTCATGAGCAACGGTGGCTTTGGTGGTATTCACGGAAAACTTCTTGAGCAGTTAAAACAAAAAGCCTGATTGATATGCAAAACAAAACACAACCCTCTCACAAAAAAGCCATCACGTTGGCATTAACGGGGGCTTCTGGTGCTCCCTACGGCCTTCGTCTTTTAGAATGCTTGGTTGCGGCGGATTATCATGTCTACGTTCTGATTTCTTCGGCAGCTCGTGTTGTGATGGCAACCGAGCATAATCTTAAGCTACCAAGTGGCCCAGAAGCGGCGCAGCAAGCATTGGTAGAGCACCTGAACTGCAATCCCGATAACATCACCGTTTGCGGTAAAGATGACTGGTTCTCACCGGTTGCGTCTGGTTCTGCTGCACCCAAGCAAATGGTGGTTTGCCCATGCTCTGCGGGAAGCGTTGCGGCCATAGCACACGGTATGTCGGACAACTTGATCGAACGGGCCGCTGATGTAGTAATGAAAGAGCGCGGGCAGCTGTTGCTCGTGGTTCGCGAAACACCATTCTCAACGCTGCATCTGGAGAACATGCACAAACTGTCGCAAATGGGCGTCACCATCATGCCAGCGGCTCCGGGCTTCTATCATCAGCCAAAGAGCATTGAAGACTTAGTGGATTTTATGGTGGCGAGAATTCTCGACCACTTAGGTATTGAGCAAGGTTTGGTGCCTCGTTGGGGTTATGACCAGCGCTCGTGAGCTGATTGTGTAACCACTCAAATACCTTTACAATCCATCCAACTCATCGGGGAGCAAACCCATTTAGCATTGAGTCAATCAATGCATTGGGGCGCTGAGACCTAAGTGTTTAACTAGGGACCCGTATTACCTGAACCAGATAATGCTGGCGTAGGAATTGAGTCTGGATATTGGAAGTCCTTAATAGCCGCCTCAAACCCTGTGCCGCTCAACTTATTTCTCTGAAATACTCATGGAGAGCGAGCAGTGAAACCCACTCTAAATCTGATTGCCTTAGCTGCAATCACCTCTACTTCAGCGTTTGCCGCTGAAAACACATTAACCATCTATACCTACGACTCTTTTGCCGCAGATTGGGGGCCGGGTCCTAAAATCGAGCAAGCTTTTGAAGCAAAATGTGGCTGTGACGTTAACTTCGTAGCGTTGGACGATGGTGTGTCGATTCTGAATCGTCTTCGTCTTGAAGGCGGTAATAGCAAAGCGGACATCGTATTAGGTTTGGATAACAATCTGATGGCAGAAGCGAAGAAAACCGGTCTGCTTGCCGAGCACAATGTAGATACGTCCAATACAGTGTTACCAAACGGTTGGAGCGACACGACGTTTGTACCGTACGATTACGGCTACTTCGCGTTTGTGTACAACAAAGAGAAACTGACTAATCCGCCGAAAAGCATGAAAGAGCTGGTGGAAACGCGCGACGATCTGAAAGTGATTTACCAAGATCCGCGGACTTCAACGCCGGGCCAAGGCTTGATGCTATGGATGAAATCTATTTATGGCGACGATGTGACGCAAGCGTGGCAGAAGCTAGCGAGCAAAACCGTAACGGTCACGAAAGGTTGGTCTGAGGCGTATTCTATGTTCCTCAATGGTGAGTCCGATTTAGTGCTTTCTTACACCACTTCACCTGCGTACCACTTAATTGCGGAAAACGACTCGAAGTTTGCTACGGCGAATTTTGCTGAAGGCCACTACATGCAAGTTGAAGTAGCCGCCAAAGTGAAAGGGGCAAAAAATTCAGAACTTGCTGATCAATTTATGAGTTTCATTTTAAGTGATGAGTTCCAATCGGCGATGCCAACGGGTAACTGGATGTACCCAGTCACTGACGTTGAGTTACCTAAAGGTTTTGAAACTTTGAGTGTTCCAAGCAAGTCGTTGAGCTTTAGTGCTGATGAAGTGGCAAAAATGCGTAAGTCTTGGATTCGCGAATGGCAAAGCGCATTGACGTTTTAGCTGACGTTTCCACCCTCATCTGAATGAGATAGGTTTTACCTTTGAATTCTGTTCCAAAAATAGGTTTAGGGGTCGCGATGATCATCGCGACCTTTGTTATTTCTGCCCTAGGTGCTTTGATTGTTCAAGCCCCTTCACTTGATGTGTCTGTGGTATGGGGCGACCCGTACTATCAACATGTCACCAAGTTCAGTTTCTACCAAGCGTTTCTTTCCACATTGCTCAGTGTTGGCTTTGCCATTCCAGTAGCGCACGCACTTTCGCGTCGCCAATTTATTGGTAAATCATTACTGCTTAAGCTGTTTGCATCGACACTGGTTTTGCCGGTTTTGGTTGGTGTTTTTGGGCTGTTAGCGATTTATGGCAACAGTGGTTTGTTGGCGCAGTGGTTGCAAAGTTTCGACACTAAACTGCCATTTTCTATTTACGGTTTGAACGGCATTTTACTCGCCCATGTGTTCTTTAATTTACCTTACGCGGCACGATTGCTTCTGCAAGCCTTGGAGTCTATTCCTGCCGAGCAGCATAAGCTTTGCGCGCATCTTGGGATGAGCCATTGGGATAAGTTTCGCTGGGTAGAATGGCCGCGTTTAAGGCAGCAGCTTCCCCACGTTTGTGGGTTGGTGTTTATGTTGTGCTTTACCAGTTTTGCCACTGTAATGGCGTTGGGGGGCGGGCCAAAATCCACCACCATTGAATTGGCCATTTACCAAGCGATTAAGTTTGATTTTGATTTACAAGCTGGGGCGTTATTGGCGCTGTGGCAGATGCTGTTATGTGGACTGCTTTCTATTGGAGTGCAGAAGTTAACAAGGCCTGTTTCTATCAGTACTGGAAGCACATCGGTACAGCAATATTTAACGAAGGATCATGGGTGGTCAAAAGCTTGGGATAGCTTTTGGATCATAGGTGCCTTTTTACTGGTAATACCGCCGTTATTGATGGTGTTACTGAGTGGCATCAACCAACAAGTTTGGACAGTATTAACCGATGAGCGTTTTTGGTCTGCGCTATTGAACTCCCTCAAAGTCGCCTGTGTCGCTAGCGCGCTTGCGGTCGCTGCAGGGGTGTCCATACTATTGACCAGTCGCCGTTGGCGGTTGCAGTACAAAAACACGCGAGCCGATCAGATAGAGTTAATCGGCACCATTATTTTGGTGACTCCAGGTCTGGTGATTAGCACCGGTTTATTCTTATTACTGCGCGCATTTACCGATGTTTTTAGCTTGGCATTTTTTGTCGTGATTTTGGTGAACGGTTTGATGGCTTTGCCTTACGTGATCAAAACGCTAGCGCAGCCAATGCTGCACATTGAACAACAGTATCAGTATGTATGTGCCAGCTTAGGCATGCGTGGCTGGCAACGGTTTAAAGTGGTGGAGTGGCAGGCGCTACGCAAGCCGTTTGCACATGCGTTTGCGATCAGCTTTATGTTTGCAATAGGGGATTTAAGTGCCATCGCACTGTTTGGTGGACAAGAGTTTCGTACCTTACCTCTGTATTTGTTCCAGTTGCTTGGCAGTTATCAGATGGACGCAGCTGCGGTGGTATCGGTGACCCTATTGTTGTTGAGTGTGGGCTGTTTTGCCTTGATTGAGAAAGTATTGAAAACGAAGGAGAGAGCGTAATGTTAGTGTTGGATGATGTGCAGTACACCTACCAACGTGAACTGTTTCGTTTTGACTTAACGATTGAGCAAGGACAGATTGTATCGCTGATGGGACCAAGTGGGGCAGGGAAGTCAACCTTGCTGGCGTTGGTGGCAGGATTCATCCATCCTGGCTGTGGTGATATTCGTGTTGATGGTGAGTCCATTGTGCGTAAAGAGCCTTATCTGCGTCCGTTCTCTATGTTGTTCCAAGAGCACAATTTGTTTGCTCACTTATCGGTGCGTGACAACATCGGTTTGGGCTTACACCCAGGGCTAAAGCTTACGGTGGACCAAAATCGTCAGATTGAACAAGCCGCGCAGCAAGTTGGTGTTGCAGAGTACCTCGACCGTTTGCCAGAGCATCTTTCTGGTGGCCAGCGTCAACGTGTTGCCTTAGCGCGTTGTTTTGTTCAGCCTCATCCCATGTGGCTATTGGATGAGCCGTTCTCGGCGCTTGATCCGGTGTTGCGTGAAGAGATGCTGAGCTTGGTAAAAAAACTCGCAGCAGAGCGGGGAATAACCGTATTGATGGTCACGCACCATTTAAGCGATGCCAAAGCGATTGCCAGCCACTTTGTGTTTGTGGCAGATGGTAAAGTGGAAGCCGCGGGTGATATGTCTGCATTGAGTGAACAGCATGCTAGTGAGAAGCTTGCGGCATTTATCCGAGCAGCATGCTAGTGCCTGATAGTTGCTAGGTTATGCTTCTCCGCAACACAAACCATGCCGAGGGCCAAATTCAAATTGAGATCTTAAGCTCATGATATGGTCAATCATTGCTTGTACACGCCGTGGGCGGTTTGCTCCAGGACGATAGACTAAATAAATAGGCATTGGTACCGTGTGCCATTGCGGTAACACTCTGACTAAGGTGCCACTTTCTAGCTCTTGCGTCATGTTCTGCACAGGTAAGTTCGCGATGCCTAGTCCTTTAAGTGCGCCTTTTAATATTGCTTCTACAGTTGTACTTGAGAAGTTACTGGTTATTGAAACATTGACGGTATTATCGTGTGAGATCAGCGTCCAAGGCCCTATTTCTGAAACATATTGATACCTCAAACAGTTGTGTTTTGTCAGATCTTCTGGCGTTTCAGGTACGCCGAACTCAGCTAAATACTCAGGGCTAGCAGCCAGGACTCGAGTGGTATAGCCTAATTTTTTTGCGATCAATCGATCATCAACTATCTGACCGACTCGAATTGCCATATCAAAGCCGTGTGAAAACAGATCAACAAAATCGTTCGATGCTTCTAACGCAATTTGTACTTTTGGCCATTGTTTTAAAAATGGCAAAAAGATGTGCTCCGCCATATACGCATCCAACGCTGGTGGCGCGGAAATACGCAGCCGGCCTTGGATCTGTTGTTCCATCTCCTGAACGTCATGGCCAATTGAGTGGAATTCCTCAACTAAGCTTGCAGCACGCTCTAAAACCATTTGGCCAGCTTCGGTGATCACTAACTTTCGGGTTGTGCGCTCTAGCAGTTTGGCTTCAAAGTGTTGTTCGAGTTTGGTTATGGCTTTGCTAACAGTAGATTTTGGTAGGTTTAACTCCAGCGCGCACTTGGTTAAGCTCAGTAGTCGACAGCTTGTGACAAAGATAGAAAGCGTTCTAAAGTCAATTGTTTCTAAATTGCGAACAATCACTTTCAATTATCCATATTGTTTCAATATTAATCTGATTATAGTCTGGCACCTCATCCTTAGCCATCAAGTTATTGTCATTTGAGGTAAACAACATGTCCAACTCTGTAGACTTATTTTCTCCTATCGAACTCGGTCAATTAGCATTAGATAACCGTGCCATTATGGCACCTTTAACGCGAGCTCGTGCTGGCGCAGACCATATTCCTAATGACCTTATGGTTGAATACTACGCTCAACGTGCGAGTGCCGGACTTATCATTGCTGAATGCACCATGGTGATGGAAGGTACGTCTGCTTTCATGGCAGAGCCGGGCATTTACAACGAAGAGCAAATCGCAGCTTGGAAAAAGGTAACGGATGCGGTTCATGAGAGAGGCGGTAAGATTGTACTGCAAATTTGGCATGCGGGACGAGCTTGTCATCCTGATCTGAATGAAGGAAAAACACCTGTAGCGGCGAGCGCATTGGCCATTCGTGATGAATTAGTCCATACCCCTTCGGGTAAGCAAGCATATACGGTACCACGAGCACTCGAAGTGGATGAGATAGCTTCCATTGTTGCGGCGTTTAAACAAGGTGCAGAAAACGCCAAGAAAGCCGGCTTTGATGGGGTCGAGATACATGGCGCCAATGGTTATCTTATTGATAACTTCCTTCGTGACGGCTCAAATTTACGTACCGATGAATACGGTGGCTCGGTTGAAAATCGTGCTCGATTTTTACTTGAGATAGTGAAAGAAGTCGTTGAGGTGTGGGGACCTGGAAGAGTCGGTCTGCGCACATCTCCGCTAAATGGATTTAATGACATGAAAGACAGTGATCCAGTTGGCTTGATGCGTTACTTAGCAGAGCAACTTAATTCTTTCGATCTTGCTTATTGGCACGTGATGCGTGCGGATCTGAAAGGCGTACAAAAAGCAGATGTTCTCAAGCCAGCACGCGAAAACTATAAAGGTCACTTAATGGCGAACGTGGGCTACAGTGCACAAGAAGCGGCAACAGCAATTGCAGAAAACAAAGTTGATGTGGTCGCATTTGGCGTTCCCTTTATCGCAAACCCAGATTTAGTTGAGCGATTTAAGAAAAATACACCTCTTAATGAGGCGAAACCAGAACACTTTTATTTGGGTGGAGCAGAAGGTTATACCGATTACCCAGTGATGGCATAACCCTTACTTGTTTAATATAAAAAGGACGCTAATGTTAGCGTCCTTTTTCGTTTCTGTATTTACTTAGCCTTGCGGTTTTACGACCATCACATTGATTGGAGAATATTCCACAACCTTACTCGCGACAGAGCCAAGCATTACTTTATTGATTTTAGAGCGCTTGTGACTTGGCATAATGATGAGGTCAGCGCCTAAACGTTCTGCATAATCAAGAATGGTCGCGTAGGCCTTGCCTTCAGCAACATGCACTTGGTAAACCACATCTTCAGCAATATGCTCATTAGCGAAAGTTTTTAGTTGCTGCTTCACGTCTTGCTTCATTTTGGCTGCAGCATCTTTCGGAAAGTATGTGGCAACCATCGACATGTGAATACCAGGTAGTACCGTCAGAAGATGGATTTGAGCATTTGCTTGCTTTGCCTGCCAAACCGCTAGTTCAACTGCTCGGTCTGAAAAGCCTTGGTCATTTAGATCAACCGGAACAAGAATTTGTTTGTACATTCAATGTCTCTCATTAAGGCCCCTTTATCCTCGGGGCCAAATCGGCTATGCGCTCAATTGTTCCTTACGAGCACGACGTTTTTGGTTCATGGCAAGCACCAGCAAAATCATTAAGCATGGTACAAACACCCACTCTTTCATCGGACGGTCTGCATCCTGGATAACCCACTTGATTTCCCAATCAAAGTCGATACCTGCAGATTCTGCTGGACTACCAAATTCAACCATATCGACAATCATTTTGTTGTCACTTTCGGTCAGCATCAGACCCATAGATGAAATACGTGCGTCTGCTGTTGTCGCACTGTCTTCGAATGGAAGACGAACCGTTTTCTCAATGTAGTCGCCCTCAAGGTTTTCACCGGCAACACGTAACTCCAATGATTCTCCTACATTTAGTGTTTCCGTGATTTGAGCTACCTCAACGCCAGGAGAAAGAACTTTCGCTGGGTACAGCATGTCCCACCAAAAACCTGGACGGAAAAACGAAAACGTCAGTACTAATAATAGGACTGTTTCCCACCACTTGTTACGCGTGAACCACCACCCTTGAGTTGCCGCAGAGAATATCAGCATTGCAATGATCGATGAGATGACCGTGAGTGCCAAATGCCACCAAGAGTCGATCCCCATTAACAATAGCTGGGTATTGAACACAAACATGAACGGCAAAATAGCGGTTCGAATATCGTAAGTAAAACCTTGGATACCGGTACGAATTGGATCTGATTTCGCAATTGCTGCTGCTGCAAAAGCCGCAAGACCTACAGGTGGGGTATCGTCGGCCAAAATACCAAAGTAGAAAACGAACAAGTGCACAGCTATCAACGGAATAATCAAGCCATGCGCTGCGCCGAGCGTAACAATAACCGGCGCCATTAGCGTAGAGACCACGATGTAGTTCGCCGTTGTTGGCAGACCCATCCCCAGAACCAAGCTAATGATGGCGGTAAAGAGCAGCATAAGAATGATGCTGCCACCAGAGATAAACTCGACGAAGTCGGTCATCACTAGGCCGATACCCGTTAGTGTAACAACACCAACAACGGTGCCCGCTGCCGCGGTTGCAACGCCGATACCAATCATATTGCGCGCACCAGAAACTAAGCTCTCGGCAAGATCGACAAAGCCATCTTTGGTTTGCTGAAGCATGTCACCTTGCTTTGACAGCAGTGCAATCAACGGACGTTGAGTCAGCAAAATGAAAATCATGAACACCGTTGCCCAGAATGCCGAAAGGCCAGGTGAGAAACGTTCGACAGTCAAACACCAAACCAATACGACGATAGGGAGTAGGTAGTGCAAGCCTGACTTAACGGTTGGGCCAGGATCAGGTACTTCTGTTAATTCTGCATCAATCTCAATTGCGCCATCTTGCACGTGATTTGCTGAGACTTTCACCAACCCAACGTACGCGATTAATAGTGCGACGGTAACAATTGGTGTCGCGGCATCACCAAAGACGTCCTTTGTCCAACCCACTCCGTAGTAAACCAATGCGCTGATCACACACAATCCTAAGATTGTGCCAGTAAAGGACAGCAGACTTTGTACTAGTGTTGGGTTGTGGCGACGAGGAAGGCCTGTCATGCCTGCTTTACACGCTTCAAGGTGAACAATGTAAATTAAAGCAATATAAGAGATTAGCGCTGGAAGTAGGGCGGCTTTAATCACCTCAACGTAGGAGATACCGACGTATTCCACCATCAAAAATGCTGCTGCACCCATGATTGGCGGTGTTAACTGACCATTGGTTGAAGCCGCTACCTCTACCGCACCCGCTTTTGTGCCGGGAAAGCCAACACGCTTCATCAGTGGAATCGTAAAGGTGCCAGTTGTTACTACGTTTGCGATTGAAGAACCAGAAACCAGACCAGATAAACCTGATGCAACAACGGCCGCTTTAGCTGGACCACCTTTCATATGGCCAAGTAACGAGAAGGCAACTTTAATGAAGTAAGCACCAGCACCAGCGCGTTCCAGCATTGCTCCAAACAATACAAACAAGAAGACAAAAGAGGTAGAAACACCTAGCGCAACTCCAAATACGCCTTCAGTTGTTAGCCACAAGTGAGACATGGCCTTGTTCAAGCTTGCCCCTTTGTGCGCGATAACGTCAGGCATGTAAGGGCCTGCAAAGGTGTAAGTAAGGAAAACAGCAGCCACGACCATTAATGGTGGACCAAGTGCTCGGCGTGTTGCTTCTAAAAGGAGGATCATACCGATAACAGCAACAACGATATCAACCGTTGTCGGTGCGCCTGAGCGTCCTGCTAGCTCGGTATAAAAAAGGTATATATAGGCTGCTGAAAAGCTGCCAGCCAACGCGAGTATCCAATCAACAAGAGGGATATGATCGCGAGGAGAATTCTTCATCGCTGGATAAGCAGTGAAAGCCAAAAAGATCGCGAAAGTAAGGTGGATAGATCGCGCTTCCGTGTCGTTCAGTACGCCAAAATTGAAAATAAATGGTAACGGGGATGCGTACCATAATTGAAATAGTGACCAACACAGAGGAACAAACCAAAGGATTCGTCCTTGCATTCCCGAAGGGCTACGTGCACCTGTGTCTGCCTGAGCCACCATTTCTTGCACATCTTGTGACGGAGCTTGATTCGTCGCCATGTACTTTTTCCTTATTATTGATGGTCCTGTCTGATTTTTATCGAGAACCACACTTCGCCTCTATCAGTGTAGTGAATGGAGCGAAGTTTGCTTTCGAGTATTTTGCTGCCTGAACTCAAAGTGTTGATTGTTGGATACTCTGTTAGGCGGCGTTTAAGTTTTCTTGGGTATGAGCTCGCAGTTTTCAGAAGAAAACTGGCGAATGAAGCATACAGTTAGAACGTGCTACAACCTGTATGCTCAAACAGGCAGAAAATATTCTTTCCTGCCTGTATGTAGAGTCTGAGGAAATTACTTAATTAGACCCATTTCTTTGTAGTATTTTTCTGCACCTGGGTGAAGAGGAATAGAAAGACCAGCTTTCACCATGTCTTCTTTCTTCAAGTTTGCGAATGCAGGGTGTAGACGCTTGAAGGTATCAAAGTTTTCAAACACAGCTTTTGCCACGTTGTAAGCGACATCGTCTGAAACATCAGAGGTCGTTACCATTGTTGCTGCAACACCAAAGCTGTTTACGTCTTTGTCTGTACCGCGGTACATACCAGCCGGTACTGAGCTAAAGGCGTAGTATGGGTTGTCGGCAACAATTTTATCGATTTTAGGGCCTGTTGCTGAAACTAGCTTCGCATCACATGATGTGGTTGCTTCTTTGATTGAACCGTTCGGGTGGCCGACCATGTAAATGAAGGCGTCAATTTTGTTATCACAAAGTGCCTGAGAGCGTTCAGAGCCTTTTAGCTCAGACGCCAATTTGAAGCTGTCGTTTGTCCAACCCATCGCTTCCATGACAACGCCCATCGTTGCACGGTCACCAGAGCCTGGATTACCGATGTTTACGCGCTTACCTTTCAGGTCTTCAACGTTTTCAATACCTGAATCTGCACGCGCAATGATGTTGAAAGGTTCTGTATGAAGAGAGAACATTGCGCGTAGCTTCTTGTACGGGCCTTGTTCTTCAAACTTGCTCGTACCGTTGTAGCCGTGGTACTGCCAATCCGATTGCACGATACCAAAATCTAATTCGCCTGCACGGATAGTGTTAACGTTGTAAATTGAGCCACCAGTCGATTCTACTGAACAACGGATGTTGTGGTCTTTACGACCTTTATTTACCAACTTACAGATAGCACCACCAGTTGGGTAGTAAACACCAGTCACAGAGCCAGTACCGATGGTAATAAACTCTTGAGCGTTAACTGCGCCTGCGCCCATTACGGCTGCAGCGATAGCGCCTACTTTGAGAAGTTTGTTAAATGCCATGAATTTCCCTTCCTTATATTCATTATTTACCCGGAAATAACCATAAATCACTTCTGGAGTTTCCTATTTGGAAACGGCACCTTTTTCAATCCAATCGTTTGAAAAAGCGAGCGAATCATAACAAAAAATTGGCAGAAAATTATCCAATTGTTAAATGTTATAGTTGATAAGTCTGAATTTTGTATCAGGGGATAGGATTCAATTTTTGATTTAATTCTTTTTATAACAATTACTTAATTAACGTTTAGTGACTGAAATGAAAAAGATCAATTGCGTGATGTTAATCACAAAACGGATGGTTAAAGAATGAGCGGAGTAAGCAAAAAATTTACATAAATTATGGGCTACAAAATGAGACTTCTTTTATAACCCACAATGAGTTAGCTGATTGAAGCTTTATAGAACTTAACCAGTATATTCGAACAGCTCGCACACTGATTTGAAGAGTTGCTCAGTCGTAATTGCCATGGTTGGCGTAATGAAAATGGTATCGTCACCCGCGACAACACCAAGAATACCTTCGGATTTACCGAGTGAATCAAGCAAGCGAGCAATCAACTGCGCTGCACCTGGGCCGGTGTGAATTACTACTAACGCTGCGTTACGATCGATGTCTAGTACCAGTTCACGCAGAGAGCTGCTGACTGTTGGGACACCTAGCTCAGCAGGAAGACAGTAAACCATTTCCATTTTTGCATTGCGCGTACGGACGGCGCCAAATTTAGTCAGCATACGTGAGACTTTAGATTGGTTGATACTCTCAAACCCTTGCTGTTTGAGTGCGTCAACAATCTCGCCCTGTGAGCCAAAGCTTTCTTCTTTTAACAGGGCTTTAAAGGCGCGAACTAAGTTGTCTTGTTTTTCTGAATTGCGCATAGTCATTACAAATCTCTTATTACGGGTAAGCAATTTTGCATATTCTCGCATATATATTCAGGCGGTGCCAAAGAGTCCCAGGATTATGTTAGATGCGTCACTGTAAACTATATACCACATAGAATTCTTTAGCGCGCTGAAGTAGGGCTGTATCTGTTTTCTTGAATTCCTTGTCATTTCAACAGAATAAAAGAATAATCCAAGCCCCATTTGTAGCACGGTAACAGCGAGTTGCGCGAGGTCGCAAAGCTAGCGTTAATTGATTGTAATCAAGTTGTGATTCCGATAGCTTTATTTAAGTTGGTTACAAACTACCCTACGAATACGTTTATAAGAGAAATACTCTCAAGGAGAACTACATGAAAGTAGCCGTTATTGGTGCCGCTGGTGGCATCGGTCAAGCCCTGGCCCTTCTACTTAAGAACCGTCTTCCTGCTGGTTCTGATTTAGCCCTATATGATATTGCTCCAGTAACTCCTGGTGTGGCCGCTGATCTTAGCCACATCCCTACGCCAGTTTCTATCAAAGGTTACGCTGGTGAAGATCCTACTCCAGCACTAGAAGGCGCGGATGTTGTGCTAATTTCTGCTGGTGTTGCGCGTAAGCCAGGTATGGATCGTGCGGATCTATTTAATGTAAACGCTGGTATCGTTAAATCGCTAGCGGAGAAGATTGCGGTTGTTTGTCCGAAAGCTTGTGTTGGTATCATCACAAACCCTGTAAATACAACAGTGCCAATTGCTGCTGAAGTTCTTAAAAAAGCGGGTGTTTATGATAAGCGTCGTCTATTTGGTGTAACAACGTTGGATGTTATCCGTTCAGAAACGTTTGTTGCTGAGCTAAAAGACAAAGATCCAGGTGACGTTCGCGTGCCAGTAATTGGTGGTCACTCTGGCGTAACGATCTTACCTCTACTGTCTCAAGTAGAAGGTGTTGAGTTTACAGCTGAAGAAGTAGAAGCATTAACGAAACGTATTCAAAATGCAGGTACTGAAGTTGTAGAAGCGAAAGCGGGTGGTGGTAGTGCAACACTATCAATGGGCCAAGCTGCATGTCGCTTTGGTCTGTCTCTGGTTCGTGCTCTTCAAGGTGAAGAAGGCGTAGTTGAGTGCGCTTACGTTGAAGGCGACGGCGAACACGCGACGTACTTCGCGCAACCTGTAAAACTGGGTAAAGAAGGCGTTGAAGAAGTACTAAGCTACGGCAAACTCAGCGATTACGAAAAGTCTGCATTAGACGGTATGCTAGAAACACTAAATGGCGACATCAACATTGGTGTTGAATTCGCAAAGTAACCTAGAAAGCCTATATAAGAAGAAAGCCGATCATTTTGATCGGCTTTTTTGATCCTTGATTTCTCAACTTCGTAAAAATGGTCGAACAAAACCACGTAGTGAAGGAGAAGATGATGGAAGCGAGTCGAATCCGTAAAGGCATGGTTGTTGAGTGCCAACAAGGCGTCGGTACGATATTAGTGGTCGACCATGAAGCAGAGACGGTATTGTTGTCCAAACAAGGGACTGAACAGCAACTCGCCGTTAGCTTTGATGAAATAGAAGATGATCCACAACTGCATGGCGGTAGTGACAGATATTACTAGCGCCCCGGGCGTCGTCATTAGGTATCAAACGTAAAAAAGGAAGAGCGTGCTCTTCCTTTTCGCTATAAGCCTTGCGTTACGGGTAGCTATTGATTACTTCGTGCGTTGTACTGCGACATGAGCCAGAGTAACAAGCGCTTGTTTGTATTCAGACTCTGGCAACACTGATAGTTCTGCGATTGCTTTGTCTGCTTCTTCTAGAGCTTTTTGCGTTGTGTATTCCAGAGAGCCTGCTTCTTTCATGACCGCAAGAATTTCTTCTAAGCGCTCCATTCCATTCGCTTTCTCAATCGCTTCACGAATCATGATGGCGTTTTCTGGTGTGGTATTACGCATAGCATGGAGTAGAGGTAAAGTTGGCTTGCCTTCGGCCAAGTCATCACCCACATTTTTACCCATGTCTTCGCCATCAGAAGTGTAATCCATGACGTCATCAATGAGCTGAAACGCAGTGCCTAGATACTTACCGTAATTTTGCATTGCGATTTCAACATGCTCAGGAGCATCATTTAAGATTGCACCGATTTGAGTTGCGGATTCAAATAAGCGCGCAGTCTTAGAGTAGATGACTTGCATGTAGCTTTCTTCTGTCGTGTCAGGGTCGTTACAGTTCATCAACTGCTGTACTTCACCTTCGGCGATCACGTTTACGGCATTGCTCATTAGTTTAAGGATCTTCATGGATCCTAGTTCTGTCATCATCTGAAATGAGCGTGTATAGATAAAGTCCCCAACTAATACGCTAGCCGCATTGCCAAATGCTGCATTCGCAGTGGCTTTACCACGGCGCATGTCTGATTCATCTACCACGTCATCATGCAGCAAAGTCGCTGTATGGATGAACTCAATAAACGCAGCTGCCATTGTATGACCATTGCCTTGGTAACCAAGTGCGCGGGCTGACAGTATCGCTAAAAGCGGTCTTAGACGTTTGCCTCCACCACTCACGATATAAAAACCGAGCTGGTTGATTAAAGAGACATCAGAATTAAGTTGGGCTTGAATTGTTTCATTCACTTTTGCCATGTCATCGGCAGTAAGCGCTTGGATAGTTTTAAAATCCATCGTATATCCGGCTGAAGTTAGACCCTGCAAGGCTTATTCGATTTATATAATTGTCGAATAATACACTAAAAAACGTTGATTAATACATTACTAAAGGGCATGATTGCCGCACTTTTCTTTGGCGATTAGCTTTTCGCCAATTTTTTCAAAATATGGCTTGTCATAGGAGCATCTATTCTGTAGAATCTGCGCCCTATTGATGATTAGTTTAGCGCACACCCTCAAGAAAGGCTGTGCGGAAAAAGCGGAGTAAAATATGTACGCTGTTTTCCAATCTGGTGGTAAACAACACCGTGTAAGCGAAGGTCAAACTCTTCGTTTAGAGAAATTAGACGTTGAAACTGGTGCAACTGTAGAATTTGATAAAGTTCTTCTTGTTGCTAACGGCGAAGACATCAAAGTTGGTGCTCCTCTTGTAGAGGGCGGCAAAATTGTTGCTGAAGTTGTACAACACGGTCGTGGCGATAAAGTTAAAATCGTTAAGTTCCGTCGTCGTAAGCACTCTCGTAAGCAACAGGGTCACCGTCAGTGGTTCACTGAAGTGAAGATCACTGGTATCAACGCTTAATTTATTAGGAGAGTTTAACAATGGCACACAAAAAAGCTGGTGGTTCTACTCGTAACGGCCGCGATTCAGAAAGCAAACGTCTAGGTGTTAAGCGTTTCGGTGGTGAATCTGTACTTGCAGGTAACATCATCGTTCGTCAACGTGGTACTAAGTTCCACGCTGGTAACAACGTAGGTATCGGTAAAGACCACACTCTATTCGCTCTTACTGAAGGTAAAGTGAAGTTCGAAGTAAAAGGTCCTAAGAACCGTAAGTTTGTAAGCATCGAAGCTGAGTAATTAGGTTTTTAACCAAATTACTTAATAGCTTTAAGCTGAATTCAAAAGCCCTGCCGAATCGGCGGGGTTTTTTATTTGTGGCAGTCGACATATCGAAGTTTCTCGCTAAGATCCTAAGCGATTTGAATCTGGGAGCTTAGATCTGTCATCTGCTAAAATTGTCGGATGACATAGTAAGATTTAATCCACGCACGAAGTAGTCGGAGTAAAAGATGAAGTTCGTAGATGAAGCGGTAGTAAAAGTTCAGGCTGGTGATGGCGGTAGTGGCGTTGTCAGTTTCTGGCGTGAAAAATTCATCACTAAAGGTGGCCCTGATGGCGGTGATGGCGGTGACGGTGGTGATGTTTATATCCAAGCCGATGAAAACCTAAATACCCTGATTGATTACCGTTTCCAGCGCTTCTACGAAGCTGAGCGTGGTGAAAACGGTCGCGGTGGTAACTGTACAGGTAAGCGTGGTAAAGACATCGTTCTTCGTGTACCTGTGGGTACGCGCGCTGTGGATATCCACACAAATGAAATCGTGGCGGAAGTTGCTGAACACGGTAAGAAAGTGATGATCGCAAAAGGCGGTTGGCACGGTCTAGGTAACACGCGTTTCAAATCTTCAGTAAACCGCGCGCCTCGTCAGAGAACATTGGGTACAAAAGGTGAAGTACGCGAAATTCGCCTTGAGCTATTGCTTCTTGCTGATGTGGGTATGCTTGGTCTACCTAATGCCGGTAAATCAACCTTTATCCGCGCAGTATCAGCAGCAAAACCGAAAGTCGCTGATTACCCATTCACGACTTTGATCCCAAGCTTGGGTGTCGTAAGTGTCGTACCAGAGAAAAGTTTTGTTGTTGCAGACATCCCTGGTTTGATCGAGGGTGCAGCAGATGGCGCTGGCCTTGGTATTCGATTCTTGAAGCACTTAGAGCGTTGTCGAGTGTTGCTGCACATGATCGATATTATGCCAATTGATCAGTCCGATCCGGTGCAAAATGCATTGACGATCATTGATGAATTAGAACAATACAGCGAAAAACTGGCAAGTAAGCCGCGCTGGTTAGTGTTCAACAAAGTTGATCTAATGCCTGAAGAAGAAGCGAATGAGAAGATCCAAGAAATCTTAGACGCACTAGGTTGGGAAGACGAGTACTTTAAGATCTCGGCGATCAATCGTAACGGTACTAAAGAGCTTTGTTACAAACTGGCTGACTTTATGGATAACCTACCTCGCGAAGAGGAAGAAGTGGCTGAAGAAGATAAAGTTAACTTCATGTGGGATGATTACCATAAAGATGCGATGGCGGGTAAAGACGTTATCACTGAAGATGACGACGACGATTGGGATGACTGGGACGATGAAGAAGATGACGGTCACGTTGTCTACGTTCGTGACTAATCAGAACGGTCAAACAATGCCTGTTTGCCTATAATTCATTAAGCCGCAATTATTTATTGCGGCTTTTTTTGTATCTAAATCATATTTAGGTGATGTGATTTACGGCACAATAACTGATACGTCGTGTTTTTTTGAGGGTTAGTTTGGCCCTCGCGCGTATGAATGAGTAACACCCTAAAAGGAATTAGACTTATTTATGACTCTAGAAACCATACCGCCTAGAGAGTTGGCGGTATCTACTCAACGATCGATTTCTCGTCTTGTCGCCCAAGCCGGACAAATGCTACTTGCTCATGGTGCTGAAAGTACTCTTGTGAGCGATATTATGCGTCGTATTGGCCTTGCTTGTGGGGTGAATGAAGTTGCGGTAGCACTATCAGCTAATGCATTGGTTGTGACGACGGTAATGGATGGACACTGCATCACCACCACCCGAAGCTGCGCTGATCGTGGCATCAATATGCGCGTTATTACGCAAATTCAACGAATCTGTATCATGATGGAGCGTGGTTTGCTCGATGCAACCATGGCGCAGAAAAAGCTGAACGCTATCAGTCCAGAGCGTTATAACCGCTGGTTGGTGGTGTTTATGATTGGCTTGTCTTGTGCGGCATTCAGTCATCTAGCTGGTGGTGACTGGGGAGTATTCATCATGACCTTTTTAGCTTCAGCTGGTGGCATGATCGTTCGCCAAGAAATTGGTCATCGTCATTTCAACCCTCTATTGAACTTTGCTGCGACCGCTTTTGTGACTACCTTAATTTCAGCACAGGCGGAAATTTACCAAATCGGTAATCTACCTACCGTAGCAATGGCATCGTCGGTATTAATGCTTGTACCTGGTTTCCCACTCATTAACTCTGTCGCAGATATGTTGAAAGGCCACATTAATATGGGGATTGCTCGATTTGTGATGGCTAGTTTACTAACGTTGGCGACATGTTTGGGGATCGTTGCTGCGATGAGTGTAACTGGAATTTGGGGGTGGGCAATCTAATGAGTTTATTTGAATTGATGTTTGGCCTGTTGAATGACATGTTTTTTGCGGCGATTCCCGCCGTAGGATTTGCATTGGTTTTTAACGTGCCACAAAGAGCTTTAGTGTATTGCGCTGTTGGTGGTGCGATTGGTCATGGTAGCCGCTACTTGATGATGCAGTTTGGCATTCCTATTGAGTGGGCAACCTTTTTTGCCGCGACGTTAGTTGGGATGATTGGTGTGTACTGGTCTCACCGTTTTCTCGCGCATCCAAAAGTGTTTACTGTGGCTGCTTTGATCCCGATGGTGCCGGGTGTGTTTGCGTACAAAGCAATGATCGCTATGGTAGAAATCAATCATGTTGGCTACTCACCCGAGCTTGTCGCAACCTGTATGGAAAACTTTCTTAAGGCCATGTTTATTATTGCAGGTTTAGCTGTTGGTCTTGCGGTTCCAGGGCTGTTATTCTATCGCCGCAGACCAATTGTATAAGGACCTAACATGATCATTAGTATGATTGCCGCGATGGCCGACAATCGCATCATTGGCAAAGACAATCAAATGCCTTGGCATCTTCCCGCCGATTTCGCTTGGTTTAAGCGTTGTACCATGGGAAAACCGGTTGTGATGGGACGCAAAACCTATGAGTCTATTGGTCGCCCTTTACCTGGTCGCTTGAATATTGTTATCAGCCGTGATGAGACACTAAAGATCGAAGGCGTCACTACCGTAACATCGATTGAGCAAGCTTTGGACGTGGCTGGTGACGTGGAAGAAGTGATGATCATTGGTGGTGGTGCGATTTACGCATCTTGTCTGCCTATGGCCAATAAACTGTATGTAACACACATTGAAGCGGCCATTGATGGTGATACTCAGTTCCCAGATTGGGGAGACGAGTTTAAGGAAACTTACTCAGAAATGTATCAAGCCGATGAGAAGAACGCCTACAACATGCGTTTTACGGTGTTAGAGAAGTAATTCGAGATTAAAACGGGGTAATGCCGTTCGTATAGCAGCGAGCGGTCATCCCAACCTACCGTCATCCTGAAAAGCGACGAACGAGCGAGGTTCAGGAGCCTCTATACGAGTACTTTGTTGTCAAAGGTATTTCTATCTATTCGCAGCGCGAGGATATTAGATTCCTAGTCTCGTTAAGGCTCGTTGGAATGACCCTACAGGAGGTGTTAAGTGACAGGTATTCCTCCTACTATGGATTATCGACTGTTATTCAGTGTTTAACTTAACGCATCCTGAGTAAAAATTTTCTTATCTTCCCAACGGATCATGGTTAGGCTTCCGCCCCAAACACAGCCAGTATCTAGCCCGATGACTTCGTTGTTCATATAACCTTGCAGTGCAGCCCAGTGCCCAAAGAGCACCGCTTTGTTTAAGTGGATACGTTTAGGCACCTCAAACCATGGAATAAGTTCGTTACCGGAAACTTGTTGCGGTGGCAATTTACAATCCATATCCAAACGACCATCAGGGAAACAAAAGCGCATCCGCGTAAAAGCATTGATAATATAACGGTATCGGTCCAAACCCTGTAGAGAGTCATCCCAGGAATCAGGTTGATTGCTGTACATGTTTTTTAATAGCCAAGGCAGCTCTTCACTTTGGATGATGCGCTCAACTTCACGGGCACACTTTCTCGCTGTTTTTAGATTCCACTGCGGTGATATGCCAGCGTGACACATCACGAACTCGTCATGCTCGGCCAATAGAGGTTGCTGAGCTAGCCATGTCAGTAGTTCCTCTTTGTCAGGGGCCGTGAAAATAGGTGCGGTTCTATCTTTGTCTTTGACCTTTTTTATCCCGTGAGCCACTGCGAGAAGGTGAAGGTCGTGATTACCAAGCACCACGATTGCGCTTGCGCCAAGTGACTTCACAAAGCGTAACGTTTCTAGTGATTTAGGCCCTCTGGCGACCAAATCACCAGCAAGCCAAAGTTGGTCTTTTTTCGCAGAGAAAGATACTTTTTCTAGTAATCGCTGCAATTCATCAAAACAGCCTTGGATGTCACCAACAATATAGGTAGCCACTGAATCTCCAATTTACTAATTTAAAACATTTGGAACAGCCAAGCGAAATGGTTCGATTTCGGTGATGAACTCTTGCCCTTTCTCATCCAGCATTTTGTAGTGTCCTTGCATAACGCCGACAGGGGTTTCTAACGCGGTTCCGCTACTGTACGTGTATTCATCATTGCTTGGAATAAAGGGCTGCTGGCCTACCACTCCGTCACCTTCAACCGTCATTTGCTTGCCATTCGAGTCTGTGATTAGCCAGCGGCGGCTCACTAACTGTACGGTTTGTTGGCTAAGGTTTTTGATGGTGATGATATAAGCGAAAACGTAGCGTTGTAGCTCTGGGTTGGACTGTTCTTCGATGTATTTGGTGTGAACTTGAATTTTGATGCAAGGTTGAATGACGTCCATGTGCACTCCTCAGAAACGTAATATCCCAATAATAATAAGCCAAACCTACAAGGGTTTGGCTTATTGTTTGAGTTCTTAGTGCTGCGGGTTATCCGCAAGCCAGTTCGCCATTGCGACGAATTGTTCTAGCGTCAGGTTCTCTGGACGCATGCTTGGATTAACACCTAGCTCTTCTAGTACTTCTGTGCTTAACAACGATTTGTAGCAGTTACGAACTGTTTTACGACGTTGGTTAAAGCCTTCACGACAAACGCGATCGAGCAAACGCAGATCTTTCGCCGGGCATGGCAGCTCTTCGTAAGGCACTAAACGAACAACGGCAGAATCCACTTTCGGTGGTGGAACGAATGCCGTTGGCGGTACTTCCAGTACCGGTACTACTTTACAGTAGTACTGAGCCATTACCGTTAAACGGCCGTAAGCTTTGCTGCCAGGGCCGGCGGCTAAGCGGTTTACCACTTCTTTTTGCAGCATAAAGTGCATGTCTTGAATGTCTTTATGGAACTCAAAAAGGTGGAACATCAATGGTGTAGAGATGTTGTATGGCAAGTTACCAAAAATGCGCAGCTTGTTGTTTGGCTTCACTAATTGAGTGAAGTCAAAACGCATAGCGTCACCCTCATGGATGGTCAACTTATCCGCCAGTTCAGGGTGAGTACGTAGGCGTTCCGCCAGATCGCGGTCTAATTCGATAACTGTGAACTTATCTACTTCACGACCTACTGGCTCAGTGATTGCACCAAGACCAGGACCGATTTCAACCAGGTTTTGACCTGGTTTTGGGTTAATCGCTGATACGATTCCATCAATAATGTATGGATCGTTCAGGAAGTTTTGACCAAAACGTTTACGCGCTTTGTGTCCTAAATGGACATCATTTCTCATTGTTTCTTCTCTACCAAATCTATCGCATGCGTGAGCGCTGTTCGGAAACTCCCTGTATCCGCTTGACCTGTCCCTGCCAGATCTAATGCAGTACCGTGGTCCACCGATGTTCTAATAAAAGGTAGACCAAGAGTAATGTTTACTGAACGACCAAAGCCTTTGTATTTTAATACTGGCAACACTTGATCATGGTACATGCCTAAAACAGCATCAGCATCATTTAAATATTTTTCATTGAAAATGGTATCAGCCGGCAGAGGGCCGATCAGGTTGATACCTTTTTCTTGTCGAATTTTTTCCAGTGTCGGAGTGATGGTTTCGATCTCTTCACGACCTAAGCAGCCATCTTCGCCAGCATGAGGGTTAAGCCCGCAAACGTAGATGTTTGGTTGTGCGATAGCAAACTTTTCTACAAGGTCTTTATGAAGAATATCGATGATTTTTTCTAATCGCTCTTCGGTGACAGCTTTGGACACATAAGCTAAAGGAATATGTGTTGTAACCAG
The DNA here is from genome assembly GCF_024181865.1 of Vibrio sp. Y58_MX_L22. NCBI lineage: Bacteria > Pseudomonadati > Pseudomonadota > Gammaproteobacteria > Vibrionales > Vibrionaceae > Vibrio > Vibrio sp. Y58_MX_L22. Next base: position 309,409 of record NZ_JAMZAN010000006.1, read on the forward strand.
CGCCACGCGTAGTCCTTCCGTTGCTAGCATCATTACGACTAGCGGCGTTTGTGACTTCTCGGCGAAAAATTCAGTATGACCACTGAATGCAACACCTGCGCGATTAATCACCCCCTTATGAACAGGGCCGGTGACAATAGCATCAAATTCATCATTCATACAGCCTAAAGCCGCTCTTTCTAGCGTTTTTAGTACATAGTGGCCATTCGCTTCATTGAGCTCGCCTGCGACCGCAGGTTCTGATATATGGATATGGTCAACGATAAGCGTGCCCGCTTTTTGTGCTTTAGGTGCTTCTTCTGGATTGTAATCAGACAGTTGGACTTCGATGCCAAGCTGCTTGGCTCGCTCCGTCAGCATATTCTTATCGGCACAGACGACAATTTGGTGCGCCCAATCTTCTTTCGATAGGGCAAGCACTAAGTCTGGGCCGATACCCGCAGGTTCCCCTGCGGTTACGACAATTCTACGAATTGTATTAGTTGTCATTGTTGTCATCCACGATTTCAACAAACGCACTTGCGCGTAGCTCTTGCATCCATGCGCCCGCTTCTTCATTAAATTTACGATTAAATAGAATACGGTAAGCTTTGTTCTTCATCGCTGAGTCAGTGCGGTCAACTTGGCGACGATCCAACACTTCAACGATATGCCAGCCGTGAACGGTTTTGAACGGTTCGCTGATTGAGCCAACTGGCAGAGTTTCTACTTGGTGCTTAAATTCTGGCACGTAAAGATCTGGTGTTTGATAACCTAGTTCACCGTCTTGTGCTGCCGAGCCAGGATCTTGACTGTATTGTGTTGCCAATTGAGCGAACGTTGCTTCACCGCCTTTGATGCGGCGTACAAATTCATTCAGTTGCTTCTTCGCCCCTTCGTCGCTCAGAATCACGGTTGGTTTAATCAAAATATGACGCGCATTTACTTCCGTTACCGCAACCGTTTCTAGGCCCTTTACATCCTCTATTTTTAGGATGTGGAAACCAACGCCACTACGGAATGGACCAATAATGCTGCCTTTGTTTTGCATCTTGATCTGATCAGCAAAGATGGTTGGCATCTCTTCTTTACGCATCCAGCCCCAGTCACCACCTTGTAAAGCTTTAGGACCTTTTGAGTAGGTGTAGGCCATCTCCGTAAAGTCTGCACCTTCGTTTAGCTTTTTCGCGAGCGCTTTAGCTTCTGCTTCTACAGCTGACTTTTCTTTATCGTCAGAGAAGCGCAGTTGAATGTGTCCAATTTTGTATTGAACAGTCGCATTGGTTTCTTGTGATAGTTGCTCAGCAAGGCTATCGACCTCTGCTGGAAGGATATTAATACGGCGACGAACCAGTGCATTGCGAGCTTCTGATGCGGCGATTTCCTTACGAATTTGTTCGCGGAATTCTGGGTAACTTAAACCTTCACTTTCTACAGAAGCGGCGAGTTGTTCTACCGATTGCTCATTATTACGTGCGATCTCTGCAATCGCTTGGTTTAAACGGTTGTCGTCAATACGCACACCAATACGGTCTGCTTCTTGGCCTTGCAACGTATCAATGATAAGTTTTTCAACGACTTGTTCTTTTAACACGCTGGTGGAAGGTAAGCTCTTTCCACTTTGACGTGCGTTGGCTTGCAGCGTTTTCATCGCTGTTTCGATGTCGCTTTGTAGAACTACACCGTCGTTCACGATGACCGCAACCTTATCGATCTCTACTGGTGCTGCAACCGCTCCGCAAGAGAGTAGGGTCGTGAATAAGATTGATTTCCAAATTTTCATTTAAAATTCCGTCAGTATTTTTGAATAGGCGTCTTATTCATTTAAGACGCCTATTTTGATTAATTGTTCAGATAGAATGGGCGGCCGTACTTAATCGCGTTGTCAGAACCATCCAGTTCTTTGACAGCAGTGTCTTCACGCTGGTTGGTCGCAAAGCCTTGAATACCGAAGTTAACGCTGAAGTTATTTTCGTATTCAGGTGATGCCCCGGTGCTGCCGATAGCTTGGTCTTCCCAACCAAGCAATTGGTTTGAGTAAGTGACGCCAATGTACCAACAGTCAGATTGGTAACGTAGGCTCGCTAACCATTCTAGGTCCGCATTTTCATTGAGGTCGTAGTAGTATTGACCACTCGCAGACCAGTTCGGGTTGAACTCGTAGGCCGCTACAATACCTGCTTGAGAAATACCTTTACGAGTAATTGTGTCTAGGTTTTCGAGAATGATCGTATCTTCGATGTATTCACGCGTAACGTAGCGATAGTTACCCTGAATAAAGCCGCCGTTGAATTGGTATTCCAAGGTACTGTTTGCCAACTGCATGGAGCTCAAATCAATATCGTATTGAATTCCACCGTGATAGAACAAGTAATCGTTGTAGTTGAAATCAGCTTCAATTGCCCATGATGAGTAATTGGTTGTCTCATCCGGAAGATTTGGGCTGTTGCTCAGTTTGGTCTTTTTATCGAAGTAGTAAATCTGACCAAATGAAACGTTAAGACGCTCTTTATAGTCATCATCAAAGAAGCGAGTACTCGCACCGTAGCTTAACTGGTTCGCCGAGGCGATTTTATCAATGCCACTGTACTTACGACTGCGGAATAGCCCGTAGTAGTCGGTTTGTAGCAAGGTGGTATCGTAGTTGTAGATGTTGGTTTGATCTTCTTCAGGTACGTACAAGTACTGCAGCTGAGGCTCCAGTGTTTGTGTGTAGCCCTTGATCCAGCTTGTATCTCGCTCTAAGTAAAGTTGCGCATGCGTACGGAACTCAGGAATAACACGAGAAACTTCATCATCCAACTGGTTTTGCAAGTTTACATCTGTCAAACCCGTTAAGTCTTGAGAGTAATACGTAGAGAGCACACGCGCTTCTGTTGTCCACGTTGCCCATGAGTTTGAGAGTGGTAATGTAAGCCCTGGTTCAATGTGAACACGGGTCGCATTTGGTCGCGCAGCATCGCTGGTATCGAAGCGGCTGACTTGGCTCTTCACGTCAAAGTTAAGGTAATCTCCCCACAACGGCGTGTAGTAGTTCAAGTCTAACTGAGGAAGCAGGCGATAAGGGCGGTTCTCTTCTTTCAATAAGATTTGGAAGTCACGAACGGTTAACGAGGCATCCCAGAAGTCAGAACGATATTGTACTTGTCCTTCTTGGACCAGTTGACCATCTTCACGGTTACCAATGTCGGAGTCGAGATCGAGGAAGTAATCAATATCACTCACTTTTGAGTAATCGACTTTGACTATCCACTGTTTATTGATGATACCGTCGTGTTTAACTTGGTAGCCCCAACGAGACTCGTCCTGATATTTGCGATCACTATTGAGGTATTCGCCTTTGATTTCTCCATTTCCCCAACCATCTGTTAGGTAGCGGAAATCAGTATCGAGTTTTGTACCACGTTGCTGCATATAGAGCGTGGTGAGTGTCATGTCATATTGAGGCGCGATGTTCCAATAGAATGGCACCTCGACTTCCATACCATCACTAGAACCGTACGATAAAGAAGGGAAGAGGAAACCCGTTTTACGCGTATCTCCAATTGGCATGGTTAGATACGGCACATAGAAAACAGGCACATCTAACACTTCAAATCGAGGGTGGTGCAGCGTCGCTGTCTCTTCATCTTGGTCAACATCGATGCCTGACGCAACCAATCGCCATGAATTATCGCCTTGAGGGCACGATGTGATAGAGCCGTCTTCGAGTTCATAAACCGACTGACCTGTGCGAGCGATATAGGCTGCAGTGCCTCGGCCTTGTTGGCAAAGGAACTGATAATCGGTGTTCTCAAGTGAAAACGTATCTTGATTAATGTCGTTAGTAACACGATCAGATCGAGCTTTGACTTGGCCGTCATTGAAAGTCACGTTGCCTTCGGCAACCACGACGTTGTCTTGTTGGTGCAGCGTTACGCTATCTGCGGTAATTTTCTTCTGGCCTTGGGTGACTTGTACATTACCTGAGTACTGAGCTTTGTCACCATTGATGGCTTGCAGGGTGTCAGCTTCTACCACTACTGGGGTATTAAGAGCGTCCTCCTCGCCACTTGTATCGACCAAACATTGATCTGTGGCGGGCATTTCCTGCACACTATCATGGATATTCGCTTCAGCTTGAGTGGTGGGTACAAACAAGGCGGTGCTGATAGAGGCCGCTAAAAATGTGCGGGAGAAATGTTGCATTGAATTGAACTTTCCTGTGTCACTACTACTCGATGGCTATAGGGCTTGTTGTACCCTAGCGTAATAGCCAAATGAATCAACTATAGTCGCATTTATCCCAGCGTATTGATTCACTGTGGCATAATGACGACAAAATAGCTGCAAAGATAAGCAGGCGAAATGGCCTAGCCGAAATAAAACTAATTCCATTATCATAAAGGAAATCGTTGCATCCGGCACTATAAGACCGCCGTCGTCGATAAAAATTCATTGATAGAGAACACATAATGCATATTTTTGGCAAAATTCTGGGTGCCTTTTTTGGCTTGTTACTTGGCGGGCCGCTAGGTTTACTCTTTGGCTTATTTATTGGCCATCAATTCGATAAAGCACGTCGCTTGAGTCAAGCCGGGTTCTCTACTGGCGGCTTTGGAAAAGGGCCAAGTCAAGCTCAGCGCCAAGAAGAGTTTTTTAAAGCGGCGTTTGCGGTAATGGGACATGTGGCAAAAGCGAAAGGCCAAGTCACCAAAGAGGAAATCCAACTGGCTTCTGCCATGATGGACCGCATGAATTTGCATGGCGAACAGCGTCGCGCAGCGCAAGACGCGTTTCGTGAAGGTAAAGACAGCGACTTTCCGTTAGAAGATGTTCTTGTTCGTGTGAAAATTTCGACAGCTGGTCGCTTTGACTTGTTGCAATTTTTCTTAGAGCTGCAAATCTCGGCGGCCTTTGCAGATGGCTCGATTCATCCTAGTGAACGAAATGTGTTACACAAAATAGCACGTGGTTTGGGTTTCTCTTCTGAGCAGCTAGAGCGTCGCTTGCAAATGCAAGAAGCCGCATTCCGTTTCCAAAGCCAGGGTGGTTTTCATGGTCAGCATCAAGGCCAATCTTCTGGTGGTAGCTGGCAACAAGCTTCACAAGCGGATCAGTTGGCCGACGCGTACAAAATTCTGGATGTGTCTTCAGATGCCGACAGTAAAACCGTTAAGCGTGCTTATCGTAAACTGATGAACGAGCATCACCCGGACAAATTGATGGCTAAAGGTTTACCACCAGAGATGATGAACGTCGCGAAAGAGAAATCTCAAGAGATTCAAAACGCTTACGATCTGATTAAGAAAGTCAAAGGCTTCAAGTAGTCGGACGTTTTCTATCAAGTATTGGATTTAAAAAGGGCACTCAGTGCCCTTTTTTATGTCTTAGTTTTTGAGTTGCCGGTGTCTTTAGCTTTTGGCCTATCATGATCCTAACGCTAATTGACCTCAAATCTCTCCAGTTTAGTTGGCTTGATTCAAGTCCCAATCGTATTCGTATTTCACTTTACCAGAGAAATTTTTGTATTGCGGTGCGTACTTTGCGATGTGGTTGAAGACTTGTTTTTCTCCACCAAAGTCCGTTGCAAACCAATCATAAATAGAAGACAGCTGTGCCGTGTTACCTTGGATAGATACGCCTTTGCTGCTGTTAATAAATGTTTTGGCGGCACTATCCAGTAGAACTTGCGTGTTGTCAGCAGTGAATGCTTGAGACTGCAGATTAGGGCATCCCAAGCTGGCACAGTTAACCGCGTAATGTGTTCTCGGGTCATTCCAAATTGGACGTAAAATGCGATGTTCAATATCGTTTAAAGTTAGATCCTTCCCGTTGACTACGACCACATCGTCTCCCCAAGGACCAAAGCTAAATAAGCCACCTAGCTTGGTGATTGATTCGACTGGATAGTTATCCAAAATAAGATCTACCGTGATGGCGTTGTAAAGGTTTACCCAATAGGCATACTGCTCTGCTTGGCTGTATTGTAGAGGGTCTAGTTTTGCCAAACGCTGGATGTATTGTTTCAGCTTGGTTTTATCGACAGAGGAGACTTGGCTGTAACGAAACAAGGTATTCTCGCCTTGTTCAACTAAATAAGTATCGAGTAGTTGTTGCCATTCTTGATGAGAAATTTGGGTTTGGTTGGCTTGATTCGATTGTTTCCAATATGGCCATAAGTCGGATTTTGGAGCGGAAAATGTCGAGAAAGAAACCAGAGCACACAACAGCAATAACAGACGCTTCATAGAGATACCTTTGAATGAGATATTGTTGATAGTGTAGACCAGTTTAGTGCTTGTTTTCTTTCAGTAATCAGTGGCCTTTATTCGCCGTCATTCTGAGGAGCATAAGCGATATCAGGAATCTAATACCCACAAACTCTTGAGTAAAGACAGTATGAATCTGCACAGTGCGCTCTGGCAGTAGATCCTGAATTACACTCCTTCGCCGCTGTTCAGGATGACGAATTTCAACAGAGGCGTTCGGTATTCTGTAAGCAAAGCGATATGAGAACGGTTACCCAAAACATTAAAAGGGCCGACAATTGCCAGCCCTTGATTTGTGTATTTACTAACGCGTCTTAACGTAAGAAGCTTGGAATATTTGCTTCGTACTCGGCAATCTTATCTTCGTGCTGAAGGGTTAGACCAATGTTGTCCAAACCGTTTAGCAAGCAATGACGACGGAACGAATCGATTTCAAAACCATATTCTTTGCCGTTGGCACGAACGACATTCGCTTCTAGGTCGACCTCGACTTCTGCACCTTCATTTGCCTCAACAAACTGGAAGATTTCATCCACTTCTTGTTCAGTCAAACGAACTGGCACCATTTGGTTGTTGATCGAGTTGCCGTAAAAAATATCGGCAAAGCTTGGTGCGATCATCGCTTTGATGCCGTAATCCGCTAGTGCCCACGGTGCGTGCTCACGAGATGAGCCACAGCCGAAGTTTTCACGAGCCAGCAAGATAGACGCGCCTTGGTAGCGAGGTGCGTTCATCACGAACTCTGGATTTGGCTGTTCGCCAGCATCGTCTAGGAAGCGCCAGTCATGGAATAGGTGCTTACCAAACCCTAGGCGGGAGACCTTTTGTAGGAACTGCTTTGGAATGATGGCATCAGTATCAACGTTCGCTGCATCTAGAGGAACAACTAAGCCTGTGTGTTGTTTAAAGCCTGACATTGGTTTGCTCCTTAGTCTAGTTCACGAATATCTACAAAGTGACCAGCAATTGCTGCTGCCGCTGCCATCGCAGGGCTCACTAGGTGGGTACGGCCATCACGACCTTGGCGGCCTTCAAAGTTACGGTTTGAAGTAGACGCACAACGTTCATGTGGACCCAAACGGTCATTGTTCATTGCTAGACACATCGAGCAACCTGGTAGGCGCCACTCAAAGCCCGCTTCTTTAAAGATAACGTCCAAGCCTTCCGCTTCTGCTTGCGCTTTTACTTGCTCAGAGCCAGGAACGATTAGCGCTTGAACGTGAGGCGCGACTTTGCGACCTTTCGCTACTTCAGCGGCTGCGCGCATGTCTTCGATACGTGAGTTAGTACAAGAACCAACGAAGACTTTATCAACGTTGTAATCAGACAATGACTTGCCTGCCTCTAGGCCCATGTAAGCCAATGCTTTTTCTGCCGATGCTTTTTCTACTGGGTCGGCAAAGCTTTCTGGTGCTGGGATCGGTTGATCTACTGCGATCACTTGGCCTGGGTTAGTACCCCAAGTGACTTGTGGTCTGATATCCGCTGCGTTTAGTGTCACGACTGCATCAAACTGAGCATCATCGTCCGTTTTTAATGTCTTCCAATATTCTACAGCGGCATCAAAATCCGCACCTTGAGGTGAGAATTTACGGCCTTTGATGTATTCGAATGTGGTTTCATCTGGCGCAATCAAACCGGCTTTCGCACCTAGCTCTATCGCCATGTTACATACGGTCATGCGGCCTTCCATTGAAAGGTCAGTGATCGCTTCACCACAGAATTCAACCACGTAGCCTGTACCGCCAGCTGCTGTAGTTTCACCGATGATTGCTAGCACAATGTCTTTCGCCGTGATACCCGGAGCCACTTTGCCTTTCACTTCGATCTTCATCGTTTTAGCGCGCGCTTGTTTTAGCGTTTGAGTTGCTAATACGTGCTCAACTTCAGATGTTCCAATACCAAAAGCGAGAGAGCCGAACGCACCGTGTGTAGCAGTGTGCGAGTCACCACAAACAATGGTCATGCCTGGTAGGGTAATACCAAGCTCTGGGCCCATAACGTGGACAATACCTTGGTATTTGTGGTTAATGTCATAAAGCGTTACACCAAACTCTTCACAGTTTTTCGATAGCGTTTCCATCTGGATACGAGCCATCTCACCGGATGCGTTGATGTCTTTGGTGGTTGTCGAAACGTTGTGGTCCATGGTGGCAAAAGTTTTGCTGACCTGACGCACTTTACGACCTTTTTCACGCAAGCCGTCAAATGCTTGCGGAGACGTCACTTCATGTACCAAGTGACGGTCGATGTACAAGATTGGGTTTTCCCCTTCTGCTGCGACGGCAACGTGTGCGTCGTAGACTTTTTCGTATAATGTTTTGCTCATTGTTTGCTTCCTTTCCTCATTATCCTTGTTGCTTTGTTTTAGCACCAATGACTTAGAGGTAAGTCATTGGTGGATAGAGGATTTAGTATTTATTATGAATCTGTTCTGTATTAAGAGTTTAAGATGTACTCAGCGATCTTATCGCCCATCTCAGACGTCGAAAGTGCTGGGTTGTCACCAGCAAGGTCACCCGTAAGCTCACCCGCTGATAGTGCTTTTGAAACTGCCGCTTCAATGTCTTGTGCCGCCGTTTCCTCACCTAGGCTATAACGTAGCATCAGTGCCGCAGACAGGATTTGTGCCACAGGGTTAGCGATGTTCTTACCTGCGATATCTGGTGCACTGCCACCTGCTGGCTCGTACAGACCGAATTTGCTTTCGTTTAGACTTGCTGATGGCAACATACCCATAGAGCCTGTGATCATCGCGCATTCATCAGAAATGATGTCGCCGAAGATGTTTGAACACAGCATTACGTCGAACTGAGCAGGGTCTTTGATAAGCTGCATAGTCGCGTTATCAATGTACATGTGTGACAACTCGACATCTGGGTAGTCTTTTGCGATTTCTTCGACTACTTCACGCCATAAGATAGAGCTTTGTAGAACGTTCGCTTTGTCGATAGAGCACACTTTCTTGCGACGTAGACGAGCAGACTCAAAAGCGATTTTTGCAATACGTTCGATCTCAAAGCGGTGGTACACCTCAGTATCAAATGCTTTTTCTGTTGCGCCTTCACCTTCACGACCTTTCGGTTGGCCGAAGTAGATACCACCCGTCAGTTCACGGACTACCACGATGTCAAAGCCGCGACCCGAGATGTCTGCACGTAACGGTGAGAAAGCTTCAAGACCTGAGTGAATTTGCGCTGGACGTAAGTTACAGAACAGTTGGAAGTGTTTACGTAGCGGCAGTAGGGCACCGCGTTCAGGTTGGTCATTTGGTGGTAAGTGCTCCCACTTAGGGCCGCCAACCGAGCCGAATAAGACTGCATCAGACTCTTCACATGCTTTTATTGTGCTCTCTGGAAGTGGACAACCGTGATTGTCGATCGCGATACCACCGACATCATGCTCGTCACGCTCAAACGCAATACCATGTTTCTTTTCGATTGCATCCAATACTTTATGTGCCTGCGCCATTACTTCCGGGCCAATGCCGTCACCGGGTAGGACGGCAATTTTGTACGATTTGTCTGTCATGTTAATCCTTTAAGTTTTCTAATTTTGAGCTTAATTATTTCAACGAGCGTGTTCTTTCCTGAGCCGTGTAGCCCGGTTGTTATTACACAGTCGCAATCTTTTTCTGCTTCATTTCTTCGATTTTATCTGCACGATGAATGCTGTTAATAACGTGCAATAATGCTTGGCCGGAAGCCTCAACGATGTCGGTGGAAACACCCGTACCGTGGTATTTGCGACCTTTGTAGTTGGCAATGATGTCTGCTTGACCCAAACCATCTTCACCTTCGCCTTTCGCGGTTAGGTCGAATTTATCCAGAACGATGTCGTAGCCTGTCACGCGGTAGATACATTGGTATAGCGCATCAACTGGGCCATTACCGACCGCTGCTTCACACATTTCTTCATCACCGCATTGCATTTTGATGCTGGTGGTAGCCATTACGCTGCCAGACTGCACGCTTAGGTAGCTCAATTTGTAGAAGTCATCTTCTTCACGCAAGTTCGAGAAGTGCATTAGGGCTTCTAAGTCGTAATCGAACACTTGGCCTTTGCGGTCAGCAAGTTTCAAGAAATCCGCATACAGTGCGTCTAGGTTGTACTCGTCTTCGTTGTAACCCATGGTGTCCATATGGCTCTTCACGGCAGCGCGACCGCTGCGGCTGGTTAAGTTCAGAGCTTGGTTTTTTAGGCCAATAGACTCAGGGGTCATGATTTCGTAGGTATTCTTATTCTTCAACATGCCATCTTGGTGGATGCCTGAAGAGTGGCTAAACGCATTTGCACCCACAATTGCTTTGTTGCTTTGAATAGGCATATTGCATAGCTGGCTAACCAACTTACTGGTGCGGTGAATTTCATCATGCTTAATGCCAGTGTGAACGCCCAAAAACTCTTGACGAGTCTTGATGATCATTGCGATCTCTTCAAGTGAACAGTTACCCGCTCGCTCTCCAATGCCATTGATCGTGCCTTCTATCTGACGTGCGCCAGCTTGAACGGCGGCAATAGAGTTGGCAACTGACATCCCCAAATCGTCGTGACAGTGAACGGAGATGATCGCTTTATCAATGTTCGGAACGCGGTTAAATAGGGTTTCAATAATCCCACCAAACTCACTTGGTACCGTGTAGCCAACGGTATCTGGAATGTTGATTGTACTCGCACCTGCATTGATGGCGGCTTCTACCATGCGACATAGGTTGTCTATAGGAGTACGACCTGCATCTTCACAAGAAAACTCGACATCATCAGTGTAGTTACGCGCATGTTTAACGGCGTTGACTGCCATTTCTAGTACATCGTCGTAGCTGCGGCGTAGTTTGTCTTCTACGTGAATGGTGGAAGTGGCTAAAAATGTGTGGATACGGAATTGGTCGGCCACTTTTAAGGCTTCAGCGGCAGCATCAATGTCTTTCGCAACGGCACGCGAAAGGGCACAAACTCGACTGTTTTTTATGTTTTTTGCGATGGTTTGTACAGACTCGAAATCACCTGGTGAAGAGATTGGGAAGCCAGCTTCGATAACATCAACGCCGAGTCTTTCCAGCGCATAGGCAATCTGCAGTTTTTCTTTAACCGTCAAGCTTGCTGACAACGCTTGCTCGCCATCACGCAATGTGGTGTCGAATATAATGACCTGATCGTTCATGTTTGCTTCCTTCCTGATTTCTGCACTTTCGCGCAAGTGAATCGTTTACTTCCAGTATTTAGATATAAAAAAACCCGCATTCTCATGCGGGTTCTTAGAAATTGGTGTGGTTATTTTTCTTCCACAGCCTACCCGCGCGAACTGGTCACGATCAGGAGGAGGCTAAGCAGGATAGAAAAATGAGCTGACATAGTTGTTAAGCTTTCCACATAATTAAGTTAACAAATTAGTACCGCACTCCATGAAGCGCGTCAACCCTAAAGTCGATTTTTTATTCATATCGGATGAGTCTTTTCATTTGCTTGAGAAAAATGATGCACTAAGTGAAACGACATGATGCGATAGAAACGTGCTAGAAGAAGTAAGTTCTCATCAAGTTTGCGACGTTTCATTACCAAAACAAGCATCGGGATTGCGACTTGTCACACAAAGGTCCGAATTGTTTGGCAAAAGTTTTGAATGACCATTTATAGTAGTGCAGTTGCACTAGGTAAAAGAAATAAGGGTTAGGGAAAGAATGAGGTTAACAAAACAATTTGGACGTTCAGCCATAGTATTTACTCTGGTCAGCTTGTCGGGTTGTCAGCTGTTTCAATCGCAGACCTATGTGGAAGTGGCTTCCCCCGTTGTTATGAATGATCATTCGCAGAGCGTCATGGTTATCAATGATCAAATGGATCGATTTTTGAGTTATGAGGGACGCGAATCGTTCTTGAATCAGATGCTTGTTGCCCTTGAGTCTGACAGCCGAAATAAGTTTAAAGGTAAAGATCCGGAAACGTATTCTTGGTGGAAGATCCGTGTTCAACCTAGTGAGAAACAGCAAGCGGAAGTTTTCCGACCAACCACTGAAGGTGTCGATACCTCAAACCCAGTAGAGTTTATGGATGTTTCTTACCGCTCTAAGACCACATTAAACCTACGCTCCAAACCGAGTCTTGAAGGGGAAAAGCTTGGCGTATTATCGAAAGGGGAAGTCTTTAATGTGCTAGCAAAAGTGGTTGATCAACCTTGGTTTCTCGTTGAACAGAAAGGAGTGATAAAAGGTTATGTCCATAAGGATTATGCGCGCAGCAATGTGATAAATCGTGACATTTTATCTACACAGCCTAACCCTTTACTAGAGCCTAACTCGAGTAAAACGGAGCAAACGAGTATAGAGCATGAACTGTCGGGAAACTATACTTGCCGCTCACTGAGCTATGAGCTAACAAAAGATGGTGACATGACGACAGGCTCTTTGCGCGCCTGCCGCAAGAAGAGAAAAGTCTGGTATATAGATACCCCTCAACCGCAACCAGCAAACCCTTCTTAGTGTTCTATTTTATGGTTATGCCCAATAGATAAATTGTTGGGCACACTTTAATTTGGCCTTTGTCATTAATTGTCCAAACTCCCGTCATGCTGTTGTCACCTAAACCTCCTACTTTTCACACAAAGGCGTTGTCAAAGTAAGGAAAGGTCACATGCGAACCATAGAGACAATTACACAGCCAATTGCAACCATTGCTAAGTTTGATTTAGCGCTCTCTAGTGTTTGTCTTAAGCACCGTTTTAATCAAAAAGTCGCCAATATCAGCAAAGGAGTCTCCCACAGTGGTGACGGGCACCTTTACTTGGTGTTGGGTTTATTAGCTTGGTATTTAGATAAGGAGCAAGGAGTCTGGTTTTTACTGGCGGGTTTACTTGCTTTTGCTATCGAGCTACCAATTTATTGGACGCTGAAAAATAGTTTTAAGCGTCGTCGCCCTGAAGAGCTTAGTGCACTCCTTCCTGCTTTTATTACCCCCTCTGATCGCTATAGTCTTCCTTCAGGACACACTGCCGCTGCGTTTGTCATGGCGACGCTGATTGATCATTTCTATCCGAGCCTAGGCGTTGCTGCATTCTTTTGGGCAAGTTTAATCGGAACCGCGCGAATCTTATTGGGTGTGCACTTTTTTACCGATGTCATCATTGGTGCACTGCTTGGCAGTCTTTGTGGTGGATTAGCGATTGCGATGTTAGGAGGCTAATTGATGAAAATCTTGTACGGTGTTCAAGGGACAGGAAACGGACATATTGCACGCGCAAGGGCGATGAGTCATGCGTTTAAAGAGCACGATGTTGAGGTCGACTTTTTGTTTTCTGGGCGAGCGCCGGAAAAATACTTTTCAATGGAAGCATTTGGCGATTACCAGACTCGCCGAGGCTTCACCTTTATTACCGAAAAAGGCTCTGTAAACTACGCGAAAACAGCATTGAATAACAATTTGGTGCAGTTTTTCAAAGAAGTTAAGCAACTCGATCTATCGTCCTACGATCTTATCATTAATGATTTCGAACCTGTGACTGCGTGGGCAGCGAGACAACAAAATAAGCCTTCTATTGGTATCAGCCACCAAAATGCTTTCCGTTATCCGGTGCCACTAAAGGGAGCAAGTTGGTTAGATAAATCCGTCATTGAATACTTTGCGCCTTCTCAACATCACCTTGGTTTGCATTGGCATCATTTTGATCAACCTTTGTTACCACCGATAGTGCATACCGTCGATAGCCAAGCAGAAAACGACGACTTCGTGTTGGTGTATCTACCGTTCGAATCGATTGAAGATATCTCGGACTTATTGTTCCACTTTAATCAACAAGCGTTTATCTGTTATCACCCGGATGTGATCGAATGTGAGCAGGTAGAAAACATAGAACTGCGCCCTTTATGCCACAGCAACTTCCAGCATCATTTGCATCGCTGTAGTGGTGTCATTGCTAATGGTGGGTTTGAGCTTCCTTCAGAAGCCTTGTCTTTGGGGAAAAAATTGTTACTAAAGCCACTCGCGGGTCAATTCGAGCAGCAGAGCAATGTTGCGACCTTAGAAGATTTAGGGCTTGCGATGTCGATGGAGAGCTTAGACATTTCCGCAGTACGCCAGTGGCTAAAGGAGCAACAAGCCGAAAGTGTGAAATACCCAGATGTTGCTCAGGCTATTGTTCATTGGGTACTGCAAGGTGCATGGGATTCAAAAGCAGAGTTATCCAGACAGCTGTGGGAGCAGGTTGATTTTCCAAGTTACGTGTCGAACATTTAAGTACGTTGTTCTAAGTACATTGTTCCTTCCATTTTTGACACGATTTTGTTGCAGCCTTTCTGTTTGGAAGGCTGCATTTTTATTCTTCCTCTCTCATTTCTATTCAGTGTGTATTTGCTGATAATTTGACTGATAAGTGCAAAATTCAATCAGAGATATAGCTGTCATCTGTTGTTCTTATTCCAACTAATAACTGAGCTAAATGCATGCTTGTGTTGACCGCCTGTCCTATCAATTTGCTAAATACGTCATCAAAGAATGCATTTTTACGTGTTTTATAGTTTTTTATGTTTTTATCAAGTATTTGTTATTTAAAAAATAAATACCTAATTGGCTAAAATTTACTGATTAAATATCAATCTAGTTGCGAAACCGCAATCGATTAGTTGATAGTACAGTTCGAGCCGGAAGTATCCGGACGATAAATATAATAAAAAGTTAGGTTATCTATTCGTAAAATGATTCGAATCCAGCCGCCGTCTTTTGTGCGAGATGGGATTCTATTCGTTATGAATTTAATGAACAAAGTTGACGATTACAAAAGAGGCGCACTCAATGTTAGAGAAGAAAGACGCGATGAGCGCAATTGCTAGCTACCGTATGGAAAGCACTTTGCGTGGTGTAGATTTAAACCTACTGACTGTATTTGATGCTGTAATGCAAGAGCAAAATATTACTCGTGCAGCACATAACCTAGGCATGTCTCAACCGGCAGTAAGTAACGCCGTGGCACGCTTAAAAGTGATGTTTAACGACGAGCTATTCATGCGCCAAGGCCGTGGTATTCAGCCTACGCAACGAGCTCGTCAACTGTTTGGCCCTATTCGCCAAGCACTACAGCTGATTCGCAATGAACTTCCTAGCTCTGTATTCCAACCAGAATCTTCGACTCGCTTATTCAAGCTTGCGATTTGCAGCCCTTGTGACATGCGTTTTGCTCCGAAGATCATGGCAAAAGTGAATCAACAAGCACCAAACGTTCAGCTTCACCTAGATGCAGAATTTGACCGTTTGTTGTCTGAGCGTATGCGCTACCAAGAAATTGATTTCGTGATCGACTACGCTCGTTTTGATGAGCAAGGTTTCTCAAGTACTGAAATCTTCAAAGATGAATTAGTGGTTATCGCATCAAAAACACACCCACGCATTCAAGGTGGTGTGACGGCTGAGCAACTGCTTAACGAAAAGCATGCGAAGTTATCGAAAGTGCATGGCCAACGTAGTTTCTCAGAGCAAGCGTACCGTGAACTGGATTGCCAAGCGGCGTATGAAGGTTCTAGTTTAAGCAACCTACTATACGTGGTGGGTCAATCTGAGCTTGTGACTATTGCACCACGTTGGATGGCGGAAAATGCGGTAAACAGCGATCAACTGCAAATTCTTGATTTCCCATTTGCGAACAAAGAAATCAGCGGCTTCTTAAGCTGGCATGAATCAAGCGAAAAAGATAAAGGCCACATTTGGCTGCGCGATCAACTGATGATCACTTGTGGTGAAGTCGTTGCCGCAAAATAAGATGACGTTTGGTCTTCTCGATTAGACCATATTGGTAATCATCAATTTTTACAATTCATTGGTCCCCGAGCGATTTTTGTCTCTCGGGGCTTTTTGTTTTCGTAATCAACAATCGAAACAGTAAGTTAAATAGAGTAATCATTCAGCAATTTGAGGTACGTTCGCGACGTATAAGTGATAGTTGTCTCTTATTAGTGATAAGTTTGATACTGGTCAGTTGCGTTTTAGCAAGCCGTGAGTACACTTGTTCGCTCAATTAGCTTACGCCTGTAAGCCAAAAGGTAAGTAAAAGAATGGCCAAGTTAGATTTTCATATCGTTAAACGTATTCGTGAACAAATTGCGAACGGTGGTACACGCGTTGCACTCAAGCATAAAGTGGGTGAGGAGTGGCAAGGTATTACGTGGACGCAATTTGGTCAGCAAGTTGATGCTTTATCACTTGCACTTTTGGCTCAGGGATTAGGAGTCCAAGATAAGATCGGCATTTTCTCGAACAACATGCCGCAATGGACGATCGCTGATATCGCAGCACTGCAATTACGCAGCGTGACAGTACCTATTTACCCAACCAATACTGCCGCCCAGTCGGCGTACATCATTAACAATGCAGACGTCAAAGTTCTGTTTGTTGGTGAACAGCCTCAATTTGATGCAGCAGTGAGCATTTTCGACCAGTGCGAACAGTTAGAGCTCATTGTTGCGATGTCTGATGATATAGAACTTGGCGATCATGATTTCGTTATCTCTTGGCAAGCATTTGTTGCCAAAGGCGACGCTACATATCAAGTTGAATTGGACGCGCGTTTAGATCAGGCAAAAGAAGATGATCTACTCACGCTGATCTACACCTCGGGTACAACAGGCCAGCCAAAAGGCGTTATGTTGGACTACGCAAACATTGCGGCGCAATTGGAAGGACACGATCAGCGCTTGAGCCTTTCTCAAAGTGACGTGTCATTATGTTTCCTTCCGTTGTCACACGTATTTGAGCGCGCTTGGACCTTTTATGTATTGTACAAAGGGGCGACCAACTGCTATTTGCAAGACACCATGCAAGTACGTGATGCACTGAGCCAGGTGCGACCTACCGTGATGTGTGCCGTACCGCGTTTCTATGAGAAGATCTTCTCTGCGATTCACGAGAAAGTGTCTCGCGCGCCGATTCACCGTAAGATCATGTTTACTTGGGCAGTCAACATGGGCGCAAAAATGGCCGCTTGTCATCAAGAAAAACGTCAGCCATCGCTCTTGCTGCGTAAGTCATACGCTTTGGCGGATAAGTTGGTTCTGAGCAAACTGCGTGCGCTACTTGGCGGGCAAATCAACTTTATGCCTTGTGGCGGTGCAAAGTTGGATGAAACCATCGGTCGATTCTTCCATGCGATTGGTATCAACGTTAAGTTGGGCTACGGTATGACTGAAACCACGGCGACAGTATCGTGTTGGGATGATAAATGTTTTAACCCCGACTCTATTGGTATGTCGATGCCTGGCGCACAGGTTAAGATCGGCGAAAACAACGAGATTCTGGTTCGTGGTCCAATGGTGATGCGTGGCTATTACAAAATGCCAGAAGAGACGGAAAAGACCTTTGATGAGCACGGTTTTCTAAAAACGGGCGACGCTGGTTACATTGATGAAAATGGCAACTTGTTCATCACCGATCGTATCAAAGAGTTGATGAAAACTTCAGGTGGTAAATACATCGCTCCACAAATGATTGAAGGTGCGATTGGTAAAGACCACTTCATCGAGCAAATCGCAGTCATTGCGGATACTCGTAAGTTTGTTTCTGCGCTTATCGTGCCTTGTTATGACTCGCTAGAAGAGTACGCGAAAGAGCTGAATATTAAATATCACGATCGCGTTGAGTTGATTAAGCACCACCAGGTGGTCGAAATGCTTGAGAAGCGTGTGAACGATCTTCAAAAAGAGTTGGCAAAGTTTGAACAAGTGAAGAAGTTTAAATTGTTACCAAGAGCTTTCTCTATGGATGATGGTGAGTTAACGCCAACTCAAAAACTTCGTCGTAAAGTCATCAATGACAAATACCAAGATGAAATTGAAGAAATGTATAAGGAAAAGTCGGATAAAAAGTAACTTAAGCTGACTTAGGTTTTATATTGATGAAAAAATCCCCAGTGATGTGATCGCGCATTGCTGGGGATTTTTGTTTGCATTGATTTTTTCTGCTTTGCTCGTCAAATAACGCTATTTCGCACCCTATAGCTAAAAGCTTATGAAATAATGTTCTTTTTTTAAGCGTTAATTTTTTAGGTTGTACTGTGAAATAGGAGATGTGTGGCTGCTATTCCTACTAACATTCTAATTACTAGTATCTTGTTTAAAAAGTAGACCAATCTCTCATTAGACCCTTTGATAATAAAACGTTACATTTGTTGGGTAACCTTGCGGGATGTTATGACGAACGCAAGACATAGCCGAAAACGTGGAAGTATTTCGATTAGGCTACGAATAAGACCTAGACTATGTAAAACCAGACCAATCCGTTGACCTTACGGTGAGGAAACTGGCTAAGGAGAGCAATTATGACAGCAATGTTGTCAGGCGCAGAGATGGTGGTTCAATCTCTGATAGAAGAGCACGTAGAGCAGATCTTTGGCTACCCAGGTGGCTCTGTTTTGGATATCTACGATGCACTGCATGCCAAAACCGATCAAATCAAACACGTACTTGTAAGGCATGAGCAAGCCGCCACTCATATGGCTGATGGTTACGCTCGAGCTACCGGTAAACCGGGTGTCGTACTTGTGTGCTCGGGGCCGGGCGCGACCAATACCATTACGGGTATTGCAACAGCGTATATGGACTCTATCCCAATGATCGTTATCTCGGGTAACGTACCGAATAGCCTAATTGGTAATGATGCTTTCCAAGAGTGTGACATCGTCGGTGTCTCCCGCCCAGTGGTCAAACACAGCTTTTTAGTAAAAAAAGCGGAAGATATTCCTGAAACAATCAAAAAAGCGTTTTATATCGCGACTACAGGTCGACCTGGTCCAGTTGTGATCGATTTGCCAAAAGATGTAATGAACCCGCAAATCAAACTGCCTTATCAATATCCAGAAACGCTTTCTATGCGCTCTTACAAGCCGACAACTTCGGGCCATAAAGGCCAGATTAAAAAAGCGCTTAAATCGCTATTAGAAGCGAAAAAACCAGTGCTTTATATCGGTGGTGGTGCGGTGATTTCTGGCGCCCATGAACATATTTTAGAGCTTTCCGACAAACTGAACCTACCAGTAGTGAGTACTTTGATGGGCTTGGGGGCATTCCCGGGTACACATAAAAACTCACTGGGCATGTTGGGTATGCACGGCACTTACGAAGCTAATATGGCAATGCATGAAGCGGATCTTATTTTTGGTATCGGTGTGCGTTTTGATGACCGTACAACCAACAACCTTGAAAAGTACTGCCCAAACGCAAAAGTGATGCATATTGATATCGATCCGTCATCGATCTCGAAAAACGTGAAAGTGGATTTGCCGATCGTAGGTTCTGCGGAAAAAGTGCTGACAACCATGCTCGGGCTGCTTGCAGAGCAAGGTAGTGAAAATGATCAAGATGCTATTACCGCATGGTGGGATGACATTCAAGTGTGGCGTGACCGCAACTGCTTGTCTTATGAAACGTCTCCAGAACGAATCAAGCCACAGCAAGTAATTGAAACGCTGCACAAGCTAACTAATGGCGACGCGTATGTGGCGTCTGATGTGGGCCAGCATCAGATGTTTGCGGCGCTGTACTACCCATTCAATAAGCCGCGCCGTTGGATAAACTCTGGTGGTCTTGGCACCATGGGATTTGGTCTTCCGGCTGGCATGGGCGTGAAGTTTGCCATGCCACAAGAAGAGGTCGTGGTTGTGACTGGTGACGGCAGTATTCAGATGAACATTCAAGAATTGTCTACAGCCATGCAATACGACATTCCAGTGAAGATCATCAACCTGAACAACCGATTCTTAGGCATGGTAAAACAGTGGCAAGACATTATTTATCAAGGTCGTCACTCTAATTCTTACATGAGTTCTGTTCCTGACTTTGCAGCGATTGCAGAAGCTTATGGTCACGTCGGTATTCGTATCGAAACGCCTGATCAGCTCGAAGAAGGGCTACAAAAAGCGTTGGATATGAAAGATCGTCTGGTGTTTGTGGACATCAACGTAGACGAAACCGAACACGTATACCCGATGCAAATCAAAGGTGAGGGTATGGATAAAATGTGGCTAAGCAAAACGGAGAGAACTTAATATGAGACACATTATTTCATTGCTATTGGAAAACCAACCGGGTGCGTTGTCTCGTGTTGTTGGTTTGTTCTCTCAACGTGGTTACAACATTGAATCTTTGACGGTATCACCGACTGATGATGAAACCCTGTCGCGAATGAACATTACCACGACATCTGATGAGATGCAGTTGGAACAAATTCAGAAGCAGTTACACAAACTGATCGATGTGCTGAAAGTACAAGAAGTCACCGAGTATGAGCACATTGAGCGTGAACTGATGATGGTGAAAGTGAAAGCCAGTGGTTTTGCGCGAGCAGAAGTGAAGCGGACGGCAGACATCTTCCGTGGCCAGATCGTGGATGTCACGGCTTCCCAATACACCGTACAACTTGCGGGTACGAGTGAAAAGCTAGATGCCTTCATTCAAGCGATATCCGAAGTGACCGAAGTTGTCGAAGTTGCTCGTAGTGGTGTCGTTGGCATTGCGCGAGGAGAGCGAGCCCTCAAACCTTAACTCTCTGATTGCATATAGAAAAGCCACTTAATCTAAGTGGCTTTTTTGTTTAGAAAATAACAATTAATGATATAATTGTCGTTTTAGTAAGCATGATAGGCATTAGACGTGTGAAAGTACCTAAGCGAGTCGGCACCTTATTGGCGACAGCACTATTTTTTAGTGCACTCACTGCCGCTTACTACTATCAGAAATATCTGACGTTGTTAGAAAACAATGTTGAGAACACCGCTCAAGAAGCGTTACATCAATTGGCCTATACTGGCCGTGAATACAGCAATATTCAGGATCAAATCGAAACGATCAGTGACCTACTTGGTCACAGCCAAAGTCTGTATGAATATCTGCGCCAACCTAACCGGGTGAACCGTTCCATCTTAGAAGACATGTGGATCTCGGTCGCAATCAATCAAAAGTTGTATAAGCAAATTCGCTTTCTTGATGTTTCTGGTCGAGAAAAAGTGAGGATTAATTATGAGATTGAAACAGGCGCTGCGTTGCCCGCGATCAAATTGCAAAATAAGTCAGAGCGAGATTACTTTCAATTCGCTAAGAACTTAGACGATGGCGAAATCGCTTCGTGGGGGATAGGTTTAGAACGAGAGTATGGCGAGTTAGTCTATCCCTATAGCCCGTCACTGCGTATTTTGATGCCTATTTCGCTTAACGGAAAGCGCGAAGGGTATCTTGTGCTTAATGTTGATATTGACTATTTATCCTCTCGACTCAACTATTCGTCAGTGCTTGATTTCCATATTGAGCTGATTAAGAGTGACGGATTTTACATTGATAGCCCTAAATCAGCTCGTTTGTATGGCCATATAATTCCCGCTCGCTCTCAATTTAATTTTGGCCGGATGTACCCAAACATTTGGCGTAGTTTAAATTCAAAAGATTCGGGCTATGCTTACAATGGTTCGAATTTGGTCGCGTATCGCACCATCCAGTTTGTTTCTAGCGAACCTCTTCATCTGGTTATTGATCTTACCAATGAGCAGTTATTATCCCGAGCTCAGAGGGATATTGATGACTTAATCCAAGAAGCGTTTTTTGTTCTAAGTTTGGTGCTCGGCTTCACTTTGCCGACGGCAGCCCTTGCTCTGCATTATCGGCGTCATAGTATGGAATCGAAGTTGGCTCGAGCTGCTCTTGATGGTATGACTGCGGTGATGATCTCGGATGCTTCACATAGAATCATCATGGTTAATCAAGAGTTTGAAAACATGATGGGTTACTCAACCAAGCATGCCCAAGGTTGGAGTGCACATCATTTAATTTTTCTACCTGAAGATCTCGAAGCAAACCTGAGTATCTGGAAAACACTGAAGAGTGAACACGTATGGGAAGGGGAGATTCGTTGTCGAACTAAGTTTAATCAAGTCTTTACTGCAATAATGCGTATTCAGGCGAATTTAACCAAATCAGGTAAAGTGAGTTATTACATTACGTCGCTGGTGGATATCTCTGGGCAAAAAGAGTTAGAAGAAAAATTACGAAACCTAAGCGAAAAAGATGGCTTGACGGGGTTGTGGAACCGCCGAAAATTTGAAGAGCAATTGGCGCAATATGCGGGGATTATTGAACGCTATCCTGATAGCCCTCCTGCTTGTTTGGCGTTGTTTGATATTGACCACTTTAAACGTATTAATGACGAGCTTGGCCACGACGAAGGAGACAAGGTGATTTGTAGTGTCGCAGAAACCCTCCTAGAAGAAGTCCGCAGCACAGACTTTGTATCTCGTGTCGGTGGTGAGGAATTTGCAGTGATTATGCCGCATACAACACTAGAAGAGGCTGAAATTGTATTGAACAGGCTACGTGTCGCGGTTCAAATGCGTAGTGATAGAGGCATTACTGTAAGTGCTGGGTATAGTGATTTAACCTCTGATCGTACAAGAACGTATAAATGTGCTGATATTGCTTTGTATGAGTCAAAAAGTGCAGGGCGTAACTGCGTATCGCTATGTCATAGTTATGATGATATTGCTTAGTGCTTTTACAAAAACGAAAAAACGGGGATAGACCCCCGCTTTTTAGTCTCAGCGTTATTCGCTAGCCAGTATGCGACATTGGTTGTCGATGGCGGCTTCGATACACTGTATTGACTGTCTCAAATAACGCTCTAGATAACCTAAAGCATCCTGACTCTTTTTGTCTAGCGATGCCTTCATCAGTATTTCTTGCTCATCGAGATTACAGTGCCCAGGGTTCCCTGTGCCTAAAATCTGCATCGCGAAGTATTGGTAGCGTTTAATTTGCGTGAGTAGATCGCGGAAAAACCCAAACATATTGACAGAGCCAGCACCTTCAAACAGCGCAGTAAGAAACTGATTTTGGCGCTCTTCCCATTCCCTCCAACAAAAGCTTTCGCCAGGTTTTACTCGGGATAACTTGTGATAAGCAGTTAGTACATCCAGTTCCCATTTTTCATCGCCAATCATAATTGCCTTACTGAGTAAGCATGCGGAGACCATTTGCAGGCTTTCGTACAAGTCATGTAACTCATCTTTACATACAGGTGCAACCCAGCAGCCTTTTTGCGGCTCGAGTTTGACGTATTTGCTCCAAGATAATTGCACCAATGCTTCTCGAATGGGTGACGCTCCTACGTTGTACTTCTCTTTGAGTTCGGCAACCACGAGTTTTTGACCTGGTTTAAGCTCGCCATCGAGAATATCCTGACGGATCATTCTTAATACTTTGTCGGTAAGAGTGGGACTAGACACATACACCTCATAGAAACTTTAATCGTGACGATAAAATTAAACAGTACGAAATTCTGATAGAGGTGAATAATACAATTAGCCTATTATGAGAGCAAGAAAGCCATATAAAAAAGGAGGGCATAAGCCCTCCTTCTCAAGAAACTGAAGTGTTAAAAGTTCAGTCTTATAGTACGTGTACAGAAGCTGTGTTCGTAGTACCTGAAGCAACTAGAGCGCCAGAAACCATAACAACGATATCGCCTTTGTTACCTAGACCTGATTCTAGAGCAAGTTCTTTACCCGCTACGTAGAATGCGTCAGTGCTTTCGATTGAATCAACAACTACAGGAGTAACACCTTTAGTTAGAACTAGCTGTGCAGCAGTTTTCTTGTTAGTTGTTAGCGCTAGAATGTTTGCAGTTGGGAAGTACTTACGTACTGAACGTGCAGACTTACCGCCTTCAGTTGCAACAACGATAAGTGGAGCAGCTAGTTTCTCAGCTGTGTCTACTGCACCTTTACATACTGCTTCAGTGATGCGTAGGCGTGGGCTGTCTAGACGAGAACCTAGTTCAGCTTTTAGCGCTGAGTCAGTACGGTTCGCGATTTGAGCCATGATAGTTACCGCTTCAACAGGGTATTTACCTTTCGCCGTTTCACCAGAAAGCATTACTGCGTCAGTACCGTCCATTACCGCGTTAGCAACGTCGCCTGCTTCCGCACGAGTAGGACGTGGGTTGTTGATCATAGAATCAAGCATTTGAGTTGCTGTGATAACCATCTTACGTGCACGGTTACACTTCTCGATCATCATTTTCTGAGCGAAGATTACTTCTTCAGCTGGGATTTCAACACCTAGGTCGCCACGAGCAACCATGATGCCGTCAGAAAGTTCTAGGATCTCATCGAAGTTATCAACACCTTCTTGGTTTTCGATCTTAGAGATGATGTGGATGTTCTCGCCGCCGTTTGCAGCAAGTACTTCACGGATTTCTTGAACGTCAGACGCTTTACGGATGAAAGAAGCTGCTACGAAGTCAACGCCTTGCTCACAACCAAATTTAAGGTCGTTCTTATCTTTTTCAGATAGTGCAGGTAGGTTTACAGAAACGCCAGGAAGGTTAACACCTTTGTTTTCGCCTAGTGCACCGTTGTTAAGAACTTTACATTTAACTTCAGTTTCAGTCTTAGAGATAACTTCCATCTCGATTAGACCGTCGTCTACTAGGATAGTGTTACCTACGTTTAGGTCTGCTGCGAAACCAGCGTAAGTTACTGCAACTTTATCTTTGTTACCTACAACTGAAGTGTCAGTTGTGAAAGTGAATTCTTGACCTGCTACTAGATCAACATCGTTACCGCCTTCTAGCTTGATAGTGCGGATTTCTGGACCTTTAGTATCTAGAAGAATTGCTAGTGGTTTGCCAGTAGCTTCCATTACTTTACGGAAGTTCGCGATACGAGTGCCGTGTTCTTCGTAGTCACCGTGAGAGAAGTTAAGGCGCATTACGTTCATGCCTGCGTTAACTAGTTCAGTTAGCTTCTCTACAGATTCTGTTTTAGGGCCAATCGTACATACGATTTTGGTCTTTTTCATGGAAGATACTCTCCGGTAAGTATAGTTACAATTTGAAAGTCGGTTATTTACTCTGAAGTCAGGACGTTTTTGATGACATTTAGTACCTGTCACCCACCGATTTTTCGTCTCATTATTAGAACTTCAGATTCTGAAAGTCTTTCACCAAGTTTAGTCATTTTATGACTAAAAGATCGGCGATTTTGGTTACCTTTTTGTGACTAATCCCACTTTATATGCAGAAAGTTGCAAAAAAATAGCCTTCAATTCTGTAATTTTTTTTCTTTTCGGTGGCGAATTCTACCACTGAATGAATCCAATATCACTGTTTAAGAATTGTCTTAGGACAAGGTTTTATCGAGAAATATTAATTTTTTGGATCGAAATAAATGGACTTGAAAGTTTCGGTTTGACTATAATAAGTTTCACATCGAAACTTAAAATAAAAACTTAAATGTCGAAACGAAACACTCAATTAAGAAGACACGCCATTTCTAACTTGGTTTCTGAACTAGGAGAAGTCAGCGTTGATGAACTTGCTCAGAAATTCGAAACCTCAGAGGTCACGATTAGAAAGGATTTAGCTTCTTTAGAGAAAAACGGCCAACTTCTACGCCGCTATGGCGGTGCGATTGCTATCCCAAAGGAAGTCATTCACGAAGAATTGGGCGCTAATGTTTCGACTCGAAAGTTAAGCTTAGCAAAAGCAGCAGCATCATTGATTCGCGATCATAATCGCATCGTGATCGACAGTGGCAGCACGACTGCCGCGCTGATTCAACAGTTGAATGATAAACGTGGCTTAGTGGTCATGACCAACTCGTTGCATGTTGCTAACGCTCTTAATGAATTAGAGAGCGAACCGACACTGCTGATGACTGGCGGTACTTGGGATACGCACTCAGAGTCCTTTCAAGGCAAAGTAGCCGAATCTGTATTACGAGCTTACGACTTTGACCAACTATTCATCGGTGCGGATGGCATCGATCTCGAGCGTGGAACCACGACATTTAATGAATTGGTTGGCTTAAGTAAGGTAATGGCAGAAGCGTCACGTGAAGTGATCGTAATGATCGAGTCCGAAAAAATCGGCCGTAAGATCCCAAACTTAGAGCTCGCTTGGCATCAAGTTGATGTGTTGGTGACCGATGCAGATATCCAAGCAGAGCATAAAGTACAGATTGAACAACATGGCGTGAAAGTCATTTGCGCCTAATAATGTAATCAGTTTCATATTTCACTTCCCTCTGGATAAAGGCCTTTGCTTGCTGCCTCTATTTGAAATCATGGCTAGGGAAGAACAAAACTACAAACGGAGATAAACACATGTGTGGAATCGTAGGTGCAGTAGCACAACGAGATGTTGCAGAAATTTTGGTTGAAGGTCTACGCCGCTTAGAGTACCGCGGTTACGACTCTGCTGGCGTTGCGGTTGTTGATGGCGAATCAAACCTAACGCGCGTTCGTCGCTTGGGTAAAGTACAAGAATTGGCTGATGCAGTAGAAGAAGCAAAAGTGATCGGCGGAACTGGTATTGCGCACACTCGTTGGGCGACGCACGGTGAACCTTCTGAAATCAACGCTCACCCACACATGTCTGGTGATATCGCAGTGGTCCATAACGGCATCATCGAAAACCATGAAGAGCTGCGTGAGCTGCTTCAATCTCGTGGCTACGTGTTTGAATCGCAAACGGATACAGAAGTTATCGCACACATGGTTGAGTGGGAACTTCGTACTTCAGAAACGCTATTAGAAGCGGTACAAAAAACAGCAAAACAACTTGAAGGCGCATACGGCACGGTAGCGTTGGATCGCAAAGATCCTTCACGCATCGTAGTAGCGCGTTCAGGCAGCCCGATCGTGATCGGTTTTGGTGTAGGTGAAAACTTCCTAGCGTCTGACCAACTTGCATTACTTAACGTTACGCGCCGTTTCATGTACCTAGAAGAAGGTGACGTAGCAGAAATTACTCGCCGTGAAGTCACTGTGTTTGATGCAACGGGTGAGCCAGTTGAGCGTGAAATTGTTGAATCTAACGCAGAGCATGATGCAGGTGATAAAGGCCAATACCGTCACTTCATGCAAAAAGAAATCTATGAGCAACCTAAAGCGTTGATCAACACAATGGAAGGTCGTATCACGGCAGACTCTGTTGTGACAGACGCGATCGGTGTGCACGCGGCAGACATTCTAAGCAAAGTAGAACACGTACAAATCGTGGCGTGTGGTACGTCTTACAACGCAGGTATGACGGCACGTTACTGGTTTGAAGACATTGCAGGCGTTAGCTGTGATGTAGAAATTGCGTCTGAATTCCGTTACCGCAAGTTTGTGATTCGTCCAAACAGCCTATTGATCACGTTGTCTCAGTCTGGTGAAACCGCTGATACGCTAGCAGCACTTCGCCTAGCAAAAGAGAAAGGTTATATGGCGGCGATGACCATTTGTAACGTAGCAGGCTCTTCTCTGGTTCGTGAATCAGATTTTGCGTTCATGACTCGCGCTGGTGTTGAAATCGGTGTGGCTTCAACCAAAGCGTTCACGACTCAACTTTCTGCACTACTTATGTTGGTAACGGCACTAGGTAAAGAGCAAGGCCGCATCAGCAAAGAGAAAGAAAAAGAGATTGTTGAAGCGCTACACGCACTTCCTAAGCAAATCAACGCGGCACTTTCTTTCGAGAAAGAAATTGAAGCACTAGCAACGGATTTTGCAGACAAGCACCACACATTGTTCCTAGGCCGTGGCGAGTTCTACCCAATCGCGATGGAAGCGTCTCTAAAACTGAAAGAGATCTCGTACATCCACGCAGAAGCGTACGCGGCGGGTGAACTGAAACACGGTCCTCTGGCTCTAATTGATGCTGACATGCCAGTTGTTGTGGTTGCACCAAGCAACGACCTACTTGAAAAGCTAAAATCAAACGTTGAAGAAGTGCGTGCGCGTGGCGGCCTTCTATACGTATTCGCAGATGCAGACGCAGGCTTCGAAGGCGATGAAACAATGAAGATCATAACGATGCCTCACGTTAGTGAAATCACGGCGGCGATCTACTACACCATCCCAATGCAGTTACTGTCTTACTACGTAGCACTGATCAAAGGTACGGACGTAGACCAACCACGTAACCTGGCGAAAGCGGTGACGGTTGAGTAATTACGCTTAACAGCAAAAATCCAAGCGGCACATGCGAGAGTATGTGCCGCTTTTTTATTTAAGCCCACTTTAAGGGGGTGAGTTATTGACCCAACTGGTGAGCGGTTAGAATTGCAGAGTAGACATTTTCTGCCGTCACTGGGAATGGCATATTGTGGATGGTTTCTCCCTCGGCCGTTGAGGCTTCGGCGACCTCGCGCAACTTAGCGTGGTTAAGATCTTTAACGCCCATATCAAATAAGTTGGTTGGTAGACCTACAGAGCGGCAGAATGCAAGAACCGTATTAATCTCTTCCATCGCTGCGTTTTCTAGTACCAGCTGAACAAGTGTGCCGAACGCGACTTTCTCACCATGATAGAGATGATGACACTCTTCAAGCTTAGTTAGGCCGTTATGAATAGCGTGAGCACCCGCTAGACCACTGCTTTCAAAACCGATACCGCTTAGGTATGTATTGGCTTCAATAATGTTTTCTACCGCTTTGGTGCTCACACCATTTTCTACCGCAGCTTTTGCTTTTACACCATCTTCAAGCAAGGTTTCATAGCAAAGTTTCGCAAGCGCTTGTGCTGAACGCGTCGCTAACCCACCAGCCATTGTTGCCTTACCAGAAGTCATGTTGGCACGAGCTTCAAAGTAGGTGGAAAGCGCGTCGCCCATCCCCGATACAAGTAAGCGAACAGGGGCTTTGGCGATGACTGACGTATCCATGATGACCATGTCTGGGTTTTTAGGGATCATCAAATATTCTGCAAATTCACCTTCAGGTGTGTATATCACCGCAAGCGCTGAGGTTGGCGCATCAGTCGAGGCAATCGTAGGAACCACCACGACAGGAATTTTGGTGTAAAACGCAACAGCCTTTGCTGTATCTAACGTTTTACCACCACCAATACCGACAATGACATCGTGTTTCTGAGTGGCACAAATGTCCGTGATGCGTTCAATCTCAACGCGCGAACATTCGCCACCAAAAATGTTCATAGTGAGTGGAAGCTTTTCGTCAGCAAAACTTTGTTTGACGTCATCACCAACCAGGTTAGTCACGAACTCATCGGCAATTACTAACGGACGTTCACCCAATGTTTTCACATAGTGAGCTATAGATGTAAGTACTTGTTCACCTTGGACGTATTTGCTTGGGCTGATAATAATTTTGTCCATAATTCAAACCTTTAACCTTTTTTTTGTGTGTTTTGGACTGCAATGAATATCCATTGTAGGGATAAGGTTTATATTAGGTTTGGTGTGGTAGGTGGTGAAGGATATCTCTGGTTTGTTCCATGCTTTTATGACCTCTGTGTCAAACCGACTGTCAGAAGTAATAAGCATCAGCATGCTTTATGGCGCCGATCACTATTCAAGCTAATCTGTCGTTTTTCGTTTCATATTGAAACGAAAATACCGAAGTCGTTGTTTCAATATGAAACAGATTGATTTTTGTTGAGCACGTTTTTTCTCTGTTTAAGATGAATTCATACCC
This sequence comes from Vibrio sp. Y58_MX_L22, assembly GCF_024181865.1. NCBI lineage: Bacteria > Pseudomonadati > Pseudomonadota > Gammaproteobacteria > Vibrionales > Vibrionaceae > Vibrio > Vibrio sp. Y58_MX_L22. Next base: position 339,076 of record NZ_JAMZAN010000006.1, read on the forward strand.
TACATAAAAATATAAATGGAATGAGATAGAACGATGAAAAAGTTAATTAACCAAGTCGATGATGTTGTATTGCAGCAAATGGAAGGCCTGGCATTGTCCCGCCCTGAGCTAAAAGCGAACTACGAGCCTCGTTACATGTGGCACGAGGAAACGCCGGGGCAAGTGGCACTGGTTTCTGGTGGTGGCTGTGGTCATGAACCTTTGCACGCTGGTTTTATTGGTAAAGGCATGCTGACAGGCGCCTGTCCTGGTGAGGTGTTTACTTCACCAACGCCAGATCAAATGTACGAATGTGGCAACCAAGTGAATACTGGTGAAGGCGTGCTATTTATCATTAAAAACTACACCGGTGATGTGTTGAACTTTGAAACGGCTGTGGAGCTGCTTCATACCGATGGTATCAAAGTTGGGTCGGTGTTGGTGGATGACGATGTTGCAGTCAAAGACAGCCTATACACCGCTGGTCGCCGTGGCGTTGCTGGAACGGTATTGGTTGAAAAGTTAGTTGGGGCTGCCGCGAACAAAGGTTATTCGTTGGAGCAATGTGAAGCGCTGGCTCGTCGCGTTAATAATCACTGTCGTTCATTTGGCGTGGCGCTTAATGCTTGTGTTGTACCCGCAGCAGGTAAACCATCTTTTGTTCTGGAAGATGATGAAGTGGAGTTTGGTGTTGGTATCCATGGTGAACCAGGTATCAAGCGAGTGAAATACACCGATGTCGATACGTTAGTGGATGAAATGTTTGCTGAAGTTGCTGAAAACACACCTTATCAGCGCACATTGCGTATTTGGAATCGTGACGAAGGTGAATGGGATGAAGTGGAATCCAGCATTGAGCCTTTCGCCGCTGAACACGACTACATCGTGATGGTGAATGGTATGGGTGGTACGCCAACTTCAGAGCTTTACGGAGTGTACCGCCGTCTGGCTCATAACTGTGAGCAAGCAGGGTTCCGTATCGTGCGTAATATGGTTGGTAACTTCTGTACGTCACTCGATATGGAAGGCGTTTCGATTACGTTGCTGAAGGCAGACAAAGAGATGTTGGAGCTGTTTGATGCTCCTGTCGATACGGCCGCGATCAAGTGGTAACAGGGGAGAGCAAACATGCAAATTGAAAAACAACATATCGTTCACTGGCTAGAGTTATGTGCAAAAACGTATCAAGAGAATCAAGATTTTCTGACCGACCTTGATCGTGATATTGGTGACGCCGACCACGGTCTCAATATGAACCGTGGCTTTAAAAAAGTTGCTGAAAAACTGCCGCAATTTGCGGACCAAAATATCGGCAGCATTCTCAAGAATACGGGCATGACCTTGCTTTCTAGTGTCGGTGGGGCAAGTGGCCCGCTGTATGGCACGCTGTTTATTCGCACGGCTGCCGCTGTCGGAACCCGAGAGCAACTAACGTTTGAAGAGTTGGTCGATGCACTAAAAAGCGGTGTGGATGGCGTGGTGTCTCGTGGTAAAGCAGAGCTGGGTGATAAAACCATGTGTGATGTTTGGTTACCCGTTTTAGTTAGCGTGAAGGCGTCGTTAGAAAATGGCATGAGCGCCGATCACTTACTTAATGAAATGGTTGAGCTAGCAGAAACGAACGCGGTTGCCACGATTGAAATGTTGGCGAAAAAAGGGCGAGCAAGCTATCTGGGGGAACGTAGTATTGGTCACCAAGATCCCGGTGCAACCTCTTCTTTGTTAATGATTAAAGCACTACAGCAGGCAATAGCAGGTAATTAAGATGGTGGGAATTGTAGTTGTATCTCATAGTCGTCGACTTGCAGAAGGGGTGGCAGAACTTGCCACCCAAATGACGCAAGGCAAAGCCAAGCTTGCGATTGCTGCTGGGATTGATGATCCAGAGAACCCGATCGGAACCGATGCCATTGCCGTGATGGAAGCGATTGAGCAGGTACAAGATCAACAAGGGGTTGTTGTGTTGATGGATCTTGGCAGCGCGTTGCTTAGCACGGAAATGGCTCTGGATCTGGTTGATGATCATGTGAGGGAAAATGTCACCCTTATCTCGGCCCCTATTGTTGAAGGGACCATGGCGGCGTCGGTGGCTGCTGCTGCCGGACTACCTTTATCGACGGTAGTCGAAGAGGCACAGAATGCGTTAAGCGTAAAACAAGAGCACCTTGGTGATCAGCCACTAACATCCGCTGAGATAGCGCCAGTATCAGAGAACTTTGAGCAAGAACGGACATTTGATTGGGTGGTGCAAAATCCGCATGGATTACATGCTCGTCCCGCTGCGGCCATTGTTGGTGCACTCGCGCCTTTTGACTGCCAATTATGGTTGAAAAAAGGCGAGCGCCGTGTGAACGCAAAAAGCTTAAACAGCATTGCGAAACTTGGCGTTTGTAGCCAAGAGACGATCACGCTGTGCGCACTTGGACCTCAATCCAGTGAAGCAATCAAGGCATTTGAAGCCTTAGCTAGTGAGCACTTCGGAGAAAAAGAGGCGGTTGAGCAAGGCATTATCGAATCTGAAGAGAGCACGGATACTTTGCTCGATGGCATGGCCTCAAGTCAGATTGAAGGTGCTGTTGTTGGTATTCGAGTCAATGACGGTATCGCTACTGCTCCAGTTGTCCTTTTTACTCATGAAATGCCAGCTGTGCCTGAACGTGATTTCCAAAGTGAACAAGATGAAATTGAACGGGTTAAGCATGCGATAGGCGTGGTTGTTCAACATTTGCAGGAGCAAGCGAAGCAGCCGAAAGGGGAAATATTTTCTGCTCATAGCATGATGCTCAGTGACCCAGAGTTATGGGCATCGGTTGAGGCGCGAATTCAAACGGGCATGATAGCCGAGCAAGCTTGGATAGAATCACTGCAAACGTTGGCCGAAGAGTTTCGCCAGGCAGAAAGTCAGTACATGCGGGAGCGTGAAGCAGATGTGCATGATATCGCACGCCAAGTTATGGTCGAAATGACAGGCGTAACGCCTAATGCCATCGACATTCAGGAACCGAGTATTTTGTTGGGCCGCGACCTGATGCCTTCTGATGTGGCCGGGCTTGATAAATCGAAAGTGCTTGGTATCTGTTTGAGTGAGGGAGGGAAAACCTCTCACAGTGCGATTCTTGCTCGTGCGATGGGTATTCCTGCCATCGTTAAAGCTCAGGGCTGCCTTGATGCTGTGCGTGCTGGTCAAGTGGTGACTATTGATGGCTTCCGAGGGCATTTATGGTTCTCTCCTTCAGATGCCGTACAGCAGGAATTAGAAGCTCAGCAAATTGAGTGGCAAAACTCCCGACAGAGTGCACTAGCGAGTGCTCAGCAAGTCGCAGTCACCTGTGATGGTGTCCATATTCCAGTATTCGCCAATATTGGTGGACCGAAAGATATTGATGATGCACTAACATCAGGAGCTGAGGGCGTTGGTCTATTCCGGACTGAGTTTCTATTTCAAAACAGTGATGAGTTGCCGACTGAGGAAGCGCAATACCAAGTGTATCGTGATATTGCCGCCGCACTTGGTGATAAGCCACTTACGATTCGTAGTCTAGATGTTGGCGGTGACAAGCCTTTAGCCGCTTATCCTATGCCAGCAGAAGATAATCCATTTTTAGGTTTGAGAGGGGTGCGGTTGTGCCTTCAACATGAGTCATTGTTTACCGCTCAACTTCGAGCCATTCTGAGAGCCTTTCACGAGCAACCGAATATTCAATTGATGATACCGATGGTGGCTCAGGTTGAAGAAGTGAGAAAAGTAAAAGTGCTGTTGGCGCATCAAGCGAACCAACTCGGCTTGGATGTGACTCATTTGCCCGTTGGTATTATGATTGAGGTACCAGCCGCGGTGTTAAATGCTGATGCGTTAGCCCAAGAAGTCGACTTTTTCTCTATTGGCACCAATGATTTGACTCAATATGTTATGGCCGCCGATCGAGGTAACGCCGCTGTTGCTGAATTGGTGAACTACTTTGAACCATCGGTACTAAAAGCCATTGAGCTCACGTGTGCAGCAGGCGATCGCGCGGGCATACCGGTTAGTATGTGTGGTGAGATGGCTGGCGATCCAAATGCCACAGAAACATTGCTTCGCGTGGGGTTGCGAAAATTCAGCGCCAGTTCGAGTATGCTCCCGGGACTAAAAGCGCAGATTCGTCAGTTGTCTGTCGATGTTTAATCGATATCTTATCGTTAGTACATCTGTACCGGCGTGCTTACGCCGGTTTTACTTTTGTTATAGGAACGCCATTTCACGACTTAATACAGCTTCATTTGCTCCTGTAGCCTAAACTTATTAATTTTTCTCCATAAGGTCGTGCGGCCAATTTGCAATGCTTTCGCCATATCATGCATTTTGCCATCACACTGATTCCAAGCTTGAACAATCGCTCTTCTCTCGGCTTCTTCTAACGTGATTACTGGCGTATTTTCTGCGGTATGGCGAGAATTCAGTTTAATGTCTTCAGGAATATCGTTCAGCTTGATTAAGTTCGAACTGCGGTTCAGCAAAATTCGCTCAGTTCGGTTTCTTAATTCGGAGTTATTGCCTGACCAACGAAAATTCATCAACGCTTCCAGTGCGACTGGCTCTATCGAGATCGTCACATTGTGGCGGCGTTCGTAATGGCTGATAAGCTGCTGGACGAGAAATTCAATGTCTTCTTTACGCTTTCGTAGTGGTGGAATATGCAGCTCGTTCGAGGAGATTTCATAATAAAGTTGCCGACCAAATGAGCGCTGAGTGACATACTCGCTGATCTCTGAAGCGGTGCTGGTAATAAGTTGAAAATCTACGGGGATCAATCGCAAACTGTCGCTGCGGCTGACGAGCCCAGTTTTTAACAACTTAAGTAGCACGGCTTGTAAATCGGGTGACAGATATTCCACCTTTTCTAAAAAGAGCGTACCGCCATGGGCGAGCTCAAACTTTGAAGGCATGCCTTGCCCTTCGTCATACCCCAGGGTTTCTTTGACCAGTTGCTCTGTATTGATGGAGCGGCAGTTGAGCGTAATGAACGGCCCTTCTTTGTAGGTGCTTTCGTTATGAATCGCCATGGCGAGAGTGGCTTTTCCTACGCCTTCTTCACCTGTAATTAGAATCGGTGATTTGGACTTTATGGCCCGTTTTGCCACGGTAATGACATGCTTCATTTTTCGTGAAATGACGGGCAAAGTGCTGAACGTATAGCGCGCACTGCCACCTATTTGTTGTTGAGCAAGTTCGCGAATTTTATCGATAGGGTGCAAGAACAATAAGTGTGTGCCGTCATTGAGTGGACGCAAGGTGATGATCGCTTCAACAAACTCGCCACGAACCTCTACCGTTGTGAGTTTACGGTTTATGCTCGCACCTGACTCAATACTAGTAAGGACATTCGGTGGGAAGCGTAAAACAGAAAAGACTTCTTTATCCAAGACCTGACTGGCTTCAATGTTTAACAAGCGCTCTGATTGGTGATTTACCATGGTTATACGGCTTTCTTCATCCCAGGCCAGAAGGCCGTCATCCATGCACTCTAACGTTGCGTTATGCGCACAAGTGAGGCGGTTCATGTTTTCTTGTTCCGACTGAATGTGGATTTGCAAGCTGACTTCTTTCGCGCTCGACGCGATGATGACTAAGTCTTCTTTCTTATAGCTTTCCGCTTTTCTGAAAAGGCATGTTGTACCGCGTAATTTGCCAAATTGGTCGAAAACAGGCGCCGCTACAGAGGCATAAGAGTGCAAGTGGCGATTGAAATGTTCGGCAGCAAAAACTTCACACGGGATATGAGTGTTGATACAGAGATTGACTGCATTTGTGCCTATCTTTCCTTCGGAGAGAAAACAGCCTTGTTTTATGCCGAGCGTTTGCATCTCTTGTCGCAAAGAGTCGTGCCCGACGGTGGAGAGAATACAGCCGTTGCCATCGGTTACCATCAACACCAGGTCTTCGTCACCAAGCATATCGTACGTATCTTCAAGTACGGTCGTGGCGCATTCGATGAGATGCTCGTTGCGCTTCATTAGAGATGAGAAGGTAAATCCAGAAGCAATATGTGGTTTTGACCAGGTGTAAGGGCTGCATTGCTTTATGCAACGCTCCCACGACTCGAGGACGGGAGTGCGGGAAAATTCTGGAGATACCCAGTGGTGTTTCTGGAAAAACTCCCACTTAGTTTTAGTGTCTTCGATTGAAAGCATGCGATACCGTTTCAATACTAGCGATAGATTGGTCTGATGTTACAGAGACATCGGAATATGGACTGTGATGGCTTTCACGCACGTTGTATAGAAGAATGTGCAAAAAGAGGGGCGAGTTGAGGAGGCTTCCGTGCCAGTTTTTCGATTAAAAAGGGCTGTCTTTGCCGAGCTCATTGCAAATCTCGACAATGGCAAGTGAGAGCCCTGACTTAATGATTTGTTGTTGACGTTGCAGTTGTAGCTGATAAAACTCAAGGTCGATGTCGTCATCTGGTTCGCTGACTTCCAGTTGCACCATGCCCATTTTCTTCACCAAGTGCAGTTTCTTAATTGGTTCTAGAATATTCGGGTCAGTGAATTCGTAATCTGAAGCGTCACTATTGAGTTGGTTTTTGAGTTTGATGATGTCTTCGATGTCGTGGTAAATGTCATCGGGGAGCACTCCCAAGCCAAACAATAACTTCAAACGAACAGACAGATCGCCCAGAGGTCCAGAGTCTTGTAGCAGCGGACCGACAACCGATTGAACAGCGAAGTTATCTTTACGAAAGATTCTTTGCACTAACCCGTCGATCGAATCGTTAAAAACGTCGACTGCTGCAATGAAAAAGCCTCGTACCGATGGGGCGCTGTTTAATCGCTCAATGATCTCGGTTTCGTTGATGTTATCTGCCATATACTGAATACATTTCTAATTATTAGCTATCCCAACTCTTCAAGCAGAGAAGGACATAGAAGGGGAGCCAAGCTCCCCTAGGTAAATCAAAGTTGGTTGTAAAGTGTCTCGATTTGAGCCACTTCATCACTGTCTTCTGCAAGACCTGTGTATGTCGCTAGCGTCTTCTTCACACCCACTTCTTTTAATGAGGTTTGCAGTTCTACTGCTTGTGGGTCGGTGTCGTTAGTGTACTTCAACGCAGCGGCAATGCCTTTCAAAAGTGTTTTATTTTCAGTGCCATACTCAATTGTACCGAGTAAAGGCTTCACTAATCTATCGTTTGCACCCAATTTTCTAATTGGTTGACGACCTACGCGATCCACCTCATCCACTAAGTATGGGTTGGCAAAGCGTCCTAAAATCTTCTCGATGTAGGCGTTGTGCATGTCACGGTCGAAGCCGTAGCGTTTGATCAGCACTTCACCACTCTCTTGCATCGCCTGTTTTACTTCAGCGTGAATGCTTGGGTCTTCAATTGCTTCACGAATGGTGCGATGGCCTTTCAAGCAACCTAGGTAAGCGGTAATGCAGTGGCCTGTATTGAGAGTGAATAGCTTGCGTTCTACGAATGCCATTAGGTTGTTGGTTCTTTCCATGCCAGCTATGTCAGGGATTTCGCCCTTGAATTGCTGCTCATCCACAATCCATTCGCTAAAACTCTCTACAGTGACTTCTAGTGGGTCATCGTTCGCCGCTTCTGCTGGTGGTACGATGCGGTCCACTGCGGAGTCGACGAAGCCAACTAGCTCGTCTGCTTTCGCGTGTAATGATTCATCCAAATGTTTGTACACTTCACCTTTTAGGTGAGTCGTGCCACGAACCATGTTTTCACACGCGATGATGTTCAATGGTTTATCGTTACCTGCTGCAAAGCGTTTAGCAATGCCGGTAGCGATGGTTTTTGCAATGATGTCCAGTACGTTAGGGCCAACCGCTGTTGTTACCAAGTCGGTTTTTACAATGCGGTCGATGACATCTTCACTGGCTGAGTTTACCGCGGTGACGTGAGTTACTGTGTCGATTTGGCACTCAGTACCGACCACTTTTACTTTGTATTCTTGCTTGTGACTCAGTTGGTCGACGAGTGGAGCGTCAACGTCTGCGAATGTCACCTCGACTTCTGCGTCTGCTAATAGTTTACCGATGAAGCCACGACCAATGTTACCTGCGCCAAAATGAACTGCGTTTTTCATAATTCTTACCTACCAATGTCTAAAATGTTGACTTACGAAACTAGGGGGAGGCCAACCGCATAGGGGGTGACAGCTGACCTCATTTGCCTCAGGAGCAAATTAAAGGGGTAATTAAGCCGCTTGTTGACCGCCAAGGATGTTTAGAATCTCTTCCACATCGTTGGTGCTGGTTAGCTTCTCAATTGCCTCCGGCTCATCGAGCGCGTTCGTAATGGTGGTAATCACCTGGATGTGCTCATCGTTCTTAGCGGCAATGCCGATAACCAGTTTCGCAACATCGTCGTCGTCTTCAGTAAATTGGATACCCGATGGGTATTGGCAGATTACAATGCCGGTTTTCTTCACGCGGTCTTTCGCTTCCACCGTACCGTGAGGCACTGCGATAGATTCGCCTAGGTAAGTTGGAACCAATGCTTCACGCTCAAACATCGCGTCTACGTATTCTGGTTCTGCGTAGCCAAGTTCGACCAACTTGTTGCCCGCGAAGCGAATCGCTTCTTCTTTGTTGGCAGCTTTCAAACCTAGGTGAATGTTTTCACGCTGGATTTGGAACACCGACGTTTGCTGTGGCTCGAAGTTGTCGTCGTTTGCTGCCACGAGCGAAACTTTTACCATTTGGTCGTCATTGGCTGCGGATTGGTTTTGCGCTGCTAGTAGTTTGGTGACTAGCTGGTTGTACATCTCGCTGTCTAGGAAGTTAGTCAATGAAATGTGGTGTGCGTTTGGAGCATGCTTACGTGCACGATCCGTTAAGTCTTTATGAGTAATCACGATATCTGCACTCTCTGGTAAGCTGTTAATGGCAAGGTTGGTTACGTGGATGTTCAGACCTGCGTCTTGAACCTTTTTGCGTAGCATGCTCGCGCCCATTGCACTTGAGCCCATGCCCGCATCACAAGCGACAATGATGCTTTGTACTGTCGCTAGGTCTACGTCACCTTTGCTTTGGCTGTTTACCACCGCATCGTTTTTAGATGCAGATTTCATGTCTTTCATTTGTGATGTTGCTTTTTCTAGTGCTGCTTCATCACCGTCTTCTTCTGTTGACGTTTGCGTCTTCATTAGCAGTGCTGCTACCGCGAATGACACACCTGTTGCTGCTGCGATAGACGCTAGAACACCAACGATTGAGCCTTTCTGAGTCATCAACAAGATTGCAAAGATTGAACCTGGTGATGCTGGAGAAACAATACCTGCGTTAAAGATAGTTAGAACGAATACGCCAGTCATACCACCTGCGATAGCCGCAAGGATTAGGCGAGGGTTCATTAGGATGTATGGGAAGTAAATCTCGTGGATACCGCCGAAGAAGTGGATGATTGATGCACCACCTGCCGTTTGACGAGCCGTACCTTTACCAAACACCATGTAAGCTAGCAGGATACCTAGACCAGGACCTGGGTTTGCTTCGATTAGGAAGAAGATCGACTGACCTGTTTCAGACGCTTGTTGGATACCCAGTGGAGAGAAAATACCGTGGTTGATCGCATTGTTTAGGAACAGGATCTTCGCAGGTTCAACGAAGATTGAAGTCAGTGGTAGTAGGTGAGCAGAAACTAGGAAGTTAACGCCAGCCGCCAAGCCACCAGAAAGAATTTTTACGAATGGACCGATAAAGATGAAAGCAAGGATCGCACATAGCATGCCGATGATGCCCGCAGAGAAGTTGTTAACCAACATCTCGAAGCCACTTTTTACTTTACCATCGATGTAGTTATCGAATTTCTTGATAGCCCAGCCGCCCATTGGGCCGACCATCATTGCACCCATAAACATTGGGATGTCTGTGCCGACAATCACACCCATTGTTGTGATTGCACCGACTACCGCACCACGATCGCCACCAACTAATTTACCACCGGTGTAACCGATAAGTAGTGGCAGCAAGTAGGTAATCATTGGGCCAACCATAGAGGCTAACGTTTCGTTTGGTAGCCATCCTGTTGGGATAAATAGAGCAGTGATAAAGCCCCACGCGATAAACGCGCCGATGTTTGGCATTACCATGTTTGACAGAAAACGACCAAAATTTTGTATCTTGATCTTGGCATCTGGTGATATCATAACAATTCCCCGTTCGATGTTCTGATGAATCTTGTTGTAGTAAACGGTTCGCCAAAACCGTTTGTTTGATTGCTTAGTACCCAATCAATTTACCACACATTTTCCAATTGGAACTGACAACGGGTTTTTTGTGATCTACGCCCGCATTTCTTAGGCTGAGAAACGGTTTTTAAGTGACCAAGTTCAACTTATTAACTTGTAACTTAATAACAAAAAGCCACTTTCAAATCTGTCAATAAAAATCTTAGTGATCAATCCGATCTTCTGACAAATTTAAAATTAAAATACCTTGTGACTTTGATCACTTTTAATTTTTTTTGAAATTCGAATTAAATACTTGTGATGATCAATATCACGTTTTGTGTTGAGTTGTGGTGAATTTAAAGTGTGACTTGGATCTGTTTTTGTTTTTTGTGAAAGTTTGTGACGGAATTGGCGAGATAAATGCTATCTAGATCTTTCGATAGATTGTATCTATAAGAGTCTTTTCGGCGCACTTCACGGAGCACGCCTAATTAGTTAATGAAAGGGTAAATAAAGAGAGTCGCCACACGGTTCTTCTTGTGATTCCCAACTCTCTATTTAATCACTGTTCTTAATCATCGTTGCTATTTAGTATGATAGACGAGGTAGTCATGAGCTTGCTCGCGTCCCATATACCTTGCCAACGTCTTTTCTTGAACATCGCGCAAATCCACCATAATCAATCCATCTAGAGCGTTATTGAATGCAGGGTCGACGTTGAAGCATACCAGCTTGCCATTGAGGCTTAAGTACTGACGCAGCAAAACGGGCACTCCTTTCCCTTCATCGATTCTGGCAATGACACGTGACAATAGCTGTAAATCACCCAGAGCAGTGAGCATGCTGGTGTTCCAGTCACGGTGGTGCTCAGGAAGTGGGTTAGAAGGTGTGACATACTCTGCGCAGTTGTTATCGTAGTGGTGAAGCGTCATTGATTGAGCCAGCAGTTGGCGTGCAGTATCACTATAGTCGTTGCTAATGCTTACCGGACCAAATAGGTGAGTGTAATCTGGGTTTTGATGAACGAACGTTGCGATGCCTTTCCACAGCAGCAGTAGCGCGCTCATGCTCTTTTGATATTGCTGTGCAATCACAGAGCGCCCCATCTCAATGGATTTACCCATTTGGTCGATAAAGCGTTGGTCATAGTTAAACAACGTTCGTGAATACAGACCTGCTACGCCGCGCTTTTGAATCAGTTGATCAACCAGACCTAAACGATACGCGCCCACCAAGCATTGGTTCTCTCTGTCCCACACAAACAGATGCAGGTAATCATGATCGAAATGGTCAATGTCTATTGCTAGTCCCGTCCCTTCGCCAACTTGTCGAAAATTGAGCTCACGTAGGCGACCAATTTCATGCAGTAGGGAAGGGATATTCTGCGACTCCGTGCAGTAAACATCGAACTCACCACTTGTTAGCAGCTTGGACTCTTTTGGTAAGTTGTTCAGTTCTTCAAGCAATTCGCCTACGGGTAACCCTGCCGCTATTGGTGAGAGCCGTTCTGATGAGGAAGAGGGCTTCACCGATTGGATTTCACGATTGAGTAAGTAAGTGTTGAGCCGCAAATAGTTCACCACTTGATCATCGCTAAGTGTGTTCAGCTCTTTAAATTTTATCGCTTGGCCAAAGGATAAGTTGATGGTTTGCGCCTGTTTGTTCAGCAGTTCTCGCCCAAGCAGTAGGGTGCGCAAAAGTGGATGGATTTTCCCTGCCATATAGAAGCGTTTCGAGTTCTGACCACTGATGAATACTGGAACTGTCGTTGCTTTGTTTTTGCGGATTAGGCTACTTACGCTTCGACTCCACGCTTTATCTTCCAAGCGTTGCTGTTTGGCATCGACTAACTGGGAAACCTCACCGGCAGGAAAGACAAGCAATAAGCCGCCACTTGCTAGGTGTTTATTAGCCGCTCTGAGGGCCTTCATATTCGATTTGACGGCGTCTTTGCCTTCAAACACATCGACACCAATGAAGAGCTGATCTAACTCCGGCACGGTTTTCAGGTATTGATTGGCTAGAATTTGGATATCGTCTCGTACCATCAACAAGAGTTCGGCCAAGATGACGCCTTCCACACAACCAAGCGGATGGTTCGCCACAATGACGGTAGCACCTTGTTTAGGTACTGAGTCGAGTGAACCATGAGCAATGCGATAATCGATACCTAAGATATCCAGCGTGAAGCGGAGAAAAGTTTTGGTATCGGCATTAACGGGGCGTTGGGCGTAGAACTTATCAAGTTGGTTTAAACCGGTTGCCCATTCAGCAACGTTTTCACCAATGCCAAACGGCGTTTTACGAGGGAGACGAAAAGGGGTTGAACTATCCATATTTACCTCAGCGTACAAGTTGCTGATTGGATAGTAGAAATTACAGATGACAGTTAAGAGGCAAAAGCATGAGCCTTTGGTGACAAACCAATGAAGCTTTATTGACTAAAGAAAACGGTATATCACTGTGCTATGAATCAAAACTCGCGTTATGTCTCCCTCTTAAAACAATAGATAGGCTATCTTATCTAGAACAAAGATTAAGCTAAGTTGATATTTATCAGGGGGAAATAATGGAACGAGTTTCCAATAAAGCAGCACTTTGGATTGGGCTAAGTTTGATACTTGGTCTTGGCATCCTTGGCTATTTTATGCAGCAGACGGCGGTGAAATACCGAGCCTATGAAAGAGTCGTTACAGTAAAAGGTTTGTCGGAGCGTGAGTATCCTGCTGATACGGTGATTTGGCCGATTCAATTTACTCTAGCGAGTAATGATATGGGGGCCATGTTTGATGAAATTGACCAGCAAACCCGTTTGATTTTGGACTTTCTAAGTGCCAAAGGGCTTCCTGAAACCAGCGTTTCCCTCTCTTCCCCAGCGGTCATTGACAGAAAAGCACAGCAATATGGGAGCGAGCAAGACATTGAGTATCGTTATTTGGCCTCGCGAACCGTTACGGTTTACAGCCAGAGTGTTGATGTTGTTCGAGCGGCAATCAATGAAATAGGTGAGCTAGGAAAACAAGGCGTTTTGCTTAACCAAGATCCTTATGCAAATCGTGTTGAGTACAGCTTTACTAAGCTGAATGATGTGAAGCCAGACATGATCGAAGAAGCGACTAAGAATGCGCGTGAAGTGGCTGAGAAATTTGCGAAAGACTCACAGAGTTCACTGGGTAAGATCAAACGTGCAACTCAAGGGCAGTTCTCGATTTATGACCGAGACAGCAACACGCCTTACATTAAGAAAGTACGAGTGGTATCGACGGTTCAATATTACCTTTCTGACTAAGTAAAAAGCCGCTCAGTACGAGCGGCTTTTTTAATGTGGTGACTTAAAGAATTGGATTAATGTCCTGAGTTGTCAGCTCTGCCTCGACAACATCAACTGGCGTGTAGTGCTGGTAAATCAAGAAACCGTCTTCTGAAGTTTCATGAGCGTCTGGCGTATCAATATACGCAGTACATGTGTAGCCAATGCTGTAAGTACCCGGGCCGATGTAACCAAACTCGTAGCTGTAGGTTGTATTACCTTCTTCGTCTTGCGATTCATTCACGTTAGCTACCGCAACTGGCGCGTTGAGTGGATCTGTCGCACCCATATCGCCCATGGTTGAGCGATCCATTGAACCTGTATACAGATAAACAGAGTGAACGGCAGGAACGTCATTTATTGCATTTGATGCGGCACTGTCTGCTTCACATGCTTGATACTGAATTTCACTGACTTCACCACTAATATGACCTGATTCTGATGCGTTTACTAAGCTTACCGCATTAGAGTTCATGTTCATGTAATCTTTGCCTGTTGGATCCGCCAGACCTTTGCGTAAGTCAAACTCGACAACATAGTTATTATGACCAGTATGAACTTTTACATACTGACCTTTTTGCGAAAACTTTAAGCGACCTTGATCGCTCGTATCTGGTTTAAAACCAAAACAGCTGCCTCGGCTAGGTACAACTAAGCCTTTGATGTTGCCGTCTGTCTTCTCTACGTATGACAGTGTTGTATCGTTTAATTGTTTGCCGTCTTTAGCGTACACACACATAGCATAATCACCAGGAGCGATGTCCTGTTCGTGAATGATCGTTTTAGCGTTGCTTCCCTGATATTCCATTAGATCAACTTGGTGTAGTGCTCCATTGTCACTAGCATCTAACAGAATGTGTTCTCCAGTTTGCTCGCCAGTTTCAGGGTCAAATGGTACAAGGACAACATCTTGAAACGCTAAAACGACTTTGTTGGCATCGTCGACAGGAGCATCGGAAACGCTGAGAGAAAAAGTGGCTGCTTCTGTATCGGATGAAGAGTCGTCGCTACCGCAGCCCGTCAATAAAAGACCACCTGAGATAGCAAGTAAAGGATAGGTATATTTTTTCATTATGACCTCTTGTTTACACTGCTGATAAATGTAAAAGGCTAGTCTCAAAGTCGAGAAATGATGTCATTGTATTGTGATAGAGAGGTCAATCTTCAATGGTGCTATATACAAGTCCTTTTTTATAAAACTAAGTTCTTAACTGTGATGAGGGGAGTTTGATGATAGTCAAGCTGGCTTCTTTCTTATGAGCGTAAGTTAGTATGACTTATTGCTAGAAGGAATTAGTATCATGGCATACAAGCACTTTATTAGAGAACTACTGGGTTTAGCGATTGTTGTCTCTGTCGTCTTTGGCGTATTAGGCGTGATGTTAGAGCTCTTCGCACTGACGGCACTTTGGGAGCATCAGCAAACGATAGCCGATGTTTTCTTCCATGAATCTCTCTACTTCATCGTATTTTTAATCCCACCATACTTCCTCTGGAAGTTGATTAACCGTCCTGAATTGGTTTCTGCTGACCAAGCTTATTTGGCAATGAAGTTAGAGGCTGAAAGTCGACAATGAGTCGATTTAGTGAGTAATGAAAAGAAGAGGCTATGAGAAAACATTAGCCTCTTTTCTATCTGATTCGTGGGGCAAAGTATTCGCTGCTTTATTGATTAAAAAGCTGCTTCGATTGTGCCTTTGAACGTACGATCGAGGTAATCACGAATTGCTTGAGATTGGTAAATAGAAACGAACTTTTTATACGCTTCATTATTTTTGTCTGCGTCACGAGTGGCGATGACCATGACTGCTAATGGGGCGTCTTTTGCTTCAAGATAGATACTTTGTTTCTTCGGATCTAAACCAGAAGACATTACGTAGTTCATTGTAATCGCAGCCGCGTCCACATCATCTAATGTTCTTGGTAGCTGAGCGGCATCTACCTCGACAAATTCAAATGATTTTGCGTTTTTTGTGATATCAGTTAGGGCGGCTTTATGGCCAACACCCTGTTTCAGCTCAATTAAACCTGCATCGGCGAGTAGCAACAGACCACGACCACCGTTGGTAGGGTCATTTGGAAGCGCTATACGTGCATTGTTTGGAAGCTCTTGCAGTGAGCGATACTTATTGGAATAAAGCCCCATACGCATAAGAATGGACTGACCAATTGATACTAATTGGGCGTTATGGCTACTGTTGAAGTTGTCTAAAAATGGCTGGTGCTGATAGCTATTAATATCGATGCTACCATCGCTAAGAGCGGCATTAGGTGTCACGTAGTCAGAAAACTCAATGACTTCGACATTCAAACCTTGCTTCGCTGCCTCCTTCGCTACCGCCTCGACTACTTGTGCATGTGGCCCAACTGTCGCGCCCACTTTAATGACAGAGTCATCTTTTTCTCCACAAGCGCTTAAGCCGACTACTGCCGTGAGAATCAAAGCTAGTTTCTTTAAGTGACCAATACTTTTCATTGTAGCTCCATTTTTTGTTTTAGACGTCCATACGTTTGTATGTCCATCCTATCAGAAGTTGTCTGAGGGTCAATGGTTTAAATCACGAGCGGACATTTTGTTTCATTGCTACATATAGAAAGCCAGATAATAGTTAAAGAAAAGGGGAAGAGGAAAAGCTATTACGAGGTTAATGACGAGTTACCGCAACCGAAATTGTACCCAAAGATATAAGATACAAAAAAAGCGTAGTAGGTATTAACCTGCTACGCCTTTCGGAATATGGTGGCCCCTCGCAGACTTGAACTGCGGACCAATCGATTATGAGCGAAGGTCTGACGCAATCTTCCCGCACAATCAACATAGAAATCCTGCCCCGAATCACGCCTAAATCCACCAGCAAAATCACATCACCTGATTACCCGCATGATTTTACTGACGTCGCCAACGGGAAATCTGCCGAACCTATATCACCGCCGCCACCGTCGAGAAAATGTAGAAAACTGTGTTGG